>JAERTJ010000194.1 GCA_016844945.1 Fidelibacterota bacterium | reverse complement strand
CCATAATATAGCTATTATAATGCAAGTATGTCATATTATTATTGAATGCAATGCGATAAATAGAAAGAAGAAGTTTGCATAACTTCGAGCCAGACTCGATCTTGTGCAAAAAGATTACTGGTCAAGGGATTCCCAATCCCTAGGTGCTACTCCATAACTCACTATCATATAGATAATTAAAGCAATCCCAAAAACAGCGTGTGCACCTGATGATGCAAATTGTTCAATATCGTTGAATATTGATGAGGATGATTCCTGGAACAGTATCTCCAATAAGTCTGATCAAGACCTTTTAATTAATGCCAAAGTTATTAGTTTTGTGCTAACTATTGATATAACTAGGTAGCTGAACGAAGAATCCAACTTAACCAAGGGAAAGGGGGCAAGAGTAATGACTAGGTTTCTCTGTTTTCTACTGTTCTTCATACTTCAAACAAGCAGTGCAAAGGACAATTGGAACATCACATTTCTAGTTGAAAGAGAGGGTCTGGTGTACTCTCCCAATTCATTAGACCCTTATAGTGGCAATGTGCATGAACGGCAGCAAAGTGGACAGTTATCAATGTCTGGTACCTATGTAGATGGGTTAAAGACTGGAGAGTGGGGATATTTTGCGGAAAATGGACAATTAACACAAAAAGAGAGATATAGTGACGGGATATTACTTGAGCAGCTACATTTTAGAGAGGGAAAGAAACATGGATGGGCTTCCTATTACAATTCCGATGGTAGACTGCAGGAGGCAGGTCTTTTTAGTGATGATCTCAGGGATAGCACCTGGAACAAATGGTTTGATACCGGGCAACTAAAAGAAACAGCCTCCTATAAGTTCGGTTTACGAAATGGGAAATCGAAACTTAGGTATTCATCTGGTTCAACACGTGAGGTGGCTCATTTTATAAATGACACACTCCACGGTTCATACGAACAGTATGATGAATCTGAAAGTTTGAAAGTAACTGGATTTTTCAGCTCAGGTGAAATGGATAGCATTTGGACGGAATATCACCCTGAGGGAGTAGTCATGAACGAGACGACTTATCGTGATGGGTTGTTAGAAGGAGTATACAAAGAGTACACAAAGAATCAAATCCTGACTACTGAAGGGCAGTATCGAAATGGGAAGAAGGATGGGAAATGGTCTTACTGGCTCTATAATGGTACACCGCGAGGACAAAATGAATTTGTTGCTGGGATGCTAATCGAGAACTATTCTGAACATTACACAAACGGACAACTGAAATGTGAAGGTAAACGTGTAAACCCTAAACCAATACGTGGTATTTTGGAAGATACACCTGCTTTGTCTGAATCAGATATACTGGTTGGAAGCTGGAGTTGGTGGCACGAGGACGGCAAGAAACAATTTATACGCGAATACACATTCGTAGAAGAGTTAGGATATTCTGTTCCAACCGGTGCTTGGAAGAATTGGGATCAGAACGGTGCTCTTCTCGAATCTTTAGAATGTTCCCCTTCAGGAGATGAACATAAGATTGAGTATTACTCAGATGGAACAAAGAAGTCAGAAACATTCCATATGTGGTATCCACACCGAATTCACAGCTTTACAAAGATTGGCCATCCCAAAGGGACTCATACAATTTGGTATGAGAATGGAAATACTCAAAGTATAGCGAAATACGATTCGACAGGTGAACCGACAGGTAAATGGCAGCAATTCAACCTTAATGGGGAACTGTTGAAAGAAATTGTTTATTCGGTTCCGATAGGAAGCACGACTGAATATTTCAAGTCTGGGAAGCTGAAATTGAAGTCACATTTTGTTAATGATGATGGTGGAGGAATCTTAGTTGGTTCATATGAGGAATGGTATGAAACCGGTCAAATAAGGATTCGTGGGTACTTCCTGAAGAGGAATAGCTCGTGGGAGTTGAATGAGTGGCAAAAATACTCTGAATTAGGTTGGGAAAAGGGAATAAAAGACGGTATGTGGTCCTACTGGAATGAAGATGGCTCACTGGCAAGCGCTATAGAATATTCTAATGGCGCTCTAGTTGGGGATGCATTGATGACCTTAGACGGTGATGTTATCATATGGGTTGACACAGTCAAAGCTACTCAAAATATAGTAAAACTTCAATCTCAGTACGAAAACGGTAATTTGCAGTTTGAAAAGGTGGAGTTATACGATGGCAAACGAGTACTTATCAAAGAGTGGTATCAAAATGGCCAGTTGAAGTACAAAACCTCGTTCTCTAGTAGGGTTCCTGATGGTTCGTATGAGGAATGGTATGAGAATGGTGAAGTTAGAGTGAGTGGGGAGTATCTGAAGGGGGATAGCACGGGTACCTGGTCATGGTGGTATTCAAATGGAGGGAAAAAATACGAAGGTAAGTACTCTAATGGAAAGAGAGACTTGTTTCATAGGTCTTGGTCAAAGAATGGAGCTTTATTGTCAGAGCACTTTTACTTAGATGGCAGTTTGGTTGAGTAACCTTGCTTATTATTCCAACGGACACTTAATCCCTAGACCATTTCAGCTATATCGCTATAAATCAGGCATATACAACGACCCCAAAACCAATATGTGCACTGGGTGATGCAATATCGCCCTTTAGGGAGTCAAATTTCTTGTTGTCATGTAGGGACTATAGGTAAATAAGACAGATCTTTTAGCCACGTTCCGAGCCCATACCCTTTTCACACCTTGGATAGTTCGGTATAGATTCTAAATTCAGTGAATAATGGGAATACCAAATAGCTCACATGTGAGTTCATTAAATCCTATTGCTAGTGCTGATTGTACGTTTTTTTAACATTTGGCACAGTTTGGACACAAAGTTAAGAGAGACTTCCTTGGCTTCCTAGTCATGTTATTGACACCTCCTGGTGCCGCTGTTTAAGGTTAATTCGCTTCCTCTGTTGAAGCGTTTTTTGT
>JAERTJ010000193.1 GCA_016844945.1 Fidelibacterota bacterium | reverse complement strand
GTTTTAATACCAAGAAGCTTAGAAATACTAAAACCAATTTAAATGAGGACATCGCGATATTCAACTTTATTCATTCTTATATTGAATATAATAATTTGTATTGATATATATATATATAGTATTTCTTAGATTTCTCCATTCTTATAACTGTGCAATGAATGCACAATTGAAAGGAGAATGTATGAAGCGAACACATGTTGCGCTGTGGTTTGCCATTGTTGCTATCCTGCTCATTGGATGCGAGAGCAACCTGGTCGAACCCACTAACCCAGAAACCCTTATAACAACCGGCTCCTACTCACTTGCAAAGAGCACTACTGCAGTTGAATTCGATTCATCCGTGCCCAGTGGAACTGTCTACGGACTGGGGACGCTCCCACCGATCACTGCATCTGGCGGGGAAGATGTGTCCTTTAACTGGTACACCGACAACACCAACGGTTCATCCTACGAAGTACACTTATATGCAAATGTAGAAGGTAGTTTTGATGAATCTTGCTCCATTACCGTTGCCTCTCCATCCCTCTTCGAATATCTTAGCACGGATAGTACATGGATCGGGATGCTCAATGGTGGTACCGTTACTGCCATTGGAGTACGGACCGACTCAACAGGGAGTGCGTCAGTAACCCTCAGCTGTCAATCAAGCTGGGAAGTATGGGAAATAGATGGTTAGTATTTGAAAAAAGAAATTATTAATGCAAATGGAATGCCTCAAGTACTTGAGGCATTCCATGAAAAAGAGTATAGTCTATTCTTGAGTCAAGTAGGATTCATTCACCCGACTCAGATGAAAATACTTTTTAGTGATCAACCCGGGCTATATGCCAACAAACCAGTGCTACAGTCAATATTTTTAGCTGGACAAGCTAAAATTGCCTGTTTGGAAGGTAACTTTCATGTAGCTATAACTTTGTTGGACAAGTCTTTTCGGGAGAGTTCCAAACTATTCAAGCAAAACGATGAGAGGCTCATGCGCTCAGTCCTCGCGTATGTCCATTTTGAATATGGTGTTTTCTACAAAATGTTGAGATCTCCAGAGCAATCTGCTGTCCACTTTTTGCAAGCACTAAACCTTAATCCTTCCAACAAATTGAAGCTTATGATCAATTTTTATTTGGAACTCCATGCATTGGAGCATGATGGGAAGAATAGCCTAAATAGGTTGAGGCAATTTGTTCATAATTTTGAAAAGCACAATTTATCCGTCATGCATGTCACAGCGCTTTATTGGCTTGGAAATTTTAGCCGATATCAAAGAAAATTTGCAGATGCAAAAAGATACTACCAGGAAGGACTCCACTTTGCCGAGAAGAACAATTTGCTGTACATGGTGTGGAATATTAAAAATTCATATGGACTACTCATTGGTAAGAAAAAGCCCCAAGAAGCTGTTGATTTCTTTGAGGGATTTCTTGATTCTGTAGAAAGCCATTATTTAAAGGCTATTACCTTTAATAACTTAGCTCTTGAATATCGAGCAGTGGGTAGAGAGGACGAGGCAATTGAGCTTGCGAAGGTTGGTTTAGAGTATTCCAAAAACCACGGTGTGATTTCCACTATCCCTACCTTTGGAGGCCTCATCGGTCAATTGATTGAAACATACTCAGATTCACCCCAAGAGGCATACCATTATTACAAAATAGGCTATGATGAGAGTATGTCGCTTCAGCAAGCAGGAGTGCCTTTGACTGGTGCGAGGCTATTTGCGGTTCAGAAATATGTTGAGTATATTTCCAAATATATCCCTGAAGAAATAGAAAAGATCTCAACAACACATTACTTCAAATGGACTGCTGGCCGATCTTGGGTGAACATCCAGGATCTTTTCCACTATAACCTCTTTGCTTATCATTATGTGCACACCGGGATAGGCGACCCTACCTTTAAGCACCTGGAATTCAATCAAAATTCATTTCAAACCATGAAAAAGCGCATGCGGGACATGCGTGGTATTCATTTTCCCAACTTCAAAAGGGGTGAATCGGATTTCAACGCTGAATATTTCATCGATTCCATGCAGCAGTATATCGCAATTCATAAGGATATGACCTACAAGCAGGTTAGGGAGCAGTTTGAGAAAGATGTGTTTGAGTATCTTTATAAGCACAGTGGTTATAATAAAGTGAACCTGGCAAAATCCCTGGATGTGGCTTACGGGACGATCATCAGAAAGACCAAGCCCCTTACAGACTCAGTAGAAAACATTAAAACTACCAATCTATTATCACCAAGGTAATGGATGTGCCTGGGGACAACTCAACAAGCTCGGCGCCGACCCAGCCTGTCAAGTCAAAGCCTGAAAGGTGTAGGCTGAAGGTCCCATCCATAAAATAGCCTCTCTCTTCCGTGTCTACTTTCTGCCAACTATGCGGGACCCGAGCCTATTCAATTGCATTGAAACTACTTAGAGGTGTTATGTCCGGCCCTATGGCAGCATCGGGAAAACGTCGTGGAAACTAAAAAAATATAGCCCCAATACGCTGGGGCTATACATGTACATTAACCCTCAGGATTACTTAAGCAGCATCACTTTCTGGGTTGTTTGAATCTGTGTCGCGCCTTCATACCCATTTCTTTCTTCAACTCCTACTGCCTGCATTTTAATGAGGTAGAGCCCACTGGGGACTGACATCCCATGGTTAGTCCTGCCATTCCAGGTGAACTCACAATGGCCCGCGAGCTGATTTTCAGCCTGATGTTCTGAAATAAGATGTCCCCCGACATCAAAGACCTGCACCTTCACATTTGAAGCAAGGGGTAACGCATAGCTGATGGTGGTGTTTGGATTAAATGGATTCGGATAGGCTGGTGACAAATAGTACTCCTCGGGTAGTTGGGTTGCTGTGATTTTCGCACCCATCCCTGGAGCGCCAGCTATAGATACTGTTGAGGAATACGATGAGTAATTACTCCCAACATCTTTTGCTTTGATTTTGTACTATGCTGTCGAAGTTAGCCCACCGATCAGAAAGTTTGTGTCAGTCCAGCTGGTATTGGATGTGCTAGCTTTATACTGCCATCCAGTTTGAGTGTATCTATCCCAGACCACATTTCTATAAACATAATATGTTGAGAGATCGGTTTCAGGGTTAGCGTTCCATGAGATAGTGGGATTCTGACCTGTGCTACCACTTATGCTCATACCAGTCGGAGCCGTGGGCACTGCATCGTATTGACGATACTCAATAGTATCTACCGAAGTCCCCGTTTTAGCCCAAAATACATATTTGTCATTCGAGTTCGAGGTCATTGCGTGCCACTTGCGAGAAGTTGAGCCAGTAATCTCTGTCCCTGAAGTCCAGGATGAACCGTTGTATGTAAAATGGTCAAGCGCTGAGGTGCCTTCCGCAGCTATAACATGGAGAGTACCATCTGTAGAAACTGAAGCTACTTCCACTGTTCCACTACTAGTTAGATCTGTTGATCCTATGGCTGTCTCAGTAGACCAGATTGAAAAACTGACGCCCCTGCTTAAGTGTTTAAGCCTGTGAATAGATGGAGCATCTATATAATACAGCATATGAAGATCTGTGCCATCTGACACTATCATCTCGCCTATACTTGTGTCAACGACGGCCTGCTCTGACTGCCAAGTACTACTAACTTTATCCCTTGTTTTAGCTGTGTCTGAGTAACAAAAGTATTGTGAGGCGTACTCATTCCATGAAACATGAATTCTTGACCCAGATAAAGCTATGTGTGGACTACCTGCGCTAAAACCGTTGTTCGAAATCTGTTGGTAGTCATACCATGTGCTAGAATTTAACCTCCTGTAATGCACGTCACCATCATCACCATAGACCACGTGTAGTCCGTTTGAATTAAGAGCAACATCCACTCCTGTAGCATTCGACCCATCTAGCGCTCTATACTCATTCAATGACCAACTTGAGCCGTTGTTAGTGCTTTTTTCGACAAATAGCGTATCATCATCCACATACAGAATGTACAAATCATCATCGTCACCAATAATATTGGGAAACTCACCACTTGAACGAAGAGTCGAAGTTGATTGTACTGTTCCAGCTGAATTGTATCTCCTATACTTGACACCGTCATCATCGGCGGCCAGGAGATGCAACCCATCCGTATTGGCAAATAGGTCCATCTCTGCATAGTCCTCCTGCAAACAGTAACCACTCAGTGCGTCAATTGTTGCACTTGTCGTTACTGCTGTGTTCCACCCCACGCTTCCAAATAGCGATGCGGGTAAGAAACTTATCAAAAGCATCACATACATTTTTTTATGTATTACCATGTCCCCTCCATAATGTGTTTACTTTAAGAGCGTGATTTTAATTGTCTTTTGTATCTTTCTACCAACCAGTCTGGTAAAGTAGACGCCAGAATTTACCTCCTTTCCATCGCTGGATTTTCCATTCCAGTTATATGTTCCTGTATTCCTAGTACTAGATGATGTGATCTGTTCGCTGAGCAACAC
>JAERTJ010000192.1 GCA_016844945.1 Fidelibacterota bacterium | reverse complement strand
CCCAGTGAGACGCTGTAGATCTATGGCAGAAGAATGGTGACCCAGGCACTCCAAGCCTCCTGCTATGTCCCCGATGTAGAAACGAGTGGCACTTCGCTGGTAATCCAAACTATTCAAGGCTGTCACAAATATCGGGTCACTAGGATCTGACAGCCCGGCATTCAACATCGTGTTGCAAGCCATTTTGAGCTCATCCAAATACTGTGGCGATCTGTAATTCAGATTGTTTTTGGACAAGAGAGATAAGAAGTCTTCAAAGATTTCCTGGAAGTATGATAAATATAGACCAGTATTTTTATCTTTTGTAATGAGCCCAAAATATTGATGGTATAAATCCAGCCTCCCGCGATGGGTAACACCATTCCTTAGGAGTTGTTGAAGGTTCTGGAATTCGCGTTCCGTGTCTTGAATCGACTTAGCCATTTGACTACCCAAATATCTTTATGCGCAGGGAGGGTATTTCATTTATTTCATGGAAAACAGCTACACCTTTTTGCACGGGTTGCGCATACTGATCGATTCCTGCTTTATTAGCAGAAACAGTGATCCACTGACTTCCGTCAGATAATTGTGCTTTTTCAAGTCGCACTGTCATTTGATACGCTTGCCCTTCTGGTGTGAATTCCACAAACAGTTGTTCATTCTCGTCATTCTCAAGGCGAATCTCACCCTTTCCAATGAGCTCATGCCATTCCGGGGCCATCTGATTGAAGTCAAAAAGCGCTCGTTGACTGGAAACTGTGATAATTAACTCTCTCGGGCTGGGTAATTCAATACCTTCAAGTTGAACGATTCCTGAATCATCGCTTAAGCACTCTACTCCCAAGGGTTCAATGTGGACAGGTACATTCTTGTACTTTTCCTCGTCCTCAGCAATAAGATGGAATTCAAATGTCTTTGTTTCATTGTTGCGCATGATCCTGATCAGGATATCACCATCATTTGTTGTCAGCACACCACAATTTTCAAATCGAGGTGTTTTGAGGGCAGGCGCGTTGTCTGCTGCTCTGGTGTGTGGCCAACCACTATTAATACTCGTAGAAATTGTCGACCTAAAATCCACAACCCTTGCCGTGTGTTCAAATTTTTGTGGGATAGCCTCAGCCAGTGACGAATCAACGAGAGATTTCACCATTGCGCTTGGAATGGAGGAAAGCTGTCTCTCAACCTCCGCATATTCTTCAACCAGGGCTTGAAACATATCATTGCAAAAATCACAAGACTCCATATGCCTTTTTTGCTCGATTTCCAAATCATTCCCCTGGACCTTCTTATAAGCCACCCTCTCAATCATAGTTATGGACATACATGTCTTCATCTTACTACTATCTCTCTACCTGCATCAAAGATGGATTCAAAAACTCACGCTCGAAGAGATCCTTCAATTGTTCTCTGCCAAGTTTAATCAAGTATTCCAGCCGACCTCTGTGAACTTTCCAGGAAACATTCGAGAATTGTCCGAATTCAGTATTCTTACGGTATTCTGGAAGTTTGCCAGAAAAGCCATCCATGATTAAATCTTGAAAGTATGGTTTGAGGATTCGCATGTATAGTGGTGCTTCCTGTTCCCCGATCTTGTTTTTACGAACATACCTGCTCTCAATTTCAATATGTATCCTCTCCACAACCATGGTGAGAAATTTCGCCTGGTCTAATTCAGTAATCCCATAGTGACCCTCATGGGTGTTATACACCCTGTTTTCTTCCGCGTCGAGAGAAACAGTCCTCATTCCAATGGTGTGATGTACAAGCTTAAATAATTCCCGCCTGCCGATAAAATGCCTTATTTCATCTTTTCCTGCCAAGGCGATTAAGACACTTCTGACAATTTGAGGGAATGATTTAGTTTGGACCTTGGCATCCTCCACAAGCCGTTTGGCATCCTCCCAATCAATCGCAGGCTTATCCGGGTTAAAATGCTCTGGGAATTGGAATGCTTCCATCCTGTCCCAGTAAAAGAAAAATTGCTTGTCTCCATGATCCACTAGCTTGACATGTTCATCGCGTTTTGGCACGAGTCCAAGATTGCGATATATCCTTGCTCCTGATGGATCATTGTCTGCATATGATTTAACAAGATGTTGTTTGGTGTGAGCAACAATGAGTCTGCGTGTCAGGAATAATGCTTCCACCGGAGATTCCATCATCAGGTCTGCATGGGGTGAATAATAGTGATTTAGTTTGTACAGTTTGTTATTGCCATCTCGAGCGAAAAGGTCAGCAATAGAAGTAATCGCTTCCTGCTGCACCCGGGTAGTATCAGCACTCATTAATTCATGACTCAGCTTACAGCTTTTCTTTCTGGAAAAGAGATGAGCTGTAGCAATAGAAGCGCAATACCGAATAAATATATTAAGCTCAGAGATGGTAAGCTCGGAGTCTAAAAGTTTGAATACTAGCTGTTGGAGTTGGTCAGGTTTAATCAATTGCGATCCATTTAATCCATTTGGGTAACTTAAGGTTCAATGCAATAGCTCACTGGGCATTACAAAAATCGCTTCCACATTAGACTATGAGCTCTCAGGATCTGCATGGTCTTTCATCATTCGGTATTTCTGCTTCGGACTCATGGGAGTCTTGGATACTGCATCTCAACCAATCTCACCTCCAAGGCAGGATTCAAACAATTCTCCCGGAAGGTTTGGCGATGTGACAGCTCTAGCTTTTTCCTGAGTTTCTGAGTGCTCCACCAACTCTCCCCCATGACATCAAGCAACGATTTTACTAGGCAGGTGAAGACCGTATCCTCAATCGTATCAAGTGTGATACTTCGCACCCTGCCGTACACTTTGAGTCCTAAGATAAAAGAGATTTCATAACTTCGTAAGGCGTTTTACCTGCATGTGACATGTGGGGTCTATCAAAAGTATAGAACTGCTCCCAAACCTGCAGCTTCTTCTGTAAATCTACATCATCTTTGTAAGTCAACAACTGATAGAACTCATCCTGATCCGTCCGATAAGATCGCTCCACCTTTCCATTGAGTTGAGGTGTCCCAGCCTTGATAAAGCGATGCTGCATGCCCAGGTCTTCCACATGCCAGTGGAATCGAGCCTGGAATTCGTAGCCTCTATCTGTTTGGATCGTATGAATCCTGAATGGAAACTTCTCAACAACGTAATCGATGAACTTAATAGCACAGTCCTGATTATGTTTTGGGTAGACCTGAAGTGCTCTAATCCTGGTCGTATCATCAACGACAGTATATTGGAGCCTATGAACTGTCTTGCCTTTTTCATCCTTAAGGGCCAAGAACATCACGTCTACTTGAACATGGTGCCCGGGTGCCTTTTTAGCATATCGCTTCGTGTGAACAGTTCGCTTGTCCGCTTTTTTTATAGTCTGGAAAGCCCATGCTTCCGAACGTTCCGAGTTACAGTTGATTCAGATATCTAAAAACCATGATAGCGATCCAAGTAAAACACGATTCTGAGAGCCCACATCTGGTACTCACTTCGGAGCTCTATGATTTATTCTCTATTTCGGTGGGTGTTTTCTTGGGGTGGGAGTATGCAGTAGGCTTTCTTCTGACACGTCCTTTGCACCCAAACCGATCGTATTTCTTTTTCCACTCATAAAAAGTTGACCGAGCAACATTGAAATCCCGGCAGGCTTCTGTTGGACTGCTGACTTTTGCTACTTCAAGAACTGTTTGTTTAAAACGAACCCTTTATTCTTCTACTGCTTCTGGGTGCATAATACCCTCCATTGTGTTTGATCATAATTTACACAAAGTGTCCACGAGGGTATGGGGTATCATAATCCTTACTCTGCCATATTAGATCAATAACTGATTGGTATGGATTAATCATTTCCTCATTTCAATTTCGCCTATTGATCAGGAATTTAATCATGATGATCAACATTTAATACCTCTCAGAGTTTGCATTTGCTTCTGGGTATTTGTATGTAGCTACGGAACGATCAAAGATATTTATCCATAACCCGGATCACAGGTCATAATGCATACATCCTGTCCCGAGTTCATTCTGAGCCTCACTATTCAATTGCCCAACTTAATCGCATCGTTTCGTGCGAACTCTATATCAGTTGAGAAGATTATTGATAGCTTCTAAGAGTTCTAAACTCGAAATAGGTTTCTCTAATGTAGCATCCGCCCCCAGATCATGCGCTGTTTCCAAGAATCCGATATTCTTGGAGTCCCCTCCGCCAGTAATAGCAATAATTTTTACATTTTCTTCATTTGATTTGATTTCCTTGATCAAAGTTAATCCATCTCCATCAGGCATAAGGATATCGGTAATCACCAAATCAACTGGGGCTTCCTTTATTGCCTGAAGTGCTAATAATCCATTTGAAGCACATTCAACTTCAAATTCATACATTTCAAGCAACATAGATAAACCCGAACGGATTCCTTCTTCGTCATCTACAACTAATACTCTTTTATTTCTTTGGTTTTGCTCTACCACTGTTTTGACATTCCTATATTAGACCAATTTCTGGTTACTTTTCCCAATCTCTATCCTTTTTAAGTTGAGATCTCAAAGATAACTTTCAAATAGGGAGCCCCCTATACTCAGTTACAAATCTCACTAATTGCGATGCGGGAAATCATTACTGCGAACGGTTGCGTATTCTCTTTTCCACCAATACCTGATCAGCTTCACTTTCTACCATATAGGATCTGAAATGACAATCGAAAGCTGATAGCATCAACCTGATTGACCGTCGAGCTCAACTATTCTTTCAATTAACTCATTTGCTGTCCAGGGTTTTTGTATAAAACCAGATATTCCCAAATCCTTGATATCGCTGTCTGCAGGCGCCTCTAACTGACC
>JAERTJ010000191.1 GCA_016844945.1 Fidelibacterota bacterium | reverse complement strand
GTATATATCGTGTAATCCGAGACGCATATCAGCAGGGAGTGTTGGATCTACCTCAGATAAAGCCCTGTAAGCGTTCACACGACCATGTCCCAGGAAATTTGAATAAGTGCTATTCAAATCATCAATATTATCTGAAGTCGCAAGATATTGATACAACAACTCTTCGTTGGTCCAGTCAGGCTGGTACGATTTTAAAAGTGCCAGTGCACCTGCAGCCAGAGGACCTGCCATTGAGGTTCCGGATAACTGGGTGTAGGTATCTTCACCAGGATAAGTGCTTAATAATCCACCAAATGCTCCACCGGGAGAGCTGATATCAACTCCAGCACCATAGTTTGAATAGCTGGTTTTGTAATCGTTCACATCAACGGCGGCGACACTTACCACACCGGGATAGTCACTGGGGTAATGAGGATAGTTTCCCCCACTGTTGCCAGCAGAAGCGATCACGATTGACCCCAGGCCGGTAGCATAATCAATGACCTCTTGTGCAGCTTCCGTGTAGGAGTTGCCTCCCCAACTATTGTTGATAATATCTGCACCATTTTCTGCATGGTAGATGATGCCCTGAAAGGCATTGTAGACATGTCCGCCACCATTTTCAAAACCGTGGGAGGTTGCCATGATTTTTACGTTCCAGGCGATTGATGCGATTCCTGAACCATTATTTGTCACACCAGCCGCCAGACCTGCTACATGTGTTCCATGGTAGTTACCCGGGTCATCGGAGGGATCATTATTCTCACTACCTTCAGAATCTGCGTACATATTCCAGCCGATAAAATCATCGACATATCCATTTAAATCATCATCTATGCCGTTTTCATCACCGGGATCAAATACCCACACTCCATCAATCAATTCTATGGTGTGACCATCTCCATCAGCATCTTCCCCTAAATTGTTGTACACATTGTCCACGAGATCAATGTGATCCCAGTCCATTCCACTATCTACGATACCTATGACGACCTCTGTGGTTCCATCCTCACCTTTGTGAATGTCCCAGGCTTCTTCTGCACCGATCTGAGGCAGATGAGCTAGTTCTGCATAAAGGCTATCATTTGGGATTGCCTCATAATAATGACGGGCAACTCGCTCTGCATATTCCACACCGGGTGTATTTTGAAGGTCAGCAAGTAGTAAGTCAAAATTGGTTTCATGGCTGGTTTCAAGAAGGTAAATTCTGGTTAGATCTGGTAATCCAGGTAGCATTAATTTGGGGTTTTGTTTGAACCGCTGTTTAATTTCTTGAACTGAATGAATGATGAACAGATTGTCCAGGGGTCTTAACCCAGTTCTATCGCTTGAGCGGCCATAATCCAGCCCCGGAATGTTGTGGTTTAGCTTAATAGAAATCTGATTGTCTTCCCACATGGGTCGACCTTGTTGATCAATTTTATCCTGTGTATTCGAGAGGGGGGACGCGAAACAAAGTGTAATGAATAAAGGAATACTTAACAGGATGCGAGCGGTTCTCATATATAACTCCAAACTTATAGACGCCACATCCATAACCAGTCTTATTCCTTGACTGGTCGATGAACATAGATGACGAAGGCAGGTAAATCAAGTCTTTTGGAGGAGTTTAAATTGTAAGAAATCATAGAGTTTCAATGGATTTGGGTTGAAGAGCAAAGGAGAAATTTTGTAATCCTGATTTTTCTGTGCAGGTACTAACGTCAGGAAAAAGTTAGGTCAAGAATAGGTTGCGTAAAGGCTATCCCATTTGATGATATTTGAAGAAAGACGTTCTTTTTATAAATTTAGTTCTGGAGAGTGAGCGAGAAACACACCAGTGGTGGCTATTTATCTAAGATAAACAAACTTTCCAGAATACTGGTTCCCTGCAACGTCAACAGATAGAATCATAAGTTGGCTGTATAGAGGTAGATTGGTAGGTAAATCCATCCTCAGAACTCGAGAGGATTCTGCTTTGACCCTGAGAATTGCCATTGATCGGCCCCGGATATCATACAAGGTGGCTTCTTCTATCAGGTTTGCTACTGCATCTTCCAGGACCATACGAATTTCTCCACCGCGACCAGGGTTGGGATAAACCATGCAATTTCCCCCTACGGGTGCAAGCATTTTTGGAAAAAGGGGAGATAGATCAGGGATTCCATACCCATAGGTGTTGTCTGGATTCAGTGAGCGATTGCTGTTCTCGTGGAACCGGGAAATCAACATACCAGGTGTTAATTCTGGATGTGCTTGAAGAAGGAGGGCTGCAAGTCCAGCTATCTGAGGCGCCGCAAAAGATGTTCCATTTCCGCTACCATAGCTGTCTGTTCCAGATGCAAGATAGGTTGAGCTGCCCCTGGCAACCACATCTGGCTTAATGCGACCATCATAGGTGGGTCCTTGACTGGAGGATGGGCTGATATTTCCCTCTGAATTTACCGAACCCACTGAAAGCACATGGGGGCTATCAGATGGGGGCCAGATACTTGCTTCACCTGGTCCTTCATTCCCGGCTGAATTCACTACAAGTATACCCCTTGAGGCAGCCACATTAGCAGCACGGGTGATGATAGCTGTCTGACCATCCATATCGGAAGCAGTGTAATTGTCATTGGGGTCATCAAACTCACGATAATTCAACGATGTCGTGATTATATCAACACCTAGAGAATCTGCCCACTCCATAGCTGCTACCCAGTTATCCTCTTCCGCAGTGGTTTCACTTCGCAGGTCTTCAGTGCAAGCCAGGAGGAATGATGCGCCATAGGCGGGTCCAATCAGTTCTCCCGGTGTATACCCCCCCAAAATACTGAGCACATTCGTCCCATGATTATAGCCATAGCCACCAACATCCACTTGATGCTCAACAAAATCGTATTGGGCCATAATATGCATATTGTCAAATACGGGATGCGCTGTATTAAAGCCGGTATCAAAAACACCAATGAGTACACCACCCCCATCATATCCATAATCGTGAAGCAGGGGGATATTCAACATCTGGTTTTGCGGATATGAATTTCCATAATCCTGTTCTGAAGTCCTGGATAAGAGGTCATTGGATGTGGGCTGGTCGCTCAGGTCCAGACGTCGTTTAGCAACAGGAATCACCTCTTGGATGAATGGGTAGGTGGATAGTTGATCAAGTCTGGAAGTATTCTCCACGTTAATACTGACAGCATTCAAAAATCTTGAAACGCGTCTGATTTGATAGCCAGCCTGTCTCAATGTCTTTAGATATTCCGAATTTACCGCATGATCCCCTGCTCTACGAATCGATCCTCTGCGAGCCAGGCGTTGTTCAGCCTGGGGTGTTAGAATTACAGGCGTTGCATCCAGACCCGCTTCCAGGAAAACCCAGTACGGTTTGGTTTCTGCCAGGACAGAAAGCGCACTTATGAGTAGAATAATCAGGTGTTTAATCATATCGCTATAAAAGTAGAAGAAGATAGAGCTTTATGAACATAAC
>JAERTJ010000190.1 GCA_016844945.1 Fidelibacterota bacterium | reverse complement strand
CGGCAGTGAGGCGGTACTCACAAATGTAACCATCGCAGATAACTTTGCTCTGCATCATGGGGCAGGACTGTACAGCAATAGCTCCACCTACATTTTGGTTAATACTATTCTCTGGGGCAATAACAGGGGAGAGGTTTATTTCGCCGATTTTGATGACCCAAGCGAGATCATCCTGTCACATTCAACCATTCAAGACAGTGCCGCCGGGATTACCACGAATGATAATGGTACTGTGACCTGGCTTGCAGGGATGCTGAATTTGGAACCAGCCTTTGCTGATACCAGCAATATGGATTATTCCTTAACCCTCAATTCACCCTGCGTGGATGCCGGAACGGACCTGTTTGTGCTGGATGGGGAGACGCTGCTTAGCATCCCGGAATCAGATATTATTGGATCTGCTCCAGAAATTGGGGCCTTTGAGTTGACCCCGGAGATCATGAATTATTTTCCACTCTCAGTTGGTTTACAATGGACACTGGAAAGTGATATTGATACCATGGTGATAACAGTCATTGATTCATCATTTCTGGGTAGAAATCTATATTATGAATTTGATGCCTGGTATCGCTATGAAGATCTCAATGTTTTTCGAACGGAAGGCAATCAGGTTTATTCACGGATTGAAAACGCTGATCAGGTACTCTACGATTTTGCAGCATTCATGAATGAAACCTGGGTATTTCAGGATGAAGATCCGGGCAACTCACAAATGACACTAATTAGAATTGATGATACAATTGAAACGCCTCTGGGTGTCTTTGACAGCTGCTATGGTTTTCATCGTTTTATTGGGGCAGACTATGAGTACGCCGATTACTTCGCACCTGATGTTGGCCTGGTGCAGCGAGATGTCATCACCTTTGCAGGGCTCAGACAATATTTCCTCATAGATTTCGCCAGAGTTACGGTTGGGGTGGATGACAATCAGCCAATTTCGCAACCAACTTTTCGTCTGGAACAGAATTTCCCCAATCCATTTAACCCCAGTACTGTGATAAACTACACACTTCCATCTGCAACAGAGGTTTCGGTTGTAGTTTATGATGTGACCGGAACTGAGGTGGCTATCCTTCAAGAGGGTTATCAGCCCATGGGTCATTACATTCAGGAGTGGTCAGGTACCGATATGCAGGGAAATGCTGTTGCCGCCGGGGTTTACTTTTGTCGCGTCTCCGGGGTGGGCTTTTCCGAGACCATAAAAATGGTGCTTATTAAATAAGCTGGCCATGCTTTAATATGGAAACGTGGGAGCTGTAGCAGATGACCGCCACATTTAATCCTGTTATCATATCGAGGTGAAACTATCTTTCCCGCAATATTTCTGAAGGTGGGTAAAATCGCGATCTGATGCTGAATTCTGAGCAACTCCAAAAGTTGATTTCAAAAATACTCCACTCTGAATTGTCCCGTTCAGAAATGAATCAGTTCATCCGCTTTTGTGCGTCATTTTCAGCTGCATATCTGGTTTCCAGGAGAAGTGCAGGAAAGCTTTCCGCAGAATATATAGGTGATGATAACACTGAAATTCAGAAGCTTGCCATGGACTCAATTGCCGAGCTATTTGGTCGCGATAACCAGAATAATTTTTATCAATTGCAGGAATATTATCAACCTCTGGAATTGGCTATCATACAAGATGCGAATGAAGCATTGTTCATGACCCGTAGACTTGTTGTTGCCCACACCAAACAGAGTCTGGCAAAACGGACAGCATTGAATGACCCGGCAGGAGCAAAGATTTATCGGAACCTGGCACTTGTTCCACAGCGGGACTCCAGAGTAAAAATGCATCGGTTTGGCGATAATGAATATTTCTTCAAATGGGATAAATCTGACCAGTACTCCTTCCCTCAAGATTTCCATCCGAACCGACCTGAGGTTGCCTGGGATAGAGGGCTTCTTCTTCTTGGCGAGGGAAAATCGGGGTCTCAAATCGTCCTCCCTGCATATGTGCTGAACTTCCTGGATCGGTTATCACAGGATTCGGATCATAGACATTTCATCAGCAGGTCGTTACTTTTCAAATTATTGAAACAGATAATAGGTTTTCAAACAACAACGCTCAGCGATTATGAAAACCTACCTGCATCAAGCACCTCAGATGGGGTCTCAGAATCTGACCAGCAGGAGTTTCTTCAGCATGTAAAAGCATTTCATCGGAGTGAAATTGATACCCGCTATGGCCTTAAAAGGAAACTCTCCCAGTCTGAAGTGACCGTCTATTGCCAAATATTAGATCAATATTTTGAAGACCTATTAATGGATGGTTCACCACGCAAATTACCTGATTACAGAAATGAATCAGCTTTCAGAGATTTGGAGGAGGTCAACTGGCGTCTGCATCGAGGACGGCTGGAGTATATCATTAAAATGGGACGCAAGGCGCTCCAGGATAAGTATCACCATGATTTTCTGAAATCCGATACTGTGGTGATAGAGGATAAATAGAGTTATGAAGAATTGTTTTGATATAAAGATTTTGGAAAAGCGTGCCCTTGATCAGGTACGTGGGGATGAGATATCACACGAAGTGTCTGGCCATCTTGAATCATGCCAGTTTTGTCGCGAACAGTTTGAACACCTGGTTCAGCAGTTCAAAACAGCCGATGAAACGTTTGACTCGCTGCCAGAGGAACTCATTCAAAACCTGAATGAATCGATCATTCCGAAAACACAGAATACATTTACACTAATTGCACGCAATTATGCACAAGTGACCTCGTCTCAGCGGGGTAAAAGTTCAATCCTGACACGGGCTGCAGATAGTTCAAAAAGACCTCAGAAGCGCTATCAAAATAGAGGCGTGTTAAGCACTGAAAGTGGTGAACTGATCATCCGGCTCATTGAATCCAGCGATGAACAGATCATGAATCTGCATTTGATTGCCGTGGATGCGGAGAAGTTTCAAAATGTGCCCGTCAGAATTGAACCTCTGGGCCTGGATTTTATCACAGATGATCTGGGACGTATCAGACTGGATAAGGTTGATCTGCCGGATATTGAACAATTGAAAATAGTTGTACAAACCCAACGGACGGTTTTCGATCTTAAGGAAATGCCCCGGGATTGGCGGGAATTCATCGGCAAGGGTGAGGTCCGGATTCAAAACGCAAAGGATGAACACCTGTTTATTGAATTCAATCCTGAAGGGCAGAAGTATCGATTGACCATTCGCCTGGAAAAAGCTCAAATGTCAGACGGTAGTCAGCAGATTCAAATTGTTGCCAATAAAGAGGCACGGAGCTCACGGTTTGAATCTGTAAAAAAGGGTGTCGCCGTTTTCCATGATATTGAACAGCCAAGCTCTTTGAGCGTAAAAGTTTTTGGGTAAACCTGATTGTCCTCCATCCAACAAATAGAACATGAGTTCCATGAGCTTTTATACCAATTGAATAGTGGTGTGGGATCACGAGCAAAACTGGATCTATACTACCATTTTCTGGCCCTGATTCAGCAGCAGCCACACTCACAATTGTTTCTCTCATATTTTCAGGAAATTTATGAGGGTTTCCTTGATCTTTTCCTACCTGAGATTCTGCAATATCGATCACCACAATACCTGAACAATCTTAGCGCATTCTGTGAAGTAATGCGGGACAGTGGATTAAAGGAATTGAGTGATACAGCATTTGTAGGCGCTTTCGAGAATCTGGATGTCCAGCGAACAGCTGTAAAATTTTATGTAGGGGATGTTGCTGGAGCATTGGCCAGTCTGAATGTTAAGCTGAAAACACTTGAAGTGAACTCAGGGGAAAGCACCCACGACACCTTTTTGCTAGTTTTGGATCGACTTCAGCAAGCCGGTATAACTATTCCCGATCAGCTCGAGCAAATCAAGGCTATGTGGGATGCCATGGCTGGAGGGATATCCGTTGATTCAGTCTGGATTCCGCTGGTGGAGAAAGGCCAGGCTGAGAGTGGATTAATCACGGCCACCATTCAACCACTAAAGGTCGAAGTAGAACTCAGGCGTAGAGAAGCAACCCGGGATCTCATATTTTTCAACAATCACCCCATGGGTAACAGCGATTTGCTCTATTACCAGGCGGTGGATGTTGTCAGTGTTGCAAAAGGGCTCTTGAAGTCAAAAATGGGTGGGAAAGCCCCCTTTTTTCGGGTCATGTTCGGATTTCCTGATACCGAGTATTTCTACACGGGTGAATCCTTTGGTCTGGGTATGTGCCTGGCAGCTCTATCTCAGATGGAAAAAGTGACGATTCAACGCACCCAGCACGCAACGCTGAAGAATTGTGTGATAACGGGTGGTGTGGATGTCAAAGGCAAGGTTCGCGGTATTTCTGAATTGAGTTTACCAGCCAAAATTGAAGCGTTTTATTATTCCCCCTTTCATACCTTTGTTCATCCAGAAGTAAACGCAATTGTTTTTAACAAAACCTCTTCA
>JAERTJ010000189.1 GCA_016844945.1 Fidelibacterota bacterium | reverse complement strand
CTCCCAATCATCATGATCACCAAAAATGAAGAAGAACGCCTCATGGAAGAGGCGATAGGTAGTCGGATTTCAGATTACCTCACAAAACCGGTTAACCCTTCTCAAATACTCCTGGCTATTATAAAAATTCTGGAAAACCGCCAGATCAAACAGGATGCTGTGTCAGGGCAATACATGCAGGCATTTGCTGATCTCGCGATAAAAATTGAAGCAAACCCATCTCCACAGGATTGGATTAACATTCATGATCAGTTGTCAGCCTGGGAATTGGAACTGGATGACTATCCTGACCTGGGATTTGATGAAATGTTACTCCAGCAGCAACACGAAGCCAATGACCTATTCACAAGGTTCGTCAAATCGAATTACGAAGCATGGGTCAATGGCACACACGAGGATCGTCCAACTCTTTCGCCTGATGTATTTTCCTCCTCAGTGAAACCTCTCCTTGAGGACAATAAGAAGGTCCTTATGCTGATCATTGACTGTATGCGTTGGGATCAGTGGCTAACTCTGGAACCATTGCTATATCAGGACTATCAGATAAAAAGAGATGGTTATTTCTCTCTGCTACCTACAACAACTGAATACAGCCGCAATGCAATTTTTAGTGGTTTATTCCCTGATGACATGCAACGGTTTCACCCAGACTGGTGGGAGGGGACTGATGAGCATAGCCTGAACCGCCATGAAGCCAATTTTCTCCAGGAAAATATAAAACGGGCAGGTCTGTCTCTAAAACCGGAAGCCAAGTACAAAAAAATTCTTAGTAATCGGGATGGCAACCAGTTTACCAAACAATTTGAATCATGGGGGAGTCAACAATTTGTAGCACTAGTCGTGAACCAGGTTGATTTATTGGCTCACCGACGCACTGATTCTCCGCTTCTACGTGAAATTTTACCCAATGAAGCGAGTTATAGGGAAATAGTTCGAGCCTGGTTTAACAACTCCTGGATCAAGGAAGTACTGGCAACTGCTGCAAAACAGGGGTTTCATGTCATTATTACTTCAGATCATGGAAGTGTCCGCGTCCAGCAGCCTACTCAAATTCTGGCTGATAAAGAAGCTTCCACCAATCTCCGCTTCAAACAGGGGCGTAATTTAAAGCCCAGTGCGAAGGACGCCTGGTATCTCGATAGCCCTTCCAGGCTACGCATACCAACAAACATCCAGAATGATACCCTGGCGATTGCCCAGAAGATGTACTACTTCCTATATCCAAACAATTATCGCAAGTATCAGAATAAGTTTGCTGACACCTATCAACATGGTGGCCTGAGTATGTGGGAAATGATCATCCCACTGGCACACCTGGAGCCCAAATGAGTTACAAATATCACAAACAGACCCATAGCCATGAGGAAACAGTTGAACTTGCAAAGAAATTGGCAGCCCAATTGATCCCTGGTGATGTATTGGCAATGAGTGGTAACCTGGCTAGCGGTAAGACAACTTTTACCCAGGGGTTGACAGCACATTTTGAAATCACAGAATATGCACTGAGTCCAACTTTTACCTATATCAATGAATACCACGGCAAACAGCAGGACATAGTCCACATTGATGCATATCGACTTTCTGCAGGTCAGGAATTGATAGATATGGGCATCTGGGAATACTATGAATCTGAGGCTATAGTGGTTATCGAATGGGCTGATATAGTAGCAGAAGCCATTCCTGAAGATGCCATTGGCATGAGTTTTCGAGCCCTGGAAGATGATGAAAATGGGAGAGAAATTTTGATACAGTCACCCAGAAAATTGGATTTATAACCATGATTATTGCCTGTGACACTTCATCCGTTGTCTGTTCAGTAGCTGTTTCACATAATGGTTCCATTCTTTTTGAACGCAAGGATGAAGGCGGACAGATACACATAGAAAAATTATCTCCTTTTTTAAAGGAAGCTCTGAACTACTGCATCGCAAGTGGACATGAACCAGAAGCACTGGCGATTGCTATAGGACCAGGAAGTTTTAATGGATTACGTATTGGACTGGCAACCATGAAAGCTTTAGCCGTGTCAAGGAAGCTACCTCTCATCCCCGTTCCTACAACAGATGCCATGGCCTTTAGTTTGGCAGACAGCCTAGAGGGCAATGTACGGGGGGTTATCTTTTCCCACAGGAATTTCGTTCACTATGCTGACTATGATCTGAGTGAAAAGAAGGCCATCGTTACTCCTGAGTTTCACTATAAAACCTGGGATCATCTCCCCAATCCAGGAATCGATAATTATTTTGGAAAAGTAGATCGCGGATTCAGAGATTGGCTCCAAGAGGGAGAGGGGAAAACTATTCAGGATAAATTCTTTGAAGTGGATGCGTCGGCTGCCAGTATTGCAAGGGTCGCAGAGTCAAGGATTGAAGAAGGAATCATGGATTTGGACGACCTGGAACCACTTTACAACGCTCAATATGAGGCTAAAAAGTGGGTCGCTCCACAATTCTGACTATCAGGGTTCATCATTGATATGAAAAAATGGAAATTGTTTAACAGGGGTCTGTCTATTTCTTGAATTACAAATTGGTCTAACTTGCTTTGCAGGTTATTATGTCCAAGGTGTAAATACCTGTAAATTATTGAGGAAAATGAATGAGTTGGTTTCGTCGAAAAGATAAAAATATTCAAACCGAAAGTTCTAAGCAAAAGGATATAAAAGAAGGTCTCTGGGTTAAGTGTCCAAGCTGTAGACAAATCCTTTACAAGGCAGAACTTTTACAAAGCAATAATGTATGCTACAAATGTGGCTATCACTTTAGAATACCTGCAGCAAGTTATATTGATCTCCTCTTGGATGCAGAGGGCAGAAAACAGCATTTTCAGGGCATCAAACCTAAAGATCCCTTGAAATTCAAGGCCCAGAAGAAATACAGCGATCAACTGTCTGCAGCACAGAATAAAACGGGTCAAAATGATGCAGCACAAGTCTTTGAAGGCTTAATGCATGGGAAACCTGTCGTAATCGCAGTGATGGACTTTTCATTTATTGGTGGAAGTATGGGTTCAGCAGTAGGCGCACTTTTAGCTTCGGCTGCAGATCTTGCCAGAGAGAAGAAACATCCATTAATAATAATTTCCGCCTCTGGTGGTGCCCGAATGATGGAAGGTGCCTACTCCTTGATGCAAATGGCAAAAACCTCAGCCAAGTTGAGCCAGTTAGCTGATGCAAAAATACCATACATCTCAATCATGACAGACCCAACCACAGGTGGGGTTACAGCAAGCTTTGCAATGCTGGGGGATGTGAATATTGCAGAACCTGGCGCTCTCATTGGCTTTGCTGGAGCACGCGTTATCAAGCAAACAATCGGGGCAGATTTACCGGAAGGATTTCAACGGGCAGAGTTTCTCCTTGAAAAAGGTTTTCTGGATATGGTCGTCACCCGTGATGATCTGAAAAAGCAGGTTTCAGAAATACTCGATATTCTTCATGTCCAAGCCTAAAATTCTACTTACAAATGATGATGGGATAAACGCGTCAGGTATTGCCGCCTTGGCTGCAGAGTTAGCTGGAGTTGCAGACATATCCATCGTTGCACCCATCTCTGAGATGAGTGCCATGGGTCATGCTATAACCATTTCAGATCCTCTAAAAGTCACTGAAATATCACATGATGGTGAACATTATGGATGGGGCATCGGTGGCACACCGGCTGACTGTGTAAAGCTGGCAATTAACGGTGCCCTGGTTCCTCGGCCGGATCTGGTGATATCGGGTATTAATCAGGGAGCAAATGTTGGTATAGATATCATCTATTCAGGAACTGTTTCTGCAGCGTATGAGGGAACACTACTCAATATTCCTGCCATGGCGATCTCACTAAATTCCTTTACACAGAAAGACTTTAGCGCTGCAGCTAGCGTTGCCCACACTCTTGTGGATCAAATTCTTTCAAATGGACTACCTGCAGGTACACTTCTAAATGTAAATGTGCCAGAGGGTGATTATGCTTCTTTCAAGGGCTTTCGGGTTACCAGGCAGGGCAAGGGCACATATAAAGAGATATTAGAACGTCGAGAGGATCCGCGAAAAAGGATCTACTACTGGCTTTCCGGAACTAGAGAGTACAGTGACCTGGAACCAGACCTGGATGAAAATGCCGTCAGGGATAATTGGGTATCCATCACCCCTCTACATTATCAATTAACCAACCACGAATATTTGGATCCACTGCGATCCTGGCCAATAAAATTGAGGTAAGTTATAATGCATGAATTAGTCCTCATCCTGGATTTTGGATCACAATACACCCAGTTAATTGCACGTCGTATTCGTGAGGAACAAGTGTACTGCAGAATTGAGCGGTCTGGTCTGTCAGCTGCAGAGATCAAACAAATGGATGCCAAAGCGTTGGTCCTTTCTGGTGGTCCCAACAGTATATTTGAGGATGGTGCTCCCCAGGTGGATCCAGAAATATTTGACCTTGGGATTCCAATTCTGGGGGTTTGTTATGGCCTCCAAATCCTGGCAAAACATTTTCAAGGGAATGTTGTACCCGGTGAGACCCGCGAGTATGGACCCATGGGGATCCAGTTTCCCCAGACTAACCCACTGTTTGAAGGTGTGAGTGAAGGGTCTCAAGTCTGGATGAGTCACGGTGACCATGTTGAAACCATACCGCCGGACTTTAACATAATTGCCAGATCCAGTGGCGAATTGATTGCCGCAGTTGTCCATCAATCCGAACCCTTCTATGGTGTTCAATTCCATCCCGAAGTGAATCACACGGTTCAAGGCCAGACCATTATCAGCAATTTTCTGTTTAAGATTGCCGACTTTAATCGAGACTGGACATCGTCCAGCTTTATTGAAGACGCCATAACGGAAATCCGCGCAACCGTGGGAGATCGCAAGGTGCTGTTGGGGCTCAGTGGTGGTGTTGACTCATCGGTGCTCGCTTTTCTTATGCATGAAGCCATAGGGGATAACTGTATTCCTGTTTTTATTAATAATGGGTTACTGAGAGCAAACGAAACTGAAGAAGTGAAATCACTTTTTGAAGCATCTCATATCAAAATCTATCAACATGATTATACCGATGCATTCCTCTCTGAGCTAGCTGGTGTTTCCGAACCAGAGAAAAAACGTAAAATTATTGGTCGCGTCTTTATTGAATCCTTTGAAGAAGTAGCCCTTCAATTCACGGACATTGATTTCCTGGCCCAGGGAACACTTTACCCTGATGTGATTGAAAGTGGTGCCATCACAGGACACGCAGTCACCATCAAAAGTCACCACAATGTAGGTGGCCTGCCTGAGAAGATGTCACTTAAGGTGATTGAGCCTTTTAAGGAATTATTTAAGGATGAAGTCCGCGCTGTTGGTCGGGTTTTGAATGTCCCCGTAAAAATTATAGGGCGCCACCCATTTCCAGGTCCAGGTCTCGCAGTCAGGTGTCTGGGAGAAGTTTCTGCCGAACGACTTGAGGTTTTGAAAGCCGCTGATCAAATTTTTATTGATACACTGTATGAGACTGGGTGGTATGACAAAATCTGGCAGGCTTTCACAGTTCTCTTACCCCTCAAAACAGTTGGAGTTATGGGGGATAAACGTACCTATGAAAACGTGTTGGCTATCAGAGCGGTCCATAGTCTCGATGGTATGACAGCCGATTGGGTCAGGATACCGTTTGAGATTATTGCAGATGTTTCGAGTAAGATTGTGAACTCAGTGAATGGGGTAAATCGAGTGGTATATGACGTGACCTCCAAACCACCTGGAACTATCGAGTGGGAATAGCATTGAACTTCTGTTCGCCTTTTAAATAGAAATTTAAAGAGAGAAAATTTATGTGTGGTATCGTTGGATATATCGGTCAAAATAATGCAGTCCCAGTAGTACTTCAGGGTCTCCAGCGTTTGGAATATCGCGGATATGACTCCTGTGGTATCGCCATGATGAATGAAGAAGATTTTTCTGTAGAAAAAGTCACAGGGAAAGTAAGTGAGTTGCAGGGGCTTCTGGCCAGGCAAAAAAATTCAAGCCCGGTGGCTATCGGACACACGCGCTGGGCAACCCATGGACCACCAACGGTAAGTAACGCACATCCCCATAAGAGTCAGGATGGAAAAGTCGCCCTGGTCCACAATGGAATTATCGAGAATTACAAGATTCTTCGTGATGAGTTGGAAAATGGGGGGTATGAATTCAGTAGCGAAACAGATACAGAAGTCATTGTTGCCCTTATCAGTCAAGCCTACCATGGAAATCTTGAGCAAGCTGTGCGTGAAGCGCTCTCTCATGTAGTCGGTGCCTATGGACTGGCTATCATTCATGCCGATGAACCTGAAAAAATTGTATGTACCCGTAAAGGTGCTCCACTGATCATGGCAGTTGGAGATAATGAATATTTTGTAGCCTCTGATGTTGCTGCAGTGATGAAGTACTCCAAAGATGTTATCTACCTGGATAATGAAGAAATCGGGGTACTTACTCCCCAGGGTGTCAAAACATATTCCCAGGCTGACGAACCCGTTGATAAAAAAATTCAGAAAATCACCTTCAATCTTGAAGAAATTGAAAAAGGTGGATATGAGCATTTTATGCTCAAGGAGATTTTCAGTCAACCACAGACCATATTTGATGCCATGCGTGGCCGCCTGCTTCCTGAACAAGGCACGGCTCACCTTGGTGGTATCGATCATATGATCGGATCCATCTTGCATGCCGATCAGCGCTACTTCACCGCCTGTGGAACTTCATGGCATGCAGGACTTATTGGTGAAATGATGCTTGAGCAATTCGCCCGAGTTCCTTGTGAAGTTGAATATGCCAGTGAGTTTCGATATCGTGAACCACTGGTCGATGCAAAATCTATTGTGTTTGCCATCAGTCAATCCGGCGAGACAGCTGATACACTGGCGGCCATTCAGGAAGCCAAAAATCGCGATGCCACTGTCCTGGGGATATGTAATGTGGTCGGGAGTTCAATTGCACGGGAAACGGAAGCTGGTGTTTACATACATGCTGGCCCCGAAATTGGAGTCGCATCTACTAAAGCATTTACATCACAGGTGACAGTACTTTCTCTTCTGACACTCAAATTGGCCCGTCTTATGGGTATGAGTGATGCAGATGGGCATGAGATTGCCCAGGCAATGCAACGCTTGCCAGGAAACGTTGAATGGGTACTCAAACAGGCAGATCAGATTGCTGAAATAGCCAAACTTTATGCAGATGCCAGCAACTTTTTATATTTGGGACGTGGAGTGAATTTTCCAGTGGCACTCGAAGGCGCACTGAAACTGAAGGAAATATCCTATATCCATGCTGAAGGATATCCCGCTGCTGAGATGAAACACGGACCTATCGCCCTTATTGACAAATCAATGCCCATTGTAGCGATAGCGCCTCAAGATAAAACCTATGACAAAATCATTAGCAATATTGAGGAAGTTAAAGCCCGTCACGGACGAGTCATCGCACTGGCTACCCAGGGGGATACCAGAATCAAGGATATTGCGGATCATGTGTTGTATGTACCCCCAGCCTTATCCTTTACTGCTCCTATATTGAATGTTATCCCTCTCCAGCTCCTCTCATATTATGTTGCTGTTGAACGAGGGTGCGATGTGGATCAGCCAAGAAATTTAGCAAAGAGTGTAACCGTGGAGTAATGATGCGAAACCGATTATTGATAATTCTCATCCCACTAATCTTGTTTGGGGCTCGACCCAATTTTAAGGAGGGGGTCTCCCTTTATAATCAAGGTGCGTACTGGGAAGCTTTACGCATTTTTGCCGAACTCGCTGATGAGGAAGTATCACTGAACCCACAGCGGTCAGCCTCATCCTACATGCGCATCAGGTGTTACAACAAATTGGGTTTTAGCCAGCGTGCACTCACCTTAGCCAGAGAATTTCCTAAGGCTTATCCAAAAAGTGAGTATCTCGATGATCTTGAGTACCTCCTGGGTGAGATCCACCTGGATCTGGGGGATACCAGAGAAGCAGCCTGGTACTTTGCCTCCTCCGCTGTAACAACCCCCAACAAGAAAGTCAGAAAAGCCGCTCGGGATTTTGCAGAATCTCTCATTGGAAATGCTTGCGATATGGACGACCTACACGCCCTGGCAGGTCGCTCTATTGATCGAACCGGTCAATTTGTTGCCTTGTTGGTGGCTGAGCGTTTCCTTAGTGAAGGTCTCAAAGGCGATGGCATCAGTATCCTTTTTAACCTTCGGCCCTATATCACAGATGAAGACTTGAGAAAAAAGGCTATACATCTCTATGACAATTTTAGGTCAACACAAACTGATACCCTGCATATCGCAGTTGTGCTGCCACTTTCGGGAGCCCTCGGTTCCATCGGGTCGCCCATGCTGGATGGGATCAAGTTTGCTGCGATGACCTACATGGATAGTACCAGCACCGCAGTCAATCTTCATATTTACGACAATGAGAGCGATCTCTCAGAGAGTATCAGGATTGCCAGGGAGGTACGCGGCGACCCTAAAATTATTGCTCAGATTGGACCATTGACAAACGAGAATATAAAGGGGACTGCTGCTGTAATGGAAGGGCACAATATCCCCATAATCGCTCCGACTGCAACAGAGGATCATCTCACAACACTTTCAACTGGTCTATTCCAATTTCGGGCTACCAGAGAGCGAAAAGCCATCGCGCTGGCAGAATATGCTGTCCAGACACTGGGACTTGAAACCTTCGCTATTATTGCCCCCTCCACTGAATACGGTCAGCAACTCGCTGATAATTTTGCTACTAGAGTTGATGAGCTGGGGGGCATCATTCAGTACCAGGGTTGGTATGTAGGCGAACCAGAAGATTTGAGTAAAAATCATTTTCGTAAAATCAGGGAAATTGGTCTGGAAGAATTATATCTGAAAATGCAGGAAGATTCACTCAGACTGGATTCTCTTTTGACTGGATTGATCACAGAAGGTGACTCTACTAATATTTATGAAGAGCAACTGAAACCCATTTTAAGAAAATCCCGTCCAACACGAGGTGATTCACTGGATGTAAACCTATCACACATCGATGGTATGTTCTTCCCTGTTCATGATGGTAGTATTCCCTACATTCTGTATCAGCTCGCACACAACAATCTGATTACACACATTTTTGGTGACGAAAACTGGATGGATCCAGAGATCTTAAAGAAGAATGCACGATACGTCCCAGAGTTAACACTTGTTACAGGGGATCGACTTGGGTTTCAAACCTTAAGCCAATCTCATGTCGACGAATACCTACGGATATTTAAGCATCGACCAGAACAATACGACCTCATGGGTGTGGATGTGATGGGTATGCTTCTAGACGCCACTCAATATGCAGGTGGCTCAGGGAATAAGCTGTGGGAGGTTTTGATCAATTCACCAAATTATGAAGGGTTGGTGCATCAGGTTCAGTGGGGCGGGGACACCAAACGCTCAAATGAACTGGTCTTTCTCCTGGACTATGAAGACCGTAATTTTGAGTTGACAGGGTACTATGATAACTCTGGATTCTTCTCCATGGATAGCCTGGAGATGGAGTTACCCATGGAGTTACCATCGGAGGAAGAATAAAGGTTCTACGACCGCAAAAACTGCTTATTCCTGGTTACCTATCACTGGGATTTTCAACGCGACAGGGGGGCATAAGCCTGGCACCATTTGACAGTCTGAATATGTCCACCTCCAGGGGTGATACCCTGGAAAATGTATCCGCCAATCGCGATTTATTTCTTAAGGAACTTGGGACTTCGAGTGATCGTCTCGCCCAGGGAGTGCAGGTGAGTAGGGACGGTATTGAAACTGTCACCTCACCAGGGGATTATACCCAGACGGATGCATTGATCACTACTGTTAGGAATGTTTATCTCCGGGTTTTAACCGCTGACTGTTCACCGGTTCTGATCTGGTCAACTGACCACCCACTTGTGGCAGCTGTTCATTCAGGATGGCAGGGATCAGAGCTGAATATATTGGGCAGGACAATTGAAAAAATGAAGCGTGAGTTCAAGGTGAACACCCTTTCTCTGAATGTTGCTATTGGTCCAGGGTTATCCCGAGATAATTTTGAGGTAGGACCGGAATTTAGAGACAAGTTTTCTGCTAAGTACTTGAGCAGTAGACAAGGATCCAATAAGTTTACATTTGACAATAATCGCTTTTTATTTGATGCAGCCGTTAGACAGGGCATTCCTGAAGATCAGATTGAAATATTACCATATTGCAGCAAAGCTGATGAAGATTTATTTTTTTCTCACCGTAGAGATAAGGGAGTAACAGGACGGATGATGTCAGTCATAGGAATAAGGAAATGAGCGTTTTAAGCGCAGCAATACTGGCGGTTATCCAGGGTTTAACAGAATTTTTACCCGTTTCCAGCTCTGGGCATCTGGTCTTGGGAGAAGCACTTCTTGGGTCAGAAGCATTTGGTAACAGCATTGCATTTGAGCTGGTTGTTCACCTCGGAACTTTCCTGGCCGTCCTGGTGATTTTCTGGCAGGACATCGTGAATTTGTTTGGTGTGTTTGCTTCCCGCGTGATACATCCTGGCAGTTGGGCCACAGATTACGCTACAAATCCAGAATTTAAGTTATCTATCCTTATGATTGTTTCCATGTTTCCTGCAGGAATAACAGGTCTATTTCTGAGAGATCAAATCAGTGATTTATTTTCACAACCGTTTATGGTTAGTATAGCGCTTATACTCACCGGATGTATGCTATTTTCGACCAGGTTTTATTCAAAATCAGATAACCCGATTAATCTGAAACAAGCCATACTTATTGGTCTGGCTCAAGCCCTGGCTCTCCTGCCTGGAATATCTAGATCCGGGTCAACTATTACCATGGCTCTGGCACTTGGCATCAAACAGGAACAGGCTGCCCGTTTTAGCTTCATTATGGTCCTCCCACTAATCGTAGCCGCCACGGCTCTTGAATTTATTGATCTTTTAGAGGTCGGAATATCCTCAGCTGAATATTTCGTTCTCGGCGTAGGTCTGGTAGTTTCCTTTGGTGTTGGAATACTCAGTCTGAAATGGTTGCTTCAACTGTTGAGAAAGGGCAAGTTTCACTACTTCGCCTGGTATTGTTTCACTATTGCTATTATAGGATTATTCTATTTCTAGTATGCCTGCCAAGCTTTCTTATTCCCAGATAGTTTCCGCCCTCCAAAACGGGGGTGCAGCTCCTCTATATTTCGCCATGGGTTCTGACTATTATCTGTATCGCAGATTTATTACCAGCCTACAGGATAGTTTTTCGAAACAATATGGGACTAATGGAAATCTTGTGCAGCGATGGGGGAATGACCTTAAGGCCACCAGTGACGTGACCTCTCTCCTGGGGGGAGGTGGATTGTTTTCATCTGCAAACCTCATCATGCTACATGAGATACAGGATACGGGGAATGCAGTTAAAACAAAATTAGCTGAAATGCTGAGTAATCTTCCACCTGATACTCATGTGTTGGTACATTATTCTATTTCTGATTTCCGTAAGGCAAAGTGGCTTGATGCCATGCAAAGTGCGGCTCAGGTCGTCCCAATGGGTAGTCCAGAAATTGTGGTCATTCCCAGAATTGTCAAGGAGATGGTCCAGGAACGCAAACTTCAGATAGATGAAGGGGCAATCTACAGACTTATTGAGTTGAGCAGTAGCGAACTTGCCATCATCGACAATGAACTTGAAAAAATTTCTCTATTCTTAGATGATACCAATCAAGCCATTGACCGGGCTATGGTTGATCGTGTTGCAGGTGCCATAGAAAATGCACAAGTCTCACAATTTATAGATGCCATATTCAATCGAGATCGTGTAATGGCCATTCAAACTCTTGTAGAAATTGACCACCAGGGCAAAGAAGGATTACCCTTTCTCGTGGCAATGTTATACAATTGCCTGATACAACTAATGGCTCTCAGAGAACCGCCTGAGGCCAGGAAAACGATTAGTCAGGGAGCAACTTCCTGGTATTTCTTGAGCAAGCTGGGTGCATTCTCTAAAAACTATACAATGAGTGAATTGCAGATAGCCACCTGTGATCTGGCTGATATTGATATCAGGTTTAGATTAGGCTCGATGAACACTTTAACTGCCCTGACTGAATGGGTATCGAAAGTCGTATAAAATGAGTGAAAATCAGATAAAAACAGATGAACAACTCATCGCAGAATTCCAAGCTGATGATGATCGCGCCTTTGTTGAATTGGTTGATCGGTATAAAGATAGACTTGTAAATTTTGTCTACCGGTTTTTGCATGATATGACAGATGCTGAGGATTTGGTTCAGGAAACCTTTCTCAAAGTGTACAAAAATAAACATGCCTATCGGGAAATTGCCAAATTTTCTACCTGGATCTATACCATCGCAGGAAACCTGGCTCGTTCTGAGTTACGAAAGAAGAAACGACGTAAAACATATACCATGAGCGAAATGTCTTTTGAGGACAATGAGTTTACCCCTGTGGACCCTGATAAAGATACGGAAGGTATTGTTTTTAATACCTATGCAGGTCAGGAAATCATGAAGGCAATCAAGCAGCTTGCAGAGCCCTTTAAAACAATAATAATTCTGAGAGATATTCAGGAACTTTCATACGAAGATATAAGTACAATACTCGACATCCCAATGGGCACTGTCAAATCGCGTGTAAATAGAGCACGTTTGAAATTGCAAGAAACTTTGAGCTATCTGAAGGAGTAATTCAATAGTCAAATAAGCTAGCGTTTAGACACCACATCGAGGAAGAACAGAAATGCAGAATAACGAATGTATTTATATTTGTGAGCAATATACAGATTATCAGGAGGGCTCACTTTCAACTGAAATCAAAGCCAGGGTAGAGGCACATCTAGCTTCCTGTTCTCCATGTCAACATGTCTTTAAAGAATTATCAGACGTATTAACAAATCTTCAATCACTCCCAAAGAAACAAGCATCCCCAGACTTTACAGCCAATCTTATGAGCAGGGTTGAATCCCTGAATAGTGTAACACCCCTCCAAAAATTTTACAAATCTTCCTATATGCGCGTGGCTGGTTATGCCATCGCTGCTGGACTTGTTGTTGCCATTGGTTTAAACATGTTAATTGATCCTATTGCCCCTATGAATCCCAATGGTCCTCGCGGATTTACTGGTGAACAAAACACTGAGAATACTCAACAGGAATCCCTGGCAGAAGCCACAGATAGTAGCCTGACAGAATCCGAAGATTCGCTGCAGGTCAGGTCAACACCCATCAATTCAAACAACCAATCCCTACAACTTGTAAGCGATACCAAATAGCAATCTTCCACGCTCATTTATGAGCAATATCCAGACTTATTTATTCCTATAAGAATGAGGAGTATCAATTGATTTTGGTACTCCTCATTTTAACTTTAACTCTATAGCGTAAATCATCTGAATTGACGTATTATAACGAATTTCAGAGTAGGCATCTCATAGAGCAGAATGCTGCATAAAGTCAAGTAGGGAAAGATTCCATCATGGCACTTACAGATATTGATTTAGTGAACCTGGAGACCAAACCATTTTTTAAGACACAGGTGAGACATCTGATCGACATTCTGTACTCAGTTTACCCCGAACTTAACGCATATCTATTTGTTAAGGACTCGGACCAGACTTTTCTCCTCCAGGATCTGCCCACAAATGAATCTCATGTGTTTGAGTCAATTCTCCCTGAAGTTCCAGCCATCAAGGAGATACAAGCAAACTCCAGTACGGACAGTATCTTGATCCTGAATCAGGAGAATGCAGCCATATTTTCTCAGGATCCCGATAAATGGTCCCAACACTCCATTCTATCTCCTATTGGGGAATCAGGGGATATCTCGGGATTTATACTTTCAATTTTGCCTGAATCTCTATCCACTGAGACAATTAATCTTGATGTTTTCAATCATGTCGCCTCGAGCATCGGTGCGAACTCGGTAACCTCAAATTTACTGGAACAATACAAAGGACGGAGTGATCATCTATCCGTCATGCTTGAGGTGAATACGCATTTAAACATCGCTGCGACCAAAACAGATTTTCTGTATGAGATCTCCCGGTTTGGTAAATATTTCATCCAGTTCGACAGAGCCGTCCTGGTCCTCCATCCTGAAAATACACCAGAATATTTTGCCATAGATTCCATCGAAGGTGATGAGACGGGTCTTCAGCAGGGAATGAGTTATCCTGTATTTAACTCATTGGTGAGCCGGTCAATTATCACGGGACAATACTTCGTTTTCAAGGACAGCCATGAAAGCAAACCTGAGGGTATCTATCATACAGGTGACTATCAAGACTATCCATATAAGCAGGTTATCGGATTTCCTCTCTCCAAGGTAAAGAACGGTCCTGGGGTCCTCGTCTTGGAATCCAGGGATGAGTATCCCGTGAAACAGAGTGAGTTATCTATTTTCGAAATGATCAGCCAGAGTCTCGGGGCAGCACTTACCCGTTTTAGTCTCTATGAACGTTTGAATAATTATGCAACGATTGACACACTGACTCACTTGTATAACCTGCGTGCACTCAAACAACGTTTTGAGGAGGAACTTGCACGAGCTGGTCGATACCAGAACTCTCTTGTTGTACTCTTCCTGGATATTGACAAATTCAAATTAGTCAATGACACCTATGGTCATCTCATGGGTGATTTTGTACTAAGGGAAATCTCTCAAATTGTTCGTGACTCAATTCGGACCAGTGATATCCCTGGACGCTATGGGGGCGAGGAATTCGTAGTGATCATGGTAAATACAGATGCTGAAGCCTGTATGGCAAGTGCCCGCAGAATTTGTGATGCCGTACGGGAGCATCAGTTTGAAATGAATGAAATTAGTGTTGAAAGCAGAATCAGTATTGGCTTATCTGAGTTTCCAAGAGATGGTGAATCCATGTCAGAGCTGATACAGTCTGCAGATGCTGCCATGTACACCGCCAAGCGTCGAGGTGGTGATCAAGTCGTCAAATATGAGAAAGGGATGGTGCCCAAATCACGCGCTTAAACAAGTTCACGTTGCTTTTCGTCTCAATTATCTTTCTGTTTTTCGCTCCAACTCATAGTATCGCTCAAAGTATCGAGCTACCACCCATTATTCTATCAAGTGTTCCATTTGAGTTACACTGGACCGGGTTTTCTGATGCCACTCCCGAAACTCCTACCATGGTGTATGGGTTTGCTGGAGCCCCCATCATGTTAACGACTCCGGAAGGAAGCTCTGATGTCATTATCAAAGGGAAGACCACCCTTGAGTTTTCACGGCTTGATGGAAGCATTCAAAGTCAGGATGTCGCTTCAATCCCCGGTTGGTTAAGCATCCTGCCACCTCTCATTGCTATTATTCTTGCTCTCCTGACAAAAGAGATGCTGATCTCCTTATTCGCTGGCATCTGGGTTGGTGTTACCATTATGCTAAAGTACAACCCAATTGATGGCTTTCTTAAATCACTAGATGGCTATATCGTCCACACGATTGCTGACTCCGGTCATGCTACCATTTTGCTCTTTACCTTTGGGTTTGGAGGATTAATCGGGATTATTCAGAAGAATGGCGGCCTGGCTGGTATTGTATCCATTGCCGCCCGCTTTGCCAAAACTCGGGTTCGTGGACAAGTCGCCACATCTGCTATGGGACTCTTCATCTTTTTCGATGACTACGCCAACAGTCTGCTGGTTGGTAATACAATGCGACCCTTTACAGACAAATTGAGAGTCAGTAGGGAGAAGCTCAGTTACATTGTTGATTCAACTGCAGCTCCCGTGGCTAGTGTTGGGCTAATCAGTACCTGGATTGTATTCGCCATGTCCCTGTTGGATGGTCAACTCCAAATACTGGGTATCCATACTAATGCTTATCTCATCTTCCTGCTTTCCATTCCTTTTAGCTATTATGCAATCCTGGCTATCATTTTCGTGTTTATGAATGCTGTATCACAGCGTGAGTACGGACCCATGTATAATGCAGAGCACCGGGTGATTACAACTGGTGCTGTATTAAGACCCGATGCTAAACCATTGTCAGATGATTCATTGCTGCGAAATGCTATTCCTGATGACATCCCTCACCGTTGGTATAATGCCGTGGTTCCAGTACTGACTGTTATTGTGATGACCATGGTTGGAATGGTTATAACGGGTATGCCAGCCGCTTTCCCCGAGGATACCAGCTTCCTTCAGAAAATACTAATTATCATGGATGGCACCAATTCTAGTCAAGCGCTCCTCTGGGCAGCCTACATAGCAACAGTCCTTGCTATAATCATGGCTTTAGGACAGAAGCTGCTCACACTCAAAGCAGCACTTGAAAGCTGGTTCGAAGGTGCAAGAACCATGTTTCTAGCCGTTATAATATTGATCCTTGCATGGAGTCTCGGAGCAGTTTGTACAGACATTCATACCGCAGATTTTATCGTACATTACACCCGTGATTGGATCTCACCAGGTTTACTACCTGCCCTGACCTTTCTTATTGCAGCGCTCATAAGTTTTGCAACAGGGACATCCTATGGCACCATGTCCATTCTGATCCCTCTTATCGTTCCACTTTCAATCCAATTGTCAGGTGATGTTCATAACGTGATGTTTTGGGCAACATTCTCAGCAATTATCAGTGGTGCAACTTTTGGCGATCATTGCTCTCCAATATCTGATACTACCATTCTATCCTCACTGGCTAGTGGGGCAGACAATGTAGACCATGTTCAGACCCAACTGCCTTACGCACTCACCGTTGGAGGGGTAGCCGTTTTGTTTGGATTCCTTCCTCTTGGTTTGATTTCCAATCCCGGCTACATCACAGGTATATTCCTGTACGCATTGAGTATCGGCACACTTTATCTGATTCTAAGATTCTACGGCAAACCACTTCCTAAAGTACCAGTTACAGCTGCAGGAGATGAGAGCGCCTAGTCCAATGTCTCACAAGCTGATGCGCTGCCTCCTTTCCATCCTTTCGATGATCCTTGTCCTGTCATATGTGCAGGCCAGTGATTCGCTTCGGACCTATGACACCAGGGCGATTGATGCCTTTATGGATGGTATGGATCTGGAATCTGCTGGTGAATACGAACAAGCAATTACTGCATACAGGCGAGCTATTTCATTTGACCCTGAAGCAGTTGATATACACTTTTCCCTGGCTCGATTGTATCTCCAGTCAGAGAAACAGGAGCTGGCAAGACAATCTCTTCTAAAAGTGATTGAACTAAAACCCAGGAAGGTAGAAGCGCTGGAACTTCTGGGCGAGATTGAGCAATTCTCCCGCAATCATAAGGAAGCGCTGAAGTATTTTGAGCGGGTTCTGGATATTGAATACAATAATGACTATGCCATTCTGCAAACTGCTCAAATCCACCATGCGCTTGGGGATACCATCCGCGAAGCGGAATTCCTGATAAAGTTGTGGGAGCTAGATACAGACCGAGTGGCTGCATTGCAACGGGCAGAAGCCATCTATTTAGCGGCAAATGACTATAATCGGATCACCGATTTATACAGCAAGTTGATCAAACGCATGCCAACTAAAACGGATCTTGTTGGCAGACAGATCAGACTGTTTCTGGGCATGAACCGCTTTTTTGATGCAGAAGCACTCATGGATTCACTCATCGAAGTTGCGCCTTATTCCATGGATCTCCAAAGTATGAAAACAGACCTGGTAAAGGTCATGCACGGCGAAATGGCTGCCATCGACCACCTGACTCAAGTTGTCGAGGAATATCCAGACACCTGGGAGTTAAAACTCAAGCTCAGTCAACTGCTCATTGATGCAGGTGAATCGACAACGGCTCGTTCACTCCTTCAGGAAATACTTGAGATTCACCCCGAACTGGCAAATGCAGTTTCCATGCTGGTCTGGACCTATCTGGATGTTGATGATATAGAGCAGGCACGATCTCTGTTAGAGGGCTATTTGCCTGCCTTCCCGGATGACTTTTTTCTGCATAGATTGCTGGGGAGCATTCTCCATGATATCGCTGTACAGAAAGGTGATTCCACCAATTATGAAGCTGCGCTGAATGCACAACGCTCCGCCTTAAAACTTCGACCCAACGACCAGCAGACCTTGCACATGATTGCGAACACGCTTGAAATGGCAGGACGCAGACAAGAGGTTTTAGACACCTACCTCCAGTTGATTGAAATCGATATGGAGGATGATCTGGCTCTAAACAATTATGCCTATCTCATCACCCAGGGAGAGGTCAGTGTAGATACGCTGAGAATGGCGGCAGAATTTGTAGAGCGAGCGCTGGTCATCAATCCTCATAATGCACCCTATCTGGATACGGCAGGTTGGATATACTTTAAATTAGGTCACGTTCAGCTAGCCCGGGAATTCATAGACCGCTCACTTGAAATCAACCCGGAAAATGCTGAGGTTTTAATGCACATGGGGGATGTTTTAGAGTATCTTGGAAAGTCTAATGAAGCCTATATTTACTATATGCGTGCAGATAAATATAAGTGATGGAAGATTAAAATAGTTGGACCACAACAGATTTAATGAAATGCTTTTTCAAAAGCATTTTTGAAGAGAATAAGGATAGTAAATTGAGTCTAATCAGTCTGGTCATTCCGGTTTATGATGAAGAAGAGTCATTGGTAGAACTTTACTCGCAAATAAGAGATGCCCTGGAGCCATCTGAACATGAATTCGAAATTTTGTTTATCGATGATGGAAGCCAGGACACTTCCTTCAAACTCATGCAGGAATTGAGTGCTTCGGATCCCCGGGTGAAATCAATTGGATTCCAGAGAAATCACGGCAAGGCGACAGCTTTGAATAAGGGATTTCAAGCCTGTAAGGGTGGTTATGTCATCACTATGGATGCCGATCTCCAGGATGATCCCAATGAAGTCCTGGATCTCATTGCAGTGTTGGATTCAGGCTGGGATATGGTTTCTGGTTGGAAGAAGGTTCGTCATGACCCAATAGGTAAAAGATGGCCATCCAAACTCTATAATTTTACTGTCTCTACACTGTCTGGAATTCCCATTCATGATTTTAATTGCGGATTGAAGGCATATACTCGCAAAGTTGTTAAAAATATTGAGTTATATGGTGAAATGCATCGCTACATACCCGTACTCGCCAAACAGCGAGGCTTTTCCTGTACTGAAAAAGTCGTTCAGCATAGAGCCAGAAAATACGGGGAGTCTAAGTACGGAATCAAAAGACTCTTTACAGGATATTTAGACTTATTCACCGTTCTTTTCCTTGGCAAGTACATGAGAAAACCCATGCATTTTTTTGGTCTGGCCGGGATGATACTCCTTCTGGCAGGCTTTGGAATTCTTGGATTTCTGAGTATCCAATGGGCACAGCAATACTTCTTCGGGAACGGGCAATGGATTAATAATCGTCCCATCTTTTATATCGGGATGCTGTTGTCCATTATCGGTGGACAGTTCATCTCCATGGGACTGCTGGGAGAACTCATCACCAGTTCCCTCCATAAGGAGAACCCCGTCATCCGCGAGAATGACTGATCCCAAATTGCCGTGCGACTTTCTTTAATCAGCGTTGGACCACCTTATCGAGGGGGAATCTCAGATTTAAGTGCACTGCTCTATGAAGAGCTAAGCAAGAATCACCAGATCCAGTTTGTCAATTATTCGCGTCAATACCCAGCTTTACTTTTTCCAGGGAAAACAGAATACAAGCAGGGAGAACTCGCTTCTGACTTCCCCTCTATCCGTGTTATCGATTCCATAAACCCAATTACATGGTATAGAGCGGTTCGCAAGATTCGTGACTTCAAATCTGATTGGGCAATATTCCGGTATTGGAATCCATTTTTTGCCCCCCTTATAGGATTCATTGCTGCAAGACTAAGAAAGCAAGGGATTCATGTGGGTATTGTGGTGGATAATCTTATTCCGCATGAGAAATCACTGATTGATACAGTGATGGCAAAACGCATATTATCAAATGCTGATCACATTTTCCCGTTGTCAAAGGCGGTAAGCAATGATGTAAAAGTACTAGATCCAGATGTGGCGGTTACGACCCTGTTTCATCCCTTGTATGAAATCTATAAATCAAAATATTCCAAAGCGGAAGCCAGAAAAAAGTTGGGGCTGGGGCAAGAGCACGTCATTCTCTACTTTGGTCTGATTCGACCTTACAAAGGGCTGGATATCCTTATTCGAGCCCTTGGATCAATCCAGGAAAATCTAGGAAAACATAAATCATTTATTCTGGGTGAGGCCTATGAGGATGCCCAGAAATATTCAGATCTTATTGAATCCCAGGGGATATCTGATTCAACCACATTCAGAAATGAGTTTGTGAATGATGAAGAAGTCCCACTTTACTTTGCAGCCTGTGATGTCCTTGTCCTACCCTATCGTACTGCCACCCAAAGTGGAATTGTTGGTATTGCCCTCCAGATGAATCGCCCAGTGATTGTTACAGATGTTGGGGGGTTAGGTGAATATGTTGAAAGTGGAGCAACCGGGTATCTTGTTGAACCTGAAAATCCTGAACGATTAGGCCAGACAATCCTGGAGTTTTTTAAGGGTAATGATCGAGATACCATGCCAGACAATATCGAAAATTTTAAAACTCGATTCTCAATCGAGCACTTCTGCGAAGAAATTACCAGGGTAATGCAGGATGAATGAACCTGGAGTTTGTGTCCTTGTTTTAAATTGGAATGGGGCAGACGATACCCTGGATTGCTTGCAATCCTTACAAAAATTGACCTATCCCGCAGCAGATGCCGTGGTGATTGACAATGGCTCCAGTGATGATTCAGTTTCAAGAATTAAGTCAGACTTTCCGGACACACATATTATAGAATTGTCTTCAAACCTGTTCTTTGGCGGTGGCAATAATGCCGGTCTGGAATGGGCTCAGACTAAAGGGTATGAGTATGTCATATTTCTGAACAACGATACAACAGTCGAACCAGATTTTATCGAACCCTTGCTGGCATGCTTTGAAAGCTTTGAGAATGTTGGCATTGTAGCTCCGCTGATGTGTTATGCTTCGGATCCACAATTGATCTGGTACGGTGGGGGGCGAGTCAACCTCTGGACAGGTACAGTAGAACATAAGCATATCCGAAAGTCTCTGGATGTGGTTGGAACACAGGCACTTACAACCGACTACATCACGGGTTGTTGTCTTATGATGAAAACCGACCTGGCTGTTGAGATGGCGGGATTTCATCCAGATTTCAAGATGTATGGGGAGGATGTAGATTTATCCCTCCGTTGTCGCGAAGCAGGTTATCAACTTATTTTTGCACCCCAAGGGAAGATTTATCATAAGGTCTCGGCTTCTGTCGGTGGGGAATTCGGTCTGAAAAAGCTGTCTAGAAAACTGGGGGGATTGCTAAAATTATACTCCCGCCATGCTGCGTGGTACCAGTTGCCCAGTATTCTATTTTTCCAGGCAATGTTCAGTCTGAAACACCTGTTGACTTATGCTAAACACAAATACAACTCAGGAACCAAAGTGTAATGAGGCAGTTGACTTTTTCATGAAGCAATTAATCTGGTTCTCTGAAATTAAGTGGGATTATCTGGTCACACGGAAGCAGCAGATTCTCAAGAGGTTCCCAGCTGATGTGGATATCCTGTTTATTGAGCCATACGCGCGTGGAAAGAAGCAGAACTGGAAGCCTCGTCAAGATGGAAGCATCACAGTTATAACCATCCCTTTTTTAAAAATTGTTCCTCCATCTATTTTGGCAACTCTGCTGAATCGGAGTATGGTCCGCTGGTTGATCGGGGGGCTGGCTACCTGTCTGGTGAAAATGACAATTCTGGTGCTTGGATTTACTCATAAAGACCGAGTGATTGCACTCAGTTCACCCTTTTGGGGTAAAATTGCCTCCAGACAGAATGCAGCTCTTCATTTTTATGATGCCAATGATGCTCATCTTGATTTCCCCGGAACTCCAGACTGGCTCGAGGATTACCTCGCTACTTTTGTGAGAAGCGCTGATCTGTGCTTTGCCGTAAGTCCTGAGATTAAAGACGATGTGGAGCAATTGGGGGGGCAAAATGTAGTTCTCCTGGGGAATGGAGTAGACTATAACCACTTCTCAACTCCTCAGGACAAACCCGAAGTCCTTAAAAAAATTAAGAAACCTATTCTGGGGTATGCTGGAGCTATGGACTGGCTGGATGCGGAACTACTAAAAAAAATATGCCTGGCGTTTCCTGAGTACGAGATTGTCATGCTCGGTCCGGAAATTCGCCCGGGTTGGTTCAGCGATCAAGAGCATTTCAAGGGTTTGAAAAACTTGCATTACCTCGGGAAGATTGACTATCAGGTCTTACCTGCATATGTCCAGTCATTTAAAGTGGGTCTCATTCCTTTTGTTGTTGATGAGCTAACCAAACCGCTTAACCCCAATAAACTTTATGAGTATAGTGCTGCAAATAAGCCTGTGGTCTCTATGAATTATTCATCCACAATAGAGGGATTGAGTGATACCATATTTGTTGGGCATACGCATGCTGAATTTATTGAACAGATTTCTACTGCGATGGCGAAACACTGTTCTGAACGCTCCAGAGACCTGGCAAGTAAAAATAGTTGGGACAATGTGGCACAGACAATGTATACTGAAATTACTACTTCTTTGAGTTCGGGACATTGATTAAAGCATTTCTAGAAAGACTTTCAACTAAAGGTTCATTCGCCTCGAATGTTGCGACTCTAGGTTCTGGGACTGCCCTGGGTCAAGTTGTCATCATTCTATCAGCACCACTACTCTCACGCTTATTCACCCCCGCAGATTTTGGACAACTTCAATTCATACTCTCAACCGCTTTGATCTTGGCTACTTTTTCCACACTCCGTTATGAGATGAGTATACCCCTACCGAAAGAAGACTCAGATGCCTTTCGATTGGTGAAACTTTCCATTAGCCTCGCGATACTCACAACTCTGATTGTTCTGACCCTAATAGTAATTGCAAATGCAATTGATTATTCAGCAGAATGGTGGATTAAATACTCAAAGCTTGTGCTATTCGTTCCTATCATTTTGATGATTGAAGCAACGAACTCCACCTTTGGTTATTGGTTCATGAGAAAGGGGAATTATAAGTCACCTTCACTGGCAAAAGCAATTAGCGGGATTGGGGTAGTCACCTTCCAATTGATCATGCATTTTGTAATTGCGCTAGGGGGGGTGGGTCTCCTCATTGGCCAGAGTTTGGGACAGTTGAGTGGCGTATCATTTCTATTTACCCGGCTTCAGAAAGCTGAATCAGATTTGACCTGGCGCCAAAATTGGAATCGCACCAAAGCGTTGGCTCTTAAGTATAAGGACTTTCCTCTATTTGCCAGCTGGAGTGCAGGCCTCAACACTTTAGGGCGACATTTGCCCCCCATTATGATGACCTGGTATTACAGCCCTGAATTGGTGGGATATTATGCCATCGGAATGCGTTTGTTAAATATACCACTCAATTTATTAAGTATGTCAGTTGGGCAGGTTTTCTTTCAGCAAATCTCAAAATATGTTAAAAATCAGGTTCCAGTTTTTCCTTTTCTTCGATCAACTGCACTGAAATTAGCAATTCTAGGGTTCCCTGGTCTGTTGATAATTTTTTTGGCTGGACCCATGTTGTTTGAGTGGATTTTTGGGGACAATTGGAGCAATGCAGGAAAGATTGCCAGTATTTTAACACCCTACTTTTTCCTTCGTTTTATAGCAAGCCCATTGAGTCCAATTTTTGCTTTAGTAGGAAAACAGTACCTGTCCCTCATCTGGCAGGCACTTTTTACTCTCCTAACTTTTGGGGTTATCTTTTTTGGCCAGAGTCAGTATGATTTTTATGGAGTAATGTGGCTTTATTCAATTATTTCCGGGGTCATGTTCTTTTTGTTTTTGGTATTGGAAGTATTTGTTAGCTATACCTTTGATCAAAGCATAAAATCAGGAGAGCGCACAGCTCGTTTTGATTGATAGAATTGAATTCAAGAGATTAACTATATGAAACAAATCGTCCGCCGCTTTTGTCATCTTATCCTCCGAGTGTTTGGTGCTTCAGGTTTTATTAATGATGCATTTGGATGCAACGTCTTGATGAAACATTTTGTCATTCAAAAAATATTCAGGATTAATGCTGCAGTTCCCTGGCCAGTGCATTTTACCTCTACCGTCATTGCGCCTGAGAAGATTCAGCGCGGCAGTCGCTTCCCAGGGCTTGGTGCGGGCTGTTATCTCGATGGACGTAATGGGATTGAGATGGGGGAGAATGTCTGGGTTGGACCTAAAGTCAGTATTATTTCGATGAATCATGATTCGACGGATTTTACTAAATTTGAGCATGAGGATAGTATTTGTATTGCCAGGGACAGCTGGATAGGAGCCCATGCACTCATACTACCTGGGGTTTCACTAGGGGAGCATACTATTGTGGCAGCTGGAGCAGTTGTTACAAAATCATTTATAGATGGAAATCAGATTATTGGGGGTAATCCTGCAAAAATTATTAAAATACTCCCCGAGATAAGTCGATGAGGAATAATTATCATTAAGGCAATTGTCAGTAAGCAAAGTAGTTAGGGTGGAAATTGTTTAAAGTATTAGCCCAATGTTGTTTTGGACAAAGGGTTATTTGTGTTATGAAGAAACGATTAACAACATGAAGTCAAATTATTATTTCTACCTCATCCTAAATAAATTAATTGATATATCTCGTCCATTATGGGGTATTGTTGAACGCAAGTTTAATCAAAAGTATGCCTCACAACCTTTACAGCATCAGCCAGTATTTATCATTGGAGCCCCTAGGACGGGGTCAACGATTTTATACCAAACTATCACAAATGAGTTGGATGTCCTCTATTTTGACAACTTGATATGCGGGCTAAAAAGCAGTTTAATGGTAGGATTTTGGTTTAGTAGTATGTTTTTCAAGAATAATGCTCATAATTCATTTAAATCTTATCATGGTAATACCACTAAATTTGGCTCTAGAGCACCCAGTGAATGCGGCCAATTCTGGTATAGGTGGCTACCTAGAGATAGACATTATATTGGTGATGATGACATCACTGAGACGATGGTCATTGATATTCGTAACGAGATAACAAGTATTATCAATCACTATGACAAACCGATGGTCTTTAAAAATTTAAATGCTGGTCAACGATTACATCTTCTGCACAAATGTTTCCCGAATGCGAAATTCATTTTTATCAAACGTGACCCACTATATACTGCTCAATCAATTATTCTTTCAAAGAGAAGAGTAGGCGTGAAGGATGAAGAATTTTGGGGAATAAAGCCCAGGAATTTCCAATTATTATCGGGAATGAACCCATATGAGCAAATTGTCAAACAAATTTATTATATTGAAAAGCAAATCGAAAAGGATCGCACCCTATTTCCACGGCAAAATTTTTTAACAATCGACTATTCTCAGTTAGGTAACTCCTTCAAAACCACACTTAATAAATGCAATGGATTCATTAAGGCAGGTGGTAGAACTGACTCCAAACATCCGGCCGAGATTGTGATGTCTGAAACACTGAAGTTAGACGATTTCGAGATTGAAAAGTTTACTGAGGAGATCCAAAAATTGGATTGGATAAATTATTCTAACTAAAAAACAAAAATACAGAGCATTTTGTACTAATCAGAATGATATTCCAATTTTTAATAAGGATTGGTGGCTTGATGCAGTTTGTGGAGAAAATAATTGGGATGTTGCTGTTGTTGAAGTGAGTGGAGAAATAATTGCAAGTTTACCTTACTACTTGCAAAAACATTTCATTTATACAAAAATAGTTATGCCACCGATGACACAGACCTTGGGCGTCCACATCAATTATCCACCGGCTCAGAAGCATGAAAAAAAGTTATCATATGAAAAAGGGGTAATGAATGAGTTAATCAAACAACTACCCCGGTTTGATAAGTTTTCTCAAAACTTTAATCATAAGATACAAAATTGGTTGCCTTTCTATTGGAATGGATTCGAACAAACGACAAGATACACATACGTCATAGATCATTTGGAGGACCTGGATGCGATTTTTACTAATTTCAATCGTGCTAAAAAGAAGAACATTAAGCGGGCAGAAAAAATAGTAAATATAAATTATAATCTCTCACCAGAAGAGTTCTATATAAATCATAAGCTTACCCTGGAAAAACAGAATAACTCAATTCTGTATGATTTTGTGACATTCAAATCAATTCATGATGCTACAACCTTAAATAATTCTAGTGTGATTATAAGTGCAACTGATGAATTGGGAAATCTTCACGGCGCACTTTTCATTATATGGGATAGTAGAAGTGCCTATGACCTGATAAGCACAATTGATCCAGATTTTCGAGATAGCGGCGCAGCATCTCTTCTGGTGAAAAAGGCGATTGAATACGTTTCACGGTATACAAATCGATTTGATTTCGAAGGAAGTATGATAGAAAACGTCGAAACCTCATTTAGAATGTTTGGAGCTCATCAAACACCCTATCATAAGATCTATAAGTACCCATCACGAATTCTAAAAGTTAGCTCCATTATTAATCAACTGTTTAAGCAAAATATATAATTGTACAATTTAACTATCAAATTTTGAGATGAACAGAAGTGACACCTGAGCATTATTTTCACCTATTGACTGGAAAATTTGAACCCGAGGCTAGATCGGATCATGTTCCAGATTTTGGCTACTCGCCACTGAATAAGTCCGGGATGTTATATCAACCGGTGATTGACGTGGAATATGTTAGAGCTGGTCATTCAAAACCTGCCTGGCCCGATGACAAACCGTTTGTTGTTTGTTTGACTCATGATGTGGATGCTGTTTCCGATTTTGATCTCATGCAAAATATCAGAATTATCACTAAAATCCTGAAAACTAGTTCTAATAGACCGCTTGGAGAATCTCTACGCCGCATCGTTGAGCATAAAATTAGCGCACTCCGTGGACTCCTTGGTCACTCAGATAATTTGTGTAAGTTTGAAAAATGGATGGATGTAGAGCAAGAAGTGGGCTCACGTTCCACCTTCTTTTTTGCCCCACAATTTGTGAAGCAGGTACATCGTTCAGATTGTATGTATAGATATGATCAAATCATTGATTATCGCCAGGAAAAATTAAGTGTTGCTGAGGTGATGCAATCCATGGACCGAGGAGGCTGGGAAATTGGATTGCACCCCTCATGGCATGCCCATGCTGATCTGAATGAATTGGTTTTTCAGAAGGAGCAGATTGAGAAGACCCTAGATCATTCAATACAAAGTGTAAGACAACATTTTCTTAAATATGATCCGCTGAAAACGCATAAAATCCAGTCCCAGGCAGGCTTCAAATATGACAGTACCATGGGCTATAATGATAATCTAGGATTTCGTCGTGGAACATCATATCCTCATCAATGCTTCGATGTAGAACAAACCCAACCGCTTCCGCTCCTGCAAATCCCCCTCGTGATTCAAGACGGCGCTATCCTCGCTCCAGGTAAGGGCATGCGTCTTGATCCCCAAAAGGCAGTTGAATACATCATGCATTTGACCCATGAGGTGAAAGCCGTTGGGGGCGTATTATCACTCTCCTGGCATCCGCATACCATGAACAGACCCGCCTATTTTGATGTCTATAGTCAGGTTCTGAAGTTATTAGCAGCAGAAAATCCCTGGTTTGCAACTGTCGGAGAGGTTGGTGACTGGTGGCTAAAACATGCCGACATAAACTTGGTCGAATTCACCAGGGGTATTAGCCGGTAACCTATCGATGTGTATGCATTTCTGTGAATTCATGAATTACAGGTCATGCAAGTACCCCAGGCTGTCTGTGAAACTATAAGAAGGTTTCATTCCCCAAAAAAGACTACTAATCACAGCATCCCATATTAAAATCCTGGCAAGATCAGGTTTAAGCAGGAATCTGGAAACAAAGGATTAGCACTTCTAAAAATGAAACAATTTGTCAGAGCAGTAAAAATCACAGGTACGGGGTCATTCCTGCCGGAACATATAATTACCAATGAGCATCTAGAATCAACCGTCGATACCAACGCCAAGTGGATATACGATACGCTGGGCATAAAGGAGAGGCGTAAAGCGGCAGAAAATGAAGCGACAAGTGACCTGGCTTCAAAAGCTGCACTCAACGCCATAGAGGATGCAGGTCTATCTGTAACTGATATTGATCTGATTATTGTGGCTACTGCTACGCCAGACAGACTGGCTCCCTCTACTGCTGCTATCGTTCAGGATAAGATTAAGGCATATAATGCCGTCGCATTTGATATTGCAGCTGTATGTAGTGGTTTTCTATACGGGATGTCCGTAGCTTCCCAATTCATAGCTACAGGTGTATATGACAATGTCCTGGTCATTGGGGCTGATACTTTCTCACGCATCACTGATTGGAAGCGTCGTGATGCCGTCTTCTTTGGTGATGGGGCAGGAGCAGCAGTCTTTTCCCATGGGAATAATGATGAGGGTTTTCTCGCTTTTCGCCTCTACACAGACGGTCGTGGAAAGTGGAATTATACAATCCCAGCAGGTGGGTCAGAAATGCCAGCCAGTGAGCAGACACTTGAACAGGGACTCCATTATTTTCAGATGAATGGCAAGGAAGTCTACAAAACAGGAACTAAAGTACTCCCCATTGCAATCAATCAGGTATTGGATGATACTGGTCTCAAGAGTGCTGATATTGATTATATGATTCCCCACCAGCCGTCCATTAAGATTCTCCAAAAAACAGCTGAAATAATAGGGCTGCCCTGGGAGCGGGTCCTGACGAATATGGATAAGTACGCCAATACGTCTGGTGGAACGATACCTATCCTACTGGATGAAACAAAACGGAGTGGAAAACTCCAACGTGGAAATAATATTTTATTCGCAGCTGTGGGATCTGGTTGGACATATGGTGCCGCACTCCTGCGTTGGTCATAACGAATAACTGAAAGCAATTCTGATGATTATTATTACTGGTGCATCAAAGGGGATAGGTAAGTATTTGATGGAAACCTATCTGGATAGGGGTGAAGAAAACATTTTGGGGACTTATCTCAGCACAAGCCCTGATCGAAATGCAGATAGATATGAGCAGCTTGATGTATCTGATTTTACTCAGGTTGATTCACTCGTGGAGAAAATTTCAGATTCAGCAAGGGACATCACCTTGATTAACTGTGCTGGCACCAATTATAATTCCTTCGCCCATAAAAGTGATCCAGCAGAATGGGAAAAGGTGATCGAAACGAATCTTTTTGGGACTTATCATTTTATCCGTGCCCTGCTTCCTCTCATGCGTAATCAAAAATATGGCAGAGTGATTAACTTCTCTTCCGTGGTTGCTGTGAAGCCAACACCTGGTATTAGTGCCTATTCTGCATCAAAAACAGCCCTTTGGGGGATGTCCAAATCACTTGCAATTGAAAATGCCTCGCTGAATGTGACCATTAATAATATTAATCTGGGATATTCAGAATTGGGGATGATCAGCACGGTCCCTGAAGAATACCGGAAGAAAATCATGGCTCAAATACCGACTGGAACGCTCTGTGAACCTCAGGATATTCTATCTACTGTTGAGTACTTGAGAAACACAAAGTACATCACCGGATCATCAATTGATTTAAGCGGCGGGCTGGTCTAAAAAATTGTATGCCAGGTGAGCTTTTGAAATCTTGGTTACCAGGAATCTATGCTGGCGTCCCCGTCATTCATTTCCAACCATTGGTCTTTGGTCAGGTAAATTGTAATCCCCTTTTCAGCAAGTCGCTTTAATTCCACAAAAACGGGTCGAGCATTCATCACCCATGAGTCTGCATTACCATATTGGAAATGTTTCATGATACCCAATTTAGTAAAATGCCTGGTAAGAGAATCATTAATCCATTCTGTGTTAGGGCTACCTATTCGGGTGATGGACGCCTTGGGATCGAAGCGGATGACATCTCGGGTAACACTTTCCCCATTTGCATCAATGTATTTTGCCTCAAATGCGGGTGTATGGACAGCTATGGGAAAAGTTTCATCAGTATCTTCAAGGAAGTGTGAAACTGCCATTCCTACTGCGATGGTGACACCTATCCCAATGATTTTTGCATCATGTTCGACAATCCGACCCATAGGGGAACTTGCATGACAAACATTGGGATTATTGGGATGGTCTGAAAGCATTATTTTCACGTCCTGTCCCAGAGCACATATCGATGAAAAAGGATGAGAACTCCTGACGACACCGGGGTAGGTTCGGAACACCTCCGTGATTTTTCCCATGTATGACTTTTGGGTCTGAAGATCTATATACTCATCTGTTTTCATGCTCACAAGCACATCATCAGCTGAGCCATAAGCTGGCATCATGACAGTTCCTGATGGTTCGACAGCCCTCACAAAACTGTTGATGATAGTTTCAGCTCCACCATCAATATTGCCAACCCTGGACATGGCAGAATGGACCATGACGATATCACCCTCGACTATATCCGCTGCACGAAGATCTGAGATCAAGTGATTCAGAGATAATTTTTCCATTCGTGCTCTACGGAAGGTTCTCACCCTGGAGCGAAACCAATTATAAACAGGTCGTATTGACTTCAGCAGCGATTGAGGCAGGAAATTTCGTATCAATGTTGTGATCTGCGACATGGGGCTTACCTCTCCTTGGAGTTTATAAGTCGTCCAGCTTCCTGGAAAGTGATTGCCTTCAACTGGGAACCATAGATCGTTTCAAGTCTTCTATGATACTTCCTGAAAGCCTTTAGCATAAGTGAATTGGTGGACTTGGAGTGGCAACTTACTGAAACGAATAAATCTTTATCGCTCTCCTGATGACGGTTTATATACTGTCTGGTAGCGTCTACCATAAGGTCTTCATCTTCTCCCAACTCAAGCATATACCAGCCACGCTTGATAATTTGCACTTCATCAAGGATTTGCTTCAAAGAGCCTTTTTTCTTTGATATCGAATCACTCATCTGGATCGGATAACCCATATGATTGCGATGTGGTGGATTGAAGAGGGCTTTGAATACTTTACGTATGAAGGCTTTTAACAGAAGCCAGCGAGCAGAACCGTCCTTTAATGCCAGTACGGGGATCTCAAACACTCCTTCATCCGTAGCACTCAGTATATCATCCTTCGCAGAGAGTAAATAATTTCCTGAGTCGGGTGCACAGGAGAAATCTATTTTGTTCACATTGCTTTCATAGATCATTCCAGGAACAATAGAGGAGTCAACCAGATACCCGGCATCTAGAAGAGCACCATAGATATCCTCAGAGTTAGGTTGTACACCGTATCCGCCTGCTCTGTATGACATGCACTGATATTTTGGATCATAGGGTTGAAGGAGCTCCTCCAAATGATGTTTTGCACGAATAAACACACCTGTACAAAATTCTCTTAAACTGGACCCATCTGCAGGAATCCAATTTCCAATCAGAAATTTCCCTGGATCGACTTTATAGGTTGATGTACCACTTCCAGTAGCTGATATCTCAGTATCAAACCAGTGGGGGTGAATATGAGTTTGAACATCATGTCCTTTTTGAATGGTATCTTTTAGCTGTTCTTCAACCGCCTCAGGAAATTCGTTGTAACCCTGTTCCCGGTATCGCCAGAGACAGGTCATATCACAAAACAGAGTAATGGGAACATTAATTTCAGCACAAGCAGCGAGGACACTTTCGGTGGAGTTGATGAGAACTTCACGCTCAGGACGATAATTTCCACCCAGAAAAACCTCGTAATCATTTGAATACAAAATGTAAATCATGTCCCGGTTCTCCACTTGAAGGTCACACCTGTGACGCAGACGATTTAAACTAAATGCTTAATTCCCTGGTGAAAGCTAAAAGGGATCAGGAGTCAGGTATTCATCCTACTACTCACTACTTGGGAAAAATTTCAATTTTCCCAGGGTTTATGGAAAAATTACTCTGCTCCATGCAGATGCTGTTTAGATTCACCTGTCAACATAACCAAGGCCAAGCATTGTTCTTGCTTTTTCCCAAGGAACCAGTTGAAGTTGGAGCCGTTGATTAATTGTAGTTGACTGTGTGGGAGTTAAGTTTGCGAAGAATGATATTATATATCCGGAGAGACCATTGAAAGTTGTCACCATTATTGGAGCCCGTCCACAGTTCGTAAAAGCCGCTGTTGTTTCTGAAGCACTGAAGGCAGCCGGACATGAAGAGATTCTTGTGAATACCGGTCAGCACTATGATGAGAATATGGCAAAAGTATTCTTTGATGAAATGGGTATTCCTAAACCTGATTATGATCTGGGTGTAGGCTCTGGGACTCATGCATCCCAAACCGCTGCTTCTCTGATAGGGATTGAAGATATACTGATCAAGGAAAGGCCAGAATGGATTATTGTATTTGGTGATACCAACGCCACCATTGCCGGCGCTCTGGCTGCTGCAAAGCTACATATAAAAATTGCTCACATTGAGGCGGGTCTGAGGTCCTATAATCGACTGATGCCAGAAGAAATCAATAGAATCGTCACAGATGTCATCTCTGATCTGAAGTTCGTTCCCACGGATGTAGCCAGGGTTAATCTCCAGCAGGAAGGGATTACTGAAGGGGTACATATTGTCGGTGATGTTATGGTGGACTCATTGAAAAAGTTCACCGTGGTTGCAGAAAATAAATCCAAGATTCTGGAAACTCAAAACCTTGAGAAGAAAAAATATATACTCCTTACCATACACCGCCCCAGCAATGCAGATTCAGATTCCCGATTGAAGGAAATTCTGGAAGTTGTGGGATCAAATAAAATTCCTGTGATCTTTCCAGTTCACCCCAGGAGCAGGGCGAGAGTTTTGCGCATATTGTCAGAACTGAGTGGCCATGTGAAGGTTATTGATCCAGTGGGTTATCTGGATATGATGCTGTTGGAGAAGTATGCCCATACGATCATCACAGACTCAGGAGGTGTCCAAAAGGAAGCCTATCTCCATAAAACGCACTGTTTAACCGTCAGAGGTGAAACTGAGTGGGTGGAGACAGTCCAGGACGGTTGGAACCATCTGGTTGGGAAATCACTTGGGGACATTCCAGGATTTCTATCTTCTTTTCCAGAGCCGAAGCGATGGGGTACACATTATGGTAAGGGGGATAGTGCGAAAACAATTGTGGAAATTTTAGCGAATTCGAATTAGTCTTTTTGGGAAGAAGCAGGCTATGGCTTCCATAAAAGATTCACACATTTCAGGCTCATTGTAGATACGTAAAAACCGAATAAACATTTTCCATCCAAGGCTACAATCTTAGCTTCAATGCATATGTGGTAAATCTTAACCAGATTGAATTATCTGGATCTAGACATACATATAAACTTCTTTCAAACATTAAAGGCATACAAAGGTAAACTATGTTTTCAAATCTGATTAAAAACGATACCGTCAGGGCTCTGGGGTTGTTTCTCCTGGTCGTTGTTATCCTCTTCTCTGCCGTTTTCTTCAAGGGTCATATCTTTGGTGGGGGAGATACGACCGCTGCTAAAGGTATCACAGTCCCATTGAACGAATATCATAGTGAGACTGGTGACTATCCCCTCTGGCAACCCTATATCTTTTCTGGGATGCCTGCTTTTAGCAGCATGATGTTCACCAAGTGGGTTTATTTCCCCAATTTTGTAATGGGTTTGTTGACCAAAATTGGAATGCCAGGTCTCTGGGCCATGATGTTCCATCTTATCCTGGCTGCCATGGGTGTCTACACCCTACTCAGGTATATGAAAATGGAATTTTTCTCGGCTTTGTTGAGTGGGTTTGCGTTTATGCTCACTCCTTTTTTTGTGGTTATGGTCTCTGCCGGACATGGCTCTCAGATGATGACGGCAGCCTACTTGCCCTGGCTCTTGTATGCAACTAAAAGAGTGTTCGATGATCCCGATTTAAAAGGGATGTTACTTCTGGCAGTGATTGCCGGTTTTCAACTCCAAAGAGGGCATGTGCAAATCGCCTATTATGGATGGATGGCAGTTGGCTGGTATGTGGTCATTGAAGCCATTTTTAGATTTAGGAGTAAGGATTGGCAGCGCTTTCCAATATCGCTGGGCTATCTGGCTGGGGGACTACTCCTGGGGATTGGTCTAGCAGCAGTACTCTATATACCCTCATTATCATATGCAGCACATTCTATCCGAGGTGGGAGTGCCAGCGGGGGACTGGATTATGGCTATGCTACAAGCTGGTCTTTTCCTCCCTATGAATTTCTCTCTCTCTTTTTCTCAGACTGGTTTGGTTTTGGCGGACAAACCTATTGGGGGGGCAAAACTTTTACTGAGCACTCTGATTTTCTTGGCTTCACAGTACTCATACTCACCATGTCTGCCTTCCTGACACGGGATCGGTTGCAGGAAAAAGTCTATCTACTTTCTACAATTTTATTAGCCCTACTCATCAGTTTTGGAAGCTACTGGCCATATCTATATGACCTACTTTTCAAATTCCTACCTTTCTTCAATAAGTTTAGAGTTCCATCAATGATTCTGATTCTACTGGAGCTTATGATGGCTGTACTGGCAGGTCTAGGTCTATACACGCTCCTCAACTTGAGTGAAGAAAGACGCAAAGAACTGGTGAAAACCAGTATGATAGCCATGAGCGTTTTGGGAGGAATCTTCCTCATCGTACTCCTCTTCAAAGGTATGGTTACTGGAATGTTTGCAAACTCACTGGCGGACTCACCCAAATTTCATCCCCAGTTGAGTAACCTGCGTATCGATATGTTCTATTCTAGTTTGATTAAGAGCCTGTTTATTGGCACCCTGGGGTTGACATTAATATGGATCTATATGAGACAGAAGCTTAGCGGGCTTGTACTTTCTCTCGCCATGGTTGCTCTTGTTGTAGTAGAATTGGGTCATGTTGATCTCCGCTTCAGTGAAAAATCTGTACCTGAAAAAAGAGTAGCTGCCGCAGAACAGGAAACACCTGCAATCCGAAAGCTAAAACAGCTCACCAGTACAAATCCTGGCAGAATTTTCCCCGTCCACAACTTGTTCGGATCAAATGTGTGGGCGCTATATGGTCTTGAATCAATTGGTGGCTATAGCCCGGCAAAATTGAAGATTCTTCAGGACTTTTTAAATTCCACCAAATTGGAGCAAACCTTCCTGCCTAAGTATTATGAGCAGTCAGCTTCCGGGGCGATGCCAAAATTCATTAGTGCCGTAGACCCTGATCTGAGAAGGCGCCACCTTGATGTACTCAGAAACTTGCAGGTCAAATATCTGGTCTCAGCTTATCCACTAAATGATCCATTGTTTAACCTCGTGGACCAGCCCTTGCATATTGTCCGCGGTCAGCGGGCACAGCTCTTCCTCTATGAGTTTACAGATGACTATCCCAAATCCTGGTTTGTTCCCAATATCATGACAGCGATTTCAGGTGCTGAAGTGAGCAGGACCATGGATCTCAATATTGAACCACCAAAAAACCTCGCATTTGTTCTTGATCCAGAGGGGAGCATCTCTGAAAAGAAATTCAGTGTGGGGAAATCCGAGGTGACAGAAAATTCACTTCAATCACTCACTCTGACCACAGAAAATGAGGGAACCGGTTTTCTGGTAGTAAGTGAAGTGCATTATCCAGCCGGATGGTCAGCCTATCTCGATGGGGAAACCAAACTTGAAATGTATGCCACCAATGAGTTGATAAGGGGACTCATCGTGCCAGCTGGCAAGCATAAAATAAACTTTGTTTACGAGCCACCTGCGGTCAAAGCCGGGTTTCGCATCACATTAATTTCAAGTCTCATCCTTTTGGGCCTGGGAGTTCTGCTCTTTATCCAGAATAGGAAAACAGCAGAGCGAGATTAATGCGTGATTTTAGATCCACGACGAACATCAAGCTGGGGCTCTTTGTCCTCAGCATCATCATTATCAGTATATCCCTGCTCTACACCAATTGGCTGGTGAAAGAATTAAGAGATGATAATCTTCGATTTCTGAACTATAACTCCAACCTGCTGGCAAACGCATTATCTGCAGATCTGCAGAGCAAAGCGTATCAGGAGGAGCAACGGCGGTTCCTGAGCTTTAATGCGACCCTCTATGCCAATGCACTCTCAGCAGATACGCCAAGCATGGATTTCGCATTTAACCAGATTATCAGGAATATCAGTTTTCCGGTAATTATTACGGTCATTGAAAATGGGCAGCAAGTCATTTATGCACATCGGAATGTGGATATCCCAGACTCACTGAATGATCCAGACATCGATGAATTTCTCCTTCAAACGGTTCAAGAGATGGATCGACAAAATGAAGCAATTCCTGTAAACTATTTAGACCTGGAAATCATGCGTATCCATTTTGGACGTCCTGAAAGTCGTGAGTTTGAAGAAATAGTTGAGAATATCATCCGGGCGGTAAACTTCCCCATGATTCTCACCAGCAAAGAGAAGGGTAGCTTATCCAGGATTGAAGAACACAGTCTAGATCTTTCTGAATCACTCAGTTCAGAAGAAAAAGAGACGATCCTGAGAACAACACTTCGCCGGATGGACTCTAACAACCCACCGGTCCCTGTCTATTTTGCCGGGGAGACCGTGATGGAAATTCATTATGAGGACTCAGAGCTCATTCAGGCGCTGCGTTGGTTCCCCTTTATTGAGTTTGGGATCATGGGGGCATTTATCCTGCTTGGCTTCGCAGGTTTTCAGTTTATCCGAAGGGCTGAACATCGTGGAATATGGGTCGGCCTTTCCAAAGAGACAGCTCACCAGTTAGGGACACCTCTGTCATCCCTGATGGGTTGGATTGAGCTTTTACGTCAGGATGAAAATAGAAATCAGACGGCACAGATAGTTGATGAAATGGATCGAGACCTTCAACGGTTGAATCAGGTTGCAGAGCGTTTTTCAAAAATTGGAGCCGGTGTAAAGCTTGAATCTCTATCCATCAAAGAGTTAGTCGAGCCTGTTCTGGGTTATGTTCAACGGCGTATTCCTCAATGGGGGAAATCCATCAAAGTCGAGTTTGACTGTCCAGTGGACTATCAAGTTTTAGCTCACGCGGAGCTCTTCGGTTGGGCAATTGAAAATCTTTTGAAGAATTCTGTTGATGCCATCAAAACGGATGAAGGCACCATTAGCGTAAAAGTCGTACAACGTGGAACCTGGGTGCAGGTAATGGTTAGAGACAATGGGGAAGGGATTCCATTGCGTGATCATAAGAATATTTTTCGCCCTGGTTGGAGTTCAAAAAAGAGAGGGTGGGGTCTTGGCTTGAGTCTCGTCGAACGCATTATTCGCGAGTACCACCAGGGAGACATTACGGTGGAGTCCGCACCTGGTCAGGGAACAACCTTTGAAATAAGCCTGAAAACCTCGGCAAGTGACTGAAAATTCTAGATTTTTTAACTGGGAAATTATGTTTGACATGCCACAGGGCGCCGTTTAGATTACGTCGCTTTTTTATGACCGGAGATGGTCATAGACCAAGAATGAGAAGGAATAGAATTGAAAACGTATAATGTAAAAGCAAGTGAGATCGAGCGAGACTGGTGGATTGTTGATGCAACTGACAAGACACTGGGTAGGCTCTCAACCACAATCGCTCAAATCCTGAGGGGAAAGCATAAACCTACATTTGTTCCCCATTTAGACAGCGGTGATTTTATCGTTGTTATCAATGCAGAGAAAATTCGTGTCACTGGAAATAAAGAAGAACAAAAAACTTATTTTCGTCATAGTGGCTATCCAGGTGGAGCACGCTTTACCACTTTAAAGCAGTTGCGTGAAAAACATCCTGAGAGGATTCTGGAACATTCAGTTAAAGGGATGTTACCACATAATCGCTTAGGTCGCGTTCAGATGAAGAAATTAAAAATTTATACGGGTGATTCTCATCCTCATGAAGCACAACAACCCAAACCGCTCGAGATAGGGTAGTCCATGAGTACATCAACAAAATTTTATGCCACCGGAAAAAGGAAACGTTCAATTGCACGCGTTTACATGCAACCCGGTAAAGGCGTTATTACAGTAAATAGCCGTGAACTGAATGATTATTTTGGTCGTAAAACACTGAGGATGATCGTCCATGAGCCACTTGAATTGACTGAAAACACTGGTCGTTATGACATTTCAGTAAATGTCAATGGTGGTGGCTTGTCTGGCCAGGCCTATGCAATCCGTCACGGTATTTCCCGTGCCTTGCAAGGTGATAATAGTGAACTGCGACCTGTGCTTAAGAAAGCCGGACTCCTTACCCGTGATGCTCGTAAGAAAGAGCGTAAGAAATACGGTTTGGCCGGTGCTCGTAAAGCATATCAGTTCTCGAAACGTTAAAAAGTTTTTCAGGAGTTTTAATGCGTAATATTTCACTAGAGGATTTACTCGCTTCCGGAGCCCATTTCGGTCATATGACCAGCAATTGGGATCCAAATATGGCTGAATATATCTTCACCCAGAAAAATGGTGTTCACATCATTGATCTGTATAAGACCATTGAACAGTTAAATAAGTCTGTTGATCTGGTAAGTTCGACCGTTAAAAAAGGCGGATCCATCCTCTTTGTTGCTACAAAAAAGGCTGCAAAAACCGTTGTTGAGGAAGAAGCTGATCGCTGTGGCATGTTTCATGTGACGGAACGCTGGTTGGGCGGCACGCTGACAAACTTCATGACAATTAAGAAATCCATCAAGCGTTTGCATTTGCTTGAAAAAGATGAGACCAGCGGTATTGCTGATACTCTGACCAAAAAAGAATTGCTCATGCGTACCCGTGAACGTAATCGTTTACAGACTCAGCATCGTGGAATCAAAGACATGCGTCGTCTACCGGATGTTGTCATTGTTGTTGATGCGAAAAAAGAAACGATTGCAATTGCTGAAGCCCTCCGTTTGGAGATTCCTATCATTGCCATTGTTGATACCAATACTGATCCTCGGAAAGTCGATATTCCTATTCCGGCAAATGATGACTCCATCCAGGCTGTACGGCTCCTTATGAGTACTCTGGCCGATGCAATCATGGAAGCCAAAGGTATTTCTGCAGTCAAAGAGACTGAAGAAGTTACTGCTTAGATCAAAAATTTTAAACCTGGAGAATATGTAGAATGGCTATAACAGCTGCTGCGGTTAAAGAGCTGCGCGATAAAACTGGTGTCGGAATGATGGAGTGCAAGAGTGCTCTGAGTGAAGCCGATGGTAATGTAGAAAAAGCAATTGAAATCCTTCGTAAAAAAGGTGTTGCCAAGGCTGCTAAAAAAGTTGGCCGGGCTACCAAAGAAGGTTTGGTCTTCAGCTATATTCATGCGGGTGGCAAACTGGGTGCATTGGTTGAGATCGCCTGTGAAACTGATTTCGTAGCCAAAACTGAACAATTCCAGGAAATGGGTCACAATATCGCCATGCATGTAGCTGCTGCTGGTCCGGATGTTGTTAACCGTGAACAAGTTTCAACAGAATCACTGGAAAAAGAGTCAGAAATTTTCAAAGTACAGGCTCTGAATGAAGGCAAACCCGAAGCCATCGTAGAAAAAATTGTAACTGGTCGTCTGGAAAAATATTATAAAGAAGTTGTTTTGATGGAACAGTCCTTTGTCAAGGATCCTGAGAAAACTATCAAAGACTTACTGAATGAAACCATTGCTTCTCTTGGTGAAAATATGTCCGTGGTTCGCTTCCAGCGTTTCGCAGTCGGAGAGACCTTAGCCAGCGCAGAGTAATTCTACCAAATAAAGGCGGAAAAATATGTCAGCCGGATCGATCTACAAGCGTATACTCCTTAAACTAAGTGGTGAATCGCTTGCAGGTGATTCGGCTCTTTCTATTGATACACATGTGTTAGACCAGATGACTTCTGATCTTCAAAAGATTGTTGAACTTGGTGTGGAAGTCGGTATTGTCATAGGTGGTGGTAACATTTTCCGCGGTTTATCTGAAAAAGCCAAAGATATGAATCGGGTTGCCGCAGATCATATGGGTATGTTAGCCACAGTTATCAATGCTGTAGCTCTGGGTGATGCGATCAAACGCCGTGGTATGCCTGCCACAGTACTCTCAGCCATTGAAATGAATGAAATCGCGGCTCCTTTTTCACAACGAATGGCAATCCAGGAACTTTCAGCTGGCAAGGTGGTCATCTTTGCGGCAGGAACAGGGAACCCATTTTTTACAACTGATACAGCCGCTGCCTTGCGGGGTGTTGAAATTGAAGCAGATGTTCTGATCAAAGGCACCAGGGTTGATGGCATTTATTCAGCTGACCCTGAGAAAAATCCCGATGCAACCTTTTTACCCCGTTTAACCTATGATGAGGTGATGAATAAAAACTTACGCGTTATGGACCAAACCGCTTTTGCACTTTGTAGAGAAAATAATCTTGCGGTTCACGTCTTTAATATGGAAATTCCAGGAAATTTATTAAAGGTGATGCAAGGCGCTGCCATTGGATCTGTAGTTGGAGGAAATCATGCTGAATGAATTATTTAAAGATACTGATCATAGAATGCAAATGTCCGTTGAACATGTTAAACATGAGTTTACCGGTTTACGTAGTAATCGCGCATCTGTAACTCTGGTTGAACATATCAAAGTACCATATTATGGAAATCCTACACCTCTGAATCAGGTGGCGAACCTCAGTGTCCCTGAGCCACGGTTGATTGTTGTACAACCCTGGGATAAAAAGCTTATGGCTGAAATTGAAAAGGCAATTATGGCTGCCGATTTAGGTCTGAATCCCGCCAATGATGGTGTAAATATCAGAATTCCTATTCCTGCCTTGAACGATGAACGTCGCCAGGAACTCATTCGACATATGCATAAGCTTGCGGAAGAAGGTCGTGTGGGTATTAGAAATGTTCGCAGGGATGCCAACGACCATCTAAAGAAGGCTGAAAAGGATCACGAAATTTCTGAGGACAATCTGAAACGTGCAATTGCCAATGTCCAGGAAATGACGGATAAGCATATTAAAGAGATTGATGAAGCTGTGAAGGTCAAAGAAGAAGACATTATGGCTGTCTAATACTTTCTTAAAACTTGATAAAAAAATAGCTCCGATATTCTCGGAGCTATTTTATTTGTGGAACTAGTCTTTATTTAGAGTGAGTCAGCATTGCTTGAGAGGAATGAGGAAACACCTTCTGGACTCTCGGCCATAGCTTCCTTGCCATCTTCCCAGCCTGCAGGACATACTTCACCGTGCTCCTGGTGGAAGCTCAATGCATCAACGTAACGGAGTGTCTCGTCAATGTTTCTTCCCAGGGGCTCATTGTTGATTGTGGCATGCCATACAATACCTTCTTCATCAATGAGGAAAGTACCTCGGAGGGCAACACTACCGTCTACAGTTGTTTCCTGGTCACCTTCCTCAGTCAATACAGTCGCTGGTGTGGCTTCCTGGAGAACATCATAGGCACGGGCGATTGACTTGTCAATATCTGCAATAATTGGATACTGGATCTGTCCAATACCGCCAGCCTTTACATCAGTGTTCTTCCAGGCCAGGTGTGACCACTTGGAATCAACTGAACAAGCCAGGACCTGAACACCTCGCTTCTCGAACTCTGCTAGACGATGGTTGAATGCAAGGATTTCAGTAGGACAGACAAATGTGAAGTCAAGAGGGTAGAAGAAAAGTACGACCTTCTTGCCTTTGTAGTCTGACAAACTGATTTCTTTGAAAGAGTTGTCGCCCATGAGGGCTGTTGCTTTAAAATCTGGTGCGGGTTTCGTAACTAACATTTGAATATTTCCTCCGTTAGAATTGTTATGGGTTCACCCCGTTTATTTTATTAAGTAGTAATCATTACTGTTAATATAGAATCAAACGATGCCGCTGCAAGTAAATATTTAGGATAAAATACATCGCAATTAAAATAGCTAATGAGGCTAGGGCTCAAAAAATAGTATTGGGTATTATATTCTGTGGATTTAAACTCGATCGCTTCATTATTGTATTCGGAAAAATATCGTTTAGAAAGGGCAGACTGTTGAACCTAAATCTTAAATGGATGACAATCCTTACATTACTAATCCCCATTTGTCTCAGCGCACAAATACATGATCGCCATCTCTCCAGCACTGTTGAAAAATATTTCGCCCGGAATAGAACTGCCCCCACAATCATTTCCACAGACGTGGTTGATGATTTTATGTATGGCAGGACACTGAAGATCCGAATTCGAGGACATCGCAACAGCGAAAATGAGGATCTGGGTTTTGCTTTTGGTGCAGCAGCTGCTGTGGCAAACCAGGCATCTACACCCCTGGAAACACTCTGGGTTGAAATGGATGTGCGCTACAAAAGATTAGAAACAACCACAGCCGTAGCTCCGGCGGACTGCAGTATTGATGCCATAGTGAAGAAATCAAAATCTTTTAGTGAATGGTGGGAAGCGTGTCTTGAACTCCTTTAATCGATCAACCTGTCATTATCCTGGACTACTAATTTCCGGAAATCCCTTTCAATTCTTTCTCCCGGTTTTACTCAGTGATTCAGTGAAGCCGTTTGGAATGAACTTACCACCCGTTTAGATTAGCGCGGTTTTTAATTATTTAAGGAGTTTTAACTTTATCATGATCGCAAACATTTTGCTAATGGCAGCACCCGCCGGCGGGGAAGCAGGCAACCCAATTTTAAGTTTTCTACCAATTATTCTGATGTTCGGTGTTTTCTACTTTTTACTTATCCGACCACAGACCAAACGTCAAAAAGAAGCTGAGAAAATGCGTACCGAGCTCAAAAAGGGTGACCACATTGTCACATCTGGTGGCATTCACGGGACAATTGAAGGTATCAAAGACAATGATATCCTGCTCATTAAAACAGCTACAGATACAAAATTGCACGTTGGTCGTCATGCAGTGACAACGGTGAAAACGAAATAATACGTGCTGTTAGAAATTCAAACATACGGTAAACAAGTACTCCGCACACCAACGGAGGAAATACCGGAAATAAATGACGAACTTCGTAGCTTTATTTCAGATATGTTTGAAACCATGTATGCCGCAGAGGGTATTGGGCTGGCAGCACCACAAGTCGATAAATCACTGCGACTCTTTATTGTTGATCTCTCACCCATGGATGAATCAGAAGGGCGACGTGTTTTCGTGAATCCCCAAATAACAGCCTTCGGAGATGAGAAAGATGAATATGAGGAAGGCTGCTTGAGCATTCCCACCATCCACGAGATCGTGACTCGCCCCACGACGATACGGATAACGTATCAGGATTTAGACGGGAATGCATATGACGAAGAAATCGATGGGTTCCTGGCTCGTGTCATCCAACATGAATACGATCATTTGGAAAAGACGCTTTTTGTAGATCGTTTAAGTTCCCTAAAGAAATCGTTGATTAAGAAAACACTAAAGAAGATCGCCAGCGGGGAGATAGAAGTCGAGGCTTCTGAAAATTTCCAATTATAGATCCTCAGGGGCTGTTTCTATCCACTTCAACTCAATCGTAGAAATGGTCAGGTGATCAATCAGGATTATGAAAACCCCTCCTGTCCTTTATCTAAAATTCTGAGAATATCATGAAAAGTACTTCTCCGTTAAAAATTGTTTTCATGGGAACGCCAGACTTTGCTGTCCCTGCACTTGAAGCCCTTGAGAAAAGCCAGCATCAGGTGCAAGCAGTGGTGACTGTTCCAGATAAGCAGCAGGGAAGAGGTAGGAAAAAAAGACCATCAGCAGTCAAAGCAACAGCCCTGAAGCTTGATTTGCGCATTCTCCAACCAGAAAAATTAAAAGACCCAGACTTTGTCGACACCCTTAGTGAATTAGCGCCTGACCTGATCGTTGTGGTTGCTTTCAGGATACTACCGGAGGAGATATTTTCTATCCCTGCTCTGGGATCATTCAACCTCCATGCATCACTTTTACCTCGATATCGGGGTGCCGCTCCCATTCATTGGGCTTTGTTAAACGGTGATAAGGAAACCGGTGTAACAACTTTCTTTTTAAAGCGTAGAGTTGATACTGGTAATGTCATCCTTCAGTCTAAGGTCAGAATACATGACGATGACAACCTTCACACACTATATGAAAAGTTATGTAATCTGGGAGCAGAGTTGGTTCTTGAAACGGTAGATCGTATAAGCGCTGGTGATTTAAGCTCAGGTGAGCAGGATAATGCATTAGCAACACCGGCCCCAAAAGTAACCTCAGAAACCAGACGGCTCGATTTTAATGAGGGTGCAGAGGCGTGTCACAATCGAACGAGAGCATTCTCCCCAAGTCCAGGCGCTTTTACCTATCGGTCAGGCACACTCTTAAAAATACTATCAACTCAGGTCGTTTCTTTAGAAGGGTCTCCAGGATCTATTGTTGAGGTTTCGGACAACACATTTACAATCGCTTGTGCTCAGAACGCCCTGGAAGTTCACATTGTTCAACCTGAGAGTAAGAAGAAGATGGATGTTTCTGCCTATCTCCGTGGGAACCCTTTGAAGCCGGGAGACACACTTGGCTAATTCACCACGTGAACTGGCTTACAATACACTTCTAGCAGCCGAAAAGGATTCGTCTCGGAATATCGATGACCTGCTGGGTAATGCCTTCAATTCGGGTGGACTCACACCTCAGGAAAAAGCATGGACAATGGAGTTGGTTTACGGGGTGACTCGGATGAAGCTTCAGCTGGATGGAATGATTCAGACTGCATTCAAAGGGCGCTACCATAAAGCACAACACGCCATTAAAACGCTGTTGAGGATGGGGACATTTCAACTCAAACACATGCATACTCAGGAACATGCCGCCATCAATGAAACAGTTAATCTGAGTAAAAAGGTGAAACAGAGAAGAGCAAGCGGGTTGGTAAATGCTGTTCTCCGGAAAATTCAGAAAATTGAATTGAAAGAGCTCCTCGAATCAATTGATGATGATATGCGCAGGATATCTATTGAATATTCCCATCCCGAATGGTTGCTGGAAAAGTGGTCCCAACGATATGAACCCGCTGAGATAACTGCCCTGTGCCAAACCAACAACTCGGCACCTGGGGTCTGGATCCGTCGTAATGTTCAGAAGGTTGGGAGTCAGGAGTTTGAAACGTTTCTTGAGCACATGGATGTCAAGTTCGAGAAATCTAAAATTTTGGACTCATTCTACGCTTTAGAATCAAATGCAAGTTTGTTCAGTAGCAAAGAATTTCATCGGGGTTGGTTTTCCGCACAGGATCTGGCAGCTGGCATCGTTGCATCACTCATATCACCACATCAAGGGGATATAATTGTTGATGCCTGCGCAGCACCTGGTGGAAAAATGGCATACATAGCTGAAATAGCAGACCCCTCTGTCAAAATAATAGCAGGTGACGCGAGTCATTCACGATTGTTAAAAGTCAAAGAAAATATCCAACGCCTAAACCTAACTGGTGTTGAAGTCCAACAGCTCGATGCCACCACAGATGTCATGCCAATTGCTAACAAAATACTCCTGGATGTTCCCTGTTCAGGGACAGGTGTTTTGAGTCGACGACCAGATGCCCGTTGGAAACGTCAAATCACTGATACTGATTCACTCACAGGTATACAGTCCAAAATTCTCCGTAATTCGTGGAACTATTTAACTCCAGGCGGATTCATTTTGTATGCGACTTGTACCCTGGAGCCGGAAGAAAATTGGGAGCTGATCGATTCCGTAATGCAAGACTTAAAAGATGCTGAGATTGAAGCGATTGAAGATCAAATTCTAAAACCATACGTTGATGAACGAGGTGCATTGTCTACATTACCATGGAAACACGGGATGGATGGAATGTTTGCCGTAAAGATTAGAAAAGTAAAATGAAATTTGTAAGAGACTATCTGGTTATTTTTACTGTGATTGGAATCGTGGTTGCACTGGCATTTAACAATGTCATCCTGCCTCTTTATGTGAACTGGAACGATGAGATTCGTGTTCCCAGCCTCACGCATACCGATCTACAAAAAGCCACACAAATTCTGAATGAACGTTCACTGGAATGGACAATCAAGGACACCATTTTCAGACGTGATATTCCCAGCCGATTTATCATGGATCAATATCCAGAAGCCGGACAGATGGTGAAAGAGAATCGAAAAATTCAGCTCACCATTAATCTACCCCCTGCAAAAATGGAAATGCCTGATCTGATTGCCATTACTGAAAGACAGGCTACAATTGCTCTGGATCGTCTCGGACTATTTCTGGTGGAGACACTTGCAGATTCCTCCGATCAATACGAGAAGACGGTTGTTATAGATCAATCGGTTGCTGCTGGTTTGCCTGTGGCACCTGGTGATTCCATTGTTCTGACTGTGAGTCTGGGTAAGCGAAATTTGAAGAAAATAATGCCAGATTTACTGAATAAGGGTCTGGACGAGGCGACGAGGATACTAGAACTCAATGGGTTCTCCCTGGGTGAGGTTCAAACCACTCAAAATTCAGACTTGCTGCCAAAAACTGTGGTCCATCAATCCGTTACTTCGGGACGAGAATTTCCCAGAGAACGAGTAATCAGGGTTGACCTTATGATAACGGATGGATTTTAATGATCGAAGTAAAACGACCTCAGATAGCCCCCTCAGTGCTGTCCGCCGATTTTTCAAGGCTCGGTGAACAAATTCAATCTGTTGTTCAAGGGGGAGGAGAAGTCCTGCACCTGGATGTTATGGATGGACACTATGTTCCTAACCTGACATTTGGTCCCCTCTTGATAAAAGCCATCAGGAAAATGACAGATATGGTTCTTGAGAGCCATTTGATGATCTCTGAGCCAGACAAATATATCGAAAGTTTTATCAAGGCGGGTTCAGATATCGTGCTGGTTCACCCCTCAACTTGTGGTTCGGTTTCAGACACGCTTCAGCAAATTAAGACGTTAGGTGCCCGAGCGGGGCTGGTGGTGAACCCAGATGAATCCCTGTCCATTGTTGAACCCTTTCTGAAGGAAATGGATCAATTGCTCATCATGTCCGTCGTCCCTGGCTTTGGTGGTCAATCGTTTATGCCTGAAGTATTAAATGACCTCCCCGATCTGATCCCTGAACTTGTAAAAAATCGTGTACTCCTGGAAATTGATGGAGGCATCAATGTGGACACAATTCCCAGTTTGCATCATTCAGGCATCAATCGTTTTGTCGCAGGCTCAGCTGTGTTTAATAAACACGACTCACCGGCAAATAATATGAAAGCCTTACTAAACCTGGCAATTCCTGCATAAATGAGTCTTACAAATCTTCGCAGCAATGAACTGGTCAGGAAGGCTATTCACTTATCGAGTAGCATTATCCCATTGTCATACTGGTACTTGTTTGAGCGCGATGTCATCTTAAGAGGTGTCATCTTTCTCTCGCTGGGATTTTTAACTGCTGAGTATCTGCGAATGCATTCCTCTGGAAGCAAACAACTGTTCCTGAAGTTTTTTGGTCCCGCCCTTAGAAACCATGAGAAAAAAAAACTTACAGGCGCCACCTACGTGTTCACTGGTTCAGTAATTTGTATATTTCTTTTCCCCAAAGAGCTGGCAGTCCCATCACTTCTGATTTTATCGATTGCAGATACATTTGCAGCCCTGATTGGTATTCCTTTTGGAAAGCACAAATTCCTGGCGAAATCCATGGAGGGCAGTCTGGGATTCTTTATTGTCAGCATGATCATTCTGAGTGTGTTTTTTCCACATCAGTTAGTTTTAAACATCCTTATAGCCGCCCTTGTGACTATAGCTGAAGCATTCCCCATGAACCTGGATGATAATTTTCTCATCCCCATTTTATCCGGGACCCTCTTAATGCTGGCTAGCTTCATTTAATCCACTCTGGATTCAATCTATGACCTTTCTTAATCCGCTCTTTCTCTGGTTCCTTCCTTTGATCTCAGTGCCAATCATTATCCATTTATTGGCTAAAAGAAAGAGCAAAATGATTGATTTTCCCTCTTTGAAGTTTTTGAAGATGCTGGAACAGGATGCTCTGAAAAAATTCAACGTAAAGCAACTTATTCTACTCATCATCAGGACACTCATGATACTCCTGATCATTTTGGCTTTTGCCAGACCCATTTTGAACTTGAGGAGTAGTTTTGGATTACAATCAGGCGGAGTGGATCTACTGGTAATTGCGCTCGATAATACTGCGTCAAACCGTGAAAACATTAGAGCACTTGAGGGCAAATGGCTGGAAAAATTTAGTTCAGACCTGAAAGCTAGAGGCTTTACGGTGAAGTATTGTGGAATCACTGATATGCAACTGGTTGAATCTCTAAAAGCTGTTGAGCCGCAGTATTCAGGAATATACTCACTGGATCTCAACCAGGCTCTCGCAGAGCAATTGGATATGGAACAGTATTCCCTAAAATCTATTCTCTGGATTGGAGATGGCCAGGATGCTCGAGAAGCTTTAGGAGAATTTGAAGGCTGGAATCAATATCTGTTAAGTCAACCCATCACCCAGGACAATGGTATTTCAGATTTGGGTCTACCGTCTCAGGGAATCCGGTTAGGCGAGACTTATGAACTCAGGGCGGCAATAGATTTTTATCCAGATAATCTTGATGCAACAGCCATTGAACTACTGGTGAATGAAAGACGGCAGAATCAATCAACGATTGAACCGGGAAATCCTGAAATCAAGATGAATGGTCGTGTTGAAGAAGAGGGCTATCAAAGCGGTCAATTGGCACTTATATCTGATGAAAATAGCTATAATAATAAGCGGCATTTTGTACTCCCGGCCGGAGGAGCCATTCCTGTTCAGATTTTACGATCTGCAAAGAATCCTGACTTCTGGAGACTCATTGAAATAGCCGTTGAGGAGAGAGCACTCAATCTTGACATTCGCCTTCTAGATTATAATGAAATCGATAATCTAAACCTGAGCAATGGTGGCACGGTGATTGTGGATGATGCGAGTCAACTCGTGCTCTACAATTGGAATCGTCTGGCTACGTTCACCCGTGGTGGTGGACAGCTTATTTTGTTTGGTGATGGTGGTGAGAATATGGGACAATTATTAAATTTCAAGAATTCTCTTCAGCAGGAGAACAGTCCTTTCCCATTGGGTCTTTTTATGGCCAGCAGTAAGAATAGGATGGTAAGCACTTCTCCGCTAAATGCTGCAATTTCACAGAACCGCCTTCAGGTTTTTAAAAGATATAACACCTTTGGAGATGAGCTTGATGTGACTTGGATAAGATATCTGGATGAGCAACCCTTTCTTGGTGTGAATTACCTCCAGAATGGTCGAATCATCTGGTTTAATACTGATTTTGAATTGACTGCAAGTAACCTGCCTCTGTTGGGCATATTCCCTACGCTCATGCTTCAGCTCTGTCAATCTCAGGAATTGAAAGCACAGACGGACCTCTATAATCATGAGGTGGGAGATACCTTACTTTTCTACCCTCCAGTAGAGGAAAGCCAGAACCTGCCCTACAGTGTGCAAAGACCTGATGGTTCAATGGAGTACATGACACCGGATACAAATTTTGTCATTCGTTATTCGCAAACAAATTTACCTGGTATCTATCAATTGGCGCGTGGACGTAAAATGTATCAACCCATGGCAGTTAATGTTTCCTCTCATGAAGCTCGGGCCCATAGCAGATTATACAATGTCCAGGACACAGGCATTTTTGTGAATGAAAATAAAGATGTTATCCAGCATGAGGTGTTAAAGCAACGATCGGGACTGGCTCTTTGGTCCATACTGTTGATCCTACTACTTATACTCTGGGCGATAGAGAGCTATCTATCCAGAATCAAATCAACATGGCGGCAAAATGTTTGACACCACTTTGGAAAAAGAAAAAGCCTTACTTGTGGGCGTTGTTCACGGATCACAGTCTGTTGCTGATGTGGAGTATAACTTGTCAGAACTGGCATTGTTAGCAAGCACTGCAGGCATTGAGGTCTGTGGTGAAGTTGTTCAGAAACGCACACAACTTCATGCGGCCCTCTACGTAGGTAAAGGTAAGGCTGAAGAAGTTCTCTCCATGGCGAAGATGCTTAAAGTTTCTTTGATCATTTTTGATGATGAATTATCTCCTGCACAGACTAAAAACTTGCAGGAAATGTTTGATAAGACGCGCATAACGGATCGCAGTACTTTGATCCTAGATATCTTTGTACGTCACGCCAGTAGCAAAGAGTCTAAAACACAGGTTGAACTTGCACAGCTGCAATATCTGCTGCCACGTCTTACCCGCGCATGGACGCACCTGGAGCGTCAAAGAGGCGCTACCTCGACACGAGGTGGAATGGGTGAGACCCAGATTGAGATCGATCGTCGCCTGGTTCGGAATCGAATTTCAATGCTAAAAGTTGAGCTAAAAAAGATAGAGACTCAAAGAGACACTCGTCGGAAACAGCGCGATGATATGTTTAAGGTCGCTCTTGTGGGATACACCAATGCAGGCAAATCATCCCTGATGAATCTCTTCTCGGATGCCGGGGTCCTGGTTGAGGATAAACTATTTGCCACACTGGATACAACGGTCAGGAAAGTAACAATCCTTGACCATGATGTACTCCTGAGTGATACGGTTGGGTTTATTCATAAACTCCCTCACCACCTGGTTGCATCCTTTAAGAGCACTCTTCAGGAAGTCAGGTTAGCCGATCTGATTCTTATTGTGATTGATCTAAGTGATCATCAATATGAAAAACACCTCAGGACTGTGAACGAAGTGCTTATGGATCTTGGTGTGGCTGAAAGTCAGACGCTGGTTGTATTTAATAAGATTGATCTGGTTAAGAACCAAGAGGTGCTTTCCGGTGCCCTTATGGACTATGAAGGTGCTGTCCCCGTTTCCGCCCTCAGGCAGGTGAATATTCATCAGCTAGAAGAGAAAATTATTGAAATTCGCCAGAGTGATTATGTGGTCGAAACCCTTAGGCTGGAGCACTCACAACAAAAATTTCTGGCGTACCTACACCGCAGTGCTGAAGTACTGAATGTTGATTATGAAGAAGATCACCTCATGGTGGAGGTCCGGGTCAGAGCTGGAGCACTAGATCAAATTCGAAAACAAAGCATGCCGGGAGAGCAGGGATAATGTCTGTAAAGAAGGTCGGGCTGGTTCTTGGGAGTGGTGCCTCAAGAGGATGGGCTCATATTGGAGTCATCGAGGCTCTGGAGCAGCACAATATTGAAGTGAGTGTGCTTGCAGGTGCCAGTGCAGGATCATTTATCGCTGCTTCATATGCAGGTGGGGGATTAGATCAGGTAAAGCGTTTTGCCCTGGACATGGATTGGAAAAGTGTGCTTTCCTATCTGGATATCGCCTTCCCCAGATCAGGTTTTATTGAGGGTAAGAAAGTAGCAGAGTTAATCGAACTGTTTACCAGTGTTGAGCAATTTGAGGACCTCAACATACCCGTTTACATGGTTGCAACCGATATGATCACGGGTGAACAGGTCACATTATCAGAAGGTAGCGTCACAGAGGCACTTCGAGCCAGTATGGCAGTTCCGGGTCTGCTAACGCCCAAACTGATTAACGACCGCTGGTTGGTGGATGGTGGTGTGGTGAACCCCTTGCCTGTTGATGTATGTCGTGAGCATGGTGCTGACTTTGTTATTGCGGTGGATATCAATTCTCAACGTATCACCAAAGAGAAACACATACCCAAGGGTGACAAGTGGGAAAAGGGCGCCGCCCGTATGGAAAAAAAGCGATTAGAGGTCATCACTTCCTGGATTGAAAAATATGGTTCCACCGGGAAAACTGTAAGTACTAAAATTGACCAGTGGTTTAGCCGCGAAGAGCCATCACCCCACATATTCGAAGTTTTGGGATCATCTTTGAACATTATGCAGAAAAAAATTGAGGAAATGAATCTTCTGACACACGCACCTGATATTCTTCTGAGACCAAGGTTAGGGGATATGAGTTTCTTTGATTTTGATCATGCTGAGCGTGCAATTCAGGAAGGGTTCAAGTGTTGTGAAACATCCATGCCGGAAATATTAGAACGATTTGCTTAACTCACGGTACTGTTTTTCTTCAATAATCATCAAAATTATCATCTCGTAATAAATATCCAGTAAATCTAACTATTTTCGTAAATTATCTTTTGCTATTCCTCACATGAGGCACTTTATTTGCACTTCTCAATTTGGAGATGAAGCACTTGAAAGTGGGTTAGTTGGATGATAGACAGAGAAAAAGAAACCAGAGCTCTAAATGCCTTAAAAGAGCGATATTCTGAAAAGTTTGTCCCTGTTCAAACAGCCATGACTTCTATTCATCGTGGTGATCGAATATTCGTCCACACCGCCTGTGGAGAACCTCAATTTTTACTTAAATCCATGGCTGAGTACATTGAAAGCAAGCCTAAAGCTGTTTTTGATGCTGAAGTGCTGCAAGTCTGGTCACTGGGTCTCGCTCCCTACGCCGATGAAAAATTCAAGCATAACTTCCGCCACAACTCTTTCTTTATTGGAAACAGTACACGATCTGCCGTAAACTCTGGTCTCGCAGATTACACACCGATTTTTCTATCTGAGATTCCCAGTTTGTTTAGAACTGGACACGTTGCGGTTGATGTTGCCTTGATTCAAGCATCCTGTCCTGATCAGCACGGGTATATGAGTCTGGGGGTAAGTGTGGATATCGTGAAGGCTGCCACTGAAAAAGCCCAGACAATAATTGTTCAAGTCAATCCCCGCATGCCACGTATCCATGGAGATGGATTTATTCATATCTCCGATGTAGACTATGTGATTCATCATGAGGAAGCGCTGCTTGAATATGAGGATGATCTTGACAATGAGGTCGCCGACAAGATTGGTAAGTACGTGGCCACACTCATTGAGGATGGAAACACTATCCAGGTTGGATATGGATGTCTACCCAATGCCATTCTGACAAACCTGAAAGATAAGAAACACCTGGGTGTCCATACTGAGTTGCTGGGAGATGGACTGGCAGAATTAATGCAATTAGGTGTGGTTGATAATTCTCAGAAGTCTGTTAATCGTGGCAAAACAATCGCTACTTTTAGTATGGGGAAGGCAGAAACTTATGATTACCTGCATGACAATCCCTTTATCGAATTCAAAACTGTGGACTATACCAACGATCCCAGAGTGATTGCCAAGCATGAAAATATGACTGCCATCAATTCAGCCCTTGAAATTGATTTGACGGGGCAGGCAACAGCTGAATCCCTGGGTAAGATATTCTACAGTGGTATTGGGGGTCAGGCTGATTTCATGCGTGGAGCCATCCTTGCTCCTGGTGGAAAGACAATTCTTACTATTCCAGCTACTGCAGAACATGGTGAGATTTCAAGGATTACCCCCTTCCTGAAAGCCGGGGCAGGTGTCACCTTGAATCGGGGTGATATCCATTATGTGGTAACTGAATACGGGATCGCTTATCTCCATGGCAAAAATATCCGTGAACGAGCAATGGAATTGATCGGTATCGCCCATCCTAAATTCAGAGCTGAGCTCATCCGTAAAGCCAAGAAACGCAATCTTATATACCAGGATCAGGCGTTTATTGCGGGGAAAGCAGGAGAATATCCTGAGAAGTTGGAAACATACCGTACCACCAGTAGTGGATTGGAAGTCTTTATCCGACCGGTCAAGATTAGTGATGAGCCACTACTGAAAGACTTCTTTTATTCCCTTTCAGACACCAGTCTACAGCGTCGTTTTGTTTCCGAACGCAAGGATATGCCCCACGAAAGATTACAGGATTTTGTGGTTATTGACTACACCAGTGAAATCATTCTTCTGGCATTCTCTCAGGAAGGTGATACTGAGCAGCTGGTTGGTGTGGGACAATATGCTGTGATCGGGGCGACGCACACAGCTGATGTGGCTTTTGTGATCAGAGATGATCACCAGGAACTGGGATTAGGGCGCGAACTGCTCAAATACCTCACACTCCTGGCCAAACAACAAGGTCTGCTAGGTTTTACTGCAGACGTATTAATTAGTAATGCACGCATGATGCGCTTATTTGAGAGCATGGGTTTTGATGTGCAAAAACATATTTCCGATGGGATGTATGAGATGAAAATGACTTTTCTGGAGAAAAAGAAAAAGTGAATAAACCTGATATAAAGTATTTGTTTGAACCTGATTCCGTAGCGGTGATTGGTGTGAGCCAGGAACCTGGAAAAATCGGTTATAAGGTGATGGAGAACATGCTGTACACTGGGTACACAGGAAAGATTTATCCTGTGAATCCCAAAGGCGGCCAAGCCCTTGGTTATGACATCTTAAAAAGTATCGAAGATGTTGAGGGAGATGTTGACGTTGCGGTGATAGCTATCCCTGCTCGTTTTGTCTATGATGCAGTTGTTAGTTGTTCTAAGAAAAATGTGAAGATGTTGGCTATTATCTCTTCTGGATTTTCTGAAATTGGAAATCTTGAAGAGGAGCAGCGAGTCCTGAATTACGCTAAAGCTCACAATATGCGAGTCCTCGGTCCAAATATTTTTGGACATTACTCATCCAAAGTAAATCTGAATGCAACTTTTGGTCCCCGGGATATCAACAAGGGCAATGTAGCCATCATCACCCAGAGTGGTGCACTTGGCATTGCCATGATCGGTAAAACTGCCGTTCAGAATATTGGTCTATCCTCTATTATTTCAGTCGGGAATAAAACTGATATTAATGAAGCTGACCTTCTGGAATACCTGATTGAGCAAGAAGAAACAAAAATCATACTTATGTATGTTGAGGGCATTCAGGAAGGTGAAAGACTTGTTGAAGTATTAAAACGAGCTACCAAGGCGAAACCCGTCATTGTCATCAAATCCGGTCGTTCAAAACGAGGGGCGGTTGCAGCCGCCAGTCACACCGGTTCATTGGCAGGATCCGATAAAGTATTTGATGCCATCATGAAACAGTGCGGTGTGTTGAGAGCTGAAAGCATTCAGGAAGCACTTGAGTGGAGTAAGTTTCTGTCACATACCTCTGTACCACAGGGTCCCAACGGTATCATTATCACCAATGGTGGTGGTGTCGGCGTTATGGCAACAGATGCCTGTGAAAAATATGATATCAAGTTATATGATGACCAGGAAAAGTTACGTGAAACATTTGAGAGTGTAGCTCATGGCTTTGGCTCCACAAAGAATCCGGTAGATATCACGGGTGAAGCCTCAAAGGCAGATTATGTAAAAGCACTCAAAGAAGCTCTGGTTGATGATTCCATTCATTGTGTTATGGCCCTGTATTGTGAAACGGCCATGATGAACTCCCAGGAATTGACAGAGATGATTGATGAGATGTATGGTCAATATCATGCCGCTGGTAAACCAATTACTTTCTCTGTCTTTGGTGGGGAACTGACTGAATCAGCCATTACTGCGCTACATAAAAAGAATGTACCTGTCTATAGAGATGTGTACGATGGCGTTTCCTGTATGGGTGCTGTTCAAACCATTCGCAAGATTCAAAACGCAACACCCACTGAATATGTAACGGCTGACATCGATACAGATGCCATCAACAAAATTATTGACCAGGCGTTGGGTGATGATCGTACTTTCCTACTGGCAGAAGAGGGGCAAGGTTTGCTAAATGCTGCTCAACTGACAGGACCTAGGGGGGGTGTGGTTCAATCCGTTGAAAGCGCTGTGGCTCTGGCTGATGATATTGGCTATCCCGTGGTAATGAAAGTGGTCTCACGAGACATTCTCCACAAGAGTGATGCTGGTGGTGTGCTACTGGATCTGGATAATCAGGAAGAAGTTATTGATGGCTATCAGACCATCATCCATTCCTGCAAATCCAATGTCCCTGATGCCGTTATTGACGGGATTGAGGTTGTTGAGCAAATTACTGCTGGTACTGAAGTCATTTTAGGTGCCAGACGAGATGCCAATTTTGGTACAACCCTCATGTTTGGGCTAGGTGGAATTTATGTCGAGGTTATGAAGGATGTAGCTTTCAGGGCTGTTCCACTTTCACAAAATGAGATCCGATCCATGATTAAGGAAATTCGTTCATATCCACTGCTTCTCGGGGTAAGAGGCGAAGCCAGAAAAGATATTGAAAGTATTATCTCCGCTCTGGAAAAGGTTGCCGTTCTCATCAGCCTTGTTCCAAGAATTACTGATATTGAGATCAACCCAATGGTAGTCTACGAGCAGGGTACAGGAGCTCGGGCTGTTGATATACGTGTATTATTATCTGATGATAAAGAGGATTCACCATCATGAAAAATATAATTGTAACATCACTTAGGAAAGATGCAGGAAAAACAAGCGTCATCGTAGGATTGGCGAAAAACTCTTCCCAGAAAATGGGTTATCTCAAACCTTTTGGCGACCGACTCCTGTATAGAAAAAAACGTTTATGGGATTTTGATGCTGCAGTATGCACAGCTGCCATGAAAACGGAGGAATCACCTGAAGCCATGAGTATCGGCTTTGATCACTCCAAACTTCGATTCATGTATGATGAGAATACAACAGGTGATAAGGTTCGTGAAATCGCTCAGTTGAATTCTCAGGGAAAAGATATCATGCTCATCGAGAGTGGCAAGGAACTCACACGAGGACTCTCTGTGCATCTGGATGCATTGTCCTTGTGTCGCTATCTGGATGGTGAATTGCTGGTCGTTCTCAGTGGTACCAATGATCAGATCTGTGACGATGCCTACTCACTGAAAAAGATCATCGATCTGGGTGATGTCAAATTGGCTGGTGTCATTATCAATAAGGTCCATGATGTTGAGGACTTTAAAGCCGTCTACATGGAACACTTCGAAGCGCTTGGTTTGCCACTTCTAGGAATACTGCCTTATGCTGAGAACCTGACAAAACCATCTATGCGGTTTCTTGCAGATTTGTTTTTTGCAAAGGTTCTGGCAGGAGAGAAGGGCCTGGACAACACCATCAAAGATGTGTTTGTAGGTGCAATGTCAGCCGATGCCGTATTGCGGATGCAGCGTTTCAACAAAGAGTCCAAACTGGTTATTACCAGTGGGGATCGAAGTGATATGATTCTGGCAGCTCTGGATACACACGCAGCAGGCATCATTTTGACCAACAATATTCTTCCTCCACCTAACATCATTGCCAGCGCTTCAGGAACCAACGTTCCACTTCTACTGGTTGCCCAGGATACATTTCAGGCAGCTAAGAAGGTTGATAATCTGGTTTCACTATTATCAAAGGATGATGAAGACAAGATGGATCAACTGGCAGGACTGGTAAAAGAAAATATTGAGCTCGGGGCTTTCTAGCAAGCGGTCTGGAGCACATTATCATTCAAAAGGCAATCCTCAGGGTTGCCTTTTTTATTCCAATTCGTTCCTAGATTGTACTTTGTCACTTAAAATTACTAACTCATATTTGCTAAGAGAAAAATTCATTCAATTGGAAGCTGGAGAATGAAGAAAATATTAAAGTTCGGGGGGACATCTGTTGCTGATGGAGAGTGCATCCATCAGGTAGGGTCAATCATCCAGAATGCTGTGGCAGATGGGCATACGGTCTCAGTGGTTGTCTCTGCGATGCGAGGTGTAACTGACAAACTCATCAAACTGAGTTTACTGGCAAGAGATGGCCAGCTCTATGAAGATGCCCTCAGTATAGTTCTCAACATTCATGAGGATGCCATTCTGCAACTTGGTATTGATGCAGATTTCGAATTGGTCAGAGCTTTTGGGGATCTCTCTGGCTTGATAAACGAAACCCTGGGTGAATGTCCGGGCTCCACAGATGATTTTCTTATGTGGAAGGATGAATTACTCAGCTTTGGAGAGCGATTCTCGGTCCTTATTCTGACTTCATTTTTAAAGAAATTGAAGATTGACGCAGAGTCTCTGGATGCTCGTGAAGTAATCCTGACGGATACGAATTACGGTGATGCTTTTGTTCATTATCAAAAATCATATGACCGAATTCGTGCTTATATGACCGGGCGAAAGAAGGTACAGGTAATCACCGGTTTTATTGGTTCCACAGAGTATGGAAATACTTCGACACTTGGACGGAGTGGGTCAGATTATTCAGCCAGTATTTTTGGTGCAGCCTTAAGCGTCCAGGAAATTGAAATTTGGACGGATGTAGATGGTATCCTTACGGCGAATCCCAAGTTTGTGGATAAAGCTTTATCCATTACCCGGTTGACTTATGAGGAAGCCATGGAATTGGCTCATGCCGGTGCAAAAGTAATTTTCCCACCAACCATGATCCCGGCGTTATATAAGCATATCCCAATCACGATTAAAAATACGTTTAACCCCTCAGCACCAGGCTCCAGGATATCCCATGATCGTGTGCTAAATGGTGAAATTACTGTCGGTCTATCATCGGTCTCACATGTTTCCTTGATTCGTCTTCAGGGGGCAGGAATGGTGGGAGTCAAGGGTATCAACGCACGTCTATTTACTTGTCTTGCTAAGAATGGTATCAGTATCATGCTGGTGTCGCAGGCTTTTAGTGAGCACTCCACCTGTTTTGCCTTAAAACCAGATGAGACCGAGTTGGCTGTACAGGCTATTGAACTCGAGTTTGAAAAGGAACTAGAACTCAAATATATCGACAAGATTAAAGTCGAAAGCGAATTGTCCCTGGTTGCCGTGGTTGGTGAGGGGATGCAGAACACACCGGGTATTGCAGGCGTTATTTTTGAAGTTTTAGGAAGAGAATCGATCAATGTGGAAGCTATTGCACAGGGATCATCAAAACGAAACATCTCCTTTATTGTAAGTGATGAGCATGTTCAGAAAGCTATTAGAGCTCTACACAGAAGACTGTTTGAAAGGAAAACAGCATGAAAAAGATTGCCGTTGGAATACTGGGAGCCACAGGCGTTGTGGGTCAGAATTATGTAAAGCTGTTGGTGGATCATCCCTGGTTTGAAATCAAGGATCTTGCAGCCTCTTCTCGATCAGCCGGGAAAACCTATGGGGAAGCGACCAGTGGAAAATGGCTCATGGATATAGATATCCCAGCAGAACTCCTGGATGTCCAAGTACGCAATGTGATGGACTATGAAAGTATCCCTGATGGGGTTCAGCTATTTTTCTCCGCCACTGAACTGGATGACAAGGAAGCAACCCGCGAATTTGAATTTGCATATGCAGCAAAGGGGTATCCAGTCGTCAGTAATAGTTCTGCCAACAGGTGGACTTCTGATGTGCCCATGGTTGTTCCAGAGATAAACACAGATCACCTTGAGATAATTAAGGCACAACAAGAAGCTCATGGTCTACCTGAAACAGGTTTTGTAGCAGTAAAGCCAAACTGTTCTGTGCAATCATACCTGGTGGCAATCCATGCTTTGCGGGAAGCTGGTTACCCGGTGAAAGAAATTCTGGTGAATACCTTACAGGCACTTTCTGGAGCTGGTTATCGTGGTCTCACGGAGTCGGACAGGCGTGAAACGGTTAACCCCTTAATACCTGGAGAAGAGGAAAAGACTGAGAGAGAACCCTCAAAAATATTGGGTGAGCTGGGAGATGATCAAATCATCCCCGATCATTCCATCATCATGTCAGCACTCTGTACTCGCGTACCGGTTATTGATGGGCATACTGCACTGGTTTATCTCAATTTTGAAGATGAAGTGCCATCTCTGGATGAGGTTGCTAAGATTTGGTCTGAGTTTAAAGCAGAACCACAGGAACTGGATTTACCTTTTGCTCCGCAACCCGCCATCGAGGTAAAGGCTGAGGGTGATCGACCCCAGGTAAAACTGGATGTTGACAATGGCAAAGGAATGGCTGTCACAATTGGACGACTCGAGGAGGATGTATTCTTTGACATTCGCTTTGTCGCCTTATCACACAATACAGTTCGGGGAGCCGCTGGCGGTGCTATCCTGACTGCTGAGATGCTGGTAGCCAGGGATTACATCAAACAGGATTGACTTCGACTCGTCTTACTCCAATAACTGAGCTCGCTCCGTTTCGGGCATCGTCCAAAAGGATGAGTGAATTCGGAAGCGAATATGTGATATCGTAGAAGAAGAACGGAGATGAAGGAAATCCAATAGTCAGATTGCTGACTCCTGTGATATCTACCCTTAACATTAGTTATAATAGTATCATACAAGATGCGTAAAACAGGAATGCAGTTCCCATAAATTCCTGAAAAATCCCATTAATCACCATATTGGTTGGAAGGATTTAGGAAGGTTAGCATAGGATACTACAACCCCCTGACGAATTACCTGGGATGGAGATAATTCTGATAGTGGGGGATACCTATTTGAGCTCAGTGTGTTTAATTATCTCAATAGACGTATGAACAATACCCAAGTTTTCTGGGATTCTAGATTTGTACTCACCTAGAGTTGCAGGATTGCGAGCAACAATTAAAATTTGGGCTGCAAAGATGTTTGGACCAATGGACCACACGTGCAAATCAGTGATCTCTGAAACATCATCCTCTACCTTCTCTTTAATCGTGTTTAAAGTGCTCTTCGAAGCTTGATGGTCTAATAAAATTGCACTCGTCGACTTCAACAGTCCAAATGACCAGCGGGCAACAAGTACTGCACCAACAATTCCCATTATTGGATCCATCCAAACAGAACCGAAGTATTTGGCAGTGAGCAAGGCAACGATGGCTAATACTGAGGTAAGTGCATCAGCCATTACATGAAGATATGCAGATTTTAAGTTATGGTCATGATGGTGAGGGGGATGTTCGTGATGATGATCATGATTCTCAACCCCAAGGATTAATACGCTAACGCCATTGACAATTAGCCCTAAAACAGCCACAAGAATAGCCTGGTTAAATACAATCTCCACCGGGTTTAGTAAACGAGCAATACTTTCAATGCCCATGTAGAGAGCGAATATTGCAAGAAGTATTGCTCCGGTGAAACCACCCAGGGCATTGACTTTTCCTGTCCCAAAACTAAAGCGATCATTAAAGGCATTTCGTCGAGCATATGAATAGGCAAAAGCAGTAACACTTAGCGCTACAGCATGTGATGCCATATGTAACCCGTCTGCTAAAAGTGCCATGGAACCATACTTGATTCCAGCCACTATTTCTACCAGCATTGTGATGGCAGTTATCACGATAACTATAAGCGTGCGCGATTCACCTGGTCGACGTTTGTCCTGTCCAAAAGTGTGATCATGGTGCCCGATTTGCATTAGAAATAAGTCCTCATCTTGTCAGCCCTATCACAATATGGGCAATTCACATCCTCCATATGAACTTATTCTCCAGTGTGATCTTCACAAGCCACAAAGTGTCAGGTGCTAAGAACCAAGCTGAATCCATCATGTCCTGTATGTATTTATTATTCAATACGGTATATCAGCACCGAAGGGCTGGCTGCTAGCTTTGCTTGGAATGTTTTTGAGACTTAATAGGTTGCGCCATGCTTAAAGTAGTACAATCATACGAATATCGGGATAGAAGTAAAAGCAATTGAACACGATTTGGAAGTTTGAGTCGAATCCCATACTTTTAAAACCACAGGTTAGATGGTCCATAATACTTCGTCTAGTAATGACAGTGTCGTTATTATCTCCTTTTCTGCGTGTGCATCACATTCATGCCGCAGAGGACGTTGAATCTGGAATCAACATACTCCAGATTGTCGAAGTTAATGACAACGATGGGCATCCTCACGATGAACCTGAATCCTCCCATACCAGAGATCATACTCACACATTTGATAATCACACCGATTGGAAATTATTCAGACAACAATTTAATAATTCATCCATATCAAATGATGATTTTATTAGCCCGAGTGGACAAGACACACGGAACAAGCAAAGACCTATCACCAGATTCCAGCTTGGTGAACCACCGATTCCTGGTGTCCTAAAAGTATTCACTTCTATAATTCGCGGTCCTCCAACCCTTTCATAAACTTCACAGATCTTCCCGGTTATACCTAAAGAACTTTTTCAATTTTAATGTCCGTTTCTCATGGACAATTAATGAGGTTTTACTAATGAACAATTTATTCAAACATTTAATTACCCCGAAACACACTCTGCTGGTAATTGCTTGCTTAATGTTTCTATTTGCAGGTACTCCAGAAGCATTAGCCCATGGTGTGACAGAAGGGGATAAGGGCTATATACCGGAGAGCTCTGGTACTATGATTGTACCCTTTATCTACCTGGGCGCTAAACATATGGTTACCGGATATGATCATTTACTCTTCTTGTTTGGGGTCATATTCTTTTTGTACAGACTCAAGGATGTGAGCATTTACGTCACACTTTTTGCTCTCGGACACTCAGTCACTCTACTTTCTGGTGTCCTCCTCGACATCAGTGTAAATGCATACATTATAGACGCCATCATAGGGTTTTCTATAGTGTACAAAGCTCTCGATAACATGGGAGCATATCAATCCTGGTTTGGTATTCAGCCCAATACCAAAATTGCAACTCTCATCTTCGGGCTGTTTCATGGATTTGGACTAGCGACTAAGATCCTTGACTACAAAATGTCATCTGAGGGACTTATCCCTAACCTGATTGCTTTTAACGTCGGTGTGGAATTGGGACAGATAATGGGGCTGGCAATCATACTCATTATTATGGGCTACTGGCGCAGATCGGCAAAGTTTATGGATCACGCCTACAATGCCAATGTACTCCTCATGGCTGGAGGATTCATTTTCGTTGGTTATCAACTCACCGGCTTTTTTACTTCATAAACATCTAAGGAATACACTCATGAATAATAATCAAACAAGCTATAATGATCTCCCTTCAAAAGCGCAGCTGATCAAATCAACTATCATCGCAGCTGGTATAGCGCTTGTAATTCTAATTACTGCGATCCTCCCGGCTGAGTATGGCATAGATCCAACTGGCATCGGTAAACTGATTGGCCTGTCCAAAATGGGAGAGATCAAAACCTCTCTGTCTAAGGATGCAGCTGCTGAACGTGCGAAAGATGAAGCAAGGAAAGTTGAAATGCTCTCGGCTGTAAAACCCAAAGAAGTGAGAACAGTAAAAACGGAAATAGAGAAACCAGAAGACAAAATCAAAAAAGACTCGATGACATTTACGCTTAAACCAGATGAAGCGACAGAGATCAAACTAGCTATGCAAAAGGGTAAAAAGGTAAACTTTGTATGGACCTCAGATAATGGCAAGGCAAACTTTGATACTCATGGCGATTCGAAGCCATTGAACATCAAGTATCATAACTATGCCAAAGGTTCAAAGATGAGTGATAAAGGAGTTCTGGAGGCCTCTTTTGATGGTCATCATGGTTGGTTCTGGAGAAATCGGACATCTGGTGTCATGAACATTACTCTCGAAGTGAGCGGTGAGTTTTCTGATATGAAGAAAGTACTCTAGAGTAAGCGCGCAGGGGAAATGGGGCAGCTTTTGTAGCAATCGCTGCCCACCTCAAACAGGATTGAAGATTGTCAGTAGATCAAATATCCCTTCTCATCGTCCTGTTGAAGGCTTGAAAAGTCCACTCTGGGCACTTTTCTCACGAAACATCAACTCCCATAGAATGATGGTGATCATGATATAGAAAGAAATGTACATGATTGCTGAGCTTAGCAACATGAGCCAGACAAAGGATCCGCTCAAGAATCGAATACCCCACATGGATCCAAAAGTCAGTATGATTGAGATAAATGGTTCTATGCCCAGGAGTTGTTTTTGCTTTGAGTTTAGCTTGCTGCTTAATTGGATCAAGAGCCCTAGAAACCCAAAGATGAAGGTAAAACTAAGAATATGATTATGTGTTGTTATGAGTAGTTCTTTTATAGGCATAGGGTATTTATCAGGAATCAAGTCGATATCATCGGGACTGTCACCCTGGTAATGAACTGTGATACCAGAAGGAAGCCCTGTTGTGGTGATGAAGACCACCATTAAACCAAGTGACACCCCAAGTGCAAGTGTTATGACCATTGCAATCAGAATGCGTCCTATAGGTGAGGGGATTGCTGAAAGAGAAAAATTATTGATACTTTTCATTTGATTGCCCTTCAAAGATTAATCCTGTTGAATTGTGAGTGATAGATAGACGGTCATTCTTTTAACCCCTCGAGCTAGGGCATTTGCTGAAAGTGTGGCACCAGTAACTCCATTAATATGCTCACCTAACAAGAACCCTGAATTGCTGTTAAAGCCATCGAATTGATCAAGCCAGGATGAATTTTGAACAGCTCCACCATGTTGTTCTCTATATCGGATGACCTGCACCTCCACAACAGATAGCTGACTGTCATAAACCACGACATAAGTAATCGGTTGCACCTTCCCGAGTACATTGTCTAGAACAGCATAGCCCCCAACGTTCTCTCCATTCCGAATGTGCCACAAGAACACTTTCTCCATTTGGAATACCTGTCCACTTGCATTCTCGGCCTGTTTCTTTGCCGTGATATCCAAATCAATAGCCGTGAATTCTAAACCATCTGCGTCAGGAAAGACCTGACGCAGAATAGATTCAGTTTCCTCTCCAACCCCAGCAGAGAGAACAAGAGGGGCTAGAAGAACAGCTCTAAGTATAGCAGTTATAAGTATAGGGCTTTTCACTGAGGTCCTTAGAACATGTACCCTACACCAAGATTGAATAATGTTGATGCATCTCCATTCTCTGGAGTGAGCTTGCCGTAATCTAGTTTGTAAACAACTTGGGGGATCGGTTTCAATTGTACACCTAGCATCCATTGACTATCATGGTGATCCGCTTCTATTGAAGCATCAACACCCTCTGAAGCTGCAGCAGTATTGATATCCGAGAAACGGATCCACGGGATAAATTCTCCCTTCATCTTCAGGAAGGATCCAATATCATATCCAAGATCCAAATAATATCCACGGGCGGACGTCACTCCACTCACAAGTTCAGGTTCGCCATAATTGATCTGCCCCAACTCACCCTGCACGATCAGTCCGCCCCGTTTTAGATTCAGGTGCACCTCAGCGAGCGTGGTAGGGTTTACGCTGGCCATGTTGTTTAGTGTGTCCGGAGCTTTCATATGGCTGAAAGACCCTCCGAGGATCATGCCATTTATCGCCCTACTCTCCAGCTTTAAGTTGAATAGTGGGTGAGTCGCTTCTGCTTTATACCCTTTCTGACGTCCACTGCGTAGCCCACTTGAGGCTGAGAACTTTGTTCCATCGAGACCTTCCATTAAAACGAAGCGATAGTCGACACCCAGAAGTTTACCATAGACTGCAGCTCCATTCCCAAACCAGGTAGTTGGAATGATATGTTTGGAATAATTGGGCCGCTCCACTCCAAAAAAAAGAGGTGGCTCGTGGTATTCATTGATAAAACCAACACTTGGTAAAATCACACCAGCCTGAAAACCAAAGGCATCTGAATGGTGAAAATCAACAAAAGCCTGTTCTAGCTCGAGTTCTCCCTGACCATCCTTAACAAAGTTGTGCTCCAGCTCAATTTCGGATTTGAATGACCACTGTTCGGTCCAGGCGTGACTGTAAAAGAGGACGAAGCGGTGGAAGTCCAGGGTCCCAGTGCTATTACCGTTTTCTTGCTTAACCTGATTATAGTGCATCTCACCATAGCCACCTATTGTGGTTTTTGGACTAAATAGCATCTCATCAAGGCCTTCAAATGTCTGAGAATATCCACCCGAGAATGGTATTGTTACTGCAAGCAACATGGTGACTAGTTTTGGTTTAATCTGGTTCAAATCTTTTTATTCCTTTCTAAGTAAAGCCCCCAAATTGTTACTAATCTTCAGCATTTAAACTAAATGCGAATGTGTCTCAATACTAATACGAACCGCACGCCATTCCAACAACTTTGTTTGCCACTGGCAAATTATAACATGTTACAATGAAATAGGCTTCGGACTCAAATGGAAATTTCGTACCAATCTCGGAGGGGAATATTAATATGTCGCATGACCTTACTCGAAATCATACTAGTCGCGATCGGGCTGGCGATGGATGCATCAGCCGTCTCAATGACTGCAGCAGCTTCAGGGTATGCCTACCAGAGCCGTCAAGTATTTCGTCTGGCTTTTCATTTCGGACTATTTCAAGGAGTCATGCCTCTGATTGGGTGGTTCCTTGGTTCAACCGTTGTTTCATACATCGAGAAATGGGATCACTGGATCGCGTTTATTTTATTAGCAGTCGTAGGTGGGCGTATGGTTGCATCCTGGTTTGATAAATCAGCTGAGAAAATCATATCCGACCCTACCCGAGGATGGACTTTAATCACGCTGAGTATAGCCACCAGCATCGATGCTCTAGCTGTGGGTTTGAGTTTTTCGCTCTTAGATGTGAACATTTGGTTGGCAAGTCTTCTGATTGGAGTAATCACTCTCATACTCTCCATTGGAGCAACAAGACTTGGATTGGTAGCAGGAAAACTACTCGGAAAGGGTGTTGAGGCTTTTGGTGGTCTTATTCTAATCGGAATCGGATTGCGAATACTATTCACACATATATACTTGTCCTGATAGATGAGGTGACAAATTGAGTTCATTGACCAAGTCAGATATTAACCGTGCATTTTCAATTGCACCCGACTTATCTAAAAGCCAAATCGACGAAATTGAAAAATATGGAGTCAAGCTTTCGCTAAAACCAGGTGAGTATGTATGCTGGGAAGGTGACACTTGTGGGCATTTGCCCTTCGTTATAGACGGTTTGGTCAGAGTCTACAAAGTTGGAGAGAATGGTAGAGAGGTGACTCTCTACAGAATTCACCCGGGTGAAAGTTGCATTCTCACAGTTTCATGTATCCTCAGTGAAAACGAATTCCCAGCACATGCTGTAGTGGAAGAACCGGTTCAGGCTATCGGAATTCCAGCTGGTATTCTTGCAGATTGGACAAATAAGTATGAAGTATGGAGACGTTTCGCTTTTGGGATGATGTCAAGTCGGCTTGGCAGAATTATTGAGCTGGTTGACTCGGTTACTTTTAAAAGACTGGATATTCGTCTGTCTGAATACTTACTTGCCAACTCTACTAATGATGTGCCTCTCAATCGCACCCATCAAGATATAGCATTTGAGTTAGGCTCTGCACGAGAAGTCGTTAGTAGAGTTCTAAAAGACTTTGAGCATCGGAATCTGATTTTTCTTAAACGAGGTACTATTCATATTCTAGATCAAAAGGGCCTCAAAAACATCAAAAAAAGTTGAGTATATGTGACATTGTCACAGACTTAGTGTCCTGGTTCCTGCTATTATTTAGCTGATTATTGATTAACTGACTAATGAGGAGGAACACAAAATGGATCAAAATGTCGGACGCATAGATAGAGTGATTAGAGTATTACTGGGTGTAATAATATTAGCATTGGGATATCATTTCCAATCATGGTGGGGGCTTATAGGTCTTATACCCCTTGCGACATCCGCACTTGGCTGGTGTCCACTCTACTTACCTTTTGGCCTGTCTACCTGTCGTGTTAGCCATTCAAAGACCTGATACCTTCTCAGCCTGTCAGGTCAGGTATGACCAGTCAGGTCCTTTTATTAACTACGCTATCTAAAACAACTGAGACAAAGAGGAACTCCCACAATTTCAATTATCAATAAATGTGATGAATATCATCATGTTAATTGATTGCATAGATAATTTATATCGGAAAACCAACTCAAGGAGAAGATATGAAGAAAATAGTTATACATTCAACAATGATAATGCTTGTCACACTACTATCACTCACTACGACTCTGTTTGCAAGAAGTCATCGAGTGAATCAGATACCCAATGGGAGTGAGTTCGGATGTGCTTCCTGCCACGTGACGCCTGGTGGACCACGCACTGCCTTTGGCACCCTCATTGAGAATAACTACCTATCTGATGGTAACGTTGTGTGGGGCCCTAGTTTGGCTGCAGCAGACGCAGATGGTGATGGCTTTAGTAATGGCCATGAATTGGAGGACCCTTTTGGTGTCTGGACCAATGGGGCTATTAACCCTGGAACCAGTTCTTTTGTAACCAACCCTGGATCCAATAGCAGTGTACCTGGCGGAGATGCCGCGATGTCCTCACTCCACATGCAGTTCACTGACATGACTCCCCATGTTGGTCAATATTTTGAAATCCGTATTGTGGACACCTCAACCGATCTTGTCGTGGCCAGCGAAGACCTATCAAGCATTGGTAGTGCAGCCTACGAGTTCGTGTTTCTACATGCTCTTGAAGATGGAGCGAGTTATCAAGTCGATTTCTGGGCTGATCACAATGGAGACGGAATTTATGACACCCCACCGACTGATCACGCCTGGAGAGTTGACCTGGCCTCAGTTTCTGGAAACACCTTGGAGAGCTTTAGTCACAATACCAGTTTTACGGACATAGGTAGCCCTGTAGGCATAGATCCAGTAGCAATAGTACCTCGTGGGTTCGAACTATATGATAATTACCCAAATCCATTTAACCCAGAAACTGTTTTACGGTACGAATTGGCATCACCGGCGTTTGTAGAACTAAACGTATATGATCTACAGGGTGCGCTGCTAGCCACACTACATAAAGGTGTACGTCAAGCCGGCGTCCAGAGTGTCACATGGGATGCGCGTGACAATCGGGGAGCGCAATTACCAGCTGGAATCTATATATATACACTTCGATCAAGTGGGCGGATGCAATCAAAACGGATGATGCTACTCAAGTAAGGGGATTAGCCGAATGAACAATCTCAAATTGGTATTGATATCAAGTCTATCAGTAATCTTTCTATTCAGATGTTAACAGACTGAAGATGAATTGAATTCAACCACATCTCTTAGTTTTGCAGTACCAGCCAGTAGTACTATGTTGAAGCCGAGTAATTCAGATGTTCAGCTGGATTCTGTGAAGATCCTCCTCAAGACTATCCAATTTCACAGCGAGGATGATGGAGATTCCCTTGATTTTAAAACAGAACCTCAGATTCTTAATCTGGCTCTGGATGGATCGGTCAATACGCTTCATGCGGCTGATATACCACTAGGGACATATAACAAGGTCAGCTTTCGCATCCATAAGCCGGAGGATGGCGAAGATCCAGGCGATCCTGACTTTATGGAAAGCACCGGTGGTAATGAGAGATTTTGTGTTGTCTTTAAGGGCACATATGAAGGAACTGTCTTCGCTTTCAAATCTCGAAGAAGCACGAAGCAACGGGTTGAAATAGATCCACCCCTTATCATTGACGAGGAAGGGCTGGAGGTGAACATAACGCTTACTGTTGACGTTGATAGTTGGTTCCACGATGCTGATGGGAACTCCCTCAATCCTCTGGATGAGGATCATGAGAACGAAATTGATGATGCGATTCGGAAGTCTTTTCGAGGGTTCAGAGATGATAATCGCCATGGAACCCACCCCTAATCGTAGGAGACGAGAAACCACGTAATAGAAAGCCCGGATGTCCGGGCTTTCTCATGTTGGTTTGCTGAGTTACATGAACATAATCCGTTTCAAACTCGGAGATTAATAAGATGCCAATACCTGCAATTCTAATCACAATTGCCTCGTCCTTTATACAATTGCAACTTGGAGCGAACGGGTCGCTGGAATATTGCATCGATCACACCTGAATCTAATCTGGGCTGGGTTGGTCTTCGATGTTTTTGGGACAGGGCTTATGATCCACAATTCTACAATCGAAACATTTAGCCTTCATTCCGTATCAGGATATGCTGGTATTTTCTTTATGTTGATTCATACCATCTGAGCTACACTTGTCCTTGTGCGCAATAATGAAACCCGACGAACTCGGTTTCATCGCTTCAGTTTGGTAGTATGGGTGTTGTGGATGTTCTCTTACATCAATGTTGCGCTGCTGGGGATGTCAACATAAGTTAGAACAGATTCTTGTTCAAAATTTTGCCCACCATTTCTGACGATGACGGTAAAACAAATGGGCAAACGCCCAAATGAATGGTGTCAGGAACCCAACTTTGATCTCTACCTCATCACTCTAGTTTATCCTATTCTCACTTGCACTTTTGAATGTGATTCGGTGATGCCACACTATCACCCAATTTTAGTATCAATAGAATTGTGAGGCAGGCAATTGAAAAGGTTTACCACAGAAAAGTCTGCAAAACGAAGCTCCCACAGGAGCGCAGGTTTGCGGAGAGGGAGGGATTCAGTCTATATGAATCCAAATTAGCGCAATAAAAACTTGTAAGTATCAGTAACATAACATGTTACAGGCGCAGATAAAACGGAAGGCAAATCCCTAAAATTACCGAATGTTCCCATTAATTACTGTTTAAGCTGGAAGGATTCTGGAAGATTGGTGAGCCCATAAAGAATTCTTTTCTGATAGCTTTACTCGCCATGTTGACGGGAAGTCTAGGGTAAATTAGCCATGCTACAAAACGTCATTATGTGTTTCTCGCCACATCTCCGGGAAGATGAAATCTCATCTAACTCCTTGTTACTTTTATGCCCTGTGGATTCTTAGGGCGCATCGAATCATGCGAAACAATTAACAAGTCTACCATTGGGAGCATACAATCAACTATAGGTGATACAATGTTTTACTTTTTAATTGGATACCAAGTTGGAACCACTTACTTTTTTTCGTTTTTTTATTCGAATTACTATGGAA
>JAERTJ010000188.1 GCA_016844945.1 Fidelibacterota bacterium | reverse complement strand
GTTCACAGTAGTTTCCATAACCAGGCTATTGAAACGATTGTACATCTGTACCACATAGTTACCAGCTGGTGCATTACCCATACTTAAGGTAGTGTTATTGTTGGCTGGGTTAGGATATACTGACATCATCACATAAGGGGTAATTTCAAATACGGCATCACTTTCATCATAGATGGTTGATCCGGTACCCAGTGATGAAATCTTTACTTTATAATCTGCATGGGCAGTAATACTTCCGTTATTTGGAATGCTCCAGGTATAGGTTGAACTAACCACTCCGGTTGCAATCAACTGATCAGATGCCAATGTTGCATTGGTCAGGCGAATTTCAACAGGCTCGTTGATATCGTCATACCAGGAAATGATATGGTCGGTAAACATTTGCCATACTTCACCGCCGTTTGGTTGAACTACAGTAATGAAAGTTCCGGATGAAGAGGCAATAGTAAAGTTTGTAGCACTGTATCCTGTTACACCACCACCGGTTGCATAAATTACTGCATAATAATCAGTTTGTGGAGCTAATGTGGTATAATCAGGTATGGTCCATAGGTAGGTTGATCCTACAACACCATTGGCAATTTCCCAAGCAAAGCTTCCTGATCCTGGTGTACCTTCATAAAGGTCAATATCCACAGCTACATTCAAGTCATCGATCCAGGAGATAAGCTGGGTACTTGAACTGGCCCAATTCTCACCACCATCAGGTTGTAATACATCCACAAAGGTTCCTTGTGAATTACTCACAGTGAATGTGGTAGCACTAATACCTCTTCCTGCGAAAGTAGTTGCCTCTCCGTCAGGCACAATAACTACCTGATAAGTTGTTCCTGTAGGCACACCTGTTAGCGTCCAATACATTGTTGAACCTCCGACAGCGTTACCAATTTGAGTGTAAGTTGTACCATTATACAAATAGAGGTCCATGGTGGTAGAATAATCATCTAACCAAGAAATTAAATGTGTTGTTCCGACACCCCAGTTCTCACCACCATCAGGTGATAATACATCAATGAAACTTCCGGTATAATTACTAATCGTAAATGGTGCTGCACTCTCACCTACTAATCCGCTACCGCCTGTAGCTACCACTTTAATGGTATAGCCAGCTTGTGCTGTAACTGCAGGTACTGTCCATAAATAGGTAGACCCTGTTACTCCTGTAGCGACAGAAAGTACTTGGCCTCCACCATGCCATAACTGGATGTCAACAGCATCAACAAGATCATCCAACCATGAAATCAGATGTTGGCTGCCGATTTCCCAGTTTTCACCGCCATCAGGCTGTAAGACATCAACAAATGTTCCTGAAGATGCTGTGATGGTAAATAAACCACTACTGGCAGGTCCTGTGGTTCCTCCGAAGGAGCTAACCTCAATCCAGTAATCTGAACCAGCGGCAACACTTGGGGTCCACTGTAAAGTAGTACCAGTTGTCCCAGTGGCAATGGTCTGAGTCAGAACAGCTGGGCTGGTTCCTTTGTATAATTTAACCGCAACTGAAGGAAGGTTATCCGTCCATGAGATTAAATAAGGAACATTGTTTAAAACAGTTTCACCAGCGTTTGGTTGTACCATGCTGATATAACCGGCGGCTGCATCCACCAGTGAAAAAGCAGAGGTGCTCACATCATTATAACTGGCACTTACAGAACTTTTAATTCTGATCTTATAATTTGTACCAGCTGTTCGGCCAGTTGTATTCCAATTATAGGTTGTACCAACAACACCAGTAATGATTGAGGCCCAAGTAGAACCACCATCAGTACTATAGTCAATATCAACGGTGGACATAAAATTGTCCTCCCATGAGATCACATAGGTTGATCCTATGCTAATTTCTATTCCACCAGCTGTGGGCTGTAGAATATTCACGTATGGCGTTTGTGCCATCACGTTTGCAGTTGTAAACAGCAAAACTACTGCTACAAGAGCTGTGCTTAAAGAATAAATAATTTTTTTCATAACGCTTAGTATTTAGTATTTAGTTTTTTCTAAATAGGATTAAACAATAATTAATTTGTAATGAGCAATTTGGTTGTTTGAGTTGATTGATTAGATTCCATGGTCACAAAATACACACCGGGCGCAACAGTTGTTGTTTCCAATACATAATTATGTGAGCCTATATGTAATTGTCCATTAAAGACAGTCTGTATTTTCTTTCCGTGTATATCCATAAGGTAGATTTGTGCATTCATACTACCTTTAGAATTGTTGATGGCAATATTGAGTAAATCCTTTGCAGGATTTGGATAGCACAAAACCTCTGCTTGAGATGAGCTGTTCTTATCTTCTACTCCAACCAGTATTGATTCGTAGGAGATGTTGACAGAATAACCAAAAAAGACGGCCATTTCCACACTAAAGTCATAATTCATTCGCAAAATTCCGTCTTGTTCCTGTGTCCAGGAAGTGGTATTCCAAGTATAATAATTTCCACTAACGGCATTACCGTATTCATCAAAATCATACTGAGCAAGAAAGGTCCCCTCCCAATTGTTTTGATTCCAGGTTTCAAAAAGGTTTGACTCTAGTCCTCCAAAACTTCCGTAAGCATAGTGCTCACGTTCTAAATTCATCCAGCCACCATTTTCAAATATCTGACCAGTTAGGGATTCCAAATAGTCAAGTACATCATAGGCATACACATAATTCAAATAATTAACCCATGATCCGTCCCACAATTCACTTAAATAAGCAATTCTTTTGTTGGAAGTGTTATATGTATAGGTTTCCTTGGCTACGAACTGCCAGTTCCCATTAACAACTACTTCACTCATTCCTGTAAGCATATTGCCGTTAAGATCGTATGTATATGTATAGCGTTGATCATTGGTCCATTGGTTGTTTAACCATAGGTCGCCCATGACGGTAAGCATATTGTCGGTGTCATCATATACATAAATCTCTCTGGAATAATTCACCCAGTTATTGTTGTTCCAGGTTTCCATGAGATGTGAGGCCACATTATTCGTGATGTTATATACGTAGGTACTTCTATCGACATTGACCCAGGTCTCGTTCTCCCAGATTTTCACTAAGGTAACCAGTCTGTTATTATTATCATCGTAAGTATAACTCTCCAGGTTAAGTTTCAACCAGTTCCAGTTGTACCAAACATAGGTAAGCTTGGTTAGCTTATTACCATCATCATCGTGAGTGCAGTTCTCGTAAAGGTAGTTCTTCCATTCACCATCATCCCATTTTTCAACTTTGGTTGTTTGAAGGTATCCAGTTGAAGTATAGGCATAAATGTAGCGGTAGGCTGGATTGGTATTTGAACTCACATAAGCAGTGTCCAAAAAGAAGGTTAATTCATCACCACGATTATTGGCATTATTTTCTTGCATGGCGATTCGTGGGTCCAGCTGATGGATATAATCCGTATGGTGTTCCATATAATAGCTATGCGTAGGTTTAAGTGCATAGGGGTTATCATCAGATGGAAGGGTAATCGTGTGCTGACTATAGCCACTATATGAAAGTAATACAAACAGCAATGCAACGAAACCCATTGGCAGGAAACCAAATGAGTCGCGCAAGCGCTGAATATTACAAGAAATTGTAAATTCTTTCATAACCTTAGTGACGTGTTTTTAGTGTATTAACCTTGCTTGAATTGAAATTTTTCACTTTCGGTAATATGCAAATATAATTCAAGTATGCTCATTTGCAAACAAATTAACC
>JAERTJ010000187.1 GCA_016844945.1 Fidelibacterota bacterium | reverse complement strand
CTGCAAATGACAACAATTATCATCCTCTATTTCCTCTTGCTATTGGGTGTTGGTGGCTGGAAGGCGTTCAAAATAAAAACGCAGTCAGATTTTGCACTGGCTGGTCGTAGCCTCAATCCATGGATTCTGGTGGGAACCATGTTAGCCACTTGGATCGGCACCGGTAGCATACTTGGGAATGCGGGTAAGGCGTATGAAGTTGGATTTGCAGCCCTTGTTTTGCCGTTGGGCGGAGTAATGGGAATCATTCTGTTAACCCGAGTCGCAAGCAAAGTTCGAGGGCTTGATAGTTTTACGGTACCAGATATAATTTATCAACGTTTCGGCAGTGGCCCCCGGAACTTAACCATTATTGCACTGGTCTTGGCTTATATGGTAATTGTGTCGTATCAGTACAACGCTGGAGGCGCAGTTCTACATACCATCTTCAATGGTGAGAGCGGTAATTTTTATTTAAGCCTGGAAACTGCAACCCTCATCGCTGCAATAGTCATTGTCCTTTACACGGTTCTGGCTGGTTTGCTTAGTGTGGTTTACACAGATGTAGGTAATGGGATTATCATGACCATTGTTCTGGTCATCGCCTTCCCCATTCTTTGGATAAAGGCAGGTGGATGGGCTGGGATGGAGCAAGCCCTCACAGTACAAGGAGCTCCCCAAAAGCTTGAGTTTTGGGGGCAATTTTCAAAAATACAGATGTTGAATTATATGTTACCGCCGTTTCTCCTGATTCTGGGCGATGCCAATATGTACCAGAGATTCAGTGCAGCAAAGTCGAAACAAGGGATCAAATCCGCAACGATTATGCTTATCTTTGCAGTCCTAATCATCGAGTGTTTGATCATCGCAACCGCTGCGGTTTCAGCTTCACTGGTTCCGGATGCTACCAATGGAAGGCATATTCTTATCTATGTTGCCGCAACACAACTCCCTCCACTGTTGGGGGGACTCTTTTTTGCAACGATAATCGGGATCATTATTTCCACAGCAGATTCATATCTTTTAGTGCCATCAACAACCATCATGAAAGATATTTATTTGAGATATGTGAACCCACTTGCCAGCGAGAAGCACATCGTTTTTGCCTCCCGCTTACTGGTTATTGGTCTTGGAATCATTGCCTGGTTTGTCAGTAAGGGATTCGTTAATTCACCAGGATTTTTTGAAAGAGCCCTGTATGCCTACACCATCTACGGAGCCGCTATCACTCCGAGTCTTTTAGCAGCGCTCTTCTGGCAAAAAGCAACACCCCTGGCTGCCCTTTGTTCAATTGCCGTGGGGATCTTAACCCCTCTGCTCTGGCAGGAGACCCAGTTATTCTCCATGATAATTGGTCACCAAATTGTTTCAGCTGTAGATGCTGTACTCCCAGCTATCTCCCTCAGTCTAATATTTCTAATTGGGATCAGCCTCATCTTCACTAATGAAATACAGACGGATGAAAAAGCTATTTGAAGTCCTCTCCTTCTCACTTATAGTGTTCGCATGATGAATAGCATCACAAATATTAAAATTTCATTTTATGATTCCGTGGGCAAACAAGCCCATGGATCAGTATATATATGGAGTATGACTCAAAGCTAGAAGTATAGTAAAGTTCATAACATCTGTAGCATTTAAACCCCGCTGATCCTTTAAAGACAGTGGGGTTTTTTTATTCCGGTTTGTCAATGAGGACAACTGGATCCACAACAAGAGGTCAAACTACATTGATCACGATAGGGGTTAACATGAACCTGAAAGACATGGTAAAAGGGGGACAAAAAGTAAGAATCAGTTTTTATAGCAGGGGAAGTCTCTGGTATATCACTGAAAATGGATTCGAATTTCCAGTACCTGTATCAAATCGTACTGAGGTGGGTAATGCGACTTTCCTGGCTGAAGACAAAGCCATCTACTTCATGCGCTATATCCGGAAACACATCCAGTTTCTAGATGACGCAAAAGCTGAAGCAATGAAAAGATCTTAGAATCAAAAAGGGTGGATAATTTCTGCCCTTTTTTGGTTTTAACACCCCTCTGATCAATCATTTTCACATGCATAATCTTCATTCCCCAAGCCAACCTCCATTTCTCTGCAGCTAATATTCACTTAACTAGTTGCTACTATTTCTTATTTGGAAAAACCCATCAGGATTTTACTTTAAAAATGAACTTGCGCCTATCCTACGCTATCAGGAAAACCAAGAGATGATATGAGAAACCTTTAAGCATTATGAGCGATACTAGTTCCAAATGTTTCGATTACCTACCTGGTGCGCTGATTGAGATTGATATACACAGTCAGACCATCACCTATATGAGTAAAATGGCATTCAGCCTATTTGGTTATTCGCGAAATGATGTAGAGGCTGGAATCCCTGTCAGGGCCATTTTTCACGAAGAGGATGAATATAAACGCGCCGTAGAGATAACAGAATCATTTGCCGGAAACAGCTACAGGAAAAGTACGGCTTATCAGCCTCAGGAAGAACAAAAGTTATATGATTTCAAACTTACAAATAAAGCAGGTGAGGAATTTCTGGGTGAGTGCCAAGGAGCCATTGTCCTGGATGATTCTGGCCTTCCAAAAGCGGTCAGAGTATACATCCGAGACCTGACTGGACAACGTCTCACAGAATCTTCGCTAAAGGAAAGTGAAGCAAAATACCGGCTGCTCTTTGAAAAATCTAAAGATGCCATACTCATCCTTGAGAATCGAATTTTCATGGACTGTAATCAGGCCACTATTGACATGCTCCGCTATAACAATAAAGCTGAGCTCCTCACCACCCACCCTTCTCAACTCTCGCCAGAGTTTCAACCAGATGGCAGACCCTCAGCTGAAAAAGCTGAAGAGATGATGAACCTTGCTGTAGAGCATGGAAGCCATCGATTTGAATGGGCTCATTTGAAATCTGATGGGACTGTATTTACTGTTGAAGTCCTGCTGACAACTATTTCTTCAGACCCAATCCATGAATTAATCTATACGGTCTGGCGAGATATCACTGAGCACAAACAAGCTGAGGAAGCCCTCAGGACGGAAAAGGAGTTCACAGAAACTGCCCTGAACAATCAGCAGGACACTTTCTTTCTCTTTGAACCAGCCTCCGGAAAAGCTATTCGGTGGAACAGGGCTTTTTCCAGGATAAGCGGATATAGTGATGAAGAAATCGCTCAATTGAAGGCTCCTGAAGCCTATTATAGTCCAGAGGATCTGGAATTAGCATCTTCAGCTATGGAAGAGGTAATTTCGACAGGTACAGATACCGTTGTTCTCAATTTAATTTGCAAAGATGGGCGTAAAGTACCCACCGAGTATAGCGTTACCTCACTAAAGTCAGATAAGAGCGGGAGGCAGTACTTCATTTCCATCGGTCGTGATATTACCATGCGGCAACGGGTAGAGCAGGCACTGGAAAAACGAATAATTGCACTCACCCAACCCATGGAAGATCCTACCGGAATCGCTTTCGATGAAATGTTCAATCTCACGGATATCCAGAGACTTCAAGATGAGTTTGCAGAAGCTACAGGTGTCGCCTCAATTATCACAGACATCAATGGTACCCCCATTACCAAGCCAAGTAATTTTTGCAGACTATGTTCCGATATCGTTCGTCAAACTGAAAAGGGGCTTGCAAACTGCTACAAGTCTGATGCCGCCCTAGGTGCGCTTAACCCTGAGGGACCCACGATTCAACAGTGTATGAGTGGTGGCTTATGGGATGCAGGTACCAGTATAACTGTTGATGGCAAACACATCGCCAACTGGTTGATTGGTCAGGTTAGAGACGAGACACAAACGGAAGAAAACATGCGTGCTTATGCCCGAGAAATTGGAGCAGATGAAGAATTAACTGCAGAGGCTTTTCATGAAGTGCCTGCTATGTCCAAGGAACAATTTGCCAATATTACTCAATTTTTGTCAACCCTGGCTGAGCAACTCTCAAATTCAGCGTATCAGAATGTCCAACAGGCACGCTTTATCGCCGAGCGAAAACAAATTGATGCCGAACAACTCCAACTTCAGAAACAATTACATCAAGCACAAAAACTTGAAGCTGTTGGAACCATGGTCGGGGGTATTTCTCATGAATTGAACAATATTCTCCAGAGCATGTTTCTATATGGTGAGTTAATTCTCGAACAACTCACGGATGAAACACTCCTTCAGAGTATGAATCAGTTAATGGCTGATGGCTCAAGGGCGCGAGATATTGTTAAACAAATCCTCACCTTTAGTCGCAAAACAAAAATTAATATGCAACCCAGGGAAATTCACAATATCGTACTTGATGTGGTAGACCTTGAGCGAGCAACTTTACCATCCAATATTGAGATAAAAAGTGATATCGACCTGAATTGTGGACCCGTTCTCTGTGATAGTACACAAATCCATCAGATCATGATCAACTTATGCAATAATGCGTATCATGCCATGGGAGAAACAGGGGGATTACTGAGCATAAGCCTGCAGCAAATCGAAGCATCTGAATCGAATAGCTTTTCATCATCCAGTTATCTGGAGCTATGCATCAGTGATACAGGACATGGGATGACAGCCAAGGTAAGCGATAAGATTTTTGACCCGTTTTATACAACAAAAGGCATTGGAGAGGGCACCGGACTTGGCTTGTCAGTCATACATGGTATAGTCGAAATGATGCAGGGGAGTATAACTGTTTCAAGTGAATTAGAGAAAGGTACCACGTTCCGCATTCTTTTGCCACTTGCCGATTCCATGGAAGAACGCCCAGAGCGACAGGATGAAAAACCTCTTTTAAGCTCCAGCATGTCCATATTATTGGTTGATGACGAAGAAAGCATTCTAAAAACAGCAGAAAAAATTCTTAGCGGTAAAGGCCATGAGGTGGAAACTGTTTCTCAGGCACAGCAAGCGCTGGAGATCTACAAACAAAACGCTAATAAGTATGATCTACTCATCACCGACCTTACCATGCCTGGTATGTCTGGCGAAGAGCTGGTTGTTGCGCTCCGCAAGCTGGACAATAAACTGCCAATCATCATGTCTACGGGTCAACTTGGAATTGAAGATGAACATCGATACTCTAATATTGGCGTCTCAGGATTCATTCAAAAACCCTGGACTGCAAGGGAATTGATCCAGCTCATTGCTGAATTGAATATCAATTAAACCGAAAAGCATTAAACGCTAATTGGTTCATCCCAGCGTATTCTACCTACACGCCCATCAGAAACCCCTCTTTAGTGACTAATTCAATCTTTTTCTTCCAGAAGTCATTTTTTTCCTAACCTTTTTGATTAAGTGACGTCTCAGTTATGTTGTAGCGGAAAGTAAATAACACGAAGACCAGGAATTGGTCTCTATGAATAGTTAGGAAATGTTTATCATGTCACGCTCTCAAAAAGTATTTACCTCACTTCTATTTCTCTTGATGTTCACCTATAATTTAAATGCACAACCTCAACATGGTGCCAGAAGGGGTGGAGGAAACCGTCCCGGCTCTGGAATTATGGGTAAGGTCATTGACGATGTGAGTAAATCCCCCATTCAATACGCTAATATCATGCTTCATAAACAGGATACTGACGAAGCTATCACGGGCACTATCTCCAACGAAAGAGGACGATTTCATATCTCTCCTGTTGCACCAGGTTTGTATTACGTTACTGTGAAATTTATGGGTTATGAAGAGCTCAGGATTGATAGCCTGGCAATTACGTTTGCAGAACCTGCTGCGATGCTCGGTCAAATCCTCATCAAACCTGCCAGTCTGGATGGTGAATCAGTGGTTGTCGAACGTGAGCGGACGACCATGGAGTACAAAATTGACAAAAAGGTGATCAACGTAGGACAGGATATCACGTCTTCTTCAGGAACAGCTGTTGAAGTCCTTGAAAATGCACCCTCAGTTACTGTTGACATCGAAGGCAACGTTGAGCTACGGGGAAGTAGCAATTTCACCGTATTGGTGGACAATCGCCCCTCCATTCTAGAGGCTAATGAAGCGCTGCAAACCATACCTGCCAGCACCATTGACAATATCGAAATCATTACTAACCCCTCAGCAGCCTATGACCCAGATGGTGTATCGGGCATCATCAATATCATCACCAAGAAGAACAAACTCGAAGGTGTGAGTGGTATTGCCAACCTCAATGCAGGCATGTTGGGTCAGTTAGGTGCGGATATTCTACTCAACTATCGCAATCATAAATACACTGCCTATATAAGTGCAGCCTATCACACCAGGGCATTCGAAGGTCAGGATACCTCATTCAGTCAAACTCAGTCCTCAGATACATCTGCAATTTTTTATGCCACACAAACTGGCAAACGCCGCTTCGAGCATGGGGGTTACCGACTTCGAGCAGGTTTTGACTATAACATTAGCGATTCTGATGTCCTCGGGATAAAATTTTCCTATGGTAAACGGGGCTTCAACATGTCCAGTGACAATGCATATTCCCGCTACAACAGTGTCTTTAGCACACCCGTTATCTCTAGAACTGAAGCCAGCTCTGAGCGTGGTGGAGGTTACTATGGATTAGGGGGTAATTACGAACATCAGTTTGGTTCACCACTTCATCGTCTCGAGATAGATGCAAATTATAGTCTCCGCAAATCTGACGAGGAGAGTAACACTCAGGAATATGATATCAGTGACAATCAGATCGATGGTCGAAGGACAACTGAAGATGGTCCCACTACTCGAAGTCGATTAGAAATCAAATATGAGCAGCCCTATGGAAATGAGGGAAAAATAGAAGCTGGATACAAATTCCGCCACGGTGTATCTACAGACAATAGCGGACTTCAGGACTGGGATTCCACGACTACTACTTATATCGAAGTTCAATCCTATGACTATGACACTGAGTATGAAAGAAATATTCAATCCTTATATGGAACTATCTCAAATAATTTCGGGAAGTTTGGTGTACAGGGCGGATTTCGTGCGGAATACACATTTAGAAATATTGCTGTCGTGGATAGCAGCCACCTGGTATCTGAGATTGATCGCTGGGATTATTTTCCGACTTTTCATATTTCCTACAACATAACACCTACTCAAAAATTCATGACAAGCTACTCGAGGAGAATACGTAGACCTCGAGGATGGTTCCTTGAACCCTTCGAAACCTGGACAGATGCCTACAATGTTCGTAGAGGAAATCCAGAATTGATTCCGCAATCCATCAATTCATTTGAAGGTGGCTATATGCAGTATTTTGGTAAGAACATGATTTCAGTTGAGTTTTATGCTAGAGAGACACACAATCTAGTTGAACGAGTTCAAACAGTTTATCCTGCTTATGAGAATGTGATTTTGCATACTTTTGACAACGTTGGAAATTCTCTTTCTCTGGGTAGCGAACTTTCACTACGCGTCATGCCATTTGAGTGGTGGGATTTCAATCTAATGGGAAATATCTATCATTACGAAATAAATGATCAACCCGTTTCTTTTCAGCAAAATGTAGAGAGTGACAACTGGAGTTTAAGGTTCAACAATAATTTTAGCGTTAATAAAATGATACGGCTCCAGCTTAATGCGATGTACAATAGTCCCTCAGCTACAGCCCAGGGCGAACGTGAAGCCATGTTTTTTCTAAATGCCGGTGCACGTCTAAACATTATTGAGAATAAGTTAAGTGCCAGCATCAATATCCGGGATGTCCTCGATACAGGGGATCATGAATCCATAAGTGAAGCGCCTGGGCTCTATATTTTTCATGCTTCTGACCGAGCTGCTCCCATTATTTCTGCTTCCATTAAATACAATTTCAACAATTACCGCTCAAAAGATATGATGCGTGGTAATGGTGAGAATGGTGGTGATAGTGCTGAGGGTGATGATTTCTAAATGACTCACAATTAGTTTTATCTTTAGCCACAGATGAGCACGGATTTAGACAGATAATTAAGAGGCTCTCCTGAAGGAGGGTCTCTTTTTATTTCATGCTGATCTGAGCTTCAACCTTCACTCACTGGATATAAGTGGGATGGCTAAGAGGGCTTTGATGGCAAACTCTATATCATTTGCTGCAAGGGCTGTCTTTGCAGCTCGTTCAATTTGAAAAGTCCCATGCTCATGATCTGTCTTGAGCAAATTGATAGCAGATTGTAGCATACTGTGATACTCCAGGTCGTCTGAAAGTTCAGGTTCATCGATGAATTGCTGAACGGTGGACGAATCAGGTATTTCGTTCAGCTGGCCAAGTTTTCCCAGATCGTTGCCACTCAGATTTGTGGAGTTTCTGATATGTTCTGGGAGGGCATCAATTCCAACACCTACACCACTTGTCTTATTCAGGGCAAAAACGGCATCGCCAGAGGCTTTGGTATAAAAATTTGCAGAATTACGCCCGATGAGATCTATACGGTCAGGATGAATGATCCCTTCTCTGAATACAGTTTCTGAGACATGGAATTGAACCACCCGGCATAAAACTAGATTCCCGGATCCATTGGTTCCCCCCAATTCTATGATTTGCTCAACCTTGCATTCCATATGGAAGGGAGATTCAGCCACTCGCATAGGGCGAACCAGTTCTGAAGGAATGGATGTAAACCCGGCCTTTACAAATTCATCGATATCAGGCTCAAAAGCGGTGGATGATAGACTCATCTGCTGGAAAATGTCATGCGATACTGCATGAACCACACACTCTGGAACTTGTTGAACATTTGTCAGTGTATCTTTTGCAGATCCATCGCGACCACTATATGCCGGTGAAAACGCGATGTAAGGTGGATTAGCACCAAAGGCATTAAAAAAGGAAAAGGGAGCCAGATTGGAAACGCCAGTTTCAGAGATGGTGGATACCAGCGCTATCGGTCGAGGGGTCACCCCTCCCAGCAGGAGATTGTGAATCTCTTTTAGCTCTGATTGCTGAGGATCCACAGTTCTGAACGTGTGCTTGATCATACCCAAATTCCCCCCTTCCCTATACTAGTTCGACTCATTCAGGAGCAGATTTCTTCTTAGACAGTATGGAGTGCTGGCTACCGGAGTGAACCATGCGATTACTCAAGCTCCCGAGACCATCAATGGTCAGTTCCAACCTATCTCCAGCCTGCAACCATGTTGGTGTAAACTCATCACCACGTTCTTTTGCCTCAAGAGCCGCGGTTCCGTTTAACTCCAGATAACATCCTGAGCCCACTGTTCCCGAACCAATCACATCTCCTGGAAAGATCTCGGTCCCATAAGAAACACGCTCAATAATCTCGGCAAAAGTCCAGGTCATATCTTTCATATTGCCCAGAGAAATTTGCCTGTCATTATGGAATGCTTTCATCACCAGGTCATAGCTCAATCCAAAATCTGTTTCAACCTTGTGCGCAGCCAATTCATCCGGTGTGACCAACCAGGGACCAATTGTAGTGGCAAAATCCTTCCCCTTGGCGGGTCCCAGATTCAACTTCATCTCTTCCATTTGAAGCAGACGTGCTGACAGATCATTCATAATAGTAAAGCCTGCGATATAGCTGTCGGCATCCTGTGACGAGATATTTTTCCCACGCTTGCTAATCACTACGGCTACTTCAAGTTCAAAGTCCAATTTGTGCATGTGATCGGCTTCCACCTCGACATCACCTTCACCATAAATGGCATTGTGGTTGGTGAAATAGAAAATGGGATACTCATCGAATTCCGGGATCATGGGCACTCCCCTATTCCGACGTGCTGTAGCCACGTGTTGTCTGAACGCATAGGCATCGCGGCAAGAGGGTGGATTTGGAACCGGTGCACATAGCTCAGGATCTTTTACTGGAACAACTCCCAACCCGCGTTTTATGCGCTGATCCATGGTTTTGAGTATCTCCATACCCTGTTCTTCCAGATTGAGTAGTTCTAGCACAGTAGCTGGCAATTCAGCTCCAATGACAGAAGCACCCTTTTGAATATCATAGACCCTGTCCTTAATCAGCAATCCACCTCTGTGGGAACTTTCCCATTTGTATGATACAATTTTCAAGCTTCTATTCCTTTTTGCCTAATCAGCATATGGTAAACTTCTTCAATGACCCCAATGGCAAAATCAGTCTCAGCCAGGGTTCCTGAGTTAATTCGGACTCCCTTTTCCACGCCAAACTTATCCACATGGCGGACGATGAGTCCCCGGTTGCTGCATTCCTCTGCAAATGCTCGGGCGAAATCAGAGCTGGGCATGATAATTAAAATGAAATTGGTATGGGTCTTGACCTGTTCGATCCTGTTCCGCTTGAAGCAGGCTCTCAAACGAGCCAGGGATGCCTGGTTTAACTCAAGTGTCTTGTGCAGAAACTCATCATCGTCGAGAGCGGCAATGCCTGCCTGCTGTGCCAGAAGATTCGGTTCGAAGGGTAGTTTTACCTTATACAACGCTTCAATCACCTGATCGGGTCCTACAGCAAATCCAAGACGTAAACCTGCCAATCCATGGGCTTTTGATAGGGTTCTGGTAATCACCAGGTTTTCGTAATCATACCGCACACCGTTGGGGTAATCTGGATGCATGTTGGCGTAATCCGTATAGGCCTCATCCAGGATGACCATAATATGATCTGGAACTTTTTCCATGAAGGCCTCGAAAGTCTGACTATCAAACATTGTTCCTGTAGGATTATTGGGATTTGCCAGATAAATCATGCTGGTTTTTTCGGAGATGGCATCAGCCATTGCATCCAGATCAAAGCCATAATCTTTGAGGGGCAGTCGGATCAATTTACGTCCCGTTTTGCTGATGGAAGTGTAGATCCCGATAAAGGTCCCCTCACAGGTGAGAATCTCATCCGACTCCGTTGTAAATGCGGACACGATATAGGCCAGGAGAGAATCTGTTCCATGTCCACAGATGATATGATTGGGTTGGACATCATATTTTTTTGCAATAGCCATCACCAAATCATAGGAACTTGGATCTGAATAACGGTTCAAGTCCTGGAGGGCTTCTTCTATGGCTTTTACTGCTTTAGGGCTGGGTCCCAATGGATTTTCTGCGGATGCGAGTTTCACAATGCGGCTCAAATTCTTTTCCCGCGCTAACTCTGAGATTGGCTTGCCTGCCTTATAAGGGACCAGGCTTTGAACAAAGGGAGGTATTTTAATCATAGGCTATCATATCCAGGATTGAGGGTAATTTTCATGGCTGGTATCCCTCACTTTTGTTGTAGGTGTTAGCGGGTGAAAGGTATCAATCATCAGGGCATATTCCTCGGTTCTGGGTTGACCCACTGAGGCTTCGGTTCTACCTGGGTGAGGTCCATGGGGAATCCCACCTGGATGAAGTGTCAGAGAGCCAGATTTAACACCCTTACGTGACATAAAATCACCATCCAGATAGTAGAGCACTTCATCACTGTCAATGTTGTTGTGATAATACGGTGCGGGAATCGCTGCCTCATGAAAATCAAAAGGTCTGGGTACAAAATTACAGATCACCAGATCAGTCGTCGTGTAGAGCAGATGGACGGGCGGTGGCAGGTGGATACGACCCACCTTAGGGTGATAATCTTTAATGTTGAATGTGAAAGGGTAAAGATATCCATCCCAGCCAACCGCATCAAAAGGGTGATGAGGCATGGTCTGTTCAAATACTCGATTCTGGACTTTTGTCAATACGTGGACATTTCCAGATTCTGTGATGGGAGCACAATATTCTGGAGGACGAATGTCGCGTTCGGAGTATGGTGCATGCTCGGTCAATTGACCCTGTTCATTTTTGAAATGCCCTGGGATCTGAAAGGGTGTGGTTGATTCAATCACTAAGAATTTATTGTTCTCAAATCCTTTGAATTTGAGTTCATAAATCGTTCCCTTGGGGATGACGATTTGATCGCCGGCTCCAAAGGGATTCAGACCGTACTGACTCTTTAACACACCTGTTCCATGGTGAATAAAAATAAACTCAGCATGGGAGGCATTCCTGTAGAGGGTGTCCGTGTCTTCTGTGACCTTTGCCAATGAAACCAGGGTTGTGGCGTTTGACAAATACGGCTCACGTGCAGAGATGAAATCACCTCCAGAAGTTTGCTTATCCGTATCACAATGGAAATAGGTGAAGGGCGCATTCTCCCAGGTCATATCATCCAAATTCTGACCTACACCTACTTGCTTTAAAGCTGAAGGTAAATAGTGGTGATAAACATTTGAATAAGCACCCGAGAAACCCTTACTGGAGACCAACTCCTCCCGGTACAACGATTTTCCATCCGGTTTGTAAAAGGTGGTGTGTTTGACTCTGGGTAGTTCTCCCAGCTTATGATAGAAAGGCATTGGTACCCTCTTTTAATGATTGGCATAAGATAGACATAGACTCAAGCTTCATGGTCTAAATTTCCTCTCAATTCCTGATCCAATTCAATAGCCTCAAAGAGAGCCTGGAAATTTCCCTTCCCAAAACCCTGACATCCTTCTCTCTGGATAAATTCAAAAAAGAAGGTGGGTCGATCCCCGGTCGGCTTGGTGAATAACTGGAGAAGATATCCATGTTCATCTTTATCACAGAGAATTTTTAAAGCCTGAAGGTCATCAATATTCTCTTTGATGTTGATATCATTCCTATTCCTCAGTGTTTCATAATAGGTATCTGGCACCATGAGAAACTCTACCCCATTCTTCCGGAGGGCACTGATGGTATGGACAATGTTTGAAGTCTGGATAGCAATATGCTGGATACCTGATCCGTGGTACTGCTCAAGATATTCTTCAATCTGAGATTTTTTGGCACCTTCATAGGGTTCATTGATAGGATTCTTAATGGTGGAATGTTCAGAACGTACAACTTTTGAAAGTAGCGCTGAATACTGGGTTCCAATATCCCCTTTCTTGAAATCTACAAAGGTTTCAAAATCCAGCGTTTTATTGAAATACGCAGTCCAGACATCCATTTCGTTCTCACGGACATTCCCTACAATATGATCAATGCCCAGCAGGCCTGGGTCTTCTGTGACAATTTCAATATCCTGGACTGGCTTATCAAATCCCGGTTTAAAAATGTGTTTATACTCATCGCGATTAATAAAGACCAATTCAGTATCATCAAACAGGCGTATGGCAGCTTCCTGGACACGCCCATGCTCGTTCTCAGAGATTGTGGGGCGCTGGACTGCTATCGCTCCCCTCTCAGTTGCGTGTTCAAAGATAGTTTTCACATCATCTACTTCTATGGACCAACGTTTAACTCCATCTCCGTGTTGAGTGATAAAACTTGTGATATAATAGGTGTCAGGTTGAAGGGCTGAGCTTACAACAATCTTGAGATCGTTCTGTGTGAGATAATAGGACATTCTATCGCGACAACCTGTCTCAGGTCCGGAGTATCCGGTAATGGTCATGCCCAGTGCCTTGGCATACCAATAGGCAACCATCTTTGCTGAGCCCACATAGAACTCAACATAATCATATCTCCTGATTCCTAAACTATCTGACATTTCGACTCCTTTATGTTCCGGATCCATTGAACTGCTTTTGCACCAACTCAATGCCATTCTCTATCAAATGTGCTACCTCACTCTGGGATTCTCTTTGAAGCTGGAGATAATCTCCAATCCTCTGGTGAAGCAATTCGTTTTCCATACTTAACTCATATATCTCTAACGCAAGAATCCAGTCCTGTGGATGTTCTTCTATCAGCGTATTGAATATTTTCCCGAGATCAGATACCTCTCTGTTTCCTTCTCGAGTTTCTCTGATTTGCCCATAAAGCGTACACAGCCTGAGATAAGAATCTGGATAATCTGGCTGAATAGTCTGTTCTCCTGGGATGTGGGTAATCAAATCAAAACTAGTTTTATCAGCAGGTCCACTAAAGGCTGAGATGACTGTATTACCAACCGCCATATCATAAACACCCCATTCTGGTTCAAACAAAACCTGTTCACCAAAACGCACCGTACAATCCTTGAAACTGATGAGTACAATCTTACCCTGGAGGTTACGTTTACCTGTAATCACTTCGCCCTGGACTGTGATTCCACCTTCAAACTCAATATGGGTTGTTTTGCCTTCGTAGATGTCATAGGCCATAAGGTCCCGAGGACCCATATCCTCAATGGAGAGATTGATCCCCTTTAGTTTTCCTAAGGGAGATCCAAAACCCTGGATATGATATTGGGTACCATGACCCACTAATTCTCTATCTCTGAGAGCCAGGGCTGTTGGTCCATGCGTTCTGATATAGATGGGATCTCCTTCGTGAGATAGCACATCCGAAAAATGCCCAGATATTTGGAGACCCGTGCTCAGTTCAGCTGTCCCCAAACTTTTCGAGGCAATCAATTTTTGGAGCCCTTCCAGACCACCTTTGCGAAGAGACATTGTATTGGCAAACTCCTCCAAAACCAGGCTGAGATGAGCAAAGTCTGGTGTATAGTAGAGTTGGGGTTGTGGTTTGGTGATATCAAAATCTTGTTGAGCAGCCTGAAGTGTATAGGGAATTTTTTTTACGTGTTTGCTCAGACACATGCTGCTCTCTCCAATGGAGGAAAGCAGACCAGCACCATAAATTTTAAGGTCATCCTCAGGTCCGATGAGCCCGTATTCCACGGTCCACCAATGTAAATTTCTTATTTGAGCCAGCTCACTGGGCTCACCCATATCGTTTTGAAGTTCAGTAATTTTGTTCTCTGATTCTTGTATCTCATGCGTTGTAGTTCCAGGTGCTTCTTTGATAATGGATAGGTGTCGGACGGCTTCATAGAGCTGAAAATCTTTTTCACTTCCGATGGCTTTTGACCCAACCTCGCCAAATCGGCGGATGTATTCAGCATATTCAGGATTGGCAATAATAGGTGCATGACCAGCGCCTTCGTGAATAATGTCAGGTGCTGGTGTATATTCAATATGTTGGAGTTGACGAATGTCAGCAGCAATCACTAAGACATTGTAAGCCTGAAACTCCATAAATGCAGCAGGGGGAATAAAACCATCTACGGGGACTACTGCCCAACCAATTTCAGCCAGCACCTCATTCATCTCGTTCATTTCTGGAATTGAGTCAATTGATAACCCAGTCTTGCGGATACCATCGACAAATGAATCATGAGCCAGACCTGGGAGGTAATTCATGATTCGACGCATGACATAGCGCCAAACAGCCTGATCAATGGCAGTGTAATGTTCATAGACCTGAGGTTTGATGAACTGTTTTAAATGATCTGGTAAGCGATTCAGAATGGGATTGTCCAATACAGATAAACTTTTATACATCATCTTCCTGTAGGTTGAAAAGCTACTTGGTTGATCGCTTTAATACGATCCCTAACCTGTTATTATCAACTGACTTTATCCCCACGAATGGATTAAAGAAGATAATCGTGACCTCAGGCATGACAAGATTAGATTTAAGATAATTTTTGTCTTAATACAATCGTATTCATTTCTCGTTCTACTCTTGGAGTCACCTATCACTTACCCCCGGCCTTCAGGCCGGGGGTTGGGGCTCTCCCATAACAGGGCTTTAGCCCAACCCATTTGGACTAAAGTCCATTCTCCATGGATACCCCTGCCCCCCGCCTTAAAAGGCGGGGTAACAATATGTCCACAAACGTCCTTGCGATCCCGAAGGGAGAAGCAATCTCCACAATTCCACAGGGATTCAAAAGTGCTCACAAGCTAAAGGTCTGTTACAAAAAGAGAGATCATAACAGTCGTTGCACTCCTTCGTGATGACGATCAGGTGTAGATCCATCTTTAATAGATTTCAGCGGACAATTAGGTTTTGGATTTCATGAACTCCATGATACCGGGCATGACCAACTTTTGGAACATGCTATCCATTTGCCCCGGTGTGTACGGTTTGTTATTGTCAAACCACCATCTGAGCAAGGTGAGTAAGACACTTGCTACATGATGCCCCAGTAAAGAGATCGGGACATTGGGGGAAACGTCATCATGGAACCATTTCTCCAACTCTTCCTCCACATGTTGTCCAAGATGTTTCTGGATCTTGTGCACCATAAGATTTATTCCCTGTCCTCCCATGATGGCTTTATGCAACTGAAACTCATCCTGAGCATGCTGGAAGAGGGGCTCAGTGGATAAGATTTTCTGATGATCACAGTTATCAGGGTGCTCCAGCGTAAGGATGAGGCTATGAAGAATCTCGTCCATACCACTGATAAGTAATTCTTCTTTGTCACGATAATGGGAATAAAAAGTGGAACGTCCCACATCTGCCCTATCTAGAATGTTCTGCACTGTGATGGAGTCATAACTCTGTTCTGTCATGAGTGAAACTAGAGCCTGACGCAGAAGATTCCTGGTTCTTGCTACCCGTCGATCAAGCTTTCGATGGTTCATATTTTCCTCATTTTCCGTACAATTCTGGTGATATGTTCATAACCGAACAAATCTCAAAGCTTGTCTGTTGACATGCCCTGCAGGGATTAATATAATTATTCCGCACACAGTGTTCAGTATTGAATTGTGTGTTTGAATATTAAGGAGACCTGAAATGCACACAAACAAAAACACCTCAATCCAGGACCCAGTGACCTCAGGACAAACTATCCCCTGGGCGTCCTTTTATGATACCTTGGTTAATATCCTGTCATTCGGAAAAGCTCGACAGCTGAGAACAGAAATATCTGCCAAAGCTCCTTATAAAAAGGGAGACATCTTGCTGGATGTTGGATGCGGTACTGGGGATCAAGCCCTCCTGGCTGAAGATATGGTTGGTGATGAAGGAAGGGTTTATGGCTCAGATGCCGCATCGAAAATGATCAATGTCGCCCGTCAGAAGGCCCAACGCTCAAACAAGCAAGTGAACTTTGATGTAGATGTCATTGAAAACCTGTCACATGCCGATGAGACTTTTGATGTCGTCATGAATAGCCTGGTGATGCACCACCTCCCAGGCGATCTAAAGCGGCAGGGTATCAAGGAATTCTATCGCGTTCTAAAGACAGGTGGGTCTGTCTATATCGTGGATATGGAGCCTGATGGAAAAGGATCTATCATTCAACGCTTCAGTGGCTTGATGATTCACTTGCATGGGGGTCAAAAACGACTCCGGAATAATGTACAGCAGTTAATTCCTCTTCTTGAAGATGTTGGTTTTCAGCATATCAAAATCGGTCGAATCAATCGACAATTCGCCTACATCACTGCAATAAAATAAAGGATATATTTGTGTCACACTCACACTCTAACCACGACGATCACATGGCAAATGAGACCAAAACCTGGCGTGTGTTCGCCTTAACATTTATTATGATGTTTGTCGAAATCGGAGCTGGCTATATGACCGGCTCTATGGCCCTATTAGCAGACGGCTGGCATATGGGTACCCATGCTGCAGCCTTTGGTATAAGCATTTTTGCGTATCGATACGCCAGAAGCAATATTGGAAACAAACGTTTCTCCTTTGGACCGGGAAAAGTCACTACCCTGGGAGGTTTTGCCAGTGCCGTGGCTCTAGCCGTGGTCGCTCTATTCATGATTATCGAATCAATTGAACGATTTATCGAGCCTGTTTCCATCCAGTTTAGTGAGGCAATAGTTGTTGCGATTGTTGGGCTACTTATAAATGTTGTCTCTGCACTACTCCTGATAGGAACCTCGCTGAAAGATCACTCCCACAGCAATGAGATTGCTGATCACAATCTGCGTTCTGCGTATTTTCATGTTCTGGCCGATGCTCTGACCTCAATCCTGGCTATTGGTGCTTTACTCATGGGTAAATATCTGGGATGGCAGGTAGTGGATCCTCTTATGGGAATTGTAGGTGCGCTTATCATTCTGAAATGGTCCAAAGGTTTGCTCTCAACTACGGCTGAAATCCTTCTTGACCGTGCTGCTGGAAACGAGATGGAGAATAAGATTCGTCAACAATTCGAGTCGAAAGAAAACGTGGTTCACGATCTAAGAATGTGGTATGTCGGATCTCATGAAGTAGCTGCGACAGTGAAAATTACACCAATAGATAATCAACGAGCCCAGGGGAATGACTCTATTCGGGACATCATCCCGGGTTTGACTTTCCTAAATGTGGAATTGCTTCCTAAGCAGAGTTGAACTACTTAAGGAGGGTCTCAATTTCTGTGGTTGACCACCGTCGGTTACCATCGAGGAGAATGACATCAGGATGGTCCATCAGCCACTCATCATGTAGGTCCTCCAGGCTTTTGAGGTAATCCAGGGGCATCTGTTTTTCCTCATCTCGCCCACGTTGTTTTATACGTTCGAGACAGACTTCTGCAGGGGTTCGAAGATAGATGATTTTTTGGGGCTCATCGCAGTAATTAGAGGAGAGAAACTCCCAGAGCTGCTGATACACCTCCCACTCTGAATCATTCATTGCACCACCTGCATACAGGTTCTTGGCGAAGACATTTCTGTCTGTATAGATCGATCTTTCCAAAACAACCTTGTCCCCCTGGACTTTTTTAAGAATCTCTGACCAGGTTTTTGCACGGGTTGTGAAGGCCATAATCTGGAATGTAAAGGACCAGCGTGGCATATCCGTGTAGAACATTTCAAACAGATTGCTGGCAAACCCTTTACGCCAGGTATCTACAGGTTCTTCCAAAAATTCAAAATGACTGGAAGCTTTTAGAAGATTGCCCAGGCTTGTTTTTCCTGCCCCTATGTTTCCTTCCAGGAGAAACATTGATCTGCTTGTGTTGGGCATGTTCTTTTTATCAATCATATTCGTTTGGACCTATTCTAAAATTTTAATTGAGGCAAGGATTCAGTCTCGGACAGAACTCTGTAACACCTCAAGTACCGTCAATTCGATGCTCAATCCGTCGGTTAATCTAATCGGGATAGATCGAGTTGAAACGATGGATAGGCTAATGAAGGAAAATGAAAGTATAAAAAAAGCACCCCGCTAAAAAGCGGGGTGCCGATAAAACCAACTCAGTTGAATTGGATTTATTTCAGGAAGGTCATCTTTTCTGATTTTGTAAAATCAGGTGTGGTAAGCCTATAGAAATAAAGTCCACTACCAACTGGAGTACCCTTTTTACTCAATCCATTCCATTGCATCTGATAGAAGCCAGGAGCTTGTTCTTCATTTACAAGATCAACCACATGCTGACCAAGTGTGTTATAGATAGAGAGCCTTACATAGGTATTCTCAGGAATATCATACTTGATATGGGTTATGGGGTTAAAGGGGTTGGGGTAGTTGTCATGAAGTGCATATTCTGTTGGGATAGCGAGACCATCCACACCTACATATTCGTCCACATCATTATACCAGCAGTAAACTGTACTGTTGGAATCTGGAACGACATAGAGTCGGTTGGGACCACCACCTGGGAATTCTGAAGTATCCCAGTTTCCATTGATTCTGTACTTGTATTCCAGTGACTCACCAGGATAAACCTCTGTCAGTGTCATTGTGTAGACACTATCAGCATCTGGATCATCAAGAACCATAGATATGTCACCCCAACCATTGAAGGTACCTGCAATGTCCACAAAGTCTGTACCTGGGACAAAGGTTTCCATCAATACCTGTACGTTCATGTTCACTTCAAATGTGACTTCAACTGGATCAATATTGAAGCGCTCAGTAACCATATCAAAGAAGAGTGTCGTGCTGACATCTTCGGAACATCTGAGCTGGATACAATCGATAGCTACACTACCTCCAGCAGCATTAATGCTACTGTTTCCAGTAATCCAACCTGTGACTGGATCATTCAACAGATCTAGGGATACCACTTGCCAGTCGTCTTCAGCATGGGTGATATCGCGCCATGGACCGGCTTCATATCCATCATCATCTTTGACAACAATACGAGCCTGCATATCTGCGTTTCCACCACGGAGATAGAAAAACATCCTCGAGTCGGCATCAATTCTATCAACCCGGTTGATGTTCCACAGTCTCACAAACCAACCACCTGAAACAGCTGGGTCATCAAGGAGAATCATCTCCCCTGAGTGTGTTCCATCAAATGCCAGAGAGTCTGACGAGGCAAACGTGGAGGTTGTCAGGATACCTGAGGTTGAACCCGAATAGGTTGGGTGTCCCCAGTTGCCAATACCGTCAACAAAGTCATTCATTGTACGATCGATAGGCAGGAAGCCTGGAATATCCAGAACAAAATCAATCATTGAACCAGCCATGATCTCATTTCCATTAAAATCATGGATACCGTTGACAGTCAATGAATACATCATGTTTGGAGTAATGGCTGGAATCTCTAGCAAGAATGTGAAGTCATTCACCAGATTCACAGCTGTTGGGTTGCCAATACCATCACTGACACTAAAATTGGTCAGGACGCTTGCATCCAGTGAGTCCACCGGCTCATTAAATCGAACCTGAAGTTGTGTCTCGGATACCGCAACGATACCTGCCAGCTCGGGACCCGCCAGATCATCATGTGGATGTGTGCCCAAGAAGCGGAAAGTGTTCTGTGGGAACATAACCCACTCTGAACTCTCAGCATCAACACCTGAAGCCATCATCCAATCAGGATTACCCATTGTTATGGCGGCTTTTCGGACGAGCGTGTAGTCCTTCATTCCATCTTCGACACCTGCTACTGTATAGTACAGTTCACCTGGGTTGTTATGATCACCCAACGCATCGATGAGGATGGTATCCAAACCAACGATTCTGAAGAGACCACGGGCATCATTTCCATTATAACTGGTTGGTGCCGGGTAGGGGGTCACCCAATCAGCTAGATCTAGTAATTCCTGATCAGCACTGGCATCAACGATGGTGTAGGTTGACATGGCATCTATGCTTAGGGCTGAATCAGGAAATGTGTACCAGTATTCCCAGTCGGTAGCTTCATTACTGGTTCCACCAATTGTGTAACCGGAGAGATCAATTGCAGCATCTGTTGGGTTGTAGATTTCCAGAGCCTTATTACTTGAACTACCTTCGATATACTCTGAGAAGAATAAGTCGGTGACAAATTCATAAGTATACATAAAGGAGGCAGTATCAGCCAGCATGACGTTCGCACTTAAATCTTCAACATTGTTGACGATCAAAGTATAGGTAGAGTCAAAGGCCATTGCCGAACCCAAGGTGAGTGTCACAATATCTTCAGTAACTACAGCAGCCGTTGGGGTTCCTAGATCATGATCAAGCATATAGTTGGTCAGAACAGCGCCTGTCGTAGGATCGATATCCTCTGAGAATAACACTTCAACAACCGTACTGGAAAGTGCCATAGCACTCACTAGTTCTGGTGCAACGATATCGACCAGACCAAGATCATCGTCAAACATCAGGTTATCGATAGTGACACTAATGGTTCCACCGGCACCAGCAGCAGATGTATTGGAACCCTGTAGCTTGATAAAACCAGCTGCGTTTTCCGCTTCACCACTTAGGGTTATGTTTGTGAAATCAGTCAGACTATTGATACTGATTGAGTTTTCCTCAGCACCCAGACCTTCAATGGCTAGAGTGATTGGATAGGTATCGGGACTATCCCAGCCTACTGTCTTAATGTCGATAGACAGTGAATAATCAGTCCCTGGAGTAGCTTCGATGGGTCGCTTGATATAGAATGCGTATCCACCATCACCAAAAACCAGAGCACCTGATCCACCGACACCAGCTGTGGCATCATGGGCAACAGTTGTATACCCAGTGGCGCCATCATAAACGCCCCAGGTGGCAACATCTGTGTCATCCTCAAACGCCAGGTCAACATCCAGATCAACTGGCATGTATTCATCGATGAAGACCAGGTTATCAAGTGTCACACTAATAGTTCCACCGACATTTGCGGCTAGTGTGTTTGAACCTTCTAACTTGATGTAACCCGCTTCGCCTGTGATTGTACCCATAAGCGTAATGGTTGTAAACTCAGTCAGGCCATTGATGCTTACTGCATTTTCTTCCACAGTGAGACCCTCGACAGCCAGTGTGATTGGATATGTATCAGGTGTATCCCAACCAACTGTTTTTACATCAACAGAAAGGAAATAATCCGTTCCGACGGTACCGTTGACAGGTCGTTTGATGTAGTATGCATAACCACCATCACCGAACACTATTCCACCTGTACCATCAACACCAGCAGTGGCATCATGAGCAACCGTTGTATATCCAGTTGCACCATCATAGACACCCCAGTTGGCATTGTCAGAATCGTCTTCAAACGTCAAGTTCAGACTATTCTCAATGATGACTTCTGTAATATCAGTTAGATCCCTTGGATTCACCGTAAAAGCGCCATAGTAGTAATTTACGGCACCAACAACATCATAGGTTGAGCCAAGAAGCGCTGAATTCTCAGCATCAGAAAAGATCTGATCATCAACGAGAGCATCTCCGCTACCATCATCAATCTTGAATGCCCAGCGATCATTACCGGCATCTACTGAGACTGCTGTACATTCACCTGAAATCGATACCAACATACCTTCATGTCCTTCAGACAGGGTATTTGTTATCAATACAATAGGTTCAGGAACAGCCATACCTGATGCATTCACAGTAACATCATAAATACTGGAGATCTGTGTCAGACCGTTGTATTCTGAGACAGTTCCCTGTACAGTGACACTGTCTCCTACAGCGTAAGCACTGACGTCTCCACTCACATAGACGTATATACCTGAGTAGTCAGCTGTGCCATCTTGCATGTAAAAGGAATAGCTTGTCATGGCAGTGATGATTCCACTGGTTTCAACAAGTTCTCCTTCATACTGTGAGACATCCCCACCTGCGTCAGGTGTTTGGATTTCAAGGATAGTATATTCAGTGAAGGAAGGTGGAGGAGCTACATTTGTTGCACCTGGAGTCCGTGCAAGTGTGATGTGCCAATCATCATTGGCATACCCTGCACCACCCTGACCATCTGTCACTCTTGAGGAAGAGCCACTTGATCCATTAGCGATGAGAATTCCAGGTAATCCCAATAAGGTCTCAAGCCCCGTATCAGCTTCTGAACCATAAATGATTGCATCTTCCTGATTTGTGTCTTTGAGTAAGGCGACTGCATCAACCCCATTCTGAAATGATGTCCAGGTCGCATTTTGGTCTGGTGTATAGCCGCCGATGTCAGTTACACCAGCCTCAGCCAATACAAAAAAGCCATTGGCGGGAATGGATCCAGTAAGTGTTGTTGTCTGATACTCTGCATCACCGTTACCATTATAAAAAACCAGAGAATAACCAGCTGTGGCGAGATCAATAGCTAGATCGGTCGTGTTATACAACTCTATATATTCTAGTGAGGAGGTATTGGTATCAAATTCATTGATCAAAACATCACTTGCAGCTACTGGAGTTTCAATTGAAATGACTGCTCTACCAGGTGTGGTATAGGAGTTAGCACCATCTGGAGCAGACCATACATTCCAATACTCAGTATTGTTATCTATGGTGTAGAGATTACCGGCAGCATCAAAAGCCAGGTCCTTGTTTCTTCCCTGACCCGTTACGACGGTATCAATGATTGCGCCTGTAATGGCATCATGGACCAATACATCTCCTGTGTATTCACTGGCCCAAACCACGCGATTGCTGGCTTCATCAAGTGCTAAACCCTTGGCAGCATACAGGCTCATGCCTGTCGTCCATAGTGTGTCTTCAATAGTTAAAAGGGTTCCAGTATAAGGAGAATACTTCATTAAGGCATAAGCCTGATCAGGGGCACCTCTAAACTGTGTAAAATAGATATTACCATCACTGTCTACTTCTACATCAGACTGATAGTATCCATTATTTGGTCGTTCAATAATTTCTGTACCGGTATCACCTGCTGGCATTTCATCATTGAGTCCAATATCATATTTGACGATTCCACGACCCGTCAGATAATGCATATCTGCTGTGTAGATTACTCTGTCTGCGCCAGAGCCATGTACCCAATTGGCACTTATATATTGGTCTGTCAGGCGGTTGTCGGCTTCCAACACATTCAGTGCACCTGTCATGTCGCCATTGAAACCGTAGAGCAAGTCGTTACCATATTCGGTAACATAGATTTTGTCGTCAAAACCTATGGATGTTTTGCCAGGAGATTCACTTGAGCTAGCCCAGGCGATTCCACCATCTGAAAAAGCGAATGTATCTTGTACAGCATCATACATATACACGCCTTTACCATTATAGAATGCTCCCGTGTTGGCGCTGGTACCGGCATATCCATTTGAGATATAAACCCGACCAAAATATTCACTGTCAGGATTGCGATTTACGGCAACACCCTTGGGTGAATACATCACCGTTTTTAATGGATCACTGATCTTGGTCCATTCAGTGTGACCATCATCCATGGCTGTGATTTCAAAGGTATAGTCACCATCTGGAAGCATTGAGCTGGCATCATCTTTACCATCCCAATAGACCGTGTTACTTCCCATGTCCGCCGTAGCTAGCGATATTGTGCGAACAAGCGTGGACGCACTGTTATAAATTTTTACATCAACACCATTGTCGGCATCTTCATTCAGCAAGAATGAAATTGCAACAGTGTCACTCTCGGCACTTGGCGTAATCATTGTAGCATCTACAGTCACATTCGTAGCATAAACATTGGCATACAAAGGTGTTGCAAATCCCACAATGAGAGTCAGTGCCATGAGAAGAAAGCAAGTTCTCTTCATTTCTATTCCCTTTCCCAATTGGGTTATGTTGGTTAGCGAGTTAGTTTACAATATTTACATACTGCAACAAAGACTTTCCCCCGAAACAATTTATGGCGGAGTTTTCATGGTACTCAATCAGAAATACTCTCGTTGTGCAACTGCTGATAAATGCAATTACCACCAATCTTTTTAAATAATTGATATTATTTGCTTTATATAATTGAACTTTTTAATTCATATTGAGAGTTATACGAAAAGAATTCGAGAAAAAGTTTGCGGAAACGTTCATCGGAAAAGAGCGATGAATTTTTGCTTGTTTTTAAGAAGTAACTCAGGTCTGAGCTACGTCAGTTTGTAAATGAAGGGCTCATTAACTCCTACAAAAAAGGAGATAATTCTTACCGTATTTTTGACGGTTTGATGACTATTTCATCCACCAAAACATCGTCTACTGAGTAGGATGAAAGTGTCATTCTAGAACCTTCAACATGGACGATATGATAGTACTGGGTATTTTTTCCTGAGACTGCAAACAGTTCGTTCAGCTTGGGATCCAACTTGTACTGCTTTGACCCGGAAACTGAAACAATATACACAGTCCCCTTCTGATGTTCTTTAACCCGCTTACTACCTTTCAGAGGAAAGGTGCGACCAAAAGTATGGTCATGTCCCTGCAAAACGAGATCAACTTCGTGCTTGTCAATAGTTGAGAGAAAGGCTTTCCTTCGTTTTTCACCATCCCGCCCCTCACCTGTTGCGTACAGTGGCTGATGCAATGTCAATACAACCCATGAACTCTTCTCTCGGCTCAGAACACCATCTAGCCATTGAGCCTGTTCATCGAGTTGCTCTGAACCATTCAGGACAACAAAGAGCAAACCTTGATAATGAAAGAAGTAATTGGTTTCAGGTAAACTTTCCAATCCGTTTTCTGGTAGCTTGAAGTGGGGTTGCCAGTGTTCTGAGTGTCGTCTCAGCCACTTTCCACCGATGTAATAGGCATGGTTTCCCATCACAGGTGCCAGGGGAGTCTGGCGGAATGCCCAGTCAGCAGCATGAAATAGAGCTTCCCATTCATAATCTCGTTCAGGCACAGAAACCAGATCTCCTGCCATGGTGATAAAGGCTGCATCAGGAGCCGCCTTAAAACCAGCTCTGAAAGCTCTTGAAACATGACTACGAATACCGTTTTGTGGATCGCCAAAGTAAAGAAAATTAAATGGCTCCTCAATCTCTGAAGCTGTTTTAAAAACCAACCACTCGCTCCAGTCATCCGCCGACCCCACTCGATAGGCATAGGCAGTTGAAGGCTGCAGTTCTGCCATTTCAGCCGAATAAGCATACACAACAGAACTGTCATTCAGGATAACCTCCTCGGTCTGAGCAGGAATATCCCAGGACTGCTGATAGAATTTGACCTGTGGAAGATTCAACGCGAGTTGCACCAGAGGAGTGTCTAGTTGTTTCTCAGTACGCCAGGACACATTCATCTTGTGTGATGGATCTTCAGAAATACAAAGCGCAATGCGCCAATCTTCTGGACCTGCAATAGTTGAACCTGTCATGAACATGAGAAAGATGAGTATGAGAGAGCTTCTATGGTGCATTGGGTCTCCTGACCGGTTGATTCCCCATCAATTTGGTCAGTGGCTGAGATGATCGCAAACACTCAGGTAATTTCCCCCGAAAAAAGCTTGCATCTCTTTTTAATAGATGTTACAATGTAACAACACCGTGACACTGTAGCGAAAGGATCAATATGACCATCTCTCAAGAAATAACTGAATCTGAACTTCCTATTATGAAAATACTCTGGGAGAAAGGTGAATTAAGCGTTCGTGAGGTTCATGACCAACTACTCTCATCAAAGGATTGGGCGTATTCGACTACGAAAACAACCATGGATCGGATGGCAAAGAAAGGTCTCCTGGATCGTAAGAATCAACATAATGTCTTTCTCTACTACCCCCTTATTTCAAAAGCACAGGGACTGGTAAAATGGGTTCGCTTTTTTGCAGATGGATTTCTAAGTCGCTCACCCCAGGAGGTGGTAGCCATGTTTACAGAGTCAGGAACCTTGACCCGGGACGAAGCTCATGAGCTTCATTCTTTACTCAAGGATGATAAAGCATGAGTCTCCTGACAATGATTGGATCGACCTGGTTGAACTATCTATGGGTGCAGTCTTTAAACATCCTACCGCTGGCACTCTTCATTGTCCCCTTCAGCTTAATGTTTAACAGAAAATTACCCCAAATCACATTTGGGCTATGGATAATACTCATTTTGCGTCTCTTGCTTCCGGCTGAATATGGCATTAACCCCATGATTGTTTCCCCGAATCTAATCCCCACTTACGAACCTGAGATGGTCGCGTTCCTTCAAGAAGTCAACCTGAAATACGAACTGGATATTCGGAGTGACCGTTCTGAAACCTTATGGGAACTCGCCATACCAATCCTCACCATATTAACTGTTGTGGGGACACTCTTCAAGCTGGGGTATTTAATTTACAAACGTAGACGATTCTCCCAGGTGTCCCTTACACCAATCCTTGAAGGACCAGTTCATGAAAAACTCGATTTCTGGAAACAGAGGTTCCATATTCGTCGCAGGGTAAAGCTATTTTCTGGCAACCACCCACACGCCCCACACACCTCCGGATCTTTAAATCCACGAATTATCCTTCATGAGAAATCTCTGGAAACAGGTCACCATCTGGACTCCATTTTCGTTCATGAGCTGGGTCATATCCAACGATGGGATGACTTGTTTATTCTCCTCAGTCAATCCGTCATGTCGCTCTTCTTTTTTCATCCTTTGATGTGGATCGCCCAATATTATCTAAGCGAGAGTCGGGAGATGTCAGTGGATCAGATGGTCGTATCACGCAAGTACCTCTCACGTGAGGATTATGGATCTACACTCATCGACGCTGCCGTCATGCCTTCCTCTCAGCATCTTGCCACAACCTTTTCAACTTCCAAGAACAGAATCAAAAAGAGAATTTTAGCCCTGAAAGGAACACATCTTATGCAAGCACGTACGGCAACACTGATCCTGGTCCTGAGCCTTCCCCTTCTGGGGATTTCATGGATTGCTCCGAACAATTCAATTCCACAAGCCCATGGGATATCGTCCCAATTCATTGCTCCCCTTGAAAACATCCGCGTCACGTCAGGTTTTGGAGAACGGATGCATCCCCTCAAAAAAAAGGTACTTAATCACGGTGGCGTTGACCTGGCAGGCAAAACAGGGACACCGGTGATGGCAACAGCAGATGGCGTCGTTGTATCCTCAAAATTTGAAAAGGGTTGGGGAAATACCATCAGGCTGGTACATGATGAAGCGTATTCTAGTGTCTATGCCCAGCTTAACAGGATTTTAGTGAAACCGAATCAAACTGTAAAACAGGGTGATATCATTGGTCATGTAGGCAGTACGGGCAACTCCACAGGTCCTCATCTTCACTTTGAGCTTCGACACAAAAATCAACGGGTTAATCCAACTGATTATATCGATTTCTAAGCTTCAATCTCTCTCAGGTTAAATGAAGTAATAAGAGTCTCGGAATGAGGCTCTTTTTACTTCCTGATCACACCCCCATACCCCTCTGTTTCTAAGGATTTTTCCACATATTTTGTTATCATGTAAGGTACACATTTGACAAAAATTTTATTTAGATGGGATGAGAATTATGCGAATCATACTTGCTACTATTACTTTGGGCTTAATCATTGGATGTTCCGGTCTTGATCAAACTCAGGACCTCTCACCAAAAGGGGCATTTATTGATTCCTTGCTCAATGAGATGACCCTGACAGAAAAAATTGGCCAGATGAGTCAGGCAACAGGCAGTTGGGAAACCACAGGACCAGTGATTAAGGATCCTGATATGGTAGACCTTGCTTCCAATGGCAAGGTTGGTTCCTTTCTAAATGTGTTTGGGGCAAAACGCACCAGAAGTGCCCAGAAATTAGCCGTAGAACAATCCAGACTTGGTATCCCTTTGATTTTTGGATACGATATGATCCATGGATATGCCACGACATTCCCCATCCCATTGGCCGAAGCCGCCTCATGGGATCTGGAGCTTATAAAAACCTCTGCTGAGCTTACTGCATTGGAAGCTGCTGCTGCAGGACTCCATTGGAATTTTGCCCCTATGGTTGATATCGCCCGGGATCCACGCTGGGGTCGCATCATGGAAGGAGCTGGCGAAGATCCATGGTGGGGCTCACAAGTCGCAGTTGCCAGAGTGGAAGGATATCAGGGTGAAGATCTCGCGAGTCTATCCACGATTGCAGCGACAGCTAAACATTTTGCTGCCTATGGAGCTGCTGAGGGCGGTCGTGATTATAATACCACTGAAGTCTCTGAAAGAACACTCCGCGAAGTTTACCTTCCTCCATTCCAGGCCGCAGCAGATGCAGGTGTAGCAACTTTTATGAATGGTTTCAATGATCTGAATGGAATTCCGGTTACTGCCAGCGAGCTGCTGGTCCGGCAAATCCTCAAAAAAGAGTGGAATTTTAAGGGCTTTGTAGTCTCCGACTGGGCATCCGTCCAGGAGATGACTGATCATACAATCGCATCATCTGATAAAGAGGCAGCTCGATTAGCACTATTGGGTGGTTGTGATATGGAAATGGTCTCGACCACATATAGAGAATATCTAGAAGCGTTGGTAGATGAGCACCCAGAGTTTATCACACATATCGATGATGCAGTCCGCAGAGTCCTTGCTATCAAATATGATCTGGGACTATTCCAGGATCCTTACCGATATAGTGATCCAGAGCGGGAAGCCAAACTCGTTCTGCATAACGATCATTTCAAACATGCTCGTGCAATCGCAAAACGCTCCATAGTATTGCTTGAAAATCGTAACCAGACTCTACCATTGAAGAGAGATCTCTCTCGCATAGCTGTCATTGGACCACTGGTAGATGACAAGGAAACCCCAATGGGTACCTGGTCTGCTCAGGGAAAAGAGGAAAATGTCACAACGATTCTCGAAGGCCTAAGACTGGCGGTTGGAGACCAGACAAAAATCCTGACTTCAAATGGATGTGATGTCAACTCCTCAGATAAAAGTGACTTTAAAAAAGCTCGCTCACTGGCCAGTAAAGCTGATGTCATAATTGCTGTAGTGGGTGAAGAAGCTCTGATGAGTGGGGAAGCTTTAAGTCGGGCAGATATTGGTCTTCCCGGTGTTCAGCTGGAACTACTCCAAATGCTAAAAGCCACAGGCAAACCAGTGGTGGTAGTTCTTATGAATGGCAGACCCATTGCTGAGCCATGGATGTATGAGAATTGTGATGCCGTTCTGGAAACATGGCACCTGGGTGTTCAATCTGGACCTGCCATTGCTGATGTCCTTTTCGGCTCCTATAACCCTTCAGGAAAACTTCCTGTTACGATCCCTCGTGCAGCTGGACAGATTCCTTTATACTACAACCACAAAAATACTGGCCGAGCTTATGACCCCAGTGAAAGATATACCTCTCAGTATATTGATGAGGACCACCTCCCACAGTACCCTTTCGGTTATGGTTTAAGCTATACAACGTTTGAATATAGCGACTTATCATTAGATAAACCTGAACTACATAGAGGTGACTCTATTGAAATAGAAGTAAAATTAACCAATACAGGTGCCTTTTCAGGAGAAGAGGTTGTTCAACTTTATACCAGGGATTTGTTTGGATCTGTCACCAGACCCGTTATTGAGTTGAAGGGGTTTAAGAAGGTCTATCTAGAACCTGGAACATCAACCCAAGTTAGTTTCACGATCACATCAGATAATCTACGGTTTTGGGATAAGGATTTGAATTTCCGTGCTGAATCAGGGGCTTTCAAGGTTTTTGTAGGTCCTAATTCAGTTGATCACCTCGAGGGTGAGTTTAGTCTTATTGACTAGCTTTATCGCTTCAATTTTAATCCTAATTCTGACTTTTTTCGACAGAATCTAGGCAAGAAACACAGCTTGATCAGCCATTAAGCCTGAGTTACCTTTTTTGCTCAATTGGGGACTATGCGAAAAACAGGTAGATGTTAAGGCATCCAGGAAGTTGACGCATGACACCCTGCGGCCTTAACAATTCACTATATTACCTTGGTTTATGTGATGGTTCATAAAACTCGAATGAGGAGTCCGAAAGGTTTGGCAGTTATAAAAAAAGAAGAGTTTAAATATTTTGAGTTCCTGCCCGGTGCCTTAATTGAGGTTGACTTGACCTCTCGTAGTATCATATTTATGAACCGAATTGCCTTCTCTCTTTTTAATTTTGATCAAAAAGATATCGAAAACGGTCTGGCTCTAAGAGAAATATTTTTTACAGATGCGGAATATGAACGCTCTATCAGAGTAGCCGAATCATTTGGACTGGAGAGCTATCAGAATCATACCGCATATTCACGCTATGAAAAGCAGGATTTATATGACTTCAAGATGCGAAAAAAGGATGGTAGTTACTTCCTCGGTGAGTGCCAGGGTTCATTCGTTCTTGATGAACATGATGTCCCCGTCGGCGCTCGGATTTACATCCGTGACCTTTCTGAACAACGCCAGCTTGAAGCAAGCCACATCGAAAATGAGGAGAAGTATCGAACTCTGGTGGAAAACTCCTCAGACCTGATTTTTCTTGTCGATACTCAAGGAGTAATTCTCTCTATAAACAAAGCAACCACACAGTACTTAAAACGGAAAACAGAGGAAGTAGAGGGTAAAAATGTATCCGATATTTTCCCTGCACATACCACCAATACAATCATGGGATATTTGAACAAGGCTTTCATCAGCAACAAAAGCCTGACGCTGGAAACCCCCATGCCCATGACCAATAAAACTGAATGGATCAGCACCTCCGTCAACCCTGTGAGAGATGTTTCTGGAAATGTGACAGCCATTCTCGGTATCAGCCGAAACATTACTGAACGCAGACGATCTGATGAACGGCTGGAGCAGGCACTCATTGATGCTCAAAATGCCAATAAGGTCAAGGATCAATTCATCTCCAATATTACCCATGAGATTCGCACACCCATGACAACTATCACGGGTTTTGCCGGTCGACTTAAGCAAAGTCTTGGTGAAGATTTGAAGCCAGCAGAAGAAGACTATTTCAAATTTATCAACCATGCCAGCGATCGGCTGCTTCGCACTGTTGATGCTTTGATCAATGTGTCTCAGCTTGAAGCGGGGACCCTTAAGTTAAATCCCAAGCGATTGCATCTGGGTCAACTCATCGAATTGCTCTGTGAAAAACATCGCGCTGAAGCTACAGAAAAGCAGTTGGAGATTGAATACATTCAACTCACAGATGATGACGAAATCTGGTATGATGAACACACGGTCTATCAAGCCATAAATAATATTATGCTGAATGGCATCAAGTATACGGAAAAAGGTGGGGTTTCCATCAAACTTGAACGAATTAAGAAGCAACTCTATGTCACCTTCACTGATACAGGTATAGGGATTTCAGATGACTACAGAGATCGTCTATTCCAACTATTCACTCAGGAGAGTGAAGGGCTTACGAAGGAATACCAGGGAATCGGGTTGGGACTTGCCCTAGCAAAAAAATATCTGGATTTGAATGAGGTCGAAATCAAGGTGGATAGCCAAAAGGGGTGGGGCTCAACCTTTACCCTTATTTTTCATGAACATTTTCCACTGAAAGAAAGTACCTAAAAATTTTGAGTTAACTTTCTTCTACCTCCAAGATTTTCAACCCACCAATCCCTCCTGCAACAAAGAGATAGTCCCCCTTTGCCTTCACATGATTAACTGATTCAAGATCATCAAGTTGAAAATTACCAATCAATTGCAAGTCATCAACATCACAGTCTCTCGAAGAAAATTTATCTGCTGTCCAGGCGACATATACACCTGCCTCACCATTTGACATATACAGGGTTTTGCTATCTGTGGACGCTGCATTGGTCACCGTTACTGAGGCAGTCAGACCACTCACTACAGGCTGTGGGATCTCCTCAATAACATCACCACCCTCCAGACAGATAATCTGTGTACCACCATCACCCAGTGCTAGAACCGCTTTCCTCCGATGTATTTCAACCGTTGATTTTGAAAATTCTATGCTAGCGCCTACCAGAGAAAAATCATTAAGCATTTCACCTGAATCATAATCGAAGGTTACCAATCTGGCTGGTGTTCCAGCCACGACTGCAATGTCATCGCCATCTGTTGCAACACCTCTAGCATCCTCAATGGGATAGCTAAAAACAACTTCATCGTTTGTAAGTCTTTTCACGGTTACAAATCCACCATCTGCCCCTGAAGTTACAAACAGGTGGTTTGATGACACCTCTACATCTGTAGCTGCCCAGCTTGGGACATCAAAAGTCTCAGTGTCCTCTGTGAGCTGATTGCTTTGAACACGGACCTTTTCGACAACAGCAGGGGAAGAAAAACCGCTGCGATTGGTGGCCAGTGCCAGATAAAGATCATCCCCTGTAAAGGTTAAACCGTTTACATCCGAATCTGTAAACACCATGGAGGAAATGAGCTCTGGGTCATCTTCATCCTTGATGTCAATAATATCTACAGCTCCCTGGTAGGGTTCTCCGATCATATTGTAGGAGACATAGGCTTTGTTGGATATGATACAAATATCTGTAGCCTGGAGTGGCTGTCCATCAATGAGGGGTGGATCAACTTCAGCAATGAGTGTCAGGGTAACAGGATCTACTGCAGGTTTTGGTAGGGACGTAGACTGTAATGAGGTGTCAATTTCCAGGACCTCATTCATGTATGTCACTCGCCCTAACAGAGTTGTCAGATCATTTTCTAAAATGATCCGAGCCTTGTCTTCAGGTTCAGGTTCAGGTGATTCCGTACATTGATTCAGAACGACACCCATGCTCAGTAGGCAAATCGTAGGTAAGAGTAATCCAAATTTATGTTTCAATGTAGTACCTCTTAACATCTACCTCTGTTAATAATTTTTTGTTACAGAGATCTGCAGCCCGGTATCGCCCCGAAATGCATCTGCTCTGGTTTCGATATTTGAGAAATTGAGCCCGAAGTTTATATCATATTCTGGTTTTACCTGGTACTTCAGTGCCAGACCAAAGCTTCGACTACCCAGATAGCTAACATCTTCCCCGCTCAAATCAGTATCAGGTGAGACCCCTGTACCTGCAAACATCTCCAGATAATTTGGCGATTTTTTCAAGTATTTCCTTAGAGACATCACCCATGATTTCGATACGCTTGAGTTTGAGGGAGATATGTACGTCTTCAGATTCATCCAATAGGATTGCCAGTATTTTCCCAGCGATCCGACGTAGATGGGTATCTGTTTATCCGGAACCTCCAAATACCTGAATCCAACAGAGGCCTCAAAGGCTTGCGGCAGGGCTTGAAACACCTCTAGACCCATTCTGAATTTTGGGAACAGGTCGGAATTTGAAAGACCGACACCTGCATACAAATAGGTCCCTTTCCTGATCACAGGGTAAGATTCAATCTCTACCTGACTTGCTGTTTGCTTAAAACGGCTGGCATAATTAAGCCTTAGAATGAGTGGGCCTATTTTCAAAGGCTCAACATGTTCGATAGAGATAAAGTTCCAGGGATCCAAACTGGGTTCTACGACGATAAACTGCCATTGCGTTTTTGTTTCTGCCAAACGATTATAGACATAACGCACACTGGTAGAGCGATCATAGGTTTCACGACGCTGCCTAATGATGGCATCTCGTGCCTTCTGATGCCCCGGGTCAATCGCTAAAATTTCTTCATACACTACGAGTGCTTCAGACTGTCGCATTAAGTCTTCCAGGATTCGTGCTTTTTGATACCTATCATCCAGGTTGGTCGAATCAATGAGGATATTCAACGTCGCCAGATCAAGAGCTTTATCCAGTTGATTTGACCAGATCAAAGCATCTAAAAGTGCATCCCTTGCATCCTGATAGCTGCTGTCGGCATGAATAACTGCTTCAAACTCAGGAATCGCCTGCGCATACAAGCCATCCCAACTATAACAGCGCCCCAATAAAATTCTGAAATCATGGTACTCGGGATTTAATGCCAAAGCTCTCTTGCACATTTTGATGGCTTCCGGTCTTGTTTCTATAGTGGTTGCTGATTCTCGAGCCTCCAGAAAAAGTGAATCCAAATTTTCCTGGGCGAAAGTCACAGAAGTAACTAAGCTCAGGCATAGCAGGATGGATGCCTTAATACAACAATGTTTTAAATATGGATTTATGTTTCGCATTTCCCGCTAGAAAGTATACCCATCAATTCGTTTTTCAGAGTCTTTTATCTTGACTCCGCCGGTCTGGACTTGCTATAGAAAGATTATCAAACATAAAACTGTATAAAGCAAAAAGTTGGTCGATAATTTTTATAGTGCCTCTGGGATAATTAAATGGCACGTGAATGAAGGATGGACATGCTATGCAAGAGAACCCAAAAATCCTGATCATTGATGATGATGAGAAAGCTCAAAAACTTATCAGTTTCCAATTAGCGGGTGAGAATTACACATTAGTAAATGCCTCAAACGGTCAAGAGGCTCTTGACATGATTCACTCTGGTGAAAAGTTCTCTTTGGTCCTGCTTGATATATTGATGCCTGATATCTCTGGTCATGAGGTTTGTCAACGCATTCGGGAGACACATCTCTCCACAGAACTTCCCATAATAATGATTACGGCAAATGAGGATGTCACCAGTCTGGAGGAAGGGTTCCAGGCTGGTACCAATGACTATATTATCAAACCATTTTCTCGGGCTGAACTTGTTTCTCGCGTTCGTAGCCATCTTCACCTACTCGAAATCAACAACGCCTATAGTCGCTTCGTACCCCAGGAAATACTAAAAGCCCTGGGACGAGATTCAATTATTAAGGTAGAACTGGGAGATCAGATTCAGGGAGAAATGACGGTGTTTTTCTCTGACATCAGGGCATTCAGCGAAATCTCTGAGCGAATGTCACCTCGGGAAAACTTTGAATTTCTGAACAAGTATCTTAGCGTGGTGACACCCCCCATCAAAGAGCATTCCGGTTTTGTAGACAAGTACATAGGTGATGCTATTCTTGCTCTCTTTCCGGCAAAACCAGACAATGCGCTTCAGGCCGCCATCAAAACTATGCAGAAATTGGAAGATTATAATGCCCAGCGTGAACTTGATGGAGAAGACCAACTTGATATCGGGATCGGGCTACACACAGGTCCCATGATGATGGGTACAATTGGTGACAAGGACCGAATGGATGTTACGGTGATCTCTGATGCCGTAAATCTAGCATCCCGTCTGGAGAGCCTGACAAAAAGATTTGGCTGCAAAATAGCGATTAGTGAATTTACCTTTTTAAAGCTGACTGACCCTCAACAATATCACCATCGTTTTCTAGGGAGAATTCAGGTCAAGGGCAAACGGGATGTGGTACCTATCTATGAGGTTTTTGATGGTGATCCACCTGAAATTAAAGCGCTGAAAAACCAAACCCGAGAGGAGTTTGAGCAGGGACTCACCTCATATTTTTCAAAGGACTTTGCTGAAGCTATCCTCATGTTCAAACATGTTCTTGACATAAATCCTGAAGATAAAACAGCCCGTTTTTATTTAAAGCGCGCAGCCGAACTCGTTGTCTCAGATGTACCAGAGGACTGGTATGGAGTAGAAGCGCTTAGAAGCAAATAACGCTAACAGGACTATTCAGCGCCCCCGATGAGTAAGCCCCACGCATAACTTGCACTTGTGATCAGCAAAAGGGGCGCCAGTATTAATAGAACGACTGGCTCTGAAAAAAACAGCAACTGTTTCCCTGCACTGAGAAATGCCAGTGAAATCCCCCCCATACTTATTAAGAAACCACCAATTGAAACCCATAGAAAATTCTTTCCCGCTAATTGGTTTTTAACCGCTAGCAAGGGTAGTGATATGACAGTCACTCCAGCCGTTGAATGGAAGACCGGGTAGATGATTCGTGCAAATTGCTGCATCTCTAGAAATCGACTGGCAGAGATGAGTGCCAGACCTGATAACATGACGAAAGCAAAGAGTTTTTCATAACGAGGGTAATATTTAGAGACCAAAGCTGTTGCCCAGGAGAAGGGGATCAGGGAGGCAATGATTGCCACCAGCTTATTGGAGAGCCCGTTCCCCATAAGACCTAAAATATCCCATCCAAACACGGCTAAACCCAAGCCCACGATAAGAAAAGTGGCAAAAGCAATGGAGTGATAAATGTATGTAGAATGACTGGACTCAGAATTTCTATGCTTGCTCAAAGTTTTTCTCAGGGCAATCGCAGTGATGATGACCATTGCCATCAGGATGAAACGATCGATTAGGTTCATTTTAATACTCCTCTTGCACACTACAATCTCGTTAATTTGACTTCCTTTACTAAGCAAAAAAATAATTTATCAGAAGACCAAGATTCGTCAGACGACAATTCGGATATTATTGAATCAAGAATTATATGGATTAGACGATATTCTTAGTGATATAGCGTATGTATATATAAACCGGTGTACCAGGGGATGAACAAATGAAAATTTATAAGCGAATGATGAGCTTCCTACTAATTCTGAGCCTTTTTTCAATAGCTACAGCGCAAGTTGAGTTAAGTGGTTTTGCAGATTTTCAATTGGTTCAGCCAATGGTTGAGAACTCAAACCCAAGCTTTCAAAACGGGCAGTTTGAAGTCGGCCTCTCAGCTGGAGTGACCTCATCTATAAATTTTGAAGGGGCAATTGCATATAATCCAGACACAGGTGGCTTTGAAGCTGGAGCTGCATTCATTGAGGCGACACTAAATGATAAGCGAGGTCTCGGGTTAGTAATGGGACAATTTGATGTTCCCTTTGGTTTGGATTGGCAACATATAGCCGCTCCCGATCGTCGCTTAATCACATCACCTCTACTCAATGAGAAAAGTGTAAATGGCTGGAATGATTTTGGTGTGAATCTCTATGGAGAATTCCTCGGAACCACCATAACAACCTTCGTGGTGAATGGTGCCAGTGATGGGTTTGCAGGTGGTGGACGTTTTGGTTTCCCCATACTGGATGTTCTTGAAATAGGAGCATCTATTTTCGCTCAGACTTCGGAAAACAATTCAGGATCACGCCCTCGTGTTCTTGGGGGTGACTTCCAGACTGCAACGGGTCCATTCTCAACTCGGACAGAGGTCCAGTATATGGAGGATTTTCAGGATGGTGATTTTGAATATATAAATCACATCCCTGCCCATAGAGGTTTCTATAGCCAAGCCGACCTGGATCTAGACGGCATGATGCATTTACCTCTTATTATTGTTGGAAGATATGGTCAATGGTCTACAGTCAACAATAACAACCAGGCCTCTCGTGTTACGCTGGGAATCGTTTATTCAGTTTCAGAAGTCTTTGAGTTCCGAACTGAATTTCTCACCGACACAGTTGATGATGAAGATGAATATCGACACCTCGTGTTACAAACGGTGGTCAGCTTTTAGAAAACGCCCCCAATAGAGACAGTTAAGTCTTCCAAGACTTCCTTGATGACTTAACTATCTCTCACTACACATAATTTTTCCAGTTGAATATATAGTCCAACAATTAACACCCTCCTGTTAGCGATGAATGGTAAGTACAAACTTTTTTCTTGTATCTGGATGTAAATTCAGATAACATATCCTTAATCAAACCAACAAAAGGAGGGTATTATGCAGCGCAATAGCGTTAACAAAGTGCTATTGGTTGGACGTACCGGCAGTGACGCCGATGTACGCTACACAACAAAGGGAATGGCTATCGCAACCGTCAGTGTAGCCACCACAGAAACCCGAAAAGATGGGAAAGGAGATTTTCAGGACACCACAGAGTGGCACCGGGTTGTCATCTTTGGAAAGATGGCTGAATTCACAGAGAATTATGTGAAAAAAGGTGCCCTGATTTATGTGGAAGGTCGACTTCAAACTCGTTCATGGGATGACAAGGAAGAAAAGAAACATTTCATGACAGAGATTGTAGCCGATAAGCTAACCATGTTGGGAGGATGGAAAAAAGGAACCGAAAAGGAAGCACCTGTAGCTGTTGCAGAGGCTGAAGAGGAAGTTCCCTTTTAACCCGTAAAGTCATCTGGGAAGCAATGCCGGCCGGCAGCTCATATGCTATTCCCCGCTTCCTGTTTCATGGGTCGTTGCCCACCTGAGAGGCGACACTTCAAAGCTAATAAACCGAAGCTTTAGACATCCAAATTAAAGATCAATGATAACAGATTTGTTTCATGATCCAATCCCAGATGTCTGGAAACAGATCCGATCCATCATTCGTAAAGGTTGTACAGGTCAGCCCTGGCTATTTCTATAAACAAATCTGCCATTTTCCGCGTCACATCGTTGAAGTATTTCGCCCCTTTTTCAGATGTTGCCTGGCGAGGGTCTCCAATTCCTGTGTCTTCCGTCACGAAGGACCATTTCCTTTCGGTCCAGGCCCAACCCTTCTGGATGCTTTTAATCTTGATCTTCTTCTCCATGCCTGGACCAGCTTCAGCTAATGGTCTCACCAGATCAGGTCTCAGGTGGAGCAGGAGTGATGTTTCCATTTCATCCGCATGGTCTCCGCCATGATCGAAATATTTTGATTTGTCCAGAGTTGTATACCAATTGGTAAATGCCAGAAACATATCAGGGTACTGTAAACCCAATTCCCGGAGGATGGGTTTGAACTCATTTCCGCCGTGTGAGTTAAATATGAGAAATTTTCTAATCCCCTGATTGTCCAGGGTCTCAAGAATATCTCCGACAATAGCCATGAGTGTGCTGGGATTTAAGTTGATATCGAGAGCAATATCACTCTGCCCGGTATTCACCCCAAATGGTATTGTTGGAAGTACCATAATATTTGCACCTGCATCATAGGCGATCCTGGCTGCCTCCGCTGCCAGATAGTCTGACTCAATAATATCCGTGGCATAAGGAAGGTGTAGATTGTGTGCTTCAGTAGCACCCCAGGGTAAAATCACAAGGTCAACCTTTTGCTCTCTCACCTGTTTCCAGTTGCTCTCTGCAAGTATATAGGGTCTCATATTGATTACCTCAGCTCATCATTTTCGACATTACTATTTTCTGTTTCACCGGGTTTACTATAGATGCCATAAAGAATTATTCCACCCAAAAGGTAAGCCAGAATATCCCAGAAATCTGCGTGGGAGTGAGTGTCAATGAGGGGCAGAAAACCTTCAAAAACCACACTGAAAATGATAACTGCTCCAAGAATGTGTATGAATTGAAGTTCAAAATTTGCTTCAATCAATTTTAATTTCAGTGCGAGATACATGGAAAGAGGGATATAAACGGGCAAAGCGAGGATATCACCAAGATACTTACTAAAAAAACTCCACTCACTCGCTTGGGGGATGATGAGAGTTCGATTCAACACATAAATAAGAGCTGCACACAGAGCCAGGATCAGTAACCTCCGTCGACGAACGCTTGCCATGGTTTTACTCTTCAAGGCTCAAATCTAAATCATTCTGATAAACATCTACAATGTATCCATTTAGCCACTTATTAAACTTTTTCAAATCCCGATTCTTGACTTTCTTTTTGCGCCATTTTTCCTGCATTTTCAGTGTCTTATTAATGATTTCTTCTTCTGCCGGAAGGATCACATCCAGGACACCTGTGCCTGCCATGTTGGTGAGCTTTGAGTGGAGCAAATAATCCTGACCATTGCCTCGTTCGATGGGAAAACACGATTCTTTAATCTCTAAAGCAAGCGCATTCAGTGGGGCTGGTGCATTATCTATAGAGGTGACCAATTCTGGTAACAGGTCCGCTGATCGAACCCATACCGGGGTAACCAGAGTGACCGGTTGCCAACCCAGAACGGTCCAGAGTGTCGTAAGCTGTGGATCTTCTTCAGGCAGAACCCCTTGTATCAAAAGGGTTGATGCACTACTTCGTCGCACCACATAGTCCTGAAAGAAGACATACTTTTCATCCGCTTCATCTCTGGGCAAAAAATCTGACCGTAGATCATTTCCCAGAAGACCGTGCTTCAGGTTCCTGGTAGCAGATTCAAGCATAAAATTAACTGAGATGGCATCTTGTTGTTCGAACAGTTCGGTTGTTATACCAAACCGAATAAAACCATAACCCACATCCTTCGTACCAGATACTGAGAAATTTGTACGGATAAGATATCCTTCTGGAGCAACATCCGTATCTGTCACATCGTATTTGGTGTATTCATAATATCCTTTTTCATAGTATGCGGCTCCACCCTTCGCATCAATCACACCAAAATTTGCTGCCAGTCCCCAATTGCCCATGGAGGTATCCATAAAGGTTTCGAAATCCTTTAAATCTGAACAGCGCTCCAGAGCTGCCCGCATGAATAGACCTTCCTGATCATCAGGGACATCACAAACCTGGTTGGCATTCAGGTTATATGAAGCCGTATTCATGATTGAGAATCCTACACTATTGGATCCCATCCAGATTTGCTTTGATAGCGTATCGACCTGATTGGCAACACCTACAAAATCGTATTTTTCACCTGTTCCATACACCAGCTTGTTGGCTACATCACCCGTATCTCTGTGCTTCCAGAGGAGGGGTCGACCATCGTTGGTTGCCTTCCCGCTAATCACAGCTGACGTGCAGGGAATACCTGGAGAAATAAAACTAACGAGAAGCAAGAAAGTGATGAAAATATGCCGCATGGTTTATCCTTTCGAGGGAATTGTAGTGGATTGCTTATGCTTAAAATAGAAATAAACCGGTAAACCCGTAAGAATCAAAATGAGTGAAGCAATGATCCCATCTAGAGGGAAGGCTGCAAAGGTACCGAACAGCAGCAATATCTGAAATAATATTGCCAGCCCAGCCATGAGTTGCCAGGCAGGACTCTTATAGCTTGGCTGATAATCCTCCCGTTTTCTCAACCAGAAAATAACCACATACACAGCCAAATTCTGAAGGATATACGACAAGGTGAAATAGCCCATCAAGGCTTCTATTCCACCAATGAAAATCATGAGGATCGCCAGACCTGATTGAATGAGAATTGAGTTTGCCGGTGTACCAAAGCGTGGATGCAGTTTTCCAAAGACTGGAAAGAACAGACCATCTCTGGCAATAGCATATTCGATGCGAGGCTGAACCATTATACAGGCATTGGTGGCACCCACCATTGATGTAAAAGCAGCAATTGCCAGAAATCCTGCAGCAATGCCAGCAAACCAGGGTAAATATTTAAAGGGATTGGCAAAACCGCCACTTGCTTCAATCAACGATTCATGCGGCACCAGCGCTCCCGTTGCAAAAGCTACCAGCACATAGATGGTGGTAACAACCAGGAGGCTTCCCAGAAGTGCCTTGGGTAGAGTTTTACCTGGGTTTTTGATTTCACCAGCCATATAGAGGATATTTGGAAAACCTGCATAACTCCAAACCGTGGCGGCCACTCCAGCCGTGACCAGCATAAAGATTGACTTGTCAGATGCCAGGGTACTCCGAATAAAGAGGTTTGAGGATTCAAAGAAAAAGAATCCCAGAATGCAGAGAATGAGCAGCGGTAGTAGTTTAGTGATGGTCAGAACGAGTTGTAATCGCCCCCCATCATTAACACTCCGCACATGGACCCATGTCAGCGCCATGATAATCAGTGAAGCAATGATCTTTGTCAGGTAAGAATCGCCCAGGGCTGGGTAAAACACATCCAGAGCAGCCACAGCCGCAATGGCAAGAATAGTGATGGAAGGTGTGTCACTGGTCCAGAAGACAGTCCACACATAAATAAATGCCAGACCGGGGCTACCTGCCTTTTGTAAGTATAAATATCCAAATCCCTGTTGAGGATATGCCGTGCCCATTTCAGCAAGAATGAAAAGCTGAGGCAACCAGATCAATCCACCTATAATCCAGGCCAGGACTGCAAGACCAGGACTGCCGGTTGCCTGCTGTACGATGGGTAACTGGATAAAAACTCCTGACCCGATCACCGTCCCGATGATAATTGCCAGACTATGCTTGAGATTTAACTGTCTTTGGATGGTTTCCATTTATTAAGACCCCCCGGTCTTTGAAGTGTTGTTGGCTTCAGGCATCAGATTGATCCAGGTGATTAGATATTCAAAACGGCGACAAGTGTGAGGGCAATTACATTGAGACCCAACCATAGCAGACGGTTCCGGTTTTCCCTGCTCATATACTATCTCTCCTACTTCAAAAATGTCAGAGCTCAGTTTAAGACAACACTGGATAGAAAAAACTGCTTTTAGAATATTGAGCGAACATTCTAATATCTACTTTGAGTCAAGCATTGGCTGGGTCATATTCGCACTTATGAAAACAAAACATCTTATTCTCCGGGGCTTCATCTTTTTCGCTAGCTTGTGTTTAACCCTTCCAGCGGCATGGGGGAAAATTCACCACTTGAAAATTCCATCTATGGCTCTCGCCGACAGCAACCGAGTTATTATTGCCACCCCTTCCAATTTTGAGCAACATCGTCCGGCGAAATACCCCTTTATTGTCATGCTACATGGCTGGAGCGGTGATGAGACCCAATGGAAAAAGGATGCAGACCTCCAGATATTGAGTGATAAGTATGATATCCTTCTCATCCTGCCTGATGGTGGCTATGATGGATGGTGGGTAGACTCTGAAGTTTCACCTGGTAGGAACTACGATACGCACATACGTCAAGAGCTTAAAATCTGGGCAGTAACTAATTTTAATGGTGCTACAAATGCATCACAACATGGTGTTTTGGGGTTGAGCATGGGAGGGTTTGGTGCCATAAATCAAGCCATAAAGTACCCTGACGACTATGCTGCTGCCGCCAGCCTGAGTGGTGTGATGGATGTAACTCGACATACTGACAACTGGCATTTATCAAATGCCCTGGGTTTGTATGCCGATGACCCTAAACGCTGGGAACGCAATAACCCTCTGCATATTGCACAGAAAAAAGCACCCAGACATGCACCTGATATGATTCTGATCTGTGGAAGGGATGATTTCACCTTCGAGGAAAATCAGGATATGGCAGCTATTTTGAAAAAATCTGGTTACGCCAGTCAGGTTCAGTGGGAAGCGGGCACCCACTCCCATACCTTCTGGAAGACGCATGTAGGGTCTGCCGTGGCATTTATCGTTTCACATTTCAAGGAATAACGAGCCAGGACAGGCTCGCTCAGAATTATTCGGCTGCGGACGGATATTTACCAGTATTCTAACAAACTCCGCCGAATACCGCCGATGCGTATCAACACTCCGCAGCCGTCATTTTCAAATTTCCAGACCTAAATTACATCATTGATCAGCTGAATATGTCATCCCAATGACATATATGGTGAATTACTTCGGTTAAAGGTGTTTTAGGGGGTTTTAGGGTTGGGTCTAGGGATAATTAGCTTGTGAAGTGTCATATCGCGTAACCGTCATGGGGCTGTCCTCATCACTGAACAATTTATACAGGACAGGATCCTTCAAGATTGAATCAACCTCTTTTATTGAACCATTCAGCAGACATCTCGAGTAGACCACTCTGATGCCGTGGCTATAGTCCACATACCAGATGGCATGTCCCTTATACATGGGTTGAATTGCCTTACCTGTCTGATAGTGCCACCCATATATGACAACCTTATCTCCATAAGAGGCGATATGGTTGGATAAGATGACATCCTTTTTGTGACCACTGACTAAAACACCGACGAGGAAATGCCAGAGTGGTAAAATCTTTTGCTCATTCAGGAGCTTATTATGCTGATTGAAGACCTCAATGGTAACCATATCCTTACTCGGTGGAATAGGTATGGGTTTGAATTTCACCTCAGATGCGTTCCAGATCATATCCACGATTTTTCGTGTGGGGAATATTCCTCCCATCCGATCCATTACCTGCTGAGCAAGAATGGGTGTCATGGGCATCAATACATAGTCATCATTTGACCCTATTGACAAGTAATCCGGAAGTACAAGCAAGGAAACTTCAAACACATCACCAGCCAGGGTGTCAACAAATGTGATGGTATCAGCATTTCTGATAAAATCAGGTACGTTCCCACCAAAAATTTCATTCTGTATAGCCTGTTCCCGTTGTTCCAGGTTGAGAGATTGAATGGTCTCCACAAATTCACTTCCTGTACGTGCACCTAATGGACGTGATGGAAGGTTTAAACCCCATATTAAATCATCCTGAGCATATACTGACAGATGTACCAAACTACATAAAACAACAATGATTGTGCTCAGACGACTGCTTTTCATTTCCAGAATATCCTCATTGCTTTTTATTAGCGAACAGATCATAAACTTTGGGTTCTCCAATATAAGATTATCATTGGGCATCTCTTTGCATTTTCCCTTCACATGCCCTTCATTCGCCTTATTTTGTATCTATGCAATTGTCTTTTCCTAAAGATCCTGTCCTAAACCTATGGGGTGATCCTGAGAAACAACCACTCCTGTTTTTGCATGCAAACAGTTACTCCGCAAAACTTTATCAGTCATTTCTCAACCCCCTGACCGAACATTTTCAAATATGGGCACCTGATCTTCCAGGGCATGGTGAATCCCGTTGGAATGGACGCATCCAAGCCTGGTCTGACCTGGCCGATTATTTCATTGACAAATTTGATCAGGCACCGCCCCGTAAACCACTTATAGGGATGGGTCATTCCATTGGTGGAATAGTCATTATGCTGATTGCCTTGAAAAGACCAGAGTGGTTTAGTAAAATCGTCATGCTGGATCCCGTGATGCTGCCTAAAAGAATTCTTATAGCCATGCGTATCCTGAAGCTACTTTCACTTACCCATCTCATCCCCCTGGCTAAAGCAACAAAACGCCGGAAGAGCAACTTCCCCTCAAGAGAGTTAGCCCTTGAGCATTATGCCAAAAAGTCCGTCTTTTCTCACTGGAAACCCGGTATCCTCCAGACTTATGTTGATACCTGTTTGCATGAAACGGGTGATGGTACTGTACAACTATCATGTGCACCACAACTAGAATCCAGCATTTATCAATCCATTCCCTTAAATGTGTGGTCGATTCCAAAACGATTGAATGTTTCTGCACTCTTTCTCATAGGAGAACATTCCGATACAGTAAGCGCTCATGGGTTCTCACGTCTTCGCAAAATTAAAGGAAATCATGTTGTGAATCGGATCAAGGGAGGGCATCTTTTCCCCTTTGAAAAACCCGAAGAAAGCATAGCACAGATCAAGGACTTTCTGGTTGATGAGAATTGAAATATACGGCAATACATTAAATGCTCGGGCTGTCGAGGAAGCCGTTTCTATTCTCCGAAATGGGGGTCTGATTATCTATCCTACAGACACGGTCTATGGTATTGGCTGTGATATTACCCAGAAGTCAGCCATTGAACGCATTTATCGGGTCAAAGGCATGGAAAAACAAAAACCTCTGAGTTTTGTCTGTTCAGACATCAAGGATATTTCCCGGTATGCCAAGATTTCAACTGTGAATTACCGCGACCTCAGGAGGTACTTACCAGGACCTTATACCTTTATCTTACCCGGTACCAGGGAAGCACCAAAAACGCTTCTGTCAAAACAGAAGACCGTTGGCATCCGCATCCCGGATCACCCCCTGACACTGGCTATGGTTGAGGCTCTGGGAAATCCAATTATCTCGACAAGTGTGAATATTAGTGAACAAAGTTTTGCCAGCGATCCCCAGGAGTTTTCACAATACTACGAGCGGCAGGTTGATCTTATCCTGGATTCTGGTCCAACATGGGCAGAGTTATCATCCGTAATAGATTTGACTGATGATGAACAACCCACAGTGATTCGTGAGGGACAGGGGGATGTTAGCTGGTGTCTTACCTAAATATTGAAAGGAAGCTGTCATGGCTCAAGTAATCCTAAAAAATCTTGACAAGTTTTATGGATCCAATCAGATCCTTCATGGTATCGATCTTGAGATTCAAGATGGAGAATTTGCCGTTCTTGTAGGTCCTTCTGGCTGTGGAAAATCTACAACCCTGAGAATTGTTGCCGGTCTTGAAGAAGCCAGTGGTGGTGATGTATATATTGGCGATACAAGAGTGAATGATGTTGAACCCAAAAACCGTGATATTGCCATGGTTTTCCAGAATTATGCCCTCTATCCACATATGAATGTTTACGAAAACATGGCGTTTGGATTGCGTCTGAGAAAATATTCTGATGAGGAAATCAAGGAACGCGTTGAAGAAGCCGCAGAAATTCTCAGTGTTCAAGATTATTTGTATCGACGCCCCAAGGAGTTGTCTGGCGGTCAAAGGCAACGTGTAGCTGTAGGGCGGGCTATTGTGCGTAAACCTTCTGTCTTTCTTTTTGATGAACCCCTGTCTAATCTGGATGCCAAACTACGTGTTCAGATGCGCACGGAAATTAAAAAACTACATGCAAAACTTAAAACAACCATGATCTATGTAACGCATGACCAGGTTGAAGCGATGACTATGGGGGATCGCATCGTTGTGATGAAAGATGGCTATATCATGCAAGCAGATCATCCACTTAAAATATATGAAAAGCCTCAGAATCATTTTGTGGGGAGTTTTATTGGCTCACCAGCGATGAATTTCTTTGAAGTGGAAGTGCAAAGCGAGCAGTTGGTCAACGAGAAATTTTCACTGCCCATTAAGGATATTCACCCTGCTGCACTCAAGTCTTATGAAGGTCGTAAAATCAGGTTGGGTATTCGTCCAGAACATTTCAAGCTGTTGGATACCTACTCGAGTATTGCAGCCAGCCTGGAAGTGAGTGAACTTATGGGAAATGAATCATATCTTTACTGTACCACAGGTGTGGACACTTTTATCGCACGGGTACCAGACAACACGCCACGTAAAATTGGTTCAGGGTTAAGCCTTTTCGCTGAACCTGAGGATTATCAGTTTTTTGACTTGGAATCAGGGGAGCGGATTGATTAGACCCGTCGAACTATTTCAATATCCTTGAGGACAATTTCATAAACGGTACCATCCTCACTGTTTAGCTTTAATTCACCATCCAATTGATCTTCCACCACGGTGTGGATTATTCTGGTTCCCAGCGATTTTTTCTGAGCAACCTCATCCAGAGGGGAAAACCCAACCCCATCATCAGAAATCCGTATGAAAAGTTTATTATGGCGGAACTGTGCTATCACCGAAATCTCTCCTTCTCGATCCCCTGGGAAGGCATATTTCAGCGAATTCGTAATGATCTCATTGATGACCAGTCCCAATGGAACAGCCGTATCAATGGAAACTTGAACAGAATCAATTTTTATCCACTTAGATATTCGTGCACCTACTGCGGAATAACTATAGATGAGATTGCTGATCAATTGAACGACATATTCACGAAAGTCAATCACTGATAAATCTTTGGTGCGCATCAACTGTTCATGCACCAATGACATGGCATAGATTCGCCCCTTGATTTCATCAAACATTTCAGTGAGTTCTGGCTTATCTATCCCTGCTGCTTGAAGGTTGAGCAATGAAATGATAACGGACATATTGTTCTTGGTCCGGTGATAAATTTCTCTGAGTAAAACATCTTTCTCATCCAGAGTACGCCTCAACGCATCCTCAGCATTTTCCCTCTCCTTCACCAGTATGCTCAAGGCTTCGTTACTTTCACGTAACTTTTTATTTCTCCGAGCAATCGCCTTAGTCCTGATTCTAACCAGGAGACTTAGTCCGATGATGATACTCAATATGATGGCAACTCTGAATATGAGGGTATCCCAGAAAGGGGGTTTTATATTTACTTGAACAGTTGCTTCCTGAATTGATTTGACACCATTATAGTTGGATCCCCTCACCCTGAAAGTATACTGACCTCCTGGAAGGTTGCTGAAAGTGACCGAGTTCTTATTTTCAGCTGAGACCCAATGATCCTGGAAACCTTCAAGCTGGTACTCAAAGCGATTTTTTGCGGGTTTTATGAAATCAAACAATGCCCATTCCAGCGTGAAAATATTTTCAGTATGATCAAAATAAAGATCTGCGCCATTGTAATCACGAGGCCGGTCCGTCAATTGTTTATTCATCAATTCGACACCAGAAATGGTAATTTGAGGTGCAAATATATATCTGCCTGTTATACCGTCAGGAAAGAAGTGAACCAGACCATCTGTCCCACCAAAAAACATTTCTCCCGTGTGAGATTTATTGCTGGCTCCCCAGAAGAAACCGTTTGCTGGCAGACCATCTTCCATGAAGTAATTGGTAAAATGCTCCAACTCTGGATCAAATCTCGACAAGCCCTCTCCAGTACTTAGCCAGAGATCTTCACGATTATCTACTTCAATACCAAAAATGACATTATCACACAACCCATCAGATTCAGTAAAATGTTTATAACTATATTCCTCATCTCCATCACGGAATCGAGACTCCAATCGCGTGAGTCCACTATTAAAAGATCCAATCCAGATCACATCTACATTTTTTTCAATGGTGCCTGAAATGGAGATAGCCAGATTACTGCCAATACTTTGAGGATTCAATGGATCGTGAGTGAACTGTTGGAAAACAGCCGTCTTAGGATCTAAATTTTCTTCAATCTTCAAATCGAGTCGACTGACTCCTCCTCCATAAGACCCCAGCCAGAGTCGGTTTTTACGATCCAGGTACATGGCTTTAGATTGTAGCTCTCCAGTCGTAATGCTGGTACTATCCTCCGGGTCATGAAAATAGTTTACAAATGATTGTGTTTCCGGGATGTATCTACTTAAGCCATTTCCCGTATTCAACCACAAACGACCCTCCCTGTCTTCCAGAATACCTTGAACAACATTGTCTGGGAGGCTTTGCACATTATTGGGATCATGGGTAAACCGAGTAAAGGTATTGCCATCTGGGTTAAGCCTGGACAACCCTCCTTCCCAGGAACCGATCCACATGACACCAAATCGATCTCGCAAAATTGAAGTTATGGAGTTGGATCCCAATGACCCTGCATCCTCAGGCTGAGAAATGTAATGCTTATACTCACCAGTGGCTCGGTTTATACGAGTTAGACCACTGGCAACTGTACCTACCCATAAAACACCATAAGAATCTTCATATACAGATCGGATACCAGAGCCTGCCAGTGAGTTCTGGTTTCCCGGGATATGTGTCATGGTAGAAAAACCTTGAACAGGATCGAGAACGGCATTTAAACCATTATCGGTCGCTACCCATAATATGCCTGCGTTATCCAGTGCCAAGTCTGAAGTATGAGAATTACTCAGGCTATTTTTTAATTCCGGATGACCCTGATATGATGTGACCAGACTGAATGAATCATCGCTAACACTAAACCGAAAAAGACCACCCCCATAAGTCGCAACCCAGATATGATTGACTGCGTCTACATAGATATCTCGAATATATGTATCAAAGCTCCACAACTTCTTTGGTACCGCATTGCGATTCAATGCGCTTACCGTGTACAGGTCACCAAGTTCAGTCCCCGCAAGTAGATATGAATCACTCTTCCTGTTAGAAAGGAATAATGCTCTAAAATCTACGCCATTCACCTCCATCTGTTTATCAGGTAACGCATAACTTGAAAAGACAGGCTGATCCCCTTCAATAAAGGTGATGCTTTTTAACCCCCCTCTTGTGCCCACCCAGATTTTGTCCTCGTTCAGAGTAGAATGACCGGTAATTATTTTTCTTATAAAATTGACATCTCCCAGATCTTCCCTATCACTTTCAAAGTAAACCCTTAAAAAAGTTCCAGCTACGCGGGATTCAGGTCTAAGAATACTGATGCCATTCTCTGATCCAACCCAGATGTTTCCATTATCCTGGCCCGTAATTGATGTCACGATTGGATGGCTGAGTGAGGTAGCTTGCAATGGATCATGCAAATAGCGGGTGAATTCGCCTGTTTTCAAATTCAAGTGGTTTAATCCATTCCGGGTACCTATCCAGAGTTCGGGTTTTCCATGAAATTGAGTGGCGAATATTGCTGTTACTCTTGTATCAGAAATAGACAGAGAATCATTAGGATCATTCCTGAAAACTCTAAACTTTGAGCCATCAAAGCGGTTGAGCCCATCATCAGTCCCAACCCACAAATAGCCAATTTTATCCTGAGCCACACAACTGATGTTGTGGGAGGATAACCCCTCTTCAATGCTAAAGGTTCTGATTTGAGTTGTCAGATTTTGACCAAACAATCCACCAACAATCAAGGCTGAGAAGCATAAAAAAGCCCAGGGTCTTCTTTTCTGTAAGACTTTTGAGGGATTTCTACAACTCATATTGATTTCTAACCCTTAACTCTTTCTCGATAAACATCAAATTATTTGAATGTTTGATGTGCGCTGGAAAGATTCAAACACTTTAATCTTTCTATTACCATTCCCATCGGACCAATCCTGGTAATGCCATTCCTCTGGAAAACTTTTACGCTGAATGAATTTAAAAGCTTCTGCCAGGATGAATACAGGCTTTTTCAATACATCTGCCTGTTTTACCAGCTCCGCAGAACCCGATTTGTTAATTATCGTGGTACTGGTGACCCAATCAGCACCCAGGACAATGGCATCCGTATATTTAATCTCGTCATTTATCTCCCAATCTTCAACCATATCTATTGATAATCCTTCATTTTGAAGGGCTCGACTGAAGGACACGCCTTCTCCAGCCGGAAGGCTACGAGCGCAAATCACCCTGTACTTTCGTGAGCTGCATCTACACAAAAATGCTTCCACCAGGGAACTATGACTCAGGGTTAACAATGTATCAAACTCGGCCAAAGCTATATCAGATCTTTGCAGGACACCCTTGGCTGACTGTTGAACCTCTTTTGAGAATGCTGTGACTGAATGTTGGTCAGGGGGGTATTTCTTGAAATAGGATTCAGCGAAACTCCAGACAGCCATGAGAGGGAAAGTTGCCTGGAGTTGACTGAGCAGGTCAAATACTTCTGCTGTTGAGAGTTGAGAAAACAGATGGATAAACTTTTCGAGTAAGGCAGATGATCCAAGATCCTTATTATCTAATAGAAAATCGGCTGCGTTGCTCATTTCAGATCGATTATTCAGGTCCCCGGATCATTGTGTACATAGCATCCCATGGAGGTAAAAGGATGGGCTTCGTATCAAGCGCTTCTCTGGTTTTTTTATCCAGGTATTTTTTAGGTAGTATTACACCATACAGATATTGATCAAACCAGGCATCATCCATAAGCCAATACCCATTATTCCCCTTTTTGTTTCCCCAGGAGTTCTCCACCCGCCATTGTCGCGGTGATTTATCAACGACATCTACACCAATAAACACCATGGCATGCGTTGGAATGGACTCACCATATAAAATTTGATCACTCTTTGTAAGATTAAAATCAACACCCATGAGCGCTTCATAATCATAAATACCACGAACCATCAGACCATCCTTGCTCAGATGCTCCTGTCCCACATCACAGGCAAACCAGATGGGTTCATCATCAAGAACAGCCTTCAATGTTTGTGCTTTAATTACATCAGGGGGAATGTTCAGCACTGACATGTTGGATTTCTCGATCATATCCTTGTCAAATTTGATCTCATAGGTTTGGTAGTAGTCTTTGGTGGGGTTTTGTAATAGATAGACATAATCATTGAGAGAATGATTAACCACAACATCTCTAAACTGCTGGGGCGTGTATTGTTTTGCTTTGCTTAATTTTCCATCTTCATTTTCATATTGCCAGACGAAAGTATGAGGCGGCTCACCCAGCGCCAGGGCTAAGATGCGATAGATGTCAGTCATAGCATTTTGATGTATTTGTTTATATTCTGAATCGTCAGATGTTCTGCGGATATCTGCAGCTGCTCTGCGGAGGCGTTTTTTCAGCAACATATTCATTTCCTTGGTGGAGGAACTTGCAAATGTCTCCGGCATAACACTCATGGGTACCAACCCATACTTATCAATGAGATCGACAACCATGTTCCATTGACCGCCATCACCGATGGGTGAATCCAGCAAAAATGCTAATTCTCGATTGTGGATCTCTCGATCTTTCATCAGGATCATCTGATTCAGAAATAGATTAGACTTCTCAAGCTTATCATAAAAGAACAGGAAATTCTGCGAAAATTCAAACTGCTCCAAATCATATTTATCTATAACAATGGGACGTAAAATATTCAATCCTGCAAACAGCCAACAACGACCACTCGATTTTTGATTACTGATGCCTGTGACATCAATCTTATCAGAAAACAAATGCTGTTGACCAGTTCTCGTTTGTCTGTCAATAGCCAAAGACTTAATGCTGTTATTTGCCAGCGCATTCTGCCGAGCCACATTCCCACTTCCAGATTTAAAGTGCTTGGCATAGGTTGAAATATCCTGGTTACTCAGCGCTTTATAATCCTGGCTATTTACAACAGAAAATAATAGACAAAGCATGATAGGAATTGTTTGTTTCATGATAGATCCCCTTGTTTTGAATGGCAGTAAATTATGGTCAAACTGAGATTAGAAAACCATTTTAATCCTGGATAATGAACTATTGGGTAGGTTGAATAACAGCTTTATGGACCAGATTGATAATGGATTCGTAACTGGCATCTGTGGCAAGACTCATCCCGATTTCGCAGGTTCTACTGGTTGAATAGTGTCCTTCAGCCTCTATACTTTTAAGTTCAGTGGCTTCTGCTGAAGTTGCACTCGCTGTGAGGTCTGGCATCAATATCCCTCTGTCTCCTGCGAAGGCACAACATCCAAGATCCTTAGGTATAATGACCTCACGGGCACATCGTTGTGCAATTGCCTCCATTTTGCCTGTAAGATTCATACGGCGTGTTGAGCAGGTTGGATGTAATACGATTTTTTTCTGAACATGCCAGAGACTCAATTTTTCTAGCACCACATCATGAAGATATTCAACCACATCATAGATCTTGAGACTTCGCCAACGGGCGAGATGTATCCCGCTCAGAATCTGGTCGTATTGAAGCATATGGCTTGAACAGGGGCTGGTATCCATTACGATGGGGAGTTTCCCATGATCAGAACTGATCCACAAGCTTTCAGTGGTTTGAATGGCTGCCTGCAATGCTGCTGCTTCATAACCCTTCGAGCTGAAACTCAAACCGCAACACAGATTTGATACATCTTCAGGATATTTAAACTTGATATCAGCTTGATTCAGAATTTCTCCAAAAGCCTGGGACATTGACAATTCAGCTTGCTGACCGCTACCCACACTTCTAGTAAGGCAGGAAGGGAAATAGACCACATCAGCTACTTCATTGGCTGTCGGCAATGATCCCCTGGCAGCTGATAAATATGGATTAATCGCCGGGATTTTTCCACCTGTCCTGCGTGATATGGTTTTCAGGCTACTCCAAAGTCTATTGTTTTTAGATAGATAACCAAGCGGCTGAATAATATTGAGGACAGCGCGGACACCGAGTAGCGTCGCACTCATATGGCGCTGGGTGAAGCGATGAATATGTCTACTCATTGATCCCCGTTTTTGGGCTCTAAATTGTTTCATCAAATGCCCGGTATCGATATCTAATGGGCAACTCTGAGCACACAGTCCATCGGTTGCACAAGACTCAACACCATGGAACCGATAGGCTTTTTCAAGCTTGCCAATTTTACTCTGGAGATGATCGTCTGTTTTCAGGACCTCCATTTCTCTAAGCACACTAATGCGTTGTCTCGGTGTGAATGTAAAGTCCGCTGAAGGACAGACTGGCTCACAGAGACCACATTCAATGCAGTTATCAACCTCTGAATTTACCTGCGGTATAGATTTGATATTTTTAAGATGAATCTGTTCATCATGACTGAGGAGGACATCAGGATTGAGAATCCCATTAGGGTCCAACAGCTTCTTGATGGCCCACATGATCTGATAGGCATCTGAACCCCATTCCCGCTCAACAAAGGGAGCCATGTTTCGACCTGTACCGTGTTCAGCTTTGAGTGAGCCATCATATTTATTGATGACTAATTCAACCAGATCCTTGATGAATTCGGAGTAGTTTTCCAGGGCACCTGGGTTCGACAAATCGAGGCTGAGCTTAAAATGAAGGTTGCCATCACCAGCGTGGCCAAAGATCACAGCATCCTCATAATGATGGCGTCGAAATAGAACTTGAAGATCTTTGATGGCTCGAGCTAAGTCTTTCACCTTAAAACAAACGTCCTCACTAAGGACTGTTGTTCCAGGCGTTCTCGAGGCTGCATGCAGGGGTCCCAATTCCCGTCTGGCTTTCCATAATTTTTCCCTTTGTACAGGAGAGCTGACAAACCGAGGTATCGCTGAGGGATGGTTATCGCCAATAATTTTTAAAGCAGTTTCGACCAACTTATTGAGTTGTTGTGATTTGTCTGCCTCGTATTCGACCAGGAGCACTGCAAATCCACCACTCAAATCTGTATGCAATTCCGCAGGTAGATCTGGAACATTTCTGACAGCCATCACAGCGGCATCATCCATGATCTCAAGAGCTGAGCATCCTGTTTTTTTGAGCTTGGGAACCAGTCTTGCGGCATCAGTGAATGAGGATAGCATGATCAGCCCTGTGGCGCGGTGTCTGTAAAGGGGAACTGTTTCCAGAGTAACCTTTGAAATGAATCCAAGGGTTCCTTCTGAGCCCACCATGAGATGGGCAAGAATATCAACGGGGGAGTCATAATCCAGAAAGCTGTTGAGTGAATACCCCATAGTGTTTTTAAGTTTGTATTTGTTTATGATACGTTTGGATAGTGCTGGGTCATTTCTGATCTGTTCTCGAATCCTGATTAAGCCCTCGTATATGTCAGGGGCTTTCAAGCGGAGTTTTTCATTCTCCCGAGGATCCTCTGAATTCAAAACTAAACCGTTTGGGAGAACCATTTCCATGCTGACCAAGGTTTGATAGCTGTTGAAGCGCGTACCAGATCCAATTCCACTGGCATTATTGGCGACGATACCACCAATCAGGGCAGATCTCAATGAACCGGGGTCAGGACCAATGCGGTAACCCTTTGATGCCAATTCAAGATTAGCCCTGGCAGCCACGACACCGGGTTGTAGGGTGATTTGCTTGCCATCTTCAGCAACAGATATCTCCCGCCACCCTTGTTTAACTTCAACTAAAATATCATTGCTGATTGATTGACCAGAGAGGCTGGTGCCACCTGCCCTGAAAACCACATGTCGTTTTTTTTTATTGGCTACCTTGAAGACGGATGAAATTGTTTCAATGGATTGGGCTTTTACCACAATCCTGGGAAGCAGCCGATAAAAGCCGGCATCTCTGGCGTAGGCATGAAACTGTATGGGTTCTGCGAGAACCTCTCCTTTAGGCAGGAGTTTTCTCAGGGCACGTCGTGTTCCTGGGTTTTTAAGTCTAATATCCATCAGTCTGCCGGGATAAATGGATATGGCACAGGGCTTAACCTTCCGGGGTTGGGATGAGTGTTAATATTCTTTCAGTGACAGTCGACACGGCAACACAGGCAGGATTCACGGGGACTTCTGATCCCATATAACTCACTGACGTAATCATTCGTTCATCATTAGAAACCAGTGCTTCATAATGGACTTCAATTAGATCGTCTGTTATCACAATATACCCATCAATATCCAATGCATCTACTACCAGATCTAATTCAAATAATCCGGTAGTCGTGTCTGCAGCCCAGGTCCCACCAGAACCTAAATCAGAAATGAGGACATTAGGTGCACACCCGGTCCCCCAATTTACGGGGAGTAACCCATGCAAAGTTGCACTACTATCATTCTCAAGAACCACAGTACCGCCAATAGGTGTTGCGTCATTATCCGTATAAAGGGTCGTGGTTGATAGAATGGTTTCCCCGGCTGAAATGAAGACTGTATCTACACCATTCTGTGGTGTGATAAACACAAGAACCGTATCCCGCAACAGGGTGGCATCCATATTGATGGTCATTTCAGTAAGAGTATAAGTTCCTGCGAGGGGTAAGGTTGGAAGAATCGCAGGGTCATCTTCTGCTTCCTCACAACCGATCAACAAGCCCCCAATCACTGACAGAATTATTCCAATATTTTTGATTTTATCCATCTTGAGAACTCCTTGAGAGTAAAAAGGCCGCAGAAGCGGCCTTTTTACAGATTTTTTAAATTACTTTAGAAACTTTTTTGTAGACCTATTGCAAATACTGTTGCTGTCTTCATATAGGTTTCATCTCCAACCAGAGTAGGTGTTACGTCATCATCAGCTAATGAATAAATAGCTCCAGATTTTGAACCTTCCTCATAGGAGGTGCTTGAGAATCCAAGTGTAATAGCCATTTGTGGATTCAATGTATATTTGGCACCAAGACCAAAAGTATTTGAATTCAGGCTGTAGGAAAGATCCGATTGATATGCATCCTTAGCCCCAGCCGTTGCCATAAGATATCCACCACTTAATAGAAGAGATTCACTCAGCGCGAATTCAACACCGACAGCTATTTCTGAACCATTTTCAACATCAGCTTCCTTACCATCCCAATCTGCATCTTCATTGAAATACATGTTGTAATCAAAGGCAATGTTTAGTGAAGGTAAAGCTCGGTAGGACAATCCAATACCTAACATGGCAGGCATATCAGCGTTGGTGACTTCGCCATCAGGATAGAAAATAGCCGCAGTATCAGCATTTTCGTTGGTCAGTTCTAAAGCAGCTAGAGCTTCATAACGGATACCTATTTGCAGATTTTCCATAGGGCTTAGATGGATGCCAAAAATTGGTGCAAAAGCTGAACCTGATTGAGTAGCATCAACATTGATATCACCAGTTTTAGCTGCATTAACCCCCATTTCATCTGCCTTCCCCGTGTAGACGTCAGCAGTAGCGGAGGCAACAGCAGCCTGAGTTGCTAATGATGTAGCTACAGTTGTATATGCACCTTGAGTCATATTGGGAGTCCAAGTAGATGAATCAAATCCAGGTACACCAAAATCAGCGAGTCCCGCTCCAAGCGCGTCCACTTCCGCTTGTGTGATTCCACCACCAAGAACCAGATTATCAAAAGATGTATCACCAAACCCAAGATCAATCGCCGGCTGAAGACTTGCTGCTGCACCATTCGCTTGAGCTGCATAACCCGTTGCTGTTGCAGCACCTGCGGCATATGCTGATGCAGTATTATCTAGGAAATTTTCCATATCTAAGAAGAACTGTGGTGCAGAAGTCATTGAGCCATCATTAATTGTTAAGTCGTTCGTACCATCAAGATCAGTATCAAATTCAGCGACAGGATTTATCCTGATATCCTTTAAATGGCCCTTATAGGTATTCGATGCCTGGAAATAGCGTACACCTGCGGAAACAGAAATCATATCATTTATAGCATAGGAGGCTGCAAACTGTCCACCCATGTAGAGTGATGACCCATCAAAAGCAACATCGAAATCATATTGGGTAGTTGGCAGATCATTACTGGATAATAGGGCAGGAAGAGCGGAAGCAGGAGCTGCAAATGAAGGTAGACCATCATCAAAAACAGCACTACCACCACCACCAACTGGAACTAAACCTGCAGAGAGAACTAGATTCCCAGTCTTATAGGCAAGATATAAATTTGGAAACACTGGAGCGAATGTGGTTCCCTCAAATGTTTCGTCCATGGTCACATAATCTGGGGCATCTAGGGTATCAGGGATAGTTGCTATTCCAGTTATAGTTCTACTCTGTGAAATTGTTTGACTACTGAAATATACATGCATCCCATTATCCAATTTGGTTAAACCAGCAGGATTGAAGAACACAGCATCAAGATCTGTAGAAGCACCACGAGCCATCATGCGTACAAATTCGGCACTCTGGTTTGTGTTTTCTACCATACCGCCACCTAGTGCGATGCTCACCATCAGCAGCAGGGGTAATACGCGTAACAACTTACTCATCATTTTCTCTCCTTGTTTATTGTCTAAATACAGAATTGACTTGAATATCCGTATATGAATGATTGTGATCACCTAAATTAGAAGCGCATTGGGTGATAGCAAATTAAAATGTGCCTTAGTAAAATAGCTCGGATTGTGTATTAAAACTGAACAGACCAGAGAGTCTGTTCAAGAATTTGTTTTTCTTGAATTATAATCCCTCTGGGCGCAGTGTATTCTGGCACGACGATGTAGTTTTGAATGTTCTGAAACAACTCCTCATTAGCCAGCAATTGAGCAGGATCAACCAGTAGGCCGATCACCATGAGCTGATACTCCCCGGGTTCTAGTTGAATAAAGTAGTCAGCGCTCTCAACCCCTGGACTTATTGGGTCACCATAAGTAATAAAGTAATCTATGACCTGATAGTCCGGATCATCAATGCGTGCAAAATCTAACCCCTTATCAAAAACTGCAATCACGGCACCTGCCAGAGAATCTGGCCAGACCGGATTAAATTGCACCACTCCCGTAACACCAGCAATTGCTTCAAGACTATCAGGTTCTTCACAGGCAGTCAAGGAGATGAGCAACAGGAACAAAATTGAAATTGAGAATCGCATTAAAACCGCCTTTCAATGGAGAAGGTGGCGATACGCTCTTCTTCAATATTACGCTCAAGCTGTGTATAATAGTATTGGAATACATTTTCCACCCGAAAGAGAAATTGCCAGTCCTTATAGGCTGTTCCAACACCTGCATTCCAGACGTGAATAGGGACACGGGCATCCTGACCGGTAATCTCAATTTCCTGAAAAAGTTCAACACTCTCCATGCGGCTGAGATATCGATATTCAATTGAAGCATCCACACCCCAGAAGTGAAGGCCTATTGCGTTTACCCAATGATATCTGTGACGGTATGAGAGGGTATCCACTATTTCACCCTCATTATCCAATTCAACTGGATCCAAAACGGTGAGAGCAGATTTATAATCAAGGAGATTATCAAAAGCACTCATACCCAGACCAACCTCTAATCCTAAAATCCTGGCATCAGCAATATTTGTAAAATGAATAACTGCATCCGAGTCCGGGACAGGTTCAATGAAATTTTCAAACCTGTTATGAAAAACAGCTGCATCCAGTTTTAACAGATCCACTACACCCATTTGACCGGCAAGCAGGGTAAGTCCAAATTCTCGATTGATACTTGTCTCCGATATCAAATCAGGATTGGGTTCAACGGTAAAAATACTCCGTCGGGCTGATGTAAACATTTCAGCTACGGTGGGAACCCTGAAACCCTTGCCTGTTGAAATGCGCATCCCCACCCAGGGAGAGGGTTTCCAGTTTAATGCAAGCTGAGGTGAAAATACCTGATCTTGCTTCTTACCATCCACCTGGTAGGTTTCCCAACGTGATCCCATAGAGATAGTAAATTTGTTTAGTCTTTTCTCAAACAACACGAATGATGCAAGTGAACTGCTGGTGTGCTCCCCAAAAATTTGGGCTTCCACCCCATTCTGTTGCATGGTTAATCCAAAAATACTACTAAAACTATCTGACCAAGTCTTACTGGCCTGTACTTCTTCATAAAATCTATTTTCAGTTGAGTAATCTGGATCCACGCCAAAGTTTTCCCAGGAATTCCAGTAGCCGCTCCCCTTGACTTTTATAACCAGATTAGGAGAATAAACATAATTATAATGCCCATTCAGAACCATCTTCTGACCCTGAGTTCCATCCAATTTGGAGCCCTCAGGTGCTTCAAACGGACTGGCAGAACTCTTCCAGATTGAGGTTAACCCAAGTTTGTCATCGAGAAAGTTTACGAATACGGCTGCTGAATGAGCATTTCCAAAGTTCAATTTAATTTTACTGGAAATATTGAGTGCTTCCTCCCAATTCAATTCCATAAACCCATCATCTCTACGCTTTTGGACCCTGATCCAGGCAGCATGATTTCCAATATTTCGTGAGTGTGAAATCTCGGTATTATATAATAATCCCCTGGAATCACGCCAGCGCCACTCATCCACTCTGGGATGACTGTAGATACCCAATTTGGTTGAAACCCGAGTTTCTGGATCGCGCGGTGCATTACGCGTGATGATATTGACAACACCACCCATGGCACTTGATCCATACATGGCTGATCCACCTGATTTGACAACCTCTACACGATCTACTTCAGAAGTTGGGACAGTTGCCCAGGTAACATTACCTGCAGCACTACCCAGCATGGGAACCCCATCCAGAAGTAGTAACGAACGCGTACCGGCGCCCATGGTATAGCCAGAGGTACCTCGGATATTTAATTGTCCTTTAATTGTTGATACCCCTGATTCATAGGATAGGATATCAACCATATTGACAACTGCTTTCGCTTGAATCTCACGTGGACCAATGGCGGAGACTGAAAAGGGTGATTCCAGGATGTCCTGTTCCTTACGACTTGAAGTCACCACAACTTGTGGAGAAGCCAGCACGTTTGATTTTAAAGACACATCCAATTCCAGTACCATCTGATCAGTTATGGCTACTTTTTCAGTGTGAGGTGCATAACCCATCATGGAAAAGGAGAGTTGATACAGTCCAGGTGGAATATTTGATAGCTGGTAATACCCCTCCAGATCAGATGTAGTACCCATGGAACTACTCTGAATGTGTATATTCACACCAGGAAGTCCCTGGCCACTTTTCGCATCGGTTACTCGACCAGATATAGCCAGGTCCGATTGCCCGTACCCAAAGGCAGTGAAAACCGACCCAAAAAGGATGGCAATCATACTCCGCCCGAATGGCAAATAGCTATACGTGATCTTATGTTTCATTGATGTTTATTTTGTTGAATAGTTTTCAAATTTTGACATTGGGTAAAGGGAACATCAGGGATAAGTTTGAGTGCTATTCAACAATTTCCCTGATCGTTTCAATTTTTTCTTTCACTAATGAGAAGAAATTATCTGCAAGTTTAAATACTTCTGTGGTCCCCACCGCTGGCTCTGCTCCTGATTCTATATAGCAGTTCTTTGCATTTGATATTGCATTGCTGATAAAGATTGAGTGTTTTCTACTATCAAATCCACCAGGGATTACTTCATCAGGAAGAAATGATTTCCATGCTTTACAGGTGTCAATCTCTTCTATTTCTGGGATTTTTTCCATAAAATGAAAATAAAGCCAGACTTCAAAACATGGATTGCTTTGGGCTATGAACCACTTTTCGTGAATTGCAATAGATGTTCGGAGCTCTCTAATTTTTTCACCCCATGTATCTGTATCGATGACGAACCAGACTTCATCTTCGGGTTCTATATCATATTTAGGCTCAGGGTTCTCATTCGATGCAATTATATCTACTTCTGCTTGTGCAAACAACCCTGTCGGGGAATTATTACCATGCTGCTCAGCTGGTACAATTTCAAATCGAATCTGTGATGATAATCGATTAAAGAATTTAAAATAGTCAGGCTCTCTATTTTTACCCTCACAGTAAATTACGAATAGTTTTGCATCTCGAGATGGATCCTCCCTAGAAAAAAGTCTAGATGGATTCAACATACTCATGCCAATTCAAATCTGACAAATTGCCTAGAAATGGGACAGACCCATATCTTCCAGCTAAATACCCTTTACGGATATCGATAGTATTATGAATTTTAAAGTCGCTTAAGGAATAGATATCAGTTCCACCGTTCAAATCTTTCTCTGTGAACCAAATCTCATCCTGACGTAAATCTTCTTGATCGAGTAAATTGGATTCATGTGTGGTAAAAATCAATTGACCTTTTGTTTTAGTGTCCAGTGAAAATTTTTGGACGAGTCCTTTTATTAAGAGTGGGTGAATACTCCTCTCGATTTCGTCTATTACATAGACCTTCTCATCGGATATAATATCTTTAAAAGCCGGTATAAAATCTAGCAATCTGATAGTACCATCAGATTCATCATCCAAGCGGAAATCTACATGATCACCAAGCCTGCCGTGTTCTATCATAAGTTGCTTGACTATAATATCCTCACCGTCTTTAGCGACTGTAATAGCATCACCAGAATTGTTAAACAACTGAATTCTTTTATTTGGGGCACCTTCAACATCCTGAATAATATTCTCGAGAAACTTTTTTTCCTCAGATTTGAAAAAATCATGAAACGAAGTTTTCTCAGTTTTAATCTTCTGAATTCCAAGGTTAAAAGAACACATGATATTATTTGCATAATGTCGAAATTGCTCATCACTATCTATTGCGTGAGCTATTTCTGAAGGTTTAGAATCCGGAGATAAAATGTGAAGTGTATTGGCAAACCAACTGTACGCTTTTTTTACCTCCACTAAATTCTTGTTATCTAAGGCTGTTAGAAGTTTCAATAGGGGTTTATTAGGTTTTAGTAAATTTTTTTCAATTACAGACTTTAGTACTTTACTCTCTTCATCCTTTTCAAACAGCCCTGAAGTAATTTTTGCACGCTGATTTTTTTTTGAACTTTTTCGTCGATATAATAATACATCATCAATGCTACCTAACCCAGATCGATACAATTCCTCGGATAAAATTGAATTATCCTTTATTTCTAGGCTATACAAATACGCAGTACCCTTTTGTAAAAATTCTACTTCAAGAATTTGCGGCCTACCCTTATCCTGTACCCAAAACTTAAACTTATCATCGGAAAAATATGAAGGCACTTCTTCATTAATAATGATGCGCTGTAAAGATGCTAATGCATGAACTAAATTTGATTTTCCAGCACCATTAGCGCCATATATCGCAGCCATTTTTAAAACGTTGAATTTACCTCGAGAGTATTTATGATGTTTAAGGCGACTATACCTTGGAGCAGGAAGCATATTAAACTCTCTGGGTTCTCCAAAAGAATACATGTTTTGTAGAGAAAATCGTATTAACATAGGAGTGATCTTTTCACTTTATATATAATAATTATTTTGTGTTTAAAAATATAACATTGAATAATGAAATGTCAACGTGAATTTGTCACGTTATCTTAAACTTCTTCGTTTGTTTAGATAAGCTAACAACGCCACATCAAGAGCTTGATCCGTGGTGAGGGGGACGTAATCCACATGTTGCTCCCGCGCACGGGCACCCAGCATGGTTCGGAATTTTTCCACAGCGACCTGATAATCTTTCTGGATATGCCATGGCTCTGTCGCTAGAATTTCCCCAGACTCCATATCCTTAAACTTTGCCTGAGCATCAAAGGCAAAATCGACTTCTCGGGGATCCAGGATATGAAAGACCAACACCTCATGGCGGTCATGACGAAAATGTTTGAGACCATTTAAAATATTATCCAGGTCATCCAGCATATCAGAAATGATGATGACCAAGCCTCTACGATTGATGCGATCAGCCAGATGATGCAAACTGTGACCAATGGCAGTTTGCTCCCCTGGGGTAACATGTTCCAGATGACTCAAAATATTATTGAGCATAGAAGGTCTGGAAGAGGGTCGGATATGGGTGCGAATCTTTGTATCAAATAGTGTCAACCCAACGGCATCCTGTTGTCTCAGCAACAAATAGGTGAGTGAGGCAGACAGATAACTTCCATACTGTAATTTTGTAATTTCAGCCGACCCATAGGCCATGGATTTTGACATATCCAGCATGATGTGAGCTTTGAGATTGGTTTCCTCTTCAAACTGCTTCACATAGAATCGATCTGTTTTACCATACAATCGCCAATCCAGATAACGCAAATTATCACCGGGTCCGTAGGCTCGATGTTCTGCAAATTCAACTGAGAATCCGTGATAGGGACTTTTATGCAGCCCAACAATAAACCCCTCCACGACCATCCGTGCCCTGAGCTGCATATTCGCCAGGGTTGCCAGAGTACGGGGATTTAAATATTTACGTTTATCCATGGATTATGTTAACCGTTCTGGGCAAAATTCTTGGGGTTTATTTTGATATCTTTCTTGCTATGCATCTATTCAACTATCCATTAATCTATGGCACCATTTAAAAGATCTTGCATGATATCTATTCTCCAGGTGGGCTGGGTTGGAAAATCATTTACATCGAGATGACTCCAGTTAACAAAAGCGGTCTCCATTCCAGCGCGTTGACCACAAAGAATATCAAATTGTGAATCCCCTATAAAAAGTGACTCATTACTCTCTGCCCCCATGCGCTTCAAAGCCAGTAGAGCAGGCTCAGCCTCGGGTTTATGGATGGTCGTATCCTCAGGGTTCACTACTGCATTGAAATATTGACTTATCCCAGTTAACTCAAGCATGCGAGTGGTTGTGTATCGCTTCCTTGAGGTGACGATTGCCAGTTTCTTTCCTTGAGCTTTCAGTGCGCTCAGGGTTTCTGATACACCTGGGAATAAACTCACATTTTCATCCAGAATTTTTAATTGATAGGAGATAAAGTCCTCCAGAATTGAATCAATATCAATGTCCTCCCCCAGGTGATGCAAAAGCTGTCCCTTGAGGGGTAAGCCATATCCTGATAGAATAACCTCCCTGGATAAGTCCTTATCAAAATGTCTAGTGGCAACATATTGAAAACAATGAACAACTAGATCAGCCGTATCAAACAGCGTCCCATCGGCATCAAACAGATATGTATTATAAGTTTTCATAAATATTATTAACTACTTGGGATCATTATGAATCCCAATCATTCCTGGCTCCTAACTCAAAATGGGTTTACTAAAGCCATGCGCAGATAGGGATTCCCCAAATCATCGTCAGCCGATTCCCAATACTTGCTATCCCCACCCCATCCTGTAGCCAGGGTTACCAATGGCAAATCAAAGGCACTTACAATGAACCTGATCTCGGCTCCATAGGTTTCTAGTTGAACATCATCCACTGGCATATAGGCATAATCGTAAAAAATGGCTGTCGTAAAGTTTTTAAATCCAATTCCAAATATATCCACGGGCAGATCAGGAAAGAGGGGGAAACGCAATTCGCTGGTGGCGTAAAATAATTCAGAACCCCAATATTCGCCCGTTTGCCCCCGGAGGTTATATGTCTCTGGTGTATCGAATAACCCTGTACTTCTGATGGTTGTCAGAAAGGGGGTTGAATAATAGAAGGGTAGTCTTTCTGAAAAGCCCAGAGCATCTTGTGCTAAAATGTCACCTCCCTGGCCGACAAATTTCATGCGGTTGAACCAGACGAATGGGGATCGAGGAACTTGAAGGTTGAAGAATCCCTCCACCCAGTATTGCCAGAAGTTGTTGTCTCCCCATATCTCTGGTAGCGTTTTTTCAGCATGCAGGAGTATACCCTGACCATCTCTGGGAAGAAAAAAAGCATCGGAGTGTGGACGTTGGGATTTCCATAGATAGTCGATTGAGATATTCAGCTCCCGCGTATCAGCCGATGTGATTGATTCAGCAATGGGGTCATCAGATGTGAGATTGCGTTGGACTGCTGCTAGTTTCCCTTTTAGCAGATGATTTGAGGAGAGAGAATTACCCGCATTGAGGGGGAGTTGGAAGGCTGCACCTAGCCCATCCTGGTACTCTATAAATTCTTGACCATCAATTTGTTGCAATCTGAATGCAACTCCATTCGTCCCATAAATATTGAGAGCTGGTTTATGATTGAGGTTGAGGTAACCTAAATACCCTCCCCATTTATGTCCCGTATAAGGCAGGGCAAGTGCAGCCTGAAGTGAATGTTTACCCAGGGCATCATTCCAGGCTCCCATAGCCACAAATGCATCACCAATTGGCCAGACTAATTTGAAGAGAGGTCTGAAAGTGCGTATTCCCTTATATGAATGAACTGATTCTTCAAGATCCTGGCTGTAGTCAAACTCAGGCAGTTGGATATCTGGTGTTTTATTTCGCCAGGCAAGATATGGCTCACGAATATTGAGGGATAATTGTGGAGCGATACGGTCATCATCAACAGTCCTGATTCTCACTGAATCCACATCACCCAGGGTTGCCGCTATAATTTTGTCTGTGTTGGGAAGTCGCTGCATTGAGTATATCCCACCCGCTACATCTGTCATTTGAGTGATTGTTGAATCCATAAGGTCAACTCGATAAAGGTTGGGGGTAGAATTCCGAAAGGATGTGAAAACTATTGATTCACCGCTGGCACTCCAAACAGGTCGAACATCTTCTTCTGGATCGTCTGTTACCTTTCTATACCCACTTCCATCAAGATTCATGACAGCAATATTCACATCACCGTTTTCCTCTTGAATCATAAATGCGATTTGGATTCCATCAGGAGAGAGATTCAAGCTCTTGATCTGAACATCCCCAGTGAATTGGCTCACCTGAACCCTTTTCATTGTATTTAAATCCAGATAGTGAATCTGTGTTGTTTCTCCTGGGTGTGCCACAAAAAAGACACCCTTCCCTTCCTTTGAATAGATGGGGTGTAAAGCTCTAAGGTCCTGAGTTAACCAGGTCTTTTTTTTCGATTCTAGATCAACGAGGCGGAGGTCATGAATCAGTGAACCATATTTTCCACGATGGTATTCAGCGATAACCATTTGCCTATTATCAGGCGACCATGAAGGTCTACCTGAAAATCGACCAAAATGGATTTCCTCCACCGTTTTGTTGGAGTCTGTGCTTTGGGTATAAAGACCATAATCCCTCATCTTGGAGCTTGTCCGACCCACAATGGCAATCCTGGATGAATCCTTTGAAATTGCTACAGATGTCACTCTTGAAAAACCCTTGATGATGAATGGATCACCAATTTCTTCAACATTCTCCTTTTGAGCTTTATATCCATAATAGTAGGTATTCATTACTCTGCGCCACTCTTCATTGAAATCCTTCAATGATTGTCCAGTGACATCCTCGAATGCAGTTTTAAAATTATACCAGTAAGGATACTTTTTATCTTTTTCAAATATGTATTTCCGGTGATTGGAAATCTGCACCAGAGTTGAGTCCCCATATTTCCAGGCGAGATACAGTACTTTTGCATAGCCATCATCGTGGGCTCCCAATTGATCCATGGTGTTGCGATAGGTATGAATCTTCATACGAGAATCACTACGACCTACCCGCCAGACTTCGGTGAGATATTCTGCCATACCCTCAATCCACCAGGCCGGGATTGAAGCCCCTGCCCATATACCAGCCCATGTTCGATGCGCCTGGAACTGGGCGACATGCTGAAATTCATGGGTGATCACCAGCTTTAGCCATTTGTCAGAGCCACCAAATCCTCCAGCGACATCATTCTGGCTGACCCAGATAAAGATTTGATTACTGGGCATTGCAAACCCATTCATAATCTCATCTTCACCAGAGAATACGATGTCTGTTTTCCCAAAGTCTTCTAATTGCAGCTGATCAAGGGTGGGTTGGTAGGCTTGTTCGGCAATTCTAGCCCCCCGCATGGCAATGGAATCAAGCCCATGATGAAAATGGATATTAAAGTGTTCTGTTTCCAGGGTTTGCCATTCAAGCTCAGGATGTGTACGCTGGTTCCACATCCACATATTTTGGGCAAAGAGGGTTTGTCCAAGTAGGACGGTGAGTACAAGCAGCTTATATAAAGTTTTAATTTTCATCTCTCCGTAAAACTCTGATGGGTCTCCCTGAGGCGGTGTACTGAGTTTGCCGAAGTGCTCTCGAAGGGTTATCCATTCATCCCTGCTGAGTTATCCGTCCTTCAGACTGGAGATTTTGGTCATACTTCCCTGGCAAAGACACAATTGGACAAGCTGGGTGTTAGAGCAATTTTTTGATTATCTCATCTACAGACACGCCATCTGCCTCTGCATTAAAATTTGTCAGGACGCGATGCCTCAGTACAGGCAATGCAACTGCCTTCACATCTTCAATGGAGGGTGTTGGATTGCCTGTCATAACTGCTCTGGTTTTTGCTCCCAGAATCAAGTATTGTGAAGCGCGAGGTCCTGCTCCCCAACCCACCCACTTTTTGATAAAATCTGGGGCATCATCAGCATCGGGACGCGTTTTTGCCACCAGATCAACAGCATAATCGATGACATTATCAGCAACTGGAACCCGACGAATCAGATCCTGGTATTCCATAATAGCCTCACGTTCCAGTACCTTCTCCAGATTGACACTTGCCCCTGAAGTCGTCTGCCCCACAATTTGGCGTTCCTCATCCCGGCTGGGATATTCAACCCTGAGGTTAAACATAAAACGATCGAGTTGAGCTTCAGGAAGGGGGTAAGTACCCTCTTGTTCAATGGGATTCTGAGTTGCCAGGACAAAGAAGGGTTCTTCCAGAACATAGCTTTCTACACCAGCAGTTACGCGATGCTCCTGCATGGCTTCCAGCAAAGCTGCCTGGGTTTTTGGTGGGGTTCGGTTGATTTCATCCGCCAAAACAATATTGGCAAATACAGGTCCTTTAACGAAACGAAATTCCCTTTTCCCCGTGGTATGATCCTCTTCAATGATATCCGTACCAGTGATATCAGATGGCATAAGATCAGGTGTGAACTGAATTCTTGAAAAACTTAGATTCAGTACTTCAGATAAGCTTTTAATGAGGAGTGTTTTTGCCAGACCAGGGACACCTACCAAAAGGGCATGTCCACGTGATAACATGGCGATAACCAGTTGTTCGATCACATCATCCTGACCAACAATAGCCTTGGATAACTCTTTCTTTAGTCGGTCGAATGCAGTGACCATCTCATTTAGTTTTTGTACATCATCATTCATGTTTATCACATATCCTTCAGGTCATTAGAAAAAAAATTAATGCAATTACTCTTGTCCTTAAATCCTTCAACCATCCTATGCCTTTTAGTTTCGGCTTGGAATGGAGGCTAAGGGAGACTCGCATGTGGCGAATATCCCAGCTCCTATCCTGCTGAGTCTGTAGAAGCGATCTCTTCTTGAATACCGGGATTCAGGAGATTGCTTCGTCATTCCGATAAAAAGCCATCGGCCCTCCTCGCAAAGACACTAAGGTCATATTCACAGGGAAGTTATTTGTTCATGAAGTCAATAAAATAAAAATCCCCCGATTGCTCGAGGGATTTTGAGGTCTGTACAGAAAACGGTGTTAAGCTTCTGGATAGACGCTTACTTGTTTTCTTTTACGGTCTTTACGTTCGAAGGTCACAATGCCATCGATTTTAGCGAAGAGGGTGTCATCCCCACCGATACCAACATTCTGGCCGGGGTGGATGGCTGTTCCTCTTTGACGAACAATAATACTACCGGCAGAAACCCACTCACCACCATAGGCTTTTGTGCCTAGACGTTGAGCATGGGACTCGCGACCGTTTTTGGAGCTACCAACACCTTTTTTATGAGCCATTGTTATTCTCCTTTGTCAGCTTTGTCAGCGGCCGGTTTTGCTGCAGCCTTTTTAGGGGCTGTTTTCTTTGCTACTGGTTTTTTAGCAGCTGGAGCCTTTTTAGCAGCAGTAGTTTTCTTTGCTGCGGGCTTTTTGGCGGCTGGAGCTTTTTTGGCAGCGGGCTTTGCATCAGCTTTTGCTTCAGGCTTGGCCGTGGCTGCTTTTTTCTTAGCAGCAGGTTTTGCAGGTGCAATACCTTCTACTTTAATCTGTGTATAACCCTGGCGGTGTCCTTGTTTCTTCTGGTAACCCTTGCGGCGTTTCTTTTTGAAGACGATGATTTTTTTAGCGCGACCGTGAGCCACAACTGTTCCATCGATGTCAACATTGGTTAGCTCTGGTGTGCCAACCTCAAGACCTTTACCGTCAGAGTAAGCCAGTACGCGCTCAACATTGACCTTTTTACCAGGTTCAACATCGAGAGTCGGAACGTTCAGGACCATGCCAGGTTTCACCTTGAACTGTTTCCCTGCAATTTGGATAATTGCGTACATAACTTTATCTCCTTTATTAAAAAGCCAGCGAATATAGAAGGCACTATAGCGGCTGTCAACGGAATATCACTAAATATTACGACTTCCGCCTACCCCAAAAAACCTATTATGAGACTTTCAGTAATTAGGCTAGCAGATCCTGCGCCTCTTGATAAATATTACCAGGGGTGAAACCATATTGTTCTGCAAGTACACCGCTGGGAGCTGAAGCACCAAAATGGTCAACGCCCACAATCTTGCCTTCCAGTCCCACATATTTTTCCCAGCCCGTCGGCCATCCGGCTTCAACTGCCAGGCGGGTTCGACAGGCAGATGGTAGAAGCTCAGCTTTATATGCATCATCCTGCTGATCGAACAGCTCCCAGGATGGAAAACTGATCACTCTGATCTTTTTTCCAGATTCACCTAGTTTTTTACCTGCTTCCAGAGAAATCCATACCTCTGAACCACTGGCCATAATAATGAGGTCATGGTCACTATCAGCGTTTTCCCAAATTGTGTAAGCTCCCTTTTCCAGATTGCTGGCAGGAGCTAAATCAGATCGATCCAGAATGGGTAAATTCTGACGCGTTAGCAATAATGCTGTAGGACCAGATTTGTTCTGTAGCGCTGCCACCCAGGCGGATTTGGTTTCGTTGGCATCTGCCGGTCGGATGACTGTGACATTTGGAATAACGCGGAGACTCATTAAGGTTTCCACAGGCTGGTGTGTTGGACCATCCTCACCCACATAAAAGCTGTCGTGGGTATACACATAAATAACTGGAAGATTCATGAGTGCGGCTAAACGTGTGGTGGGCCGGACATAATCTGCAAACACGAGAAAGGTTGCTCCGAAAACACGAAAACCACCATGTAGCTGCATACCATTAATGATGGAACCCATCCCGGTTTCCCTGACACCAAAATGGAGATTGCGACCGGTAAATGAGTCAGCACCAACTTCACCAAAACCTTTTAGATTCGTATTGTTGGATGGCGCTAAATCTGCAGATCCACCCACGAGGAAAGGCAGGGCTTGTGCCAGGTCTTGGAGCACTGCACCTGAAGCAGAACGAGTAGCCATGGCCGTTCCAGACTCAAAACCTTTGATTTGCTGCTCTAGATTTGTGGGCAGTTCTCCATGGAGATAGAGATTCCATTCCTCCATTTTATCTGGATGGGTCTTTGCATAGTTATCAAGACGTTTATTCCACTCATCCTCAAGACTGGCATTCCGCACGTTTACATCAGCAAAGAACTCGCGTACCTCATCTGAGACATAAAATTTGTCCTGAGGGATTCCCAGGGCTGATTTGGTGAGTGTGATTTCATCCTCACCCAAAGGAGCACCATGGGCTTCATGAGACCCCGCTTTATTAGGAGATCCATATGCAATGGTTGTTTTACAGATAATTACTGAAGGCTTATTGGTTTCATTTCGGGCATTTTCTGTCGCAGAGGTGATCTCATCGTAGTCGTGTCCATTTATTTGCTGAACATGCCATCCATAGGCTTCCATACGTTTTTCTACATCATCAGAATAAGTGATGTGGGTATCACCCTCGATGCTGATGAAGTTCTCATCATAAAAAACAATCAAATTACCTAACCCATGATTACCAGCCATGGAGAAGACTTCATGAGAAATTCCTTCCATGAACTCACCTTCAGAGGCAATGACATAGGTGAAGTGATCCACAATTTTGTGTTCAGCAGTATTAAATCGGCTCGCCAGCATTTTCTCTGCTAGGGCCATTCCAACTGCATTTCCACACCCCTGACCCAATGGACCTGTAGTCGCTTCAACACCTCCAGTATGCCCATATTCAGGATGACCAGCTGTTTTACTGTCCCACTGACGGAATTTTTTCAGTTCATCCAGGGAAAGATCATACCCGGACAAATGAAGCAAACTGTAAATGAGCATAGATCCATGCCCAGCAGAGAGAACAAAACGATCGCGATCCACCCAGAGAGGATTTTGCGGATTGTGTTTCAGAAATTTGGTCCAGAGCACTGTGGCTACATCAGCCATACCCAGTGGAAGTCCTGGATGTCCAGAATTTGCTGCCTGGATGCCATCCATAGCCAGTCCTCGTATGGTATTGGCAATATTTTGAAGGTTTTTCATTTTGCTATTCCTATCAGTTATTTTTTTTGAAAAATTGTTTAACAACAGGGACTACTCAGTAGCACCCCATGCGTCCCAGAGAAGTTTTGAGACCTCCCGGATCAACACAAAACCTTCATTATCATCTTCCCAGGATTCATCTTCCTGGTTATTGGTAATGATGCAAAATACATAATCCCCACTCGGGGCGTTGACCTGAACGACTTCAGATCTTGATTGATTCACGGCGCCCTGTTTTGAAGCAACCTGTACAGTTCTAGGGATGACTGACAGTGCCTCATCGTCCCAATAGATGCGTGTGAGATAGCGATACATTTCCTCGCTTGCCCAAGGAGAAACCGCCTTGCCCTCATGAATCAATTGTACAAGTCCAACCATTTCCCTGGGACTGGTTTGTCCCCAGCCGTAAATCTCCCAATCGCCCTGACGACCTGGTGTCCTTGAATTCATACGGGTCTGGGTGAAACCGTTGGCATCCAGCCATGCATTGATCCCAACACCTCCTCCTGCTAATTTTTGGCACCAGAGGCTGGCAAGGTTATCACTATAAGTAATCATCAATGAAACGACCTTTTTTAGCGATATTTTGGAGCTGTCCCTGAATGCGCTTAACATTCCATCATCTTCATAATTAACCAAACCAGAGGACCAAATAAAGGTTGAATCATAATCCAGATTCCCATTTTGAATCTCCTGGAAGAGTGTCAACATGATGGGCACCTTTACCATACTCGCTGTTGGATAAAGATCATCTGCATGGATTGCGATCTCTTGCCCGGTGGTCAAGTGCCTGGCGTATATTCCTACCTCACCCTTGAAGCCATCAATCATGAGTTCCAGATTGCTTTGCAGGAGTCCAAGATCTGAAACTGATTTTTGGGACGTTCCAGCACAATTGATCAACAACAGAGTGAGTGAGATTAATGCTGGTGAGAACATTTTGATACGAAACATGATATATAAACCTTTGAGTTAACCCTGTTGAGAAGTATCAGATAAATGTATAAGCTCAATCCCTGCTTCTTGGGCATGGATCTTAATGCGCTCGTCGCGATAGAGCTCTCCATAAAATATTCGTGTTATACCAGAGTTTGCGATGAGTTTGAAACAGTTATAGCAAGGACTGGCAGTTACATAAATATCTGACCCTTCAATTCTGACCCCATTTCTGGCAGATTGAGCAATGGCATTCGCCTCAGCATGGACAGTTCGGACACAGTGATCATTCTCCATCTCATGCCCCACTTCATCACAATGAGGTAATCCACGGATGGAACCATTGTATCCTGTTGATAAAATCATTTTATCCCGAACAATCACAGCACCTACAAACTTACGATCACAGGTTGAACGGGTAGCAACATCAGTAGCGATCTGCATAAAATAATCATCCCAGGATGCTCTTGCTTTACTCATAACTATATAGAACCTTTAATTTTATTGTGTCGAAGGATTATTCGACAATCATCGTATTGGTTGTGCCTATAATGCGTTTTGCGTGATTTTTCAGTTGGGGGTTCCACCACTTCATCAAATGTTCAGCAAGCGGTTCTTTTAGAAAACCAACATCTTCTAACATTTTGAGAACCATTTGACCAATGGCTCGATAATTTCCATCAAGGACTTTAACCGCTAATCCATAGACATGCCCGCTGGGCATAATAAACCCTGCCGCAGACACCGCTTCAGCACCACCTTTGGAAATGATCCGATCAGGAAAGCTTTGCATGAGTGCAGTGTCAAAGCGTCCCTTACCACCCACCAGGTATGCGTGTTTGTTCATTGCATCAAAAACCTGGCGGCATTCCTGAGTTTCACGGACGCTAATCCTGGCAAATGCCTGGGCTACTTTCTGGAGGGGTAGATTGAATACAGGGGCTGAACACCCATCAACACCTCGATGAATGGATTCCAGGGATGTGAATTCCTTCACAATCCCGTAGATAAATTCCTGGACAGGATGATCCTGACTTAAATAATCCTCTGGACTATAACCCATCTGCACACAGGTGGACAACATCCCAGAATGTTTCCCGGAACAGTTATTATGAATTGGTTGTGGCTCAATGCCAGCTTTTTGCAAAGCCTGGGCACTTCCTCTTTCAATGGGAGGATGAATTCCACAATCCAGAAGACCCGTACCGATGCCAGCTTTTGAAAAAATACTCTCAACCCACTCGGTGTGAACGGGCTCTCCACTGTGAGAAGAACAAATGACCGCTAACTCTTCCGGAGTAAAATGAAAATCTTGATATGCACCTGAGCGAATTACGGCTAAAGCTTGGAGAGGTTTTGCAGAGGAGCGAACATAGGTAGAATAGTGGGGGTCGCCATAGGTTTTTATGATTTGACCTTCGGCATCAGTTATCACTCCATACCCAACATGAAAACTTTCAACCTGGCCGGAGCGTGTGACCTGGGTGATCAGTGAGCTCATTGAACCTGAGCTTTGAAATCTCTAACGGCTGTTTCAAGACCTACAAAAATCGAGCGTCCAATGATGGATCGTCCAACCACAATATTTTCTACTGCTTCAATACTCACCAGGGCTAACGCATTTTGAAAAGAGATACCACCATTTACAGCGACACCGATGCCATTTTTCTCAGCGGTGCGAGCCATGAGCGCAAGTTGTTCCTGGGCTTCCACCTGACCTGTGGGGCTTATATTTTCAGAGTAGTGGCTTGCATTGAGTTCCACCATATCGGCCTGTAGGCGATAGGCCTTTTTCAGAAGTGCCAGCTCTGGTTCCAGACAAAATGAAATGAGTTTTCCAGCATCCTTGAGTTGGGGAATAAAAGTCTCCAGATCAGCACCATAATCTTCAAAGATATTTTCTCCCGTAAAAATGACCTGGGAAACTGGAAGATTGAGTGCCAGCTGAAGCAATTCTGCCCTGGGTGTTATTCTTAGAGCAAAACGAGTGCTCATTGCTGAGGCAATAGTTAATTCCAGATCTTTTTCGTTAAAACTGGGTGAGCGTCCATCGTATGTCACACTAAACCCATCTACACCTGATAGACTGGCAATTGTGACCACACCAGGTAATGTCAACCCGTCAACATTGAGTTGTTGCTGAGCATTTAGAAAGCCATCCAGGTTGAGTTCCATCTGAGCCATAGTAACCTCTATTTATCCTAATGTTTTAAATCAACGTACCAGCTTTGAAACTGGAACAAGATCGAACCCTGCCTCTGCGAGTGCAGGTAAATATTTTTTAAGTGTTTTTAGTGTATTGGGTCTGCAATGTCCAATTCCAATCGCCTCACCATGTTCTTTGGCAATCCGTGCCAGGCGAAATAGTTCTCCTGCTATTGCTTCCTGATCATCAACTTCATCTAAGAATACATCTCGGCTATTTGTGGGTAAATAACGCTCTTTGGCTATGGTTTCACCCACAGATGCGGCGATGGTTCTGCTATCGACGAAAAACATTTTTTGTTCCGTGAGAAAATCAGCCACGCTGGTCATTACTTTCCGGCTTTGTGTACCCCCGCTACCCTGATGATTATTCATTCCTGCTGCTTTGGGTACATCTTTTCGAGCCTTCTTCAGGCGTCTGAGTATTTCTCCGTCACTGAGGTCGTCAGAGAGTGCGTAATTAGGCTCACTGGTAGTGTTGGTAACTGTAACCATAGGCATGTGAATCAGGGTTTGAATGCGTCTATTATTCAATCGTTCATCAACCTGGGTTGAATAGGGTCTACCGGGAATGACTGCGGCAGTAAAGGGTTCCTTTAATGCGATAAATCCATTGATAGTTTCGTTCATGGAATACCCAAAATCATCAATAATCACTGCTATCTGTGGTCTTTTTGTAACTTTGGCGATATCTGCAGGCAAAATAGATGTGGGGGCAGCCTTCTCTTCGGGGTACTCAAACCGGTAGACTGACCAAACCGTTGAATCGCTACCCACCTGAAACTCCCAGAAATCGTCACCTTCAGAGGTTTGTTTAATCTGGAACCCAAATCCTCCCAGTGTGCTTTCAAGAAGTTTTTCAATATCTGAAGCGCGTATCTTTTTTTGGTCAGAAACTTTAAAAGTCCGAGTTCCGAGCCCATCATCACTGAGACGACCTTCCACAAACTCAAGACTGGGGAAACGACGGGTAAGGGTTTGATCCATGCGTGTATTCAATGTGAAATAGCCTTCATAAAACCCTTGCTCAGAGATTACCTCTGGTTCATAGGTATTGGCGGCGTTCCACATAACAACCCAGACAACAATGACAATCAGAATGAGAGCCATGAGAAAAATCTTGAGGAAATTTCCACTGGATTTTACCGGGGCTTGACTGTCTTTGTAATAAAAATATCTCATGAATTTACTATTATAGTTTTCTACCGGGCTGTGTCCACCCAAAAACGGATTGTTTCAAAGATAATTCGAATTTTGTACACACCCTTTTCAACAGGATTAGAATTTTAAAATCATGATGGCTTCACCGTCTTCCATCTCACCTGTCTCTTCAAACCCCAGCTTTTCATAGAAGCGTCCCGGGTTCCCCTCTTCGGGTACGAAACTGAGTGAAAATTCAGTGCTCCCGGGTAAGGATTTAACAAACTCAATAACCAGCTCAAGAGCTCTTAATCCATATCCCTTCCCCTGGTATTTTTCATCAATCATATACCTCCAGAGATAGTACTCTGGTTTTTCCATATTTAACTCAAGCATGACAAACCCGACGGCGGTTTCGTCACAATAGATGCCCCGATACCAGGCATCATCCTCAAAATGAGCCTGAGCAATGGAAATGGCATTGGATGCAACAAAATGAATCTGATTGTCTGCAACTTTCAGTTTCAATATCTCTCGATAATTGGATTTGTCCAGTTCTTTGAGATGGATATTCTCAATCATCATCACGTTTCTCCTTTAGCACAGCATTGATCTTGGTTTGAATAAGATCGACGGCCACTTTATTCATGCCCCCTTCTGGAATGATAATATCAGCGTGATACTTATTGGGCTCAACAAATTGATGGTGCATGGGGCGAACCGTTTCTCGGTACTGATCGATAACAGAATCCACTGATCGTCCACGCTGGATGATATCTCTTTTAAGTCTTCGAATAAACCGAATATCAGAGGGTGTGTCTACAAAGAGTTTTACATCCATTCTCTCTACCAATTCAGGATAGTAAAGTGCCAGGATACCTTCAATGATGATAACTTTATGTGGTTCTACCTGCCTGGTTTCTTCAGAACGATTATGAGTGGCAAAATTATAAATGGGAATCTCTGCGTGCTTTCCCTGACAAAGGCTCTCTAAATGATTTACTAACAGGTCGATTTCAAGGGATGAGGGATGATCAAAATTGATTTGAGCGCGTTCCTCACGTGTCAAATCAGAAAGATCACGATAATACGAATCCAGATCTAGCCTTAAGACTTCCCCGTGGCCGTATTCCTGAACAATGTTTTTCGCTATGGTGGTTTTCCCTGAACCGGTTCCACCAGCAATCCCAATAATAATTGATTTCATATACTTACCCACAATTCTGCATTCGAAAGCTTCCTTGTACACTCAAAAAAGCAGTGCCTTAAACAGATAGGCGAATCCCACACCCAGATAATTTCCAATAGCATATCCAATTATTCCGGTGGTTAGACCTGACAAAATGATTTCCTTATTATTCAAAGCCTTTGCCACTACGGGAACGAAAGGAGGAGAACAGACTGCCGAGACAGAGGTAATCAAAAATGTATCTGTATCAATCTTCAATATTCGGCAAAAAAGTGCATGGAGCAACATGGTTCCAAACACGATAAAATTAACGAAAAACATCATGGGCCAATTGATATCAATCAATTCTGCCAGATTCGCCATGGAGCCTACAACGAGACTGAAAACCAAAATGATATACATACCAAATTGAAAGGTTCTGGGATTCTGGCGAATAGGATTCACAAATGATGCTGCGATTCCAAAACTTGTAATAAGGAGCATGATAGCAGCGGTTGAATATTCATCTGGTATGAGGGATGATATTCCAAAACTCATTGCCAGGATGAGAACGGAAATACCCAATCCTCCAAGCAATCCCATCACAATCTTTGGTTTGAGAATTCCAACATAACTGTTGATTTCCTCTGAGGTATCTATCCCTGGAGTACTGGTTTTAAGTGTTTTGAATTTTGGCAGAAATTTATTGAATACCCGCTGACCAAAACTCATCACAAAAACCAGATAAATAATTCCATTTACGGCGTCGTAGGTATGCATCATTATGTATTGGGTTGAGTCTACATCCAAGGCTGTTTTGATAGCAGCCAGGTTTGGTGTTCCACCCGTATACAAACCAATAGCCATCCCACCGAACTGCCAGGCATTGTCAATGGTATTCTGAACCAGCATGGATCCAATGCCTGCCATAAAGACAACAAGAATCGTTGCACCCAGCATGGAGAGTATCGCCTTCCCTGCTGAATTAAGCCACGCCCGTACATCTAGAGAGAACAACAGCAGAGGTAATGCCAGTGCCACGGTCACACCACTGAGAGTGTCCTGTAGCTCAGCGGCTCCGCTGGGCAGGAAACCACTATTCCCCAATATGATCCCAAACAAATAAGCCAGGATGACAGAACCTATCTTATTAATGAGGCTTGATTTTTGGCACAGCCAGAGGATGAGAACAGGTAGAAAAAAGTATATAGTAATCAGGAGTGGTGTTGGGATCATGTTGAGTTATGCTAGACTCAGCTGGTTAGCCAGAGTATTGCATCCTCTCGGTTGTTATAAAATCTAAAATGATTGCTCCCACTCATTTCAAACATGAGTTCTTTAAATCGTGGTGTCTGTTCAGCGTTAGCTGGTAATAATACAGCGACCTTCACCCGATAATTCGCAAACTTTTGCATGGCAGCACCTGCCAGACCAGATCGCAGATCAAAGAACTCGTCTGACAAATTCTCTTCATTAAGCAGAACAAAGGTCGAGTTGTGATAATATGTTAAACTCAACAGGTCATTGAGGTCATCATCCCGCTTAATCGTTGATTTGCCCGTAGTGAGATCAATGTAGCTGTTTCCAGGCCCGGTTTTCAGGGTCGCTTCCATTTTTTATTCCTTATTGGATTCTAACAATAGGTTGGCAATATAGTCTAGTTCATAGATCTCCAAAATGTTTACAGCTTCTGTTCTTGTTTCTGATTCATAAAAACATCAATTTTCGGCATGTTAGAATTGACCCCTCCCATCCACCTGCCAGATCCTGCAGGATTTGAGCAAGCTTCCTTAAAATTTTTAAAGGATTTCAGGTATGATGGTGCCAAACCCTCCATGGAACACATCGCCAGTATCTCCAGGTATTTCAGCCGTCTACCTTATGAAAACATTAGCAAAATCCTTAAAAAGGAACATACGACCACTGATCAGAGACTACGTTTTCCAGACGAATTGACCCACGACCACTATGCATGGCATCTTGGTGGAACCTGCTTTTCATTGACCTACTTCTTATGTGGGATATACACCCTTCTTGGCTACAACGCTCAACCTCTGATTTGTCATTTGAATTGGGGGGATAATACGCATTCAGCCATTGTAATCCAATTTGCCAGGACACGTTACCTCGTGGATCCTGGCTATATGATATTTAAACCTATTCCACTCAAGAAAGAGAATATGGAATCGTATATCTCCTCTGAAACCGGTCTATCCTTACGCTTTGATGCTGAACTGGACGAATACGCTCTCTACACCTACCGAAAGCAACAATTTATTCGACGCTATCGGTTTGTTGATCAGAATGTTGACTGGGAGGATTTTGCACAATTCTGGGAAGCTTCTTTTGATTTACCAGGTATGGATGATCTCACTCTGACACGAATTGAGGGAAATGAAATGCTGTTCATTCAAGGCGATTTTGTAAAGATAACTTCTCCCGAACGAATCAAAAAAGTGAGAAAATGGGACCTTGCTGAGAAGATGGTTCAAGACCGCTTTAAAATTCCTCTGGAGAAGCTGGAAGAAGCTAGATTTATACTCAAATCGAGGCAGAAATGAAAATCGAAGAACCCCGACCTGTTCAATTTTTTATCGGTGCTCTTTTTTCCGATGCACAACTTTTGGATGACGCTATTCAGTTGTGTGCCAACACATTTAGCGCTATCGACTATCGTAGTCAGGATTTTTTGTTTGACTCAACACACTACTATGACGGAGAAATGGGAACCCCCATCTATAGAACTTTTATCAGCTTCAACCAGCTGATGTCTCCTGGTGACCTGGCACAAATGAAGGTCGCCTGCAATAATATTGAATCGCAATTGGCAGGTGAGGGTGCGCGGAAAGTTAATCTGGATGTGGGTTATCTAGACTTCCACAAACTTGTTTTAGCATCAGCAAAATACAATGGACAGAAAATCTATCTGGATCTGGGTATCTACGCCGACATTACATTGCTTTATGAAGGTGGTGAGTTTCTCACAGTCCCCAACACATTTCCAGACTTCAAATCAACTGAATACCATGAAGTTTTCGGCAGAATTCGGAATGATTATAAGACCAAACTTAAACGATCATGATCGACAGATCGATTAAGCTTGAGATTCGGTAACTTTCTGTAATTCGCGTGCTCTGGTGTAGAATTCATCCAGCTCCATTTCCTTGATATAAACAAGACCATGAGCTGCCCGCACACGGGGGTGACTGTTCTCATACCAGAAATCTCGTCCCATGACCCGTTTCATGTCCTGATGTTGCTGGACCTGAATTTTCTGAGCAAGACCTGAGAACGGTCCATTATACTCGTGACTTGGAAAGGGAGCATCTACCTGAGACTGAAAGCAATATTTAAACGTTTCATTCATTATCGCCATAGAATTCAATGAGACCGGAATAAAAATGTTGGCATCTGTTGGCTGAAATTTGAACCAGACATTTCTATAACCCCAAACTCGTAGGGGTGCTTCCGGATGTCTCTGCTTATAGAGTCTAATAGCTTCAGCAATTGCCTGCATGACTTTGTAATGAGTATCAGGTCCACTGGCTTCTGGATCCAAAGCTAGAGTAACCACGGTTGGGCGAATCTTCTCCATGTATTCAAGGATAGGTTGAACATCACGATCCATGGTTGGATCTTCAGTAAAGATATCCCCCTTATAGAAACCCAATCTTAGATGATGAACATTCTTGATGGGGGTTCCATAGTGACCCCAGACCAGGTCAGCTTCCCATTCTCTGATGCGACCTTTCAGGTTTTGCATGAGAGGCTCGTCTTTTTGACCAGGGTATCTGGTCTGGAGGTATTCGATCAACTCCAGCATCTTAATGGAAATCATATCCAGTTTAACTTCTGGATATAGGATGAGCAGGTTACGGATCAACCTTCTCGATGACCCATTGGCCCTCAATGTAGGACTATGGTGCGCAACACCATCCAGATAGGTATAGATATCTCGCTGAGCAGCTGCCTCATTATCCGCCTCGAAATAGCCTTCATCAGCCAGACGTGCATATTGTTCAGTCTCCATGTAGGTCATGGCATTCACAATCTGGTCGCGGACGAATTCGTTGGTGACTGCATTGAAACCGCTGGTCATGTATGCAAAATGATGATCATTCAGAGGTGTTCTAACCAAATGCACGATATGAGCCAGGTAACCCAGCATGATGTCATCATGGTGAGGCGCTGTATGAAAAAAGACCTCATTTTCAAGTGGCGCTAGACCTTTGTTAAGCTTGAGCTTCAGATCATCAATGATGCGTTGCTTGATTTGAGGTAAATCAGCTTTACTCTTCTTGAGAGCAGTAGCTGGAACCAATTTTTCAGCGATTTGATTTTCATCAATTTCTTGGACGGGAGTTCGTGAACGCATGGAGAGAGTGATCAGATGTTGATCTACCAGATTCTCAGAGACTTCTGAGACTTCTTCCATTTCATGTGCCTGTCTACGGTCAAGAAATGCAGCTGCACCTGAGGTGATATAAAATCTGGCATTTACCATTTCATGCAATGCACTGGCTGGATACAGATTATTTGCTTTTTCCTGAACGGAGGCGGCAACAATTTTTGCTTTGGCTTCTCCTGCGGCGAAAATAAGACAGGTTGCATCGGGGTTGTACGTAATGGTATTCAATCCAATGGTAATCACCAATCGCTTTTGGGATACCTCAATACCACCCAGGTCACCAGCTGCAGCTGCCTGTGTCTCGAAATTGGTGGGCGTGAGTCGAGTTGTTGAATAGAAATCTGAACCGCGGACATTGAATGCAATGTGTCCATCTGGACCGATACCTCCAAGGAAGAATCCGATACCGCCCTTGTCTCTGATTTTCCGTTCATAATCGGTGCAGAATTCATCCACACATTCAATCGCCTGCTTTTGGAGTCTGCCTCGACCCGTTTGCGGTTGTCTAAAACGCAAACTGAGATCAACATCCAGACCGGGGAAAATCTCTTCAAAACTTTTGTTTTCAGGGAATACGATTTTACTGGCATCAATGAGCTGGGCGCGTTCGGCACTTATCCCAAATCCATTGATGTAATATTTCATGACATAGTCAAAAAAGCTATTGTGCTGGGTAGGTGAGATTGGAAAGAATTCGTCAATCTGGACAAATTGCAAGTCTTTGAGATTGGGTTTTACACTCTGATTCAGACCTACTTCTTCCAGAAATGCACTGGTCTTTTTGTCTTCCCAGGTTGACAAATAATGCTCAGCATAGCGAATAAAATATTCCGGCGTTTTACCGGTTGGCAGTGAGACAACCCCTTCCGGGTTACTCTGAACCCACTCTAAAAATCTTAGCGCAGTAAGTTGACCTAACAGGGGAAAATTATTTACCTGAAGCACAGGTATTTTTTCATCTGGATCATACTGAAAATCAAGCTTTGAACGGTTAAGAAAATAACTTTCAACGGGTGTGGGTGGATTAAATATATTTTTTTTCATCATAGCGCAATTATGTGAGGCAAATCATCAATTTCCAATCAATATTTCATCCTTCGAAAAGTGGTAAATTAAATATAATCAACAATTGATAAATTTAGTTAGTTAAGACTATTTACTAACTTGAATAGAATTAAACTCGAAACAGTATAGCCAATCGGAAAATTGTAAACAGTCCCCTTCTCGACTATGTTAGAGGATATGGAAAAATGCAGAAATACAGCCATCATTGTTGCAGCAGGCTCAGGAAATAGATTGGGGAGTGATATTCCCAAACAATTTTTAAAACTAAATGGGCGGGAAATTCTCTCTTATTCCGTGAAGTCCTTTCAGAACCACCCCGACGTGGATGCGTTGGTCATTGTGACATCTGCTGAATATTTTGAGCATGTTTCTGCAAGCTATCCTGATTGTCATGTTGTCATCGGTGGATCAACCCGCCAGGAATCTGTGACCAACGGAATGCAAGCAATCACTGATGGGACAGAACTTGTCCTGGTCCATGATGCCGCGCGTCCGCTGGTTTCACATGATATCATCAGTGAATGTCTTGAGAAGCTGATGCATTTTGATGGTGTTGCCCCAGCTATCAAACCAACTGATTCCATGATTATGATAAATGGAGAGGATTTTGACCCACTCGAGAGAAGTAGTTTAAGGATCGTTCAGACACCCCAATGTTTTCATGCTGATACCCTAAATAAGGCACATAATTCCGGAGTTGTTGATACAGATGAGATGGGTCTGGTCCGTCGAGCTGTTCCATCCGCACGTCTTGGTTTTGCTGAAGGTTCACCGGCGAACATGAAAGTCACCAGAGCCCTTGATCTCGAGATACTTCAACTCGTTCTGAATGCGGGCACCTAGGGCTACTATGGATCTTTCTATAATTATTGCCCACTTCGACCCCGGGGACAGACCGGATTGCGTAGAATCATTCTACAAAGTTCTGGACACGATTCAGGCTCAACAGGGGAATCTCAAAGTTGAAGTTATCATTGCTGATGATGGATCACCCTCCAACTCCAGCATCCCCACCCTCGAAACAACTGTATTGCACGAGGGTGAAAAAAGGGTTCACTTACTCTCAGGTAAACCGCTTCAAAGCTGGCTCACACAGGAGAGTTTTAAAGGCAATCACCCCAATCACTGGCTCTATCTCCAACAAGCCCATAAAGTCATGTGCAAAGCCAGACTGTGGAATCATGGTGCAGAATTGGCCAGGAGTGAGTACCTGCTCTTTCTGGATGATGATAATTATTTCCTGAGTGAAAACACATTGACCACACTTAAAGAACTGATGAAAACCTATGATGTTGTGTTTGGCCAGGTTGAAGATAGCAAGGGTCGTTCAAGATCTTTTAAAAGTCATCGTGTCCAGGGTACCAGCTTTGCCATCCAAAAGGATTTGATACAAAAAGTTGGAGGTTTTGGTGAGTGGACTGAAAGTGTCTCCAGCGGAATTGATTCTGATTTCTGGTGGAAACTTTACCAGTATCATACAACTAAAGAATCTCTCAGAGTTGCTTACACATCAGCTTTTAGAACAGTAGATAGCTGTAGCAAGCGCTGGAAACCATTTGTAGGCTCATTTTTCAGACACCGAGCTGTCCGAAAACAATTTTTCAAGGAAAATGGCTGCAAAAATTATCGTTCTGCAACGCATAACCCTTCAAGAGATAAAACGCATTGGATGACCGACCTCACTTGAAATACTTGTCTGCTCTACCCACTCGCTTTCTTATTCTGGCTAAAACATTTCTGTTTTTCCTGGCACTCCTTACCGTTTTTCGCGTAATCCTTTACTTTGTCTTTTTTGATACTTTTTCAAATATCCCTTTTGGTCTCACCCTGAAATCTTTCTGGTTGGGGTTCCGTTTTGACATACGCCTGATTGTACTCATCTGGCTACCTTTTATCCTACTTTCCTGGATTCCATTTCTCAAGCTGGAGAAGCCGAAAAGCGGTTTAGTTGGCTGGCAAATCTATTGGTTGATTATGGCTCTGGCCCTCCTGGCGTTTTACATCGCCGATCTTGGTAATTTTGGGTATCTGGGCAATCGCCTCGACGCTTCCATACTGGGACTAGCCAGTGATTTCTGGATTTCTATTAACATGCTCTGGGAAACATATCCGGTTATCATTATAGCCATCCTATTGGTTGGATGTATGTGGTTGATGTACTATCTGCTCACATCTAAAGTGTTAAACCCACTTGCACCCCCTGGCAAAAGATGGCCGATATGGCAACGCAGTATTCTATATGTTTTAACTTTTATTATAACGTTTGGAATGGGATATGGTAAATGGTCACGTTATCCCCTGCGTTGGAGCGATGCCTTCTTTTCACAGAATGAAAACGCCAATCAGTTAGCCATAAATCCTGTTTTATTTTTCTTTAATACTTATTCGCGTAGAAATGTTGGTTGGAATAATGAGAAGGTAAAATTGTATCACTCTGAATTTGCTGACTATTTTGATTTCCCCAGGGGAGACAGTTTAAAATTTTCCCGCCACACCTACCTCCCGGATACGACTTACAACGATCCAAACATTGTCATTTTCATTCTTGAAACCTTTCCGACCTATAAAAGTGGTGCCTATGGCAATCCAATGAACGCCTCACCAGTTTTAGACAGCATAGCTTCGGAATCCATCCATTTTCGAAATTTCTATGTCCCCAAATTCAGTACGGCAGCTTCTATCTTTTGTGCCATGGCTGGTTTACCAGATGTAAGTACTGTCAATAAAAGTTCAACCCGTGACCCCTATGCTATACAGCAACACTTTATCATGAATGACCTGGAGGGCTATAAGAAGCACTTTTTCATCGGTGGTAGTGCAAATTGGGGAGACATTGGTGGCTTTTTTAAACGAAATGTCGAGGGTATTGTCATCCATGAAGAGGGGGGCTATGAAGCGCCAGAAATCAATGCATGGGGTATCTCTGACTATGAATTGTTTCAGGATATCCACAGGACCATTAATGAAGAGCAGGAGCCCTTTATCACGGTTGCTTTAACAGCTGGTCATCATCCCCCCTTCTCTATTCCCGATGAAACACCATTCAAAAGGGATATATATGAAGGTGACTTTTACGACACAGGCTTTTCAGATCAGAAGGAGTATGATTCCTTCAGATTTATGGACTACTCCATCGGGGAGTTCTTCAAAAAGGCAAAACAAAGTGATTATTTTGATAATACTGTTTTTGTAATCCTCGGTGATCATGGATTTGGTCATCCTTCAATGCCAGCTCACTATGGTAGACTATCCCTCCATTATTATCAAGTACCTCTGGTGATTTACGCTCCGGGTCTTGGTGTTGAACCCCGGGATGTTTATAGACCGGCTTCAGAAATAGACCTGATGCCCACCCTAATGGGTCTGCTTGGGAAGTCCTTCACCAATACCGCCCTGGGGAAAGATCTTATTAATCTGCCCGACAGCATCCCTCACTACGCCTTTACATTCACTGCAGGCACTGGATCATACGGGTTGATCAGTGAGGATTATGTGCTTACTAAACGAGATGGTGATTCATCGAAGGTCTATGATATCAGTAATGCTGAATTGTTGAGCGAACGAAACAGTGAGATGAGTTTTATGGATAGTCTTTCTGATGCTTATTATGAGCTATCTAAATATCTACGGTATCACAATGAGTAAACGAGTCTTTCTATATACTCCCTGGCAGGAACAGGGACTGAGTTATGATGCCAAAGTCATTGAGCAGATATTTTTAGATCACGGCTACCAACCAATCATCACGTACCGAACTCGGAAAAAGGTCAAATGGGATTGTGAATTTATGCCCATTAATTCTGTTCATAATAACATTAACCCTGAAGATGTGTTTTTCTCATTCGAAGTTTTTCCGGTCAAGCATATCGAAAACATTAAAGCTGTCACCGATCATTTATTCCACATGGTAAACTATGAATTTTATGAACCGGATTTAAACGCATATCTCAATCAGTATCAAAAAGTGTTTTGCAAATCTAAAATAGCACTGGATGGCTTGAAAGGCGATGGGTTGATCAATATTGTATACCAGCCCTGGATTCTACACGAATTCCCTATAAGCGACTTTCGCCCTGCCTCACATGAGGTTATAAAAGTGTTGTTTAATGGGGGAACAGGGGGTTACAAAGAACGGCGGAACCTGGAAGCCATTGTCAACCTAATACAAGATTACCCAGGTCATGATGTTCAGTTTACTATCAAGCTAACAAAAAAAATCCAACGTTGGTCAAAAGCCATCCTCAGAAAGCACTCTCGTGATCTCAGAAATGATCAAAGGGTCACCTTGATTCAGGAGAATTTTGATCGCGATGAATATATCAGCTTTCTTAATCAATTTGATGTTAACCTGGCACCTTCAAAATTTGAAGGCTTTGGGTTAACGCTTCTAGAGGGTCTCCATGCCAACCTCCCCACGCTGACTCTGGACATTTCTCCGCTCAATGAAATCATCAGGCATGGTGAAACTGGTATTTGTGTTTCCTCCAGACAAATCGATGCATTACGTAATCAACCGATTTTTGAAGCAGATCGTACAGACCTACTCATGGGCTTCAGGCAGCTCATTGCAGATAGGACCCAGTTAAACAAGTATAAGGAAGACATTGGTAACACTGTTATTCAATCCATTGAAAGTTTTAAACAGAATATGGGTATAAAACTCTTTGAGTAAGACCTTTATATATTTAGTCCCCTCAAAACATTCATCCTATTACAAAACCAGGAATGAATATTTTATTATTGAAGAATTAAAAAAACTGGGGCATGTGGTTCATATTGTTTCAGGGTTTTATGCCTTCCGTATTAAGCAGCTCCAAAAGCTTTGTTCAATTGATGGAATAATCTTCAACTCTTTAAAATTGATATTTAGGCGCAAAACGATTCTTGACTGGTCCAGAAACAAAAAAATCCCTGTTTATTGGTGGTATTTTGATACAGCAACCGTCAATGCTAAACGACAACAACGGGTTATTGAAGTTGCCAAGATGGTCACAACATTCTTTAATAAAGACAAAAGTATGTTCAGTCGGTATATAGATGAAGGCATTTCACCTGTCTGGTTAGATCAAGGGGTTCCGCACCTTTGCGAAATGGTAGTAGCCAAAGAACATCAATACGATTTAGGGTTTTTCGGATCATTCCATGTGGTTCACCAGAACAGAACTAGTTTGCTCAAATTATTGGATGATAAATATTCATTGATCATTTATACTTCAGATGTTGACAAATTTAAAACCGCAGGTTTTAAGAATGTCCGACCAGCCGTGGATCAAAAGGGTATTGGAACCGTAGTTTCAGAAATCAAAATTGTTCTTGTCTTAAATTTTTCTAATCTTCTTCCTTATTATTGGAGTGATAGAATTCACTTGATGATAGGTAGTGGTGCTTTTTGTATCGCAGAAAAAATCGAAGGAATCGAGACCATTTACACTGACAATGAGGATGTGATCCTCTTTGACGGGGAGCAGGATTTAATTACAAAAATTGACAAGTCGTTGTCACCAGATAAAGACAAGGAACGCGAATCTATCCGGAAAACTGGTTATGCAAAGGCTCATCAGTTAAACAGTTATAACAATAGAGTTATCCAATTTTGTGACAACCTCCCCTCTGCCTGATGACCATGCCTCACATACTTAAAATCAGCCCTCACCTTACCGCACGGACCATCAAACAGATGCAAGGTCTGCTTGGGACTGGCTCGATGAAGATTACAATCATTACGAAGCCCAGGTTTAGACACCTGCTAGCCAATTTCGAAGCGCATCCCCATGTGCACATAATCACACATAAGTTTCGTCATAACTATATATCTCGATTTCTGTTTAGAAAATTCCTGAGACCCTTGCTTACAGGTGTTGATCTCATTCATTGTCACAATGAACCCAACTACCATGTCGTTGATGCCATCGATGTTGTGAAGCATAAAATCCCAGTCATTTATGATATTCATGATATGACCAGTTGCCGTACTGGTACAATCAACTCAAATGAAAAATTTGCATATCTACATAGTGACGCTATCATACATGTAAGTGAGGAGTTCATTGGGATTGGTGAAAAGTACTACGGTCAACAGAATTGCCATGCATTGTATAGCTCTTCCTCACAAGACAACATCATCAGTGACTCAAAAGCACCCATAAACTATGATGAAATTCATTTTGTTTACCAGGGTGGGATCTTTGACCCAACCTGGAATGGGAAAGATAGATTTCGATATAGAAACTATCATCCCATATTTGAAAGTATCCTCAAAGAAGGTCATCATATACATTTGTTCACAAGCGTTTCTGAAGCCGACCTACCCTCATACAAAGCGTTGATGAATAAATACCCCAGATTTCATTTCCATGGCCATTTAGATTATGTAGAATTAGTTCACAAAATGAACACCTATGATATCGGCCTGGCTGGTTTCAATTTCGATCAACTCATCCCTACCTCCATTGAGTACTTAAATGGAGCTGTTGGGAATAAACTTTTTGACTATCTGTGCTCAGGCTTACCTGTTATAGTAACAAGTGCCAACGCTATGGGCAAATTTGTCACAGACAATAACTGTGGGGCAGTAAAAGACAATGATTCAACATGGAAGGACACAGCACAAAATATTACTCCTGGAGATTACACACAAGTAGCCCATAAGTTTTCTGCAGAGGCGCAATCCCGAGAGCTATTCGAGATATATAAATCATTGATAAAGGATAAAGTGCAATAAAAGTGGCGGATAAATTACATATACTGGTTATTCATCCAAGATTCTGTATTAGAGCATCCAAGCAAATAGAAGCGCTCCTCTCTACAGGATTAGTTAAAGTATCTCTTGTTATTGAGATGAAGTATTATGAAAGTAGAGTATCGGACCTAATTAAAAGTAATGTTAAAATTCACAACATGAAGTTTAGGGACAATGCTTTAAGAAGTTATCAGCTGCAAAGATTAATCAAGCGGCTTACTCCCTCTATAGACATCATTCACTTCCACAACGAGCCCAACTTTCCACTCAGGGTCATTCTCTCAAAATTCAAGAATGTTAAACCCATTGTTTATGACATCCATGATATGACAAGCATGAGAACCAACAGGCCTGAACCTGATGAAGAATATGCCTACAAAAACGCCGATGCCATTATTCACGTGAGTGACAAGTTTATAACATATGGTGATGAAAAATATGGGAGTCAGAATTCTCATAGTCTCCTGAGCCTTCCCAGTAGAACAAACATCCTCAAACGCAGTAAAGTATTGCGATCCAAATCGCCTTATAAGTTTGTTTATCAGGGGGGCGTCATTGATAGTGAGTTTGAAAAGAGAACTCATACTTACTACCGAGATTATTTTAAAATCTTCAAATCAATACTCGATGAAGGGCATTCAATCGATGTGTTTTCAGCTTCTGACACCCATCGGTTACCGACGCTAGCCAGACTTGCTGAAGAGAATGCTAATTTTCGCCTTAATAAGCCTTTGCCTTATAAAGAGCTCCTCCCCAAAATGCATGAATTTGACTATGGAATAGTTGGGTTTAATTTTGATTATGATGTGTCTGATTTGACGAGAGACTACCTCAATGCAGCCATGGGGAACAAATTGTTTGACTATATCTTTGCCGGGATACCAGTGGTAGCCATCAATGCTGACGCCATGTCAGAGTTTATTCAGAACCATGCTTGTGGATTTGTTAAGACTCAGGACACGCGTTGGTCTGATGTTATAGATCCCACGAAAATTCGTCCTGATCTTCATACACTTGCCGAAGAGTATTCCATGGAAAACCAGATTTCCAAGTTGATTGATATATACAACAACCTGTTGGTGAGAACCCCTTAAGCTCGGAGTCATTTGAAAGGAGGAAAAGCTTCACTTTCTGCTATAGGTCAGCAACACAAGTCCTGAAATCGTAATACATCCACCTATAACTAAAGCAACTGTTACCTGCTCACCAAATAACACCCAGGCAAAGACTGATGCCAGAATGGGCTCGCCAAAGGGCATAGCTCCAACGATTGTTGGTCTTAAATATTTCACAGCATAATTCATGCTGTTATGACCAATAAGGGTCGGCAGAATCACCAGAAGCACCAACCATTTGAGGTCTATCAATTCAAAGCTGAGATCCATCCCACTTAACAAGCCTATGACCAGGAGCGTTAATGCCGCAAAGAGGTACAACCATCTTGTGTACATGATGGCTGAAATCTCAGGGCGAACCCTTTGACCAATGAGCAGTACCACCGCCATAAAAGCGGAGCTAGCCAATGCCATCATGTCACCCCAGGTTGCATCAGTGCCCAGTTCAAATCCCGCACCCTGAATAATCACACCACCCATGATTGCCAGTGTCAATCCAACAAGAACGCCAGAGCTCATGGAATGTTTGAGCACAAGACGTTCATAAACCAAAGTGAAAATCGGTGCAAGGGTGGCGAACAGAGTTGCATTGGCAATACTTGTAAGTTTAACAGCGGAGTAGAAACAGGCAAAATGCAATGCCAGAAAGATTCCGGCTATCATGATGGCTGGAATTTTCTTTTTATCCAGAGGTCCTTGCCTGGAAATTGTTCCATGGCTCCATAAAACTCCAGATGCACCTGCCATACGCCAAAAAGCGATGGTTAATGCGGCAAGTTCAGGGACATATCTTGCCAGGGGAGCGCCAAAACTGACCCCCAGCAAACCTACAAGTAAAATTAGATAGACTCTATTATTCATCCCCAGAACATAATCCGTTTTATATCAGACACTCCAAATACTTTACATCTAAGCATATAATTATGATGGATTATCACCCAAATAGCCCGCTTTAGTATTTTAATTTTCCAGGAAACGTAATTGAGGCTTTTCCAGACTCTTTGTATAGCAACAAATCAGTTCAACACACACTAGCCTATGTCGATTATGTCATTTTTGAGTTCATAAACAAAGCTCAAGAGAAGGAATAGTTTGACAAAACCATTTTTGAAATGACTGCTGACCAGATGGAATTATGTTCATAAGGATATGCAGGGTCATGTCATGAATAGCCAAATCCCTTTTCATGTTTATGCTTTCGGGATTGATCTGTGCTACAATCCATATCAAAAACGGTGAGGCATGGATGTTCTACAAACGGTTCTGTACCTTCTTCAATATCCTGAGAAAATCCCATTCTTTGGCAAGCCAGGCTTTGATGATTAGCAGGACTTTGCGCTTAGGGTCAAGATTAATCATTGGTTCTTAACATTTCGAAACGCCACATAATGTGGTCTGTGTTATGGTATGATCTGACTATATTGAGAGATGTCGATTTTTTGTATTATACCTGCCAGAGGGGGATCCAAAGGTGTTCCTCATAAGAACATCCTACCCTTTATGGGTGAGCCCCTTATGTGCCATTCCATTCAATATGCCCTAGAGGCAGATCTGGTAGACCGGGTATTTGTTTCCACTGACGATAAACAGATTGCAGAAATCTCCAGAACTGCAGGTGCGGAAATTATTACGCGACCAGCCGAACTAGCTGGTGATTCTGCTACAACTGAGTCCGCTATCCAACATGCTGTTGATACCTGGGGTAAGATGGGTGAGACACCTGAAATCATTATTTTGTTACAGGCTACAAGCCCGTTACGACCAGCAGGTTCGCTTGACCAGGCACTCAAAAAGTTTAAAAACGAAAACTTTGACTCCATGTTGAGCATTTCTCCTACCCATCGCTTTTTCTGGAGAGTAGATGGACAAGTCGCACGAGCGGAATATGATTATCTGAACCGTCCACGACGACAAGACATGACTGAAAACGATATACGTTATGTTGAAAATGGATCAGTATATATTTTCACATTGGAAAGCTTTAAAAGCACAGGGAATCGATTGGGTGGGAGGATTGGTTATACCATATTTCCTGAGGAGTATAGTCCTGAGATTGACATTTCTAGTGATTTTATTTTATTAGAAGAAATTGCTAAAAACTTAAAAAGTTAAACTGTTTTATTCGAATATTGGAGGTTGCATTGCCAACTTTACAACTCGGCTCATTTCACGTAGGTGATCGTGAGCCAGCATACATCATCGCTGAAATCGGGATAAATCACCAGGGGGATGTAGAAATTGCTAAGAAGCTCATTACCGAAGCTGCGGGTGCTGGTGCCAACGCGGTAAAGTTTCAAAAGCGGAGTATCAACAGAATCCTCACCCACGAAGGCCTTGAGATGCCTTATGACAATCGTAATTCTTTTGGCAAGACCTACGGTGAGCACAAAGCAGCACTTGAACTTTCCGAACTGAATTATCAGGAATTAATGAGATTCTCAAATGAAGCCGGAGTGGATTTTATCGCTTCAGGTTGGGATGAACAAAGCATTGATTTTCTTGATACACTTGGCGTACCCTTTTTTAAAATGGCATCTGCCGATTTGACAAATTTACCCTTGCTCGTTCACACAGCAAAAAAGAACAAACCCATGATTCTTTCAACGGGGATGGCAAATATGGAAATGGTAAATATTGCTGTCGCTGCTGTCGCTCCCATAAACAATCAAATAGCCCTTCTCCAGTGTACGTCCACATACCCTACAGTATTTGAAGAGATAAATCTGGAGGTGTTAAATACCTTTCGTCAGACTTTCCCAGATTATGTCATTGGATATTCAGGTCACGAACTGGGTATTGCCATTACTGAAGCTGCCGTAGCGCTTGGTGCCAAAATAGTGGAGCGTCATTTCACCCTGGACAGAACCATGAAAGGTGGAGATCACGCAGCTTCCCTGGAACCAGGTGGTTTTGGAAAAATGACACGGGATATAAGACACATAGAATCTGCCATGGGTGTGGGTGTCAAACGAGTTCAGGAATCTGAACACCCAATATTTAAGAAACTTGCTAAATCTGTTGTATCACAAATAGATATAGCGTCAGGTACCATTATTACTCGCGACATGCTCACAACTAAAGGTCCTGGAACTGGTATTTCCCCGGCACGAATTCATGAACTTCTGGGTAAAACAGTTTTACATGATATTCCCGCTGACACTGTTATGAAAGATGAAGACATTAACTGGTAAGATAGTATAGACACTATTAACGGTTCCATTATTCCTTTTCACTGGAGACAACTATGATATCTGATGCGCTTAAAACAAAAGCCCGAAAAATTAAACTTGTAGTTACGGATATTGATGGAGTCTGGACAGATGCCAGAATTTATTACTCAGATCAAGGTGAAGTCATGAAGGCCTTCAGCTATTATGATGGTATGGCAACTGCACTTTTATCAAAGGTAGGAATCAAAACAGCAATCATTACAGGTGAGAATTCCAAACCAGTTGCACTACGAGCTAAGAAGCTAAAGATTGAAGATGTATTCCTTGGAGTAGATGATAAGATAAATGTATTCGAGTCACTCCTTGATAAGTATAAGCTTGATCCCAGTGAGGTTGCATATATTGGAGATGACTTGAATGATTATGCTGTTATGCAAATCGCGGGGTTAACAGCTTCACCAGCGAATACTCCCGCCTTTCATATATTAAAACCAGATATTTTACTTCAACGTGCTGGTGGTGATGGTGCTTTTCGTGAGTTTGCTGATTTAATTATTGCCAGTCAACAATGAGAATTATTTTTTATTTAATATATAATCTTTTAATTATTGTTGCAGTTCCGGTTGCATGGATAGTCGCATATTTCAATGATAAACTGGGGAGTAGTCTAGCTGGTCAAAAAGATATCTGGTCTAAGCTATCTACTTTCACTGAGATTGTAAAATCGAATCCAAAACCAGTGATCTGGACTCATGCTGCCTCCGCTGGCGAGTTTGAACAAATGCGTCCCATTCTCTCAAGATTGAGGGAAATGGATGTATATATATTCCAGACCCTGACTTCATCAACAATTTTCTTTAAAGTATCTCATGATAAAACTTTTGATGGTGTATGTTTTCTACCCTGGGATACATACTCCCGGGTAAATCGTTTCATTAAACTTCTCAAGCCAGATATACATATTAATACGCGTCATGACATCTGGCCCAACCTTCTTCTGGCCCTCCGTCGCAACCAGGTCAGAAATATTCTGATCAATGCGAACCTTTACACGAATTCAACCCGCTTGTTACCTGGGATACGGCAGGTCAATCAGCAAGTATTTCAGTACATTGATAAGATATATACAGGATCTGTTGCCTTAGAATCACTACTTTCTCGCCTCTATTCAGGTAAAATAAGTGTGGTGGGTGACTCACGGTTCGACCAAGTGAATGAGCGAGCTAAAACCAATGATTCAGACCTTCTTGCAGAGAATGTAATAGCTGACCGAATGGTCATTGTATATGGCTCCGTGATAGACACTGATTTGGTCATTGTGGCAGACGCTATCGCTAAACTCCCACAAAACAACACTTACCTGCATGTCATTGTGCCACATGAGGTTCACGAGAGAGATTTAGTACCCTGGGAGGTAGCACTATACCGACATAAAATCAAATCTATCCGCAAAACTGAGTTAAGTGAGTATAAGGATGAATCTGTTCTCATCTGGAACCATGTCGGACACCTGGCTGACCTCTATAAGTATGCAAAACTCGCATTTATTGGTGCTGGCTTTGGTGCTGGCGTCCACTCAGTCACTGAAGCAGCTGTTTACCATGTCCCTGTAGCACATGGTCCCAAATATGATATCCTTGCTGAAGCTATTGATCTTGTTGAATCGGGTCTCTCCAATGTTATCCACACCCCAGATGAACTTCAATCTTTCCTTTCTCTGGCACCTGAAACCATCGATGAACGCCGTCATTTGATTAAAGAATTTGTTAATCAACGCATTGGTGCTACAGATAGAATTATTAATAGTGAATTTCCTTTAAGTTAAAGGTTAAATCATTGAAGATTGATGGTCAACATTATAGAACAATATGGTTAGATTCTGATGATGATACTGTTGTTTGTATCATCGACCAACGCCCACTCCCTCATCAATTCATCATAGAAGCACTTCATACCGTAGATGATGTCTTCGTCGCCATTCGGGATATGCATGTTCGTGGTGCAGGACTAATTGGTGCTGCTGGGGCTTACGGGATGTACCTAGCTGCCGTTGATGCCGTCAGTCACGATAACCCGCTTGCAATTATCAAGCGAGCAGCTGATAAACTTAAATCTTCTCGCCCAACTGCAGTCAATCTTAGCTATGCTATTGATAAACAATTGGACTGCATAAATAATGTACTTTCGATGAGTGATATTCCTGCTAAAACTAAAACACTAGCACAAACTATTGCCGATGAGGATGCTCAGGCGTGTTTTAGTATCGGCCAGCATGGTTTCCCACTTATTCGATATCTTTCGGAGCAAAAGAAGGGTCAACCTGTTAACATTCTGACTCATTGTAATGCTGGCTGGTTAGCTTTTGTCGATCATGGTTCTGCCACCGCTCCCATCTACGCGTCTCACGATGCAGGAATTGATGTACATGTTTGGGTTGATGAAACTCGTCCACGTAACCAGGGCTCAAGATTAACTGCATGGGAACTTGAACAGCACGGTGTTCCATTTACAGTCATTACAGATAACACTGGTGGACATCTTATGCAAAACGGTCTGGTTGATATTGTTATTGTTGGTAGTGACCGAACAACCCATACAGGCGATGTGGCCAATAAGATTGGCACCTATTTAAAGGCACTTGCTGCTCAGGACAATGACATCCCCTTTTATGTAGCCCTACCTTCTTCCACTTTTGATTGGGTTATTCAGGATGGCTGCAAGGATATTCCCATTGAACAACGCGATGGTGATGAAGTTAAGCATATCCAGGGCTTGGACGGCAACACCCTCAAATCTGTCCTGTTAACCACCCGTGAGTCTAATACTGCAAACTATGCTTTCGATGTTACTCCAGCCCGGTTAGTCACCGGTCTTATTACTGAGCGGGGTATCTGCAAACCAAACAAGGCATCAATCCTACAACTCTACCCGGAAAAGCGTGTCAATGATTGATGATGGCTACATAAAGTTTAAACCAGAATTATCTTTAGCTACTCCCCCTGAGTCCATCTACACAGAGAACCTTAATAAATGGCGTACCATCCTTCATACAGCAAAACTGATTGGTGTTTATCCTGATGGCACTGGCTACGGTAACATTAGTCGTCGCTTTAAGGAGAACACCTTTATTGTGTCAGGCTCTTCCACAGGGAGTGCCCCTGTTCTCACCTCAGATGAATATGTACTGGTCACAGATTTCAATATTAGCCATAACATTCTTAAGAGTTCAGGCCAAATTCCGCCTTCGTCTGAGTCTATGACACACGGCATCATATATCGTACAATGCCTGACGTTAGATGTGTTATGCACGTGCACAATACTATGCTCTGGAAAACTTATAAGCATGTACTCCCAACAACTGCTGAGCATATCCCTTATGGAACGCCTGAAATGGCAAAGGAAGTCAAAAGGTTGATCCTGACACTTTCTCCACATTCACCACAAATCATTGTCATGGGTGGTCATCAGGATGGACTTATCGTCCTGGGGAAAAGTATTGATGTTGTAGGTGAACGTTTACTAAAACTAGTTTCTTAAAACTTACAATTCACAATCAGCTATAATCACTGCTGAATCTATTCCACGATAAAGTTCAGCAATATCTCCTGGCCAAAATCCGCTGGAAAGGTGACCAGTGTATCTCCAGATAATGATTCAAGCTGGACAAGCCCATTCATACCAACCTGATCAGGTGCTGCACTTCGATTCCACCAATGCTTTGATATGCCATCTTCCTGATCATCCATAAATTTAAACTGATAACATCCACGCGCTAACTCTATAGGGAATCGATACGCAGTACTATCTTCAAAAGAATCCTCATAGTACCAGGTCATACCCGATGCATCATTGATGATAAAACGATTCTCTGTTGAGCGACCCAAGTTATTCGTGTGAATCACCAGCTCGAAATGTTCTGGTAACACTTTAGGCATACCATAATGTGAACTCAACCAGTTGTTGTCCTTATTCTCATCAGCGATATTCTTATTCATCATAATCTCAACTTCAAATGTTTGTGATTTTTTCAATTTCTTTATGGGTAGAGATGGTAGAGTGATTATCTCTGACTCCAGAAATTCCAGATTTCCCTGCCACTTTGCATTACGCTTGCGAGATCCTGAAACACCATATTTGATTGTTAGATTCTTCAGGGGATACCGACCCTGGTTTTGAACCCGAATGATGGGTGAACCACAATCAGGATTTTGTCGACTATACCTATCAGCACGATTGGGTGAGATTATTTCCACCATGGCTGCATCATGTTTAGAGTTCGGTGGACCATAGCTGAAAAGTTGATGACTCATACGGAATGTCCCAGCCTCCTCACCGTTATCTTTAAAATTTTCGATTTCATAATCTATTAAAACGGTGTCGCCAGGGTTCACTTTCGAGGTAATCTCAAATTCATATTCATCTACTTTTGTACCGGGACACCAACCGGCTCTGTCAAAGGGCCAGGTTCCCCCCTGGGGATAAATTGGATTATTGCCACAGTCTTTCCATACTTTCCATCTGTAGCTATGCCAGCGGTTGATCACGTAAGAATGTGTTTTACTATCCCATTCACAACAATTTCTGGGCCCTGCATGTCCATGACCAGAGATGATGGCCTTCAGGCTAAAGGCCTGAGCTTCTCTTGACAACACCACTTCCTTTTCTTTCAATAAACTATCTGTGGCTAAATGCTCATAACGGTAGTCAGCATAGGGATAGATGTTTTCAACTGATAGCACCGTCCTTGCTGGCTTGCCTTTGATAAACAGGAATTTTAAATCTAAGAGTTCCTGATTGTTACCTGTGATCAACTCACGCTCACCTCTAAGCAATGGTGCATACTCGGTGATATCATATGTCCAGACCCATCCCCTTTTACCCCCAAGATTTAGTCTTTTACCATAGGGTGTGACAAAACTTCCCAGTGTAAATGTTTCAATAGAGTCCGCCACTGGTACTTTAATAATTGTATTCCATATATAGTCCCATTCACCGCAGGGATATTGATCACCAGCAGTTGCAGAATCACACTTTAGTGTTTGAATCATTAAAATCTTTGACCATTCTGTATGATCATCTGGGAAATCTACAATAGTTTTATATTGGGCATTCCAGCCGACAGGACTTTGGTCCATAAATGTTATAGGGTTTATACTTAGTGTATCACCTCGTATTATTTCCCCTCTTACAGGTAAAGCACTTAACCAGAATAGACCAATATATAATATGCTTAAACATGTTTTATGTAACGCATTATTCAACGTTGACTCCCACATCCTGAGGTTAAAACCTTTCGCATTAGTCCGACACAACTTCCCATGATTCGACTTCCCCATCCACAATCCTGAGGAGTGGGTGTGCTTCAATTACTTTCTGGGTTTTTAAAAGCTCGTATTTAAGGGTATCTCTAATTTTAAGTTTTTTGAGTAGGTGTGTTCGTTCATAGGCTATTTGCCTCTTAGTTACTGTCAATCCAGGGAGTGGTGAAAACGCCTCGATTTTTCTGGCGTCAAAATTATATCCTCTCGCCATCGCTTCCTCTAAAACATGGGCTAAGTATTGATTGATACTGTTCAGAGGGTCCTGGGCAGCTTTAAACCTTACAAGTTGAGGGTGATTCTGATATCCCCTTGTACGTCCTTCAAGTACATGTTTTGCCAACAAGGTTTCCCGCCACAATGCGACTAAGCCTTTGCTATCCAGATATTTGGGGTGGAGAGACCAGATTCTCATTACATCAACATTCCTTAGATCAACACGTCGGGATATACTTCAGATCGAATGCCTTAAAGTACTTATTCAACACCCAAATATAACCCTATGTGAGAGATAAGTATTTGATATTAAACCATTATTTATCACTAAAGTATTGAGGTTTCTTTAATCGAACGTGCTAATCAGTTTTACGGTGTCTTTTACTCCGGCGTCGCGGACGACTACCGCCACCCCCACTATTTGCTGGTTTTGATTTTTTCCTTAGCCCATAGGGTACAGCAGCATCCTTTGCAGCAATTTCTGGTTTAAAATTGACATAAGGATGTTCTTTGACCACTTCAATTTTCTGGTTGATCAATTTCTCGATATCACGGAGATAAGCCTTCTCTTCTTCATTGCAGAATGAAATCGCTATCCCACTGGCACCTGCTCGACCCGTTCTGCCAATTCGATGCACATAGGTCTCAGAAATGTTGGGAAGATCATAGTTCACCACATGGGAGAGATCATCCACATCGATTCCTCGAGCGGCAATATCAGTCGCTACCAATACTTTGGTTTCACCACTTTTAAAGTTTCCAAGCGCTCTTTGACGAGCACCTTGAGATTTATTACTGTGAATGGCTTCTGCACCAATCTTTGCTTTATCGAGGAGTTTTACAATTTTGTTGGCGCCGTGTTTGGTCCTGGAGAAGACCAGTACAGAATTCATATTTTCAGCTTTAATCAGATGAATCAACAGTTTAGTCTTGGCAGGTTTACTTACAAAATACACAACCTGCTTTACTTTCTCAGCGGTGGTCTGGTCCGGAGTCACTGAGACCTTCTCAGGATTACCTAATATTTTCCTGGAAAGAGCAACAATGTCTGGAGGCATGGTCGCAGAGAAAAATAGTGATTGACGCTTTGGGGGAAGTTTGGCTATGATCTTTTTTATATCATGGATAAAACCCATATCTAACATTCGATCAGATTCATCCAGAACAGAATATTCAACATCCCTGAGAGATATATAACCCTGTTGCATAAGATCAAGTAGTCGTCCAGGAGTGGCTACCAGGACATCAACACCTCTATCTAATATTTTTGTTTGGGCACCCTGCTTAACACCACCAAAAATGACTGTATTCCTAATCCCGGTAAATTTCCCGTATACCGTAAAACTCTCCCCGATTTGAATAGCCAGTTCACGAGTAGGTGTCACGATAAGTGCTCTGATTTTCCGCTTCCCTTTTTCCTGAGTTCTATGCTTATGTAATAGCTGAAGAATTGGGATTGCGAACGCCGCTGTTTTTCCTGTGCCTGTCTGGGCACACCCTAACAGGTCTTTCCCCTTTAGTAATATGGGAATTGATTTTTCTTGAATGGGAGTGGGACGAGTATAGCCCTCTGAGTCCAATGCCTTGAGGATTGGGTCAATAACCCCTAACTGTTGAAAAGTCATATTACTGGATCACTTCTTACGGCTACGACGGGCACTCACGGCCTTTTTCTTGCCCCGGCTGTTTCTCCTACCGCCCTGGCTCATACCATATTCTTTTTTCTTGGAAAACTTATCTTTCTTTCTGGGCAATGGCGTTGGTTTATCGGTAGAAACTTCAAGTTGAACCTGAACACCTTCATGCTCAGATCCATGTAACTTATCAACCAGTTGATCCACAACTCCTTGCTCTATATCGAAGAAAGAAAACTTCTTCATAATCTCAATAGCGCCGACATCTGCTTCATTGGAGTTTAATGTTTTATTTATGAGCCCTATAAGACGTGTCGGAGTCAAATCGTTCTTCATCCCCAAATTGATAAACAATCTGGTATGGATGGGTCTACGGCGACCTTGGTTACTACGAGTGTTTTGCCGATCCCCTCGTTTTGAACGATCCCTGCGCCCAGGACGTTCACCTCTTTCAGGTTTATCACCGGCATTCACATTTATGTCCTGAGCATGCTTATAGTATGCGAGAAAGCGATTGAACTCTGCCGACACAAAATGTTTGATGAGTTCTTCGCGACTCAGCCATTCAAGTTTTTCATAGATGGCTGGCATGAATGGTTCGATCTGTTTGTTGTCAACTTTAATCTTTTCAATTTTATCAATGAGTGAATAAAGCTGTTTGGTACAGATATCCTTACCTGTAGGAACCAGTTCCTTGGTAAACTTGATCTTAAATTTATTCTCAATTGATCTGATTTTTCCATGCTCACGGGTGTGGATAATAGCAATGGAGGTTCCGCTCTTGCCAGCCCGTCCTGTACGTCCGCTGCGGTGGATATAAACTTCTGAATCATCGGGTAGATTGTAGTTCACTACATGGGTCAAATCATTGATGTCAAGTCCCCTGGCAGCTACATCTGTTGCCACAAGAATCTGCAATTTTCTTGATCTGAATCGGCCCATGACTTCATCACGCTGGGCTTGAGATAATTCTCCATGCAAAGCATCAGCATTGTAACCGTCATGCATGAACTTGTGGGCGGTATCTTTTGTTTCCTGACGGGTACGGCAGAATACAAGACCATAAATATTGGGATTTGAATCCGCTATCCGTTTGAGTACTTCATATCTGTTTTTAGCCTGAACCATATAGTAGATATGCTTGACATTTTCTGCACCTGTATTCATTCTTGCTGCAGCAATTTCCAGAGGATCTCGCATATAGGTTTTGGTCATGCGCAGGATTTCTTTGGACATGGTGGCTGAAAACAACAGGGTTTGTTTGGTGGGTAAAGTCTCAGCAAGAATGGCATCCAGATCTTCCTTGAATCCCATATTCAGCATTTCATCTGCTTCATCCAATACGACACGTTCAACATTATTCAATAAAAGTCTTTTACGCCGGATCAAATCTTTGGCTCGTCCCGGTGTAGCCACAACAATTTGAGATGCTTTCCTGAGCTCTCTAATCTGTGTGTCACTGCTGGCTCCACCATATACTGCAACGACACCGATCCCTGTGAGATGTTTGGAGAAATTCTTTAAATCTTTTGTGATTTGAATACAGAGTTCTCGTGTAGGACAGAGAATCAGTGTTTGGGTTCTCTTATCTTCAGCTTTGGTTAAATGGATGGCAGGAAGGCCAAAAGCCCCTGTCTTTCCAGTGCCCGTCTGGGCGAAAGCCACCAGATCCTGAGTTGACGATAAAAGGTGAGGGATGGTCTTGGCTTGAATGGGAGTTGGAGTCTCAAAACCGAGTTCTTGAATGGCTTGAAGAATCTCATCGTACAGGCCAAGTTCAGCAAAGGTGTTCATTTTAAATTTTTGATCCAATTATTTCTTAAGTATGTTATTATTTTCATTCCATTTAGTATAAACGAGATCACCCCACTCACTTATATATATCTCAAAAAGTAGGTTGACCTGAAATATCTAACTAAATGGGTGCAGGTAAGGGTTAGGTCGGGCTGATTTCTATTATCCTCAAAAGAAGTTTTTCCAATTTCCAGTGAATACACACATCTATTGATCTGATAAAAGCTCAGACTTCGAGGCGAAGGCTGATTATCAAGGTTAAAAAATTATGGCTCAACTGGAAGCATATCAGGGTTGCTGACGAGCTTTGGTGATTGCCTTTTCTACCAGACTTTCCATGATATCATAACCTGCCTTATTGGGGTGAACACCATCGTAAGTATACCTCTCCAAAAGACCCTTGTGGTCATCCACCATTTCGCTGTAATAGTCGAGATAAATGATCCCATTATTTATAGCGTAAAGCTCCAGCATTTTATTGAGTTCAATGATTTCTCCAGCAGGCTTAAGCTCTGGTTTCCAGGGATATTTATTGGCTGGCAGGACCGAAGCTAAAACCACTTTAATCCCATTTGACCTGGCGAGTTCACACATGGAAATCATATTGCCCAAAATTTCTTCAAGGGATATGGGTCCTGTGTTTCCTGCTATATCATTTGTCCCAGCCAACAGCACCACAATTTCGGGCTCAAGTTCAATCACATCAGGTCTAAAGCGGATGAGCATTTGAGGTGTGGTTTGACCGCTGATCCCCCTGGGAACATATGCATTTCTGGAGAAAAATTCAGGATGAAACTTTGGCCAACTCTCTGTGATTGAATTTCCCATAAAGACAACTCTACCCGGTACCTCTTTACCAGAAATCAATCCAGCATTAGCCTCAGCAAAACGTTTCAGATTTGCCCAGTCCTGGGCATTGATAGAACCGCTGAATATCACCAGGATCAAAAGAGATCTTGAGACCATATAAAGTCGTCTAGCTATGTTTTCTCTCTTCATATAGAATGTCTTACCTCCATGAGGAACGCTTCGACCGCCTCCCAGTATAATGCATTCCCCTCATGCTCCGGCCAGAGTGCTTTCGACCCATGATAGCCTTCTAATTCAGGTGTAAAATAGGTTTTAAGATCATGTGGAATGGCGTTAAATATTTCCATCCTGGCTGGGGCTTCCTCTTTTGAGGAAGTCATGAATATCGGACAGGCTACTTTTTCTGCGTGTTCAGCTATTGCCATCCCTTTAAACTCAAAATACGCCCCAGGTGAAAAGGTAAGTGCTGCGCTTATATCCTCAGGGAATTCAGCCGCCAGAACCAGAGCCAACGAAGCAGAATAAGAGCTTCCCCAGATCAGGATATGTTGATCAGGGTAGCGTTCTTTTGCATGTTTGAATAGAAACTCCATATCGGGGTAAGCATCCACATATTGAGTTCCCTTGCCTTGCTCGCTAGCTTCCGCAAAGGCTTTATTTATCACACCATTCACCTCACCACCAGAGCGCTGATCAATGGAGATACAGGTAAAGCCCAGAGCCTTCAGGCGGGGAGCTATGGAACGATATTCTCCCCGGCTAAACCCTGCCTGATGAAACAGCAAAATGACCGGAGCATCTGATTGTGCTTCATATATCTCTGCTGTAATGGTTAATCCATCAGGAGTTTTAAGTAATTCAGTTTTAAACTCAGCGTCCTGCTCATTACAAGAAAACAAAGCAACTCCCATGAATACTGCTACTACATATGTTTTAATTATATCCATGACTACTCCTCACCTGGTTTTAATTAATTCAAAAACTTTGGTACTCGGCGATGTTTCGTTCCCTGCTCATAAGCATAGGCAATTTCCAACAGAATTGGTTCACTCCATGCTCGACCAAATATTGAAACACCCACAGGCAGTTCATCTACAAATCCCATGGGAACAGTAATATTTGGATAACCAGACCGAGCTGCGGGAGATGAACTTCCCAATTGAAAACTATCACCATTGATATGATCCGTTTCCCAGGCTGGACTTCCCGTAGGAGCCATAATGGCATCCAGGTTATGCTTATCCATAACTCTGTCGATTCCATTGGTCCGGCTCCCCTTTAGCATGGTTTCGAGGGATTCCTTATATTCTTCTGAGTCAAGACCATCCTTCTCCTGAGCCATTTCCAGATATTTCTGATTGTAAAATGCCATCTCGACGGAATCTGTTTTATTAAAAGCGATCAATTCTTCCAAACTCTTGATAGCAGCGTCCTTCCCCAGGGATTCAAAATATTTGTTCAAGCCATCCTTATATTCGAATAGCATGATATTAAAGGATGCACTGCCAACTTCAGAACCGGTGATCTGGTCAATTTCAACCACTTCAACACCTTGGCTTTCAAGATATTCAATGGTCTGATCCATGAGGGCATCAACCTTATAATTGGCGCCACGGGGACCTGTAAAATGACCAATCCGTTTTCCTTTTAATCCATCCCTGTTCAAAAATTGTGCATAATCCGTATGATATTTACCATCGCTCTCCAACGTCTTGGCATCGGATTCATCAAGTCCAACCAGAGCGCCCAAACACAAGGCTGCATCCCTTACAGTCCGCGCCATAGGACCTGCTGTGTCCTGGGTGTATGAGATTGGAATGATCCCGCTCCGACTGACCAGCCCAACCGTTGGTTTTATCCCAACGATCCCATTACTGGTCGAGGGGCAAACGATGGATCCATTGGTTTCCGTGCCAATCGCCAGAACGGTAAGATTTGCAGAAACTGCTACACCTGAACCTGAACTGGATCCGCAAGGATTACGACTGATGATATAGGGATTGTGAGTCTGACCACCAAGACCGCTCCAACCACTGGAAGACAACTCTCCACGAAAGTTTGCCCACTCACTTAAATTAGCCTTTCCAAGTATCACCGCTCCTGCCTCCCTCAGCTTTTCTGCCACCTTGCTATCTTGTAAGGGAAATGATTTTGCCAGTGCTCGTGAGCCTGCCGTTGTAGGCATTTTATCGTGGGTATCGATATTGTCCTTGAGGACAATGGGGATACCATGGAGGGGACCTCGTGAGCGATTTGCATACCATTCCGCATCAAGCGTCTCAGCAATTTCAAGGGCATCCGGATTGATCTGGATGATGGCATTCAGCTCGGGACCGGCATCATCAATGGCTGCAATCCGATCCAAATATGCCTGGACCACATCTTTAATCGTGTAGGCGCCACTGGCATAACCTGCATGCAGTTGATCAATATCAATTTCATCAAATCGAAAGGTTTCCATTTCTGGACTCTCCGGTGTTTTAGGTTGGCAACTCTGGATCAAACAGCTGCTTAATAGGGCGCCAGTTATTAGCGTTCCTCTGGACCATTTTTTCATTCGCAGAAACATCTTAAACCTCCCATAATTATCTCACGATTTGAAGCAATTACTATCTCACCACATCACTTTGTTTTGTTCGATCCGATATCAGCGAATCATTTTAATCCTGGGGGGGGGTGACTCAAGTTAAGACCCAACCAGTTCCCCATTTATGATCTGCTCAGTAAACGCATTCATAAATCTTGCAGCCGGTGCTCCATCCACAATATCATGATCAAAGGAAACCGTGAGATGCAAATGTTCACGGGTGACAAATTCACCATCCACTTTCACGACTTTATTGCTTATGCTCCCAACAGTCAGAAGTACGGTGGGGCTTCCATGAGGAATAAACCAGGAGGCTTGTTCACTGAACATTCCCGTGGCAGTCACTGCTACTTTTCCATAGCGTTTTGCCATGGTGATGTTTTTATCCGCAATACGAATGAAGGTTCTTAACAAAAATCCAGGAATGAAGCGAAACCAGGTGATTCCAGAGAAGCTTTCCAACTTCTCATTGCTCTGAGACTGTGCTTCTCGAATCTCCTCGTGAATTTGCCGGTGACTTTTGTTTTGAGCTGTTTCTATTCCAACAGGTTCAGGAACTCGATCTCCATCGATCTCTTTTTCAATTAACACACTTACGGTGACATCATCAAGCCTGATAATTTTCCGACCTTTGATAAATGAGTTCAAATGAGAGTGATCTTTGATTGTGCGAGCAAAGCAGGTGACTAGATACGCTGTAAGCGAAAGTTTCTCCCCTGTTTTCTCATAAGCTGATTTGATCAATGATCGAGGTTTGGTGACATCAACTTCCATGAGACTGTGAATGGTATTCTTTGCGCTTGTGACACTGGCAGAGGCTCTAACAGCCATACGATTAAAAGAAAGTGGTGATGAAGCGTAGCCCTTGTTTTGACTCATGAATCTAAACCTTTAGTATAGTGGTGAAAATTGATTCCTTATTCTCATCCCATTCCTGTTTTAGAATGCTGTAATAGACTGTATTTCGGCGATATCCATCTGGCAATACTGTGTGACTCCTCAATTCGCCTTCAAAAAATCCACCAATCTTTTCAAGTGCTTTTCTTGAACGACTATTTCGGCTATCTGTTTTAAACTCGATTCTTAAAAACCCCTTTTCCTCAAAAGCATACCTGAGCAATAAATATTTACAGTTCAGGTTGAGATCCGTCCCTTGTGAATCAGGAGCCAACCATGTCCATCCAATTTCCAGTCTCTTATCCTTGTTTGAGACAGCCCCATAGCTGGTGGAGCCAACATAGGTGTTCAACGATTTATCAAAGATGACAAATGGGTATCTGAACTGACGCGAACGGTCGCTTAACGCACCCTGGATATTTTTTTCGAGGTTTTCCTGGCTACCAAATGGAGAGGGTGAAAATTGTAAGAGTCCGGGATGTTCAAGTGCAATGGGTAACAAAGCCTCTAAATGATCTAACCTGAGTGGTTCCAGACGGACTCTCTCATTTTCTAGATTGATTTCATCCTCAAATTCAATTCCACTCTTCATGTAGACGCTCTACTCCTCCTCAAAGTATTTCTCTATGAGTCTCAAACATACTTCCGTTTTTTCTCCAAACATGGTATGACCAGCGTCCTCGATCACTACCATCTCAGCATTTGGAAAATGTTTGATATGATCCAATTGAAATTCTTCACCGATAATCTGATTGCATTCACTAACGACAAAGAGAACCTTATCCTTAAATTTTTCTACACCACTCACCAGATCAATATGCACTTCTCCATTCTCGTCAATCGCCCCACCCTGGATGGTCATTGATGATAGATAACTCAAGCGCCACAAATCCATGTGGGCAGTGGAGGGGTCTTCATTGCAAAAATACCTGGTCATTGGATTCCCTTCAAAATCCAGAAGGGGTATTTGCCCAAAGATATAATCACCTCTGGCTTGAATATCAGTATTGGTCAAATGCAGACTCTCGAAGGCAATCCGAATCATTGCTTTTAATGCTGGCCAGTCGGGTTTGATTTGAAAATTCTCTATAAATTTGTTTCCCTGCTCACTGCTAAGCATACCTGGCTCTGCTAACACTGCCTTATTTACTTTTTCCGGATATTGAGCAATAAATCCAGATGCCATCATTGCACCCCATGAATGGCCAATGAGGTTTACTTTGCGATTTGGTGCATAGTATTGGGTAATGTTATATAAATCCTTGATTGAAATCTCAAGTGAATGTTCTGATTTATCGACGCGTGGTGAAAGACCGGTACCGCGCTGATCATAAAATACCAGGAAATATTTTTCAGAGAGTGGTTCCAACGGGAGCAGATAACGATAATCATTACCAGGTCCTCCATGGATAATGATTACAACTTCGTTTGTATCGCTACCAAATGTTTCAGCATGGAAAATCGCATCACCAACATTTATGTGAGGGATGCTGGGATCATCAGCCACGGTGAGGGGTACAGAATATTCACCAGAGGTAGCTATATACATCCAACCAGAGAAGAACAAGAGAATGAGTAGAACCACACCAACACTGACGAGAATAGTACGAAACACTTTTTTCATTACCATACCTGACCTAACCAGTTGAAACACGGGAGTAATTAAAGACCACTTCTTTTCTATTGCCCTCATCCCCAAGGAGCACATATATATTTATCTTGTTCTTATTTATTTTTTCAAAGGTAAGACCGTCAAAATAGACACTTGAATCGGATACTTTTAATAGATTGAATTCCATTGAATCATCTTTTTCCTCCCACCCCTTCAAGTCTTGACCAAAGTGTTTAATCCTCAGAATGAGACTGTCATTTTCTTCTGAAATGGTGAGTATTTCATAAAACTTGACTGAATCATCTACTATCTGTTTAAATACTCCCATCATTGAAGACCCAAAGGCCGGTCCCCATATTTCTTCCCCTATACCATCAAATGCAGGACCCCGCCAGTGTCCTTCTAGCCACTCCAGTACTTCCAGGGTAGCCTTCGGGTTATCTACCTTATTCTGCGAATCACTTGTGTAGATGTTGCTGTTTGGTTGTGATAGTTTCAGCATATTTATCCGTTTCCATCAATTATCCAGGACAGGATTTATTTCAGTATCCACTCCACAGCAGGTTCCATGGTGGAGAATGGTTTGATTTTAAGATCTTGCTCAGCGACCTGCCCCACGGTTGGAAACACAATCACTTTAGGATCAGTGCAGATCACAGCAAGCTTGATCTTTTTTAAAATCTTGGTCTTTTTCAAATATCCCATTAATACCTTAAAACTATCCATATCCATTTTTAACTCACAGGTAGTGATATTATTGATAACGCCCTGAAGTGATGATGTAACCAGTTTGTTTTCAATCAAATACTTCCAGGAATTAATAATATCATCAACACCCACGACACCATGGAATTCTCTGATTAAAATTGACTCAGGGTGGTCCGGATGTTTTACATAATCAATGCTCATAGATTAACCCTATCCATTTAGTTTCCATTTCTCAATAGCATTTCTAAAAGCCTGTGCAGGAAATTCATTTTGCTCCACGGTTTATCTCCACAGGGATTAGGAGCAGGTCCAGGTTGTGTCTGGTCATCTAATGTTCCCTAATGTTTCCATCTTAAGCGGAGTTTCTACTGGCATTGATATTACCATAGAGAGAACGCCTTACAATTTTCTCATAACTCGATTTATCCTCCACCCCCTGTTCAAGCTTTTGAAGGGCATATTGCTGGATAATCAACAAGGGTAAAACAATACGCTTGCGGATTCGAATGGATCTTCTGGAAATTGGTTCCTCTTCCATCAACGTTTTATAGCCAGAAACTGCCAGGGTCATTTTCTTGGCGAGTTTATATTCCTGGTGCAGAATGTTCCAGAAGTCACGATATTCTTCATCTTGTGTGATATATTTGGTAAGTTTGAAATAGCATTTAAAAAGAGACATCATGCTGTTCAAAATCAAAGCCTTAAAAAAGGGGACTTCTTTAAATAGTGTCTTGAGGTCCTCCAGCCTTCCATCATCAACCAAGGCTTTTAAAGCTGTCCCAATACCAAAATAGCCTGGGACATTTTGTTTCATCTGGCTCCATGATCCCACAAAAGGAATGGCACGCAAATCTTTCAAATCCAGTTGTTTGCTAACACCCCGCCGGGCAGGTCTTGACCCGATATTCGCTTCAGAATAATATTTAAGTGTACTTTTATTTTCCAGATAGGGCAAGAACATCTCATGCTTCTTGAGTGCTTCATATTTCTCATGGCTCAGATGACCCAGGGTTTCCAGTAATTCCCGCGCTGAAGCTGAAATGGTTGTGTCTTGCTCGAAAATGCTATTTGACAAGCCTGCCGTGAGTAATTGTTCAGCATTATGGGTGAAATGCTCTCGGGTTCCATATCGACTGGTAATGGTTTGTCCTTGAATGGTGAGTTGTATCTCATGTTTTGCAATTTGCTCGCTCTGGGATGCATAAAATCGATGTGTTTTTCCACCCCCACGAGCAGGTGGCCCCCCACGACCATCAAAAAAGATGATCTTTATATCAAACTTATCAGAAACTGATGTGATGAGTTCCTTGGTTTTGAAAATAGACCAATTTGCCTTAAGATAACCTCCATCCTTGGTTCCATCAGAGAAGCCCAGCATGACAGTTTGTTTGTCCTCGCGTTGCTTGAGATGCTCTCTGTATTGTGGAATACTCAGTAGCGCCTCCATAATCTTACCGGAGTTTTCCATACCGGTCATGGATTCAAAGAGGGGGATGATATCAATGGGGAGTGTATTGCAACCGCACCATCTGAAGAGTGCATACACATACAATACTGAGAATACATCTTCAGAGTTACTGATGATGTAACGATTACACCCTTCTTCCCCATTACGGGATTGGATGTACTGAATCTTTGAGATGGTTTTGATGGTGTCTTTCACCAGAGGATCCGCATACTGAGTCACATCCAGGAGTAGATCTTTTGAGATGAGAATTGAAGTCAGATCATCAGGTTCGAGTTCACCCAGACTTTCAGAGATGACACCAGCCTGTTTGAGGATGGCAGTTACAGTTTGCTCATGGATATCATGATTCTGACGAATATCCAGGGTAGCAAAGTGGGTTTTGAAGATATCAATTTTATCAATGAGTCGGTTCAAGTCGTCAAGATATAGACTGTTATGTTCATTTATCAGTAGGCTCTGAATTTCAAGTAGCGGCTCCACAAGTTGTTCGTAGGTCAACAATTTTTCTGCATCAAACAGGGTTGGATATATTGATTCTCGTAGTCTAGTAACCTGTTCGCTAATCACCTTGAATGTGAGCTTTCCTTCTAGACTTTTTACATCCTGATAATAACATTTCATCAGCGCCATGCGCAGTTCATCAGCCACAGCGATGGTTGTATCGCAGGTCACATTTGGATTCCCATCTCGATCACCACCTGGCCAAAAGCCCAGCTTGATTAGGTTTGCATTACTAAATTCTCGTTGTTGGATGTTCTTTTTCAGACCCGTATACATGTCACCGATGGCATCATAGTATACGTTTCGCAAATAGTAAATGATGTTATGTGCCTCTTCCAGTGGCGTAGGCTTCTTGGCATTGAGCAGAGAAGTCATACCAAGTTGTTGCAAGGTTAAATCAATATTATTCACATCATTCGTGGATATGAGGGTTCTGAGTTTGCTGATGATGTCCAGGACAGCGGGTGGATAAAACTGGGTAGGGTGAGCAGTGAAAACTATCCTGGCGCTAAAGGTGTTCAATTTTTCTGAGATGCTTTCCCAGCTGTTGGTGGTCTCAAGTAGATTCATAAAATCCTGGAGCGAGAGATCGCTGCTGTGGCGTCGGAGCTCAGAAAATGCTGCATCTTCTACACTGTCAAAAACAACGACTTGCCTCTCTACATATTGAATGACGCGGAACATGAAATCAATTCGGTCAGTTTCAGTTTTAATGCCGGCATGATTCATATAGAAGGCATCCAATATTTCTCTGGGATCCAACCCATCTTGAAGCCCTTGCTTACTCACCTCATGGAGTAGAGGTATGAGTATTCCCACATTGCGCATCTTGCCTGCAGGCAGGTTGAGAAACAGACTGTTATAAATGCTAAACTTGTTTCTCACCCAGTTTTCAAAGGTTTGTATTCTATCATGTTGGTGGATCATTAGCGTATATATCTCCTACTTCCCCTCAGAATCGCTTGCCCTCTTTTCATCCTGTCTCTGGACGCTTGACACCCCTATAACCATCCCAGACCTAGACCAAAAATCAAGACTAATAAGAGATCAATACCCCAGATTACACCTACTGTCATTACTCTCTTTTTCATATCCGTCATGTCATAGACCCAGAAAGCCACCACAAAGAAAGTGAGGTACCCAAACAGGAAAATCAACCAGGGAGTATTAATATCCCAGAATGCCCAGTCCCAGGTTAAAGCATCTACAACATTGAGAAGCATTTCTATTGCCACGCAAAAGATTGATCCTGCGATTGCGATGAACCAGCGATTGGGGACACCTAAAATTTTATCCTCTTTGTTGGGAAGAAGCAACTTTGACCATACAATACCTGCCACAGCAAACATGAACATGATCTCGATGTTTAATCCGATCAATATTAAGAACGCGGTGTCTCCAGGTGCACACCAGAGGGGAGCCCAACCAGCCAGTTCAAAGATCACCGAGTTCATAATCTCATTGAACCAGTCCATTCCCCAGAATGCCAGACCTGCCAGGACCAGCTTGTAATTCTTCTTTTCCATCTCAACGGCGTAGATGTAAAACACAAAAGCCAGCAGTGGAATGACGTACCATTGGAAGTTTGAACCATCACGTAAATGTGTTAATGCTTGTTGCGAAAAATCACTGGGCATTTTGCCTCCCCTCATTTGAACTTGACTGAAAATAACCCCTTAATGATAAAGATAAAGGCATTAGTAATCTTGCATCAGATTCGATTAAGGCAGCGAGCTGGAGAGAGGGTTTAATTATGGGGTGCAGCGAGTTGTTTGAATCATGTGTTCAATGAGGATTGTCGAACAACCAGTTTTGTAGCCATGGTCATAGTTTCTGAAAAACTTGCGTTTTTGCTCTGTGCTTCAATATGCTTCAGGAGTAGTGTGGAAGCAGTTTCACCCATGAGTTCAGCAGACTGTCTCACGGTTGTAAGTGGCGGATCCACTAGAGAAGTTTCCGGACTATCACTAAAGCCAACCAGGGCAATATCTTGCCCCACTTTCAATCCTCTTTGCCTGAAGGCTCCCATGGCAACAGGATCAGTCACGCAAAAGATTGCTTCCACATCACCTCCACTTTGCTTCATGAGCCTTTCGAACCCTTCAATTCCGTACTCCTCATTCAACCCACAACACACCAGAAGTTTTTTATCAACTGGTAGGTTATATTTTGTCATGGCATCCCGATACCCTTTGTATCTGTTCTGAGATATCTTCAAATTATCAGGACCACCAAGGTGAGCAATTTTTCGGTATCCTTGATCGATCAAATGCTCTACTGCATCGAATGCGCCTGTATAATCATCAAAGACCACACACGATCAAAAAAGACAATGGGTATTCATCGTTTTTGTAAGCGTTTAAAATGATCCTTCCCTGTTGTGGATTTTGAAACGGAAATAAGAACCCCAGCGACACGCTGCGAAATAAGCATCTTGGTATTTAAAATTTCCTGTTCGAAATCCTCATTGGATTGACACACCATGACGGTGTATCCCTACCTACTCATCACATCAGAAATACCAGCCATGATGGCAGCAAAGAACACGTGTTTCACCTGAGGAACAATTACCCCAATGGTAGTTGAAGCTCAACCTTTTAGATGTTGTGCAATGAGATCAGGGTGAGATTTCATTTCATCTGCAGCTTTTAACACACGCGCTTTTGAAGCTTCATTGATATCCGGATGATCTCTCAATGCTCTAGACACAGTTGAGTGAGATATGTTCAGATGATTGGCGATATCTTTTATAGTGACATGTTTCATTTGATTGTGATCTACCCTTCGGTATTAAAATCCCAAGATTCGGAGACCATCATTGACAGCGCTTCAAGTTCATGCATGAACAATGAAATTAACCTCCTCTCATAAAAGAAAAAGCATTAACCCAATTATCAAGTCACGAGGAATTAGAAAAGGCTCCACAAGAAGGAGCCTAATAAAGCACCGTATAATTTGAAGGAGTTACCCGGGAACAGTTGTCTCAGCTTTTGATTTAACAAAAAAAGCGACTCCCGCACTGGTGACAATACCCATTAAGGGAGCGCTTATGGTGCTTAAAACGATGTAATGCTTAACATTAAAATATGCTTCTGCTTCCACCTGTGTCGTCAATCCATGTTGAACACCATAACTGATAGCGTTGGTGAAATAGTCAGGGCTAATCATATAAGCTGTAATCAATTGTCCAAGAGGACTTAATACACCAATGATCGCAGATATAATTACACCGCTGAGAAAGCCTTCCTTCCAGGTCATATTCCCACCTAGATCGCTTTGTCGCTTGTCTCGCAAGGCAAATACGAAAGTCGCAATGGCAACAATAGAGAAAAAATTGGTATAGGTCGGATGTTTATCAATGTGGGTGCTATGAAGGCCGACCACACGCTCCAGAAGCATCCAGGCCAGGGTTACCCCCATAAAGATTACCCCCCATTTAATCTCAGTTTTATAATTCTGCACGCCGATCTCCTATTTTTTTGAATGAATTCCGATGACGTTGCCCTCTGAATCCTCAATCAGACACACAAAACCATGTTCACCAATAGCATGTTTTGGGCTCACGACCTTACCACCATTTTCAACAGCGCGACCTTCTTCGACTCCACAATCTGCAGAATTGAAATACACCGTCGTACCCCCTTTACCGGGATTCCAACCATCACTTTTCACCAGGGCTCCTGCTGCGTAGGCACCATCTTCAACCCAGGGAAAACCCAAGATTTGCTCTCCCCCGAAACTGAGGTCTATAAAGGCTCCCAAGTGGAAAACTGATTCGTAAAATTTGATGGCGCGTTGCATATCACTGACGTATATCTCAAACCACCCAACTACATTTGTTTTGCTCACATGGATCTCCCTAAACTGAATCTTAATAGTGACCTGAACAGTCACCTTTCAATATTCAACCAGAAGTTTGATAAATCAAGAGGGTTTAAATAGCTTAAAGTTACTTTCGATACTTATCTGAGAGACCGACACTATCCATTATCATGGGGATGCACTTTTCGAAACGAGAATGTCGGGTCTCCTCTCGTTTTGCCATTGAAATATATTCTGCATATTCCCGTCGCTTGGACAGAGTCAGAGAATCGAAGGATGTTTTGAGGTCTGAATTCCGGGAGAAGGCTTGTTCAAGTTCAGGGGGGATGATCAGTGGTTTTTTGGTGTTTGCTTTGATCTCACGTCCTGCATTCTGATTCGCCATGGCTTCCTGAGTGTAGGCTATCACAATTGATTCATCTATCTCATCAATATGGGAGAAGCGCATTTGACGTTGGGCTTTAGTCACGCCTTCCTGGGCGTTCACCAACAACCCTTTTTTGTCTTTGAGCAGTGCGCCTTGAAAGTACCAGAGACTCACAAATGACTTAAACCCGCTCAGGCCAACAAGGTTCTTTTTATTGTGCATATACACAGGTCCACCCCACTTGACAGTCTCCTCTAATCCAAGATCAAGAAACACTTTTCGCAGTTTAATCAGGGCATTAGACCAATGAGGTTTGTTCTTGATGTAATCTTCTACTGATTTGGCTCTGTGCATTTAACTGTCCTGATTTGTTTTTTTACAACCGTCTTTGCTGGTACACCGAAATAACCTTCAGAATTATGGAACAAAGGCAAATTCACCAAGTCCCGACTACCCCATCGAATGAATCGCTAAGACGTCTCGAAATGCCAGACTGTTTTAACGTCCTCCACGATGAACCAACCGATTTAGAAAAGTTGATTTGAGGGGTTCAATTGCCATCAGGGCTTTCACAGGTGTTGTTTTTTCCAGAACGCTCAACACACGCCCCAGGGTTCTGTGGCTAAACCCATCATAATCATAAAAAATTAGATCAGACAACTTTCCGCGTTCAATAGCCATGGCGGCATATTTATCAAAACTTTTTTCCGGTGTGTAGATACGTTGAGGACGAGCTTTCATGGTAGCTGAACCTGTGGAACAATAGGTTGGACAAACCCCACAGCCAAGACAAACTTCTTCATCTCGAATGGCTTTCTGTTTTTTTCGACCATCCCGCTCATATTTCACCATCTCAATAGCATCCACGGGACAGGCTGATTCACACTTTGCACATCCTGAGCAGGTTTCTTCATCTATATCTACAATCCAGCTGGATGAAACAATTGCATTGTTCATATCAAAGGTCTTAATGGCTTCCATCATACCACAACAGCACCCACAACAATTGCAGATATAGCTCAGATCATTCTGAACATTATCTCCGGTCTGAGCGAGACCTGCTTCCTTACTTTGATCAAGAAGCCGCATGGACTCAGTGACGGAGATTGGTTTTGCAAGACCATTGTGAACCAGCACATCTGCAGCCCCTCCAAATGAGAGACAGTTGCTCTGATCATGATCACACGCTTTACCAAGATGCTCAGCTTTATGTCGGCAGGCACATAGGGATACGGTATGTGAACTTGCATTTTCAACCACATGGGAAGCACGATCATAATCCAGAATTTCGATGTGGTCCCCCTGAGGAAGCGTTTCTTCCCTGGGAAGTGATCGCCCGACTTGAGTCTGCTCCTGAAATACTGCTCTGCTAAAGCGATCATTCTCCAACATATAGGTCTCAAAGAGTTGAGCAATTTCAGCCATGGGAGCATCCGGTCGCGATCGCATAAAGGTGTATTCAAAAAAACCAATGACCACGGGTGGTAAGGCCACATAACGCCTACCCTTGCGCTCGATATCAACCACCAGCCCACGATGAGCAAGGTCCTGGATGATATCGTTCAGCTTATCTTCATCCATCCCGAGTTTTGCAGCCAACTTAGCAGTGCGTGTGGGAATGGTTGGAAACCGACGAACCAGACGCGCCTCATCTGGTGTAAAGAGCAGTTCTAATATTTTTGTGAATGTGGGTGAAGCAGGAGCTCCAGTAATGTGACGATCAAAGCGTTCCTGGAGTAGACGATAATCCCTGTGGTGATTGACAATATGACCCATAGATTCCTCAATTTGAATGAGGGATAATATAGATGCGAAACGCAGGTTTTAATGCCCTTCTTTTCTATGAAAGCGCTTTGTCTTGGTAGACCAATAACTATATTGCTTCGCATGAGAGCAGGTATTCATGGCACCCAAAAATCCCCCCTCATTCACGACCTAATCGAAACACTCACTCTGGGATTTGCCATTTCATCATCTAATAGCTGGAGCGTTCACAAACACTAGGCTATGACCTTCCAGGTGGAATATATCAAAACCTTCATTCCCACCCTGGCACCAGCTCCTCCAGCAACTTCACTAATATTCGCCCCTAAGGGCTAACAACACTATTTCGAGGACATTATGCAAACGAATCAAGCCAAACACATTATTGTAACCGGGGGCGTCATTTCCGGCCTTGGCAAAGGTATAGCCGCAGCTTCATTAGGAATGCTTCTCGAGCTGAAAGACAAGAAGGTCACTATTCAAAAATTAGATCCTTACTTAAATGTAGATCCCGGGACCATGAATCCATTCCAACATGGTGAAGTTTTTGTTCTGGATGATGGAACAGAAACTGATCTTGACCTCGGCCACTATGAACGGTTTATCAATGTAAATATGACCAAAGCCAACAGCAGCACAGCTGGTAGCATTTATTATGAGGTTCTGGAGCGCGAACGTCGAGGGGATTACCTGGGGGGTACCGTTCAAATCATTCCGCATGTGACTGACGAAATCATCAACCGGATTGAAAAGCCGGAACGGATTGATCCTGACCTGGATATAGTTATCACTGAAATTGGTGGAACGGTTGGTGATATTGAGAGTCTCTCATTTCTAGAAGCGGTTCGCCAATTTCAACAAGCCCGAGGACGTGAAAACGTCATCATCCTCCATGTCACGCTTATTCCGTACGTAGAGGCAAGCGAAGAACTAAAAACAAAACCCAGTCAGCATTCTGTGATGCGCTTACGCGAGATTGGTTTACAACCTGATATCCTCTTCTGTCGAACCCAGTATGAGTTGTCTGATGATGTACGTCAAAAGCTGGCACTTTTTACCAATGTTAGTCCAAAAGCTGTCATTCAAGGTATGGATGCTAAGTCGATTTATGAAGTTCCATTGCTGCTCCAGAAGGAACACCTGGCAGGTATTGTCATGGAGAAACTCCACCTGGAAAATGTAGTCTCAGACACTTCCAAGTGGGAAGAGTTTGTCCACCATGTATTGAATCCCGAGGATGAAATCACAGTGGCTGTTGCCGGGAAATACACAGCCATGGTTGATGCCTATAAGAGTATCATCGAATCATTTGTCCACGCTGGTGTTGATAATCGATGTAAAGTTAATATTGAATTTATTGACGCCGAAGATTTGGAGTCCACGTCCAAACTGACTGAAATTCTTGATCATGTACATGGTGTGTTACTCCCTGGTGGATTTGGCTCCCGGGGCATTGAGGGCAAAATCAAAGCAGCACAGTATGCCCGGGAAAATAAGGTGCCTTACCTGGGACTATGTCTTGGGTTGCAGGTTGCTGTAATTGAATATGCCCGTAATGTACTGGGGCTAGAGCAAGCCGATTCTGAAGAATTCTTTGAGGACACACCTCATCCTGTGATTCACCTTATGCTCTCACAACATCATGTTACACACAAAGGTGCCAGCATGCGTCTTGGGGCTTATGATTGTGTGCTAAAACCTGAGACAAAATCGTTTGAAGCTTATGGCGAAGGCAATATCTCTGAAAGACATAGACATCGCTTTGAGGTAAACAATGCCTATCGAGATCAATTGGAAGGCGCTGGCTTGATTATGTCAGGAACTTCACCAGATAATGAACTGGTTGAAATGGTGGAGATTGTTGATCACCCCTGGTTTGTAGCTACACAGGCTCACCCGGAATTCAAATCCAGGGTCGCCAAGACACACCCTCTGTTTCGTGATTTTGTCGCTGCAGCTCTAGCGTTTAAAAACCGCTAATTCTAAGAACAGAACATGCTGACGTTCATCAAGATCCTTCATTCTTTTGTATGGTGGATCATGACAGCATCTACTGTCGTCTTATTCAGGTCCGTCTGGATTCAACGCTTTGATATACTATTCTATGTTGCCCTCGGATTAATCGTTTTGGAGAGTTTGGTTTTATTGATCAATCGCTGGACTTGCCCCCTAACTCCCATAGCTGGTAGATATACCACTGACCGAAGCGATAATTTTGATATCTATCTTCCCTCATTTATTGCTCGGTACAATAAACAAATATTCAGTGTATTGTTTGCTTTGATCATTTTCATTCAAATCTTTAAGTCATTGTCTCATTAATTAGCTGGATCAAATCTTTTCTTCAAATTATTATTTCCATTCCAAAATACTTTTATCATTTTATTGACCTGATTCGCTAACCCCATTTTCAGATTGATTTATCTCCAGGCATCTTCGCATGCCACAATCACTATGTATATCAAGGGAGGATGTTATGACATCAGCAATTCATGCAGGTCATCGTCAAAGATTACGACAACGCTTTTTTCAAAACGGGATTGAATCATTTCAGGATTATGAAGTCCTTGAATTGATCCTCACACTGGCTACTCCCCGCAAGGATATGAAACCACAAGCCAAGGAACTCATGCGACGCTTTGGTTCACTATCAGCTGTACTGGAAGCACCAACTTCAATTCTGCTGGATATCCCCGGCATGGGTCAATCAAGTGTGTTTGCTCTCAAACTTCCCCATTCTGTAGGTCGACGCTTTCTATTTGAACAGACTCAGGGAAAGGACTATCTCCGATCAAGCAAAACCGTAAAGGATTACCTGACTCATAATTTACGAGAGCGGAGTCGCGAAATATTCATGGTCATTTTTCTAGACGGTCAGAATCAAATCATCAAAATGGAGGAGCTGTTTTCAGGCTCATTGACGACCTCTGCTATTTATCCCAGAGAGGTTGTACAAAAGGTTCTGGATTACAATGCTGCCAGTGTGATTCTGGTTCACAACCACCCCTCAGGATCTCTTACACCATCAGGAAGTGACCGAGCAGTGACAAAAAAGCTACAAGCTGCACTTACCGCCATTGATGTGGATGTTCTCGATCACCTCATCGTTGGAGGAAATGACTTTTTCTCATTCGCCGATCACCGCCTGTTATAGTAAGGTCATTCTGAGTACAACGATGAATCTCGATCCATGGACGCAATCTTGATTTTCACGTAATCCCTGGAGAGGGTCAAGATCCTTCGTGACACTCAGAATGACGATGAAGGGAATGATACATGGAAAAATATTATGTCCATATCATGACGAATCGATCGAAAACACTAAATACGGGTATCACAAATAACTTGTCCCGACGGGTCCAGGAACACATTAGTCGACAAAAATCAGGTTTTACAAAACGATACAGCATTAATGTACTGGCATATTTTGAAGAATTTGATGATCCCGACCAGGCAATCAAGCGTGAGAAACAAATTACGGGTTGGGTACGAGCTAAGAAGATACAACTTGTTGAAACCAGCAATCCTGAATGGAAGAACTTGATAGTAGAAATTATGCCTGACTAACCCAGGCTGGTCAGGGTCCCTTCTGATATTCAGGACAACCTCATGTCTTCGCCGCATATTATTAATTATACTGGTTTTACAGACCTGATTCTTCTGCCTTCTCTTGACAATACTTAATAATGACTTATATTATCACCTATAGCTTTACAGGAAAAACCGGAGAAAACTTGAGAGTCATTGCTTTAGTCATTGTGGCATTTTGCATCACCAATTGTAGCCTTTTTATACCATTATCGGCTGGATCAGATAATCAGAAAAAATCTGCACGGCGGGCTGATCATGGCAAATATATCTTGAATGAGGAGCAAGAAGTGGGAAGTCGCCACCTCTTTGCAGCGCGCGGTTATAAGCAGTGTCTTAACTCAAGCAAGGCTGTCTCTCAATTTCTTTCAGAAAACATTCCAGATAAGAATCGAGATCTGTTTCTGATCATACTTCTGGATGAAAATAATGATGTAATCAATTGGGAAGAGATCTGTGATATCACGCTTACAGCACCAGATATTTATACGCCTGAGATATTAGAAAAAGTGGTGGCTAGCGAAGCATCATCCGTGATTTTTGTTCAAAACCAACCGACTCGTTCATCTGCATTATACAAACGTGATCGTGAAATATTAAAGGATCTGCAAGCCGCCCTGACGTCGATCAATGTATCACTTCTTGATCATTTAATTATCAGTAGAAATTCTTGCTATTCATTTGCAGACAATCGACTCCTATAAAAAAATTGATCCTTACCCATTTCGATCTAAAGCTTTCACATTTCAATAAATCATTCTGTTTGGAGGATAAATGAGAATCATCGTTTCAATTGGACTTATCATCAGTCTGGTTTCCTGCAGCTTAGTACTACCCATTAAAGTCGATCCTGCAGAAGATATTCAGATTGAAGGCACTCCTGAGCGTTTGGCAAGGGGTGAATATCTGGTAGAGCAGGTGTCAGGTTGTACTGATTGTCATAGCCAACGCGACTGGTCCCTGTTTACAGCCCCTGTAAAATCTGGGACTCACGGAGCTGGTGGTGAATTATTTAATGAAGATGCTGGAGCACCTGGTAATATTTATACACCCAATATCACACCAGCTGCATTGGGTTCCTGGAGTGATGGTGAAATTGTACGAGCCATCGTATGTGGAGTTTCCAGGGATGGTACCCCCCTCTTTCCCATCATGCCGTATCCAAACTATGCCCATATGAGTAAAGAGGATATTTATAGTATGGTGGCATATCTTCGTACCCTGGAACCTATTGAAAATAATATACCAAAGCGCAAACTCAACTTCCCCCTAAACCTGATTGTGCGAACCATGCCTAAACAGGCTGAGTTTGGTGTTCTGCCATATCCCTCTGATCGTATTGCCTACGGGAAATATATGACCATAGCTGCAGGTTGTGCTGATTGCCATACACCCATGGAAAAAGGTCGACCGGTTAAAGGGATGGAATTTGCAGGTGGGTTCACCATGGGGATGCCCTCAGGAGGACAGGTTAGTTCAGCCAATATCACGCCCCATGAGACAGGCATTAAGAATTGGACTCGTCGGGGATTCATCCAACGCTTCAAAGCTCTTGATAATGAAGCAGCCAGCCGTGTCCCACTTGTAAAAGGTCAAATAAATACCATCATGCCGTGGACTTATTATGCAAAGATGGATTCCAGTGATCTTGGTGCCATTTATGATTATCTAATGAGCGTTCCCGCTGTCGACAACAAGGTGATTATATACCCTGAGATGTAGGCTGAGAGTGGTGAGAAGTCACCTTTTTCTAAGTTCTTCTCTGAGGACAATATCTGATTCGTCTTCAGGATGATCTCCACGATAGTCTTTATAAAAGTCCCGGATAATATCCATGTCTTCCTTGATATTTCCTGTTGGAATAAAGGAAAGACCTGTACCAACCGTCTTATTTGGATAGTCCAGATAACCAAGTAACAAAGGGACCTGGGCTTTTACAGCAATATGATAAAATCCTGATTTCCAATGATCGGTTTTATGCCGGGTTCCTTCAGGCGCAATGGCTATAATCAGGTTCTCCCCTGCTTTAAAATAGTCTGCGATTTGATCAACTACACCGTGGGTACTCCGACGATCAACCGGAATACCACCCAGCCATTTCATAAATGTACCATAGGGCTTTTTAAACAGGGTATGCTTCCCCATCCAGGAGACTTTGATCCGACGGATAAACATGAATGCCAACAAATATCCAAAATCCCAGTTACTGGTGTGCGGCGCACAAATCAGCATAAAATTACCTGGAGGCGGTTGATCAGCTTTAAGCTCCCAGCCCATTATTTTCAGCCATAATTTACCTAATACCTGCTTAAAAATTCCGGAGCGCTTAGTTTTAGGCATGTTTATATATCCCCAGTTTGTTGATGCGCATGGATCGTCCAGCCAGGAATCCAGTAGACCAGCTTGAAGTTAAGTTATAGCCACCTGTCTCTCCATTCACATCAATCACTTCTCCAGCTAGAAACAGGTTTTTCGATAGCTTGGATTCCATAGTGGTAGGATTGATTTCCTTTAAGGAAATTCCACCCGATGTGACGATGGCATGATCATAAGAGTCATGACCGATTACTTGCATGGGGAACTCCTTGAGTAACATTCTTAACCGCTTGCGTTCCTCACCTGTCACCTGATGTAGCTGTTTATGTGGATCCATGTTTAACAAATCCACAAACAGATCTATCATCTTTCTGGGCAACAAGGTTTTAAGCATGTTTTTAAATGTCATTTTACTGTGTTCAGAAATCTCTCTCAAAAGTCGTTGATCCATCTTCTTGTGATCCAGAGCCGGTTTCAAATCGATTTTGATGCGAACATCCTGTTTGGCATCCAACATACTCACCATGGTTTCACTCAATGTCAGGATGATGGGACCCGTAATTCCTTTACGCGTAAACATCATCTCCCCGAACATCTCAGTAACCTTCTTATTCTCAGTCCAGACCGAAAGTGTAACGTTACGCAAACTGACACCCTGGACGCGTTTCGCCATATCTCCAGCTGTTAGAACGGGAACCAGAGAGGGAGCCGTATCGGTTATGGTATGACCAAAGTTTTCCGCCATGGAATATCCATCACCTGTACATCCCGTTGCAGGGTAGGATAATCCACCTGAAGTGATACACACTTGATCTGCAAGAACCTGAACCGGTCGACCAGCGTGGGTAATTTGTAGAACGAACTGGTCTTCTTCATTTTTTCTCAGATCTGTGACATGAGCTTGCATGACAATGGGAATTTTGAGTGAGGCAAGCTTCTCTTCGAATGCCACAACGATATCAGTAGCCCGATCACTTTGAGGAAAATATCGACCCCCTCGTTCCAGCTTGGTTGGAACACCCATATCATTGATGTATTTCAAAAGATCATGGTTGAAAAACTGTGAAAACGCGTACTTCAAGAATCGTCCTTTTTTGCCAAATCGATTCAGAAAACTCTGCATACCTTCTTCGTTGGTGATGTTACAGCGCCCTTTACCTGAGATGCGTAACTTCAGGCCTGTTTTGTGCATCTTCTCGAGGAGAACAATGCTATGATCAGGGTTATGTGCCTCAACAGCCGCCATAAGACCTGCAGGACCTGCCCCAATAATTACTGTATTATAATGTGTCTCAAGCATGAATGTTTAAAGGTCTCGATCCTCACGCCAGCTTTCAGCGAGGAGTCCATACACTGCCAGATCAACAAATTGGTCCCACTTGAGAGCATGTTGCTTCAAGACACCTTCTTTTTCCATCCCAAGTTTTTCCATGACACGCCCGGAGGCAGGATTTCTAGTCATGTGGGAGGCTGATATCTTATTCAATTTCATTTCCTCAAAGCCATATCTTACCAGCTCCAGAGCGGCTTCAGTTGCATAGCCTTTTCCCCAGAACGGTTTGCCGATCCAATACCCAAGTTCTGCCCGATTAAAGCGTTTTGTTGAAGTAAGACCAACGGCTCCTATCAAGTAGTTTGAGCTCGCCTCAGTAATGGCGAAAATGATTCCCATCCCAGATTCAAATTCTTCCTGGTGGGTACTCATCCAGATTTCTGCCATTCCATCTGTATATGGGTAAGGAATATTCAATGTCATCTCAGCTACTTCCCGTGCTCCAGCCAGGTCTTGAATCGCTGGCGCATCACGCTCCTGGAAGGCTTTAAGAATTAGACGGTCCGTGACAAGTTCTGGGTATTTTTTCATGCTAAAATTGCCCTACCAGGTTTCACAAAGCGACATATTCAATTACATCAGATTCTGAATCTCTGTTTTGAACTCCTTCACCAGAGAAGCCGCAATCGTTTGGGTTGCGCCTTCGGCAAATATCCGTACAATAGGCTCAGTATTTGAAGCCCGGAAATGGACCCAGCGATCCTTCCAGCTGATTTTGACACCATCCTCAAGATTGGGTACGAGACTGGTATATTTTTCTGCCAGAGATTCTAGAATTTCTGCGGGCTGATATCCCTGAACATTGATTTTATCTTTCACCATTTCATATCGAGGAAGATCATCAGCAATTTCACGGATGGACTGTTTGGTCTCAGCCATCAAGGATAAAATGATTCCTGAAGCGACCAGTGAATCTCTACCCAGATGGGATTCTGCCAGAATAACGCCGCCATTTCCCTCCCCGCCAATCAAACTTTCTTCCTCTTGCATTTTCCGGGCAACATGTATCTCACCCACGGGTGTTCTCAAAACACTCCGGCCATATCGCTCAGCCAGATCATCAAGAGCCTTGGTTGAACTTAGGTTTGTGATGATTGGACGTTTATCATTTTCATCTGCATGACGTAAGGCATGGTAGGCAGCCAGAACGAGGGTGTACTCCTCAACCAATGGCTTTCCATTTTCATCGATGACAGCCAGACGATCGGCGTCAGGGTCTGTGGCAATTCCAATATCTGCACCCCTGCGGCTTACCTCAGTCCTCAATTCCATTAAATTTTCGGGAAGTGGCTCCGGTGTGTGGACAAAATTTCCATCGTTGTCGCAATTTAGCTTATATACTTCACACCCTAATCGCTCCAGAAAAGCAGGCAGCGCTTCAGATCCAGCACCATTGATTGCATCAATTACAACTTTGGGTCTCAGGTTTTTAATGGCTTCAACATTTACCAGATCTAGATCCAGCACATTCTGAATATGGCGCTCAAGTCTATCGTCTAATTGAGTCACTGTTCCTGTTTCATCAGCAGTAAGCGGTCCTGCATGCTTTACCTTGCTCAGTTCACCCTGAAGTCGCTTGTGCTCCTCGGAGTCCAGGAACAGCCCTTCATGACCTACAAATTTCAAGGCATTCCATTCAATAGGGTTGTGGCTTGCAGTGACAATAATACCACCGCGGGCGTTTAAATCTTTGACCATGAGTTGAGCGGTTGGTGTTGGGCATATCCCACAGTCGATTATTTCACATCCCATTTGACTCAAAGTTTTTTCAACCACACCCTTAAACATCTCTCCTGAGGGTCGGCTATCCTGAGCAATCACAATTCGTCCATTATCCATGAGTTGAGCAAAGGCACGGGTATAGGTTTCAACGACCTGCGCATCAAAGCCATCATCAATGATCCCACGAACACCTGAGATTCCTGATATTAAAATTGACATGTTTCCTCCAAAATTGGATACATCGATTAAATCAATTTGTATCCGTATAAATGTTCTATTGTTGTTTTACCAATGACAAATGGTTTGCTTTCGTCAAAAATAAAGCCCTGTCTTAAGTACCACTCGATGGCTGGTTTGTTTTCTACCATTACTCCCAACCAGACACGATCAAGTTTCATCCCCCTGGCGACCTCAATCCCAAATTCCATCATTTTTTTACCGAGTTGTAGTTTCTGATAAGCTGGAAGGACATACAGGGAGGTGATAAAAAACTGATTGTCCTGTTCATTCCAATAGGTCTTGCTATAGCCGACAATCTTGTCCTTTGAAAGAGCAACACATCCCTCAACAATCTTTGAATCAAAGAGATTATTGAGTTTTTTAAGCGCATAATATGAATCGTGGAAATCCTGCCTGTCTTCCTCAGGAACAAAGGCACCATATGCATCTGCCCAGGTGTCCCAGGCAACCTGCTGAATGGCGGGTAAATCGGATCTACGCCAGGCTCTTACATAACTCATGATCTAAACGTTACCTTAAAAAGTGAAACGGCCAACAAGGACCAGCCAATCAATAGTGCTACGCCACCGATTGGGGTGATAGCGCCAAAGTATTTTTTGCCACTTATTGCCAGCAGATAAAGACTTCCTGAGAAAAGGAGTACACCTGACAGAATAAAGTATCCCGTCCCATTTATGCTTTTGACAGGGATCAACTTCTCAAAGAACGGCACTATCAATAGAAGCAATGCATGGATAGCTTGATAGAACACAGCCTTTTCCCATATTGCTCTGCTATACTCATCCAGGATTGTTTTCAGTGCATGGGCACCAAAGGCTCCTAGAGCTACGGTAAGAACTCCAAGAATGGCACCGCAAAGGGCAAAAAATGTTGCCGGCATTATTCCTCGATGTCCCGAACCCGTTTACGTCCGTTTAGAAAATATTGAAAAAATATGGAGCCCCCGTACATGCGCTTCAAGGTAGCCTCAACAGCATGAGGTTTACGTGTCTTACGTACTTCTCTATGCTTTTTAAACAAAAGAATAGGGTGAGTCATGTTCCACATAAAAGCCATCACAATGGCAGCCATGCGTTTCCAATCCCGAATCAGAGCTGAAAAAACAAACGCCACGCCTTCGAGAGCAATCCGAGCAGGCAAAACCGCAGCTAAATATGCGAAGGGATAATTTTTTATGATCATCATCAGGTTATTCCGATGATTCAGATACTTTTTCTGATATCGATCCGGTGGCAGGGTCCACCCGGAATGATGCAATATTTTCGATTCAGGTGCATTGACGACTCGCCAACCTGCGTTGTGCAATCTCCAGCACAAATCAATCTCTTCCATATGGGCAAAAAAGTCTTCATCAAATCGACCCACTTCTTCAAGAGCTTTCCCACGTAAAAGCAGTGCGGTCCCGCTCGCCCAGAAGATGTCACGCGGCGTATCATAAAAACCATCATCGGCTTCTCGTGTGGTAAATATTCGGCCCAAGGCGTAGGGAAATCCCAATACATCTAGCAAACCACCCACACCACCAGCATAGTCAAACAGCTCTGGATCCTGGGCAGACATGATTTTGGGTTGAACCGCAGCTATTGCTGGGTCGGATTGCATTTCTTCAACCATAAAGCCGACCCAACCAGGGTCATGAGTCGTGTCATTGTTTAATATCAAGTATAGTTCTGAGTCAACCTGAGTCAGGCCTACATTACAGCCACCAGCAAACCCTAGATTCTCTGAATTCTTTATTACAAAAACATTGGGATGTTCACGATGAATAAATGCTACGCTCTCATCGGTGGAAGCGTTATCAACGACAACAATATCCAGGTTGGGGTAGTCACAGGCAGCCAGTGATCGCAGACAGGGATCAAGAATTTCTATTCCATTCCAGTGGGGAATTATAACTGATACCTTAGGGTGAGTAGATTCTCCTGTTTTCATAGCTTAAAAGATACACGGATGGTTTGTTGATTCAAATCATTGTGGAATAAAAAAGCTTCAATAATACCACATTTTATGGAACATTTTTATGTCGAACGAGGTCTTCAAATCTGGCTTTTAGCTAAGAACAAGTATTTGATACTGATCAAATATTTTGTAAATATGGCGCTGAAGAAGAGATTAGTAAATTTGATTTAAAAGGAAACTGGTGACATTGATGGAAAAGATTAGCGTTCGAGATTTTATGGCAAAAGAACTGGTCGTTTTTACTCCTGAAATGGATATCTATGCTGCTATAGATGAATTGGTTAAATCTGAAATTTCTGGGGCTCCCATAGTCGACAAAGATGGTAAGTTGATTGGTATTATTTCGCAAAAAGATTGCCTGAGAACCTTGGCAAACGGCGTATTTCATGATGCTCCAGCTGGACAGGTCAGCCAGTATATGACTGAAGCAGTGATGAGTATTGGACCAGATATGGATATCTTTACCGTAGCTGATCTCTTTCTGAACAACGTTTACCGACGCATTCCTGTAGTAGAAAACGATATAGTTATCGGCCAGATTAGCCGACGTGACATTTTGCGTGCCATTCAGCACATGGTCGGAAGCGCAAAAGCCTAGTTTTACCCTGCCCGCCAATGAAGCGGTTCTTATACTCTTTCAAGATTATGTAAAACTCCTATTGTGGGGGGCATGAGTACAAATATCTTGGCGCCATGATAAATGATACCATTTTTGTAATAATAACAAATACAGGAGAGACCCCGTGAAGATCGGTATACCCGTTGAGACACTTCCTGGAGAGACCCGCGTAGCGATGGTCCCTGGAATGGTCACAGCATTTACTCGCTTGGAGCATGAAGTCATTGTCCAGAAAAACGCTGGAGCCGGCTCATTCATCTCAGATGAGCAATTTGAGAAGGCTGGAGCTACCCTGGTGGGTGATGAAAAATCGCTTTTTGATGCAGCAGATGTTGTCTTTAAAGTTCAACCCCCCAGTGTTGAAGAAGTTAAGATGATGAAGGATGGAGCCATCTACATGGGTTATCTCGCTCCACTTTTCAATCATGACACGCTGAACGCAATGAATGAAAAAAAGATAACCAGTTTTGCCACTGAGTTCATTCCTAGAATATCACGCGCTCAGAGCATGGATACCTTGAGCTCCATGGCAACCCTTGCGGGCTATAAAGCTGTGCTTATCTCTGCCAATCATCTCAATAAAATTTTTCCTTTGCTGATGACTGCCGCTGGCTCGATTCCACCTGCTACAACCTTTGTATTGGGTGCTGGCGTTGCTGGACTCCAGGCAATTGCCACCGCCAAACGACTCGGTTCTAAGGTGGAAGCTTTTGATCCACGTCCAGCTGTGGAAGAACAGGTAAAAAGTCTGGGCGCTACTTTTGTCCAGATGGAGGTGCCTGAGGAAAATGTCGAGACTTCCGGTGGATATGCCAAGCAGCAGTCCGATGCCTTTCTCATTGCTGAGCAGGAAGCCATTGCCGCACGCCTTCCAAAGGTAGATGTGATTATCACAACAGCTGCCATCTTTGGTAAAACAGCCCCCATTCTCATCACAGAAGAGATGGTGAAAATGATGCGTCCTGGATCAGTTATTGTTGATCTGGCTATTGAAGGGGGGGGTAACTGTGAACTGGCTGAATTGGGTAAAACTGTGGTGAAACATGGTGTCACAATCGTCGGTACAGTAAACCTGCCTGCAACCCTGCCTATTGATGGTAGTGCCATGTTTTCAAAAAATCTTCTGAATCTATTCAAGAACATCTTCCAGAAAGAAGATAACGCCCTTGATTTTGAAGAGGAAGTAACGGCTGGTGCCTGTATCACACATGACGGAGCAGTCCAAAACGAATTAGTTAAAAAATCAATGACTGGAGGGAACGCCTAATGGAAAGTCTGATTGTATCCATCTACGTTTTCACTCTGGCTGTGTTTATAGGCTTCGAGTTGATCACAAAAGTTCCACCTCTGCTCCACACACCGCTTATGTCTGGTTCCAATGCTATTTCAGGAATCACTGTGGTGGGTGCCCTGTTGGCTGCAAATGCTAGTAACTGGAAGCTCAGCACAATTTTGGGTGTGCTCGCTATTGTTTTTGCCATGATTAACGTCATTGGCGGATTCATGGTAACCGACCGCATGCTGGGTATGTTTAAAAAAGATAAAAAGACTGAGAAAGGAGCCTGAGCATGATCTATCTGGAACAGTTCACATATCTCCTTGCTTCAGCCTTATTCATCATAGGTCTTAAATATCTTGGTTCAGCCAAAACTGCCCGCAGAGGAAATCAGTTTGCCATGATTGCCATGGCTATAGCCATTGTGATTACCCTGGTTATTTCAGGGATTGCCGGACCTGTGCAGATTATCGCCGGTATGATTGTCGGTGGTCTTATTGGCGGCATAGCTGCTAAACGCGTTGAGATGACTGAAATGCCACAAATGGTGGCACTTTTTAATGGTTTTGGCGGTGTGGCTTCCACACTGGTAGCCTTTTCAGAGTATCTTGAACCAACGACAATACCCGTCACACTTGATGTGAATATCACCCTTATTTTGAGTCTATTTATCGGAACAGTCACATTGACTGGCTCACTGATTGCCTTTTCCAAACTGCAGGGAATCATGCCGGGAAGACCTATCGTACTACCCCTGCATCAGTTCTTGAACCTGATACTTATCGTGGGTGTCATTGTCTTTGGTGTCATGTACATCATGGCTCCAGATGTACCGATGTGGCCGTTGTTGATTATTGCGGCTGCTGCTATTTTTGGAATCACATTTGTGATCCCCATTGGTGGAGCCGACATGCCCGTTGTTATCGCGCTCTTGAATTCATATTCAGGTCTAGCGGCTTCTGCCACTGGTTTTGTGCTTTCCAACAATGTACTGATTATAGCTGGTGCACTGGTTGGTGCCTCAGGACTCATCCTTACTCAACTCATGTGTGAAGCCATGAACCGAAGTCTGTTCAATGTGCTCTTTGGAGCGGTTGGAACAGATGACAGTACGGGTGAAGCTGGATCTGGCGGCGGAGAACAGAAAACAGTGACTCGCTATACTGCTGAAGATGCAGCAATGATCATGGACACTGTTCAGTCCGTTATCATTGTACCTGGATATGGGCTGGCTGTGGCTCAGGCTCAACATGTACTTCACGAGATGGGTGAACTACTCACTGCACGTGGGATTGATGTCAAATATGCTATTCACCCTGTGGCTGGACGTATGCCCGGACACATGAATGTGCTCCTGGCTGAAGCAAATGTCCCCTATGATGTGCTCTATGAAATGGATGACATCAATGATGAATTCCAAAACACTGATGTTGCCCTGATTATTGGTGCCAATGATGTGGTCAACCCATCAGCTAGAACCAAGAAGGACAGCCCATTATATGGCATGCCGATTCTCAATGTTGATTATGCTCGGACTGTGATGTTCGTTAAGCGCTCAATGGGTGCTGGATTTGCCGGTGAAGCTAATCCACTCTTTTTTGATGACAAAACCATGATGGTCTTTGGTGATGCTAAGGCCGTTGTAACTGGACTGGTTAAGTCACTTAAAGAAGAATAGATAAGTTCTATATCAAATAAAAAGAGCCTCGGTTACCCGGGGCTCTTTTGCTTTAATTAAAAGTAAAAATGGAATCCAAAACCTCCAAAATAGAGATTATCTGTTAACTCTCGTTCATCCTTTTGCGTGTAGATCCTACCATCTTCATACTCCCTCTCGACCTTGAGGGTGGCACTCACGATCTGATGTCTGACCGTGCCTCTAACAAAAAAAGAAAGTGCGGGATTTAGTTGATATTCTGCGCCACATAAAGCATTGAGAATGATTGGACTATTCAGGTCTGAATTAAACTCCTCATAATTTTCAATTTCAATGGGGTATATGTCATCCTGTTCCTCATTGTTTACATACTCACTGACAACCTTTCCAAAACTTTTACCACCACTCAATGCGATGTAAAACCTGGTTTTCTTATCTTCAGCCTGTCCGATAACGTATTTTGCACCTAGTTGCGGTGTAAGAACAGATCGCTTACTAGAAAAACTGTAGTCATCAGTATCCGTAAATTCAACATAATCTCTAATATATAAATAGTCCTGACTGGAAGTGCTGGCGAAATACGACAGATTGAAGAATATGGCTACGTTATTGGACAGGTAAAAAGAAAACTCAGGGATGAAATCCACTACATTTTCAGCAACTGTGACGATATCGTTGCCATAATAACCCTCTAGCACTTGATACCAGTGGGTTTGGATGGGATTATAACTAAACCCAATGGAAAAAAGCTTGTCTGGTTTGACCGTAAAAATCTTGACTTGATGTACCTTTTCTTGCCTGGGAGGCTCTATCATATTCTGTTCAGAATCGTCAGCCGATAGTACTGGTGGAGGGACTTCTATAGTTCTAGATGCATTAATTTGGTTTAAAACATCAATTTCTGCGACATAGGCTGATTTACTGTTATACACCTCTCCCTTGCTCTTAAGAATTATTCTGTCCACAATATTGAGTAAGATAGGCTCAACCTTATCTCCTGTAAAATCTGCTCGCACGGATTTACTTGTAAATTGCTCAATTGTGCAAGGATACGCTCGACCAGATATGGTAAATACTGTATCTGGGAAGTACATATCCTGAGCAGCAATCAGGACTGGTAGCATTAGAACCATAAGTGTTTTCATTAAATCCCCCCTTTTATTGCATTATTAGCTTAATATTCTTAGACTAGATAAAATGTTTACTCTCTGAACCTGTCGCAAGTGAAATTCTCAAGACTTCCCTCCATTGTTCCGCTCGCCCCCGGGTTTCCATGAGGACCGCCTCCTTTATCAATATTGAAACAGGAAGCTTTATCTCAACCTCTTCCAACATCTGCCATTTACTTTATGACTCGTAGTCGCTATAAAGCAAACTCAAATGGGGCACAAAAGGTCCATCCGGTTCTACTTGAAAAGTTTGCAGTGCTTTTGAATAGAGTTGCTCAAGAATAGAACTTGGCTCAGCGTGCATAATGATACTACGGTAATATTGATCAAACATCCCGATCTGATCTAAGATTATCTTGAAGGGTTCAATTGTTGGAAAAAATCCAGTGAAACGCTCCTCAATCCAGTCCACCTCTTGTGAGAGCTGACCCAACAGGGTTACATGTGGTGAAAAGTGATCCGTTTCCCTCAGTTCTGACAACCGGGAAATCAGATGTTGAAGATCATCATATTGTGGTTTAGCAGGCACCAACCAGATTGAGTATCCTGTTGTAAGATTGTTTTTAATATAACACACTCATTGATTTTTGATACATTGAGCCGAAGTTATAAACTGTTCCAGTCGCACCAAATACAAATGTCATCTTACGAGATAAACTTTTCTCAATTCAGTCCAGACTTTGCCAGCCTGGTCGTCGATAAACATTTTCAGTATGTATAACCCGGTTACTGCTTTGCCGCCATAGCTGGCTTCACCATCCCAATCAACTTGCCCACGATGACTCACATGTCGTGCCTGTACAGGTTCAGCAATTTTCCGACCTGCCATATCATATATCATCACTGACATAACACCCTGTTCAAAGGGCAAATCATACTGGATGGCCAAATAGTCTGCCTCACCATCATCATTCGGTGAAAATGGATTGGGGTGCAAATTTATCTTTAGTTCTGAGGGAAGAACGTCCAGGTATAAGCTATTGATCATCCCTGGTGTTGAAGCGTTCGAAGCAACACATAAGCCCCAATTTGTGATATCAAAGCCTGAAGCTTTGGGACGAATTCGTTCCAGTGAGCGACCCTCCATCAAACCAGTGACACCATTATACGCCATTCCATCCATTTTGATGCCCTGTGGATCATACAGGTTCACCGCATCCGCTGAATTGTTAAGGACTGGAAAATCTTCCATTTCCTGGATAAGCTCATCTCCAGTCAAATATTCAAATACACCATGACCTGCCAGTAATAGATATCCATCTGGTGCAAGAATGAGTGTGGAATCCGAGATGGGTTTGATCGTTTTATTTTCATCTGTAAGACCCCAGCTCTGGAGATTCACATCCCAACCACTTCGATTATACAACTCGACCCATTCCCCCTCGAAAGCACCTGGAAGAGGCATTACCTCATTGATGACCAGAGGTGACAATGACTGTGAGACATAGATAGAATGGCTTAATGAATCATCTTCTGGTACTTCGTCACCTGGAAACTGAAGTCCTATGTGCATTTCTGTCCACCCACCAAATTCTGGGACAAGCTTAAGTTTTACATGGAGACTATCTCCCGGATTCAGTTCAAAAATCTCCTGCTCCACGTGGGAAAACTGTTGCTGCTCCTTTTTAAGTCGAACCTGAATTGAGGCTCCACTGGATTGTATAAATCCACTATTGATGACCAGAGCTGAAACCTCAAACACTTCATTCACCCAGAGTAGGGAATCAGTGACATGAAGACCTTCAAGTGTCAGGTTTACCGGCGGTGTTAGCAAAGAATTTGGGCGCCCAGGAGTGAACCCATCAAGATCCTGACAAACCCCCCAGCTCGATTCATTTTGAAGGGGCATCCAGAGCGCGAGTCGTTCCAGACTCTTTCCAACACTTGTTCCAGCGGGTGAGATATATTCATGAGCAAGTTGCCGCTTCCCTGTGGGATCCCGAATGATAATAGAGTCTGAGGTATTGTTGAGTGATGGCCAGGTGGTTAGATTCATACAATAGCTGGTCCAGGGTATCCAATCAGCCAATACAACTGAATCCATAGTCCAGAGAAACATTGAATCAGACTGTACCTGGACAACTCCTGATACAAAGCCTCTACTTCCACTTCGATCCTGAAAACTCCACCCCTCAAGATTAAGCGATGACTGACTTATATTAATAAATTCAAGAAATTCGACTTGATCTTCTCCTGGCAGATAGTGGATTTCATTCAGAGCAATCTGATTATCAGGAAAGCCCAACAATACATTTGCCGAAGTATCCGCAAGCAACATCTCTTCTAAAAACATTCTTATAGGAATATTGGAATATCCTGGAAAAAGCATAGGGCTAGTGAACATCAGGGAATCAGTAAAAAAGCTGAGTAAATTTCCATACCACACGATATCTGCATCAGATGCTACCTCAAATGTTGTTAAAGGATCCATACCCATATTCTGAAAGTGTATAGTGATAACTGCCTGAGCGGGTCCAATTGATTCTGGAGTTTGAATATCAATTTTCTCTAATTGGATTTGAACCGGCAGTAGCTGCCTCGTATTGATTCCACTGGGTGTCCCTCCATCAACGTGAGTGCTGCTCTTCCAATTTATCTCAGCGGTGGGGAAACATACTGGAGATCTACGCTCCAGAGAAGCTCCTGAATGTCCCCAGCTCCCTCGATAGAAGACAGAGGCAATCTCACGTCCCGTTGCATCAAAAATACGGACAGAGTCAGACGAGCTGTTCAGGGCAGACCATGAGTTTAGGACGATCGCCTCCTCAGAGTTAAGGCCAAAATAATCTACGGCATCCTGTGATCCACTGAGGGTGAGAAATGTATTGGGTTCAAGTACCAACAGACTGTCTGAGATCAGATGTCTGGATGAATTGGCATCCGATAGTGTCCATCCTTGGAGCGACACATCTACTGTTGAAATGTTTTGAATTTCAACCCACTCCCCTCCCTGCTCCTCTTCTGGGCTGTACATGATTTCTGTGATACTCAATACGTTTTGGGGATAAGCTCCCACAATTTGAATACGAATTAAATCATCATCAGGGTTCTCATCTTCATTCATACCCAGATTGAATTCCAGGATATTTACACCCGGACTGAGCTTCAGCAGAGAAAGTGGTATTTGCAATCCTTCTCCTGATGCAAGATTGTCCAAGAATTGATAGTAAGCTGACCACTCCCATTCCCCCTGCTGTCGGTTTTGATCTTCATCCAGATAAACTGAAAGTTCAATTCCAGATATTTCATTCTCCCCAGTATTCATGATAGAAACCAGGACTTCAACATTTTCATCATCTTCAGCTCTGGTGATCAAAACATCATTGAGACTCAAGTTAAATTGTGGTAAGGCTACCGAATTGCGAAATCCTGGGGTTCCATATTCCACAAGGGATTCCTGCCATATCGCTGTGGAGTCAGGTTGATCCAGCGAAACACGCTCCCAGGAATATCCATTGGATGTTGAGGATGACCATGACATCTGTGTGGCGATTGTAGAATCAGGTCGGGTAATGATGATTGATTCACCTGAATTTGACAACCCCCCACTCCCCAGACTGGCATCTGTAGATATTGTATAAACTGAAACGCTGTCAGGAATAAGGTTCAGGTACGGCCCCGAAACATAATCGTATCCTGGATCCATAATAAGAGCATAGCTATATGCAGGAATCTCATTTGGACCAGAGAGATGTGAGAGAGAATCGACACCATTCCCATCACTGATCAACCAACCATTGATGTGCATCACACTTTCTGAATTGTTATATAACTCAATATATTCATTTTCATATTCAGATCCCGAAGGATTTGACATGACCTCAGAAACTTGTATGTCGCTGGCTTGCAGGTAGATAGCCAGCAACACAAGACTAATCTTGCGCATAATAATCCCATCTTTTTGTATTGAGGTTTACTCGATGAATGAAAGCTAATTGCCAACATCTGCTAATGCTAAGTTTTTCATGAAATCAGGGATAAAAAACTTATATTCAACTCGCTTCGCCAAGTGAATTTGAATAATTAGGAGGAAATATGAAAGTAGTGAAACTAAGTTTTTTAATTGTACTGACAGCATTGGTTATGATCAATTGCTCTGGTGCTCCTGAAGCTGCACCGGTAAAACCATCAAACCTGAATGACATGCCAACGGATGCCAATAACCCTGATGGACCTTCAGATCTTCCTGGGTGGTATATCAATACTCCAGAAGAAGATGATACTTATATCTATGCTGTAGGTATGGGTGAATCACGGAAAATGGATCTGGCTATTGACAAAGCCAAACAGGCTGGAAAAGTTGAATTGTCAGAACGTATCTCTGCTAATGTACAGAGCCAGGTAAAAAGTTTTACCCAAGAAGCTGGAATGGCTGAGAATACTCAGATTGTGGAATTTTATCAGTCCACATCAAAAACAGTGACGAATAATACCTTGAATGGCGTTGCTGTTCTGAAACGTTATCCTTATAAGAAATCTGGCGGAACCTGGGTTGCTTATGTACAAATGGGTCTGAAAAAAGATGCTGTTAGTACAGCAGTGGTAAACGTTATCAAGAACGAAGAAGCACTGTATGCTGAATTCAAAGCTTCACAGGCTTTTCAAGAACTTGAAGCAGCCGTTGGAGAAACGAAATAGCTTAATTCTTTAACCAATAAAAAAGGCTCCCAGCTGGGAGCCTCAGGCTGTTGAAAAAGCTCTCGCTGAATAAGCGGGAGCTTTTTAGTTTGTCCAATGCTAAAAGAAAAGAGATTCCTCAACAACAAGGTAGAGTTGGTCACTCTGGATCAGCTTGTACCTGAAGATCATCTGTTACGCA
>JAERTJ010000186.1 GCA_016844945.1 Fidelibacterota bacterium | reverse complement strand
ACTTCAATGGACACCTTTTCAGAAACGTAAAGCACCAGCGTCGCAATGATCAGCGCGAAGGTCGCCCACATCTGAAAAACGTGGTCGGATTGGTTAAGTATCTCAGCCATATCCACACAATACTACAGCCCCACGGCCCCGCCGCAATGGCATGAAGGCAAAACAAAGAGAAAAAGAGGTGAAAATGCTGCTACACAAGTGCATTCTGTTATGATATGTAGCGTCCCGCTGATGAGGAAATTTTCTCGTCCAGCGGCAAAATCGCCTTAGATGGGGAATCGTCTAATGGTAGGACAGCGGTCTCTGACACCGTCAATCCTGGTTCGAGTCCAGGTTCCCCAGCCACTTTTTTAACTAACTCTACCAATCCCGCCGTTTATCAGCGATTTTGCGTGCTAAAAAAGTATCGCTCTCGTCACAGCGATGGTCACGTCTTTTCTCAAGCGGTGGGATTTAGGCGATGTGCTTGGCAATCGTCTCTAAAAAGTGCGGCACGGATATTGGCTTGGCGACGAATGCATCACATTTTGACCATTCTATTTTATTGCTAAATCCTAGGCATCCACACGATGACGATATTACTATGGGTATGTGGCTAAACTCTTGATTATCTTTCAGTCGTTTTGTTATTTCCAAGCCACAATGCTCAGGCAAGTTTCCACTATTTTTGGGGTCGCAGTGCTCACTTAACTTCCCATCCATAATGATTAAATCTGGCTGATGCTCTTTAACCAAGTTTTCCGTATCTATGCCGTCAAAGGATTTTTCAATCTTGTAGCCATTTGCCCGTAGCAAATCGCTGAATAACCGCATATTCATTTTATCATCTTCAATAATCAGAATGGTCTTTGTCATACGGCACCGTCTCACATCCGGTAGATTAACGCCAATATATTTTATACCGATGGTAGGTAAGCCTAACATCAATGTCGGTCTTCAAGTGTGCGGGTCAAAAAAATCCGCCACGGTTAATGGCGGATTCCTTTGATTCTAAAAGCACTGGTGATGCTGATGTTGGTATACTTATTTAGTCGCCGCCAGATAAGTGCCCCACCGTATCCTACCGGTCTCAACATCCATTTTCACCGTCACAACACCATCATCACCATCGCCACCAGCACCGTGGTCGGGATTATGGCGCACTTATTTTTGCGCAATCCCGGGCCGATATTTTCTGGCCGGTTGGCGCTCGTATAAATACTGGGGATTCTAACTGGTAAAAATGGTGGTGCTAAAAATGAACAAACCGACTCCCTCTCTAAATCTTTTACGGCCTGAACAGGCCTTCATTCTCAAATGGCTTTCCGATGATGAACGCAATCGGCTGATACGGCTTGTGCTGGATATGACTCCGGCTCAATATCGGCTCGTCAGATACGGATGGGGGATTGGCAAAGATGGTAAGTAAGCGACTCAAAACGGCCAAAAAAAAGTTTCAGCAACAATCCAACCCCAATGTGCCGTGGCTGGCTGCGTTGCGTCAGGGCAAAACGGCGGCGATAGGCACCGCCCTTGGCCAACGTGCCTGCTATCACAATCTGGGCGCTTCTATGGCCTCCTGTGGCGATGTAGATGGCTGGGGTAACATCATCAACTGCCGGTCACCGTATTGTATGCGATGTGGTGGCACGATGATTAAAAATCAGCAGAATGTTATCGCTACGGCACTGGCCAAGTATCCCACCCATCAGCAACAACGGGATAATCTCAAGCACCTCACTATTTTATTCGCCATCTACCCATTTGATACAACCCGCACCACGTATCCGGTCTTTCCGATGGCAACGGCAATCGCCGCCAAAAAGGATGCCGATAGAATGTTGCGCAACTTCAGGGCACTCAAAAGATTCAAGGGACTCAGGTGGCGTGGCGCATTCAGTTGGGAAGCAATCCACCTCCATCGACTCACGGATAAAAAGTTGGTCACTGATACCGCTCTGATAAAAGCCTCAGCGGCCTATCAACCAGCCACCCCACCAACTGGCAAGTGGCAACATCATCGGTTATTATTTCACGCACACTTGGTCGTCGATTTGGATGGTCTGGATAGGGATGCCGTCGCCGATTACTGTCACGAACATTGGGGCAATGATAAGAAGGAATATCCAGTGCCAGATGGCGCTCAACTGGACTCACTATTTCCTTCAATGCCGGTAAATGAATCACTGGATTGGTTGGCAAGGTATCCGCTCAAAAGTAAGTTCGATTATAACGATGCCAATAACACCACTCTTGAACCCGATGTTTTGGCGGCTCTATGCGATGGCCTCACGCAACTAAACCGACGTGGTCGTAATGGCGTCATTTTATCCAATCACAACTGGTCATAAGTGCGCCATTATTCCGGCGATAAGTGCGCCATCGTGGTCAACGATGATAACCGGTCATAAGTAATCCACCTTGATGCCATCGTGATACACGATAAGTGTCTACAATAGGTCTGGCTGATTGTTTCAACCGATAGAATGAATGATAACAGCGTGGGAGTCGTGGGGCACTTATTCAGCCTAAAATCAAAGGGAATAACCTACACTATACTATAACATAGGTAGTGCTTATGGCAGGATAGTGCTGGCGTCATAAAAATGCCGGTTTTCTGCCGGTTAAAGCCATAAAAGGGGTTAGTACTAGATTTCCGCAAAACCAGCCGAATCGATAACACTCACTTTTGGGGCATAAATGGTCAGCCCTTTTTAGTGCGCCACCATCTCCGGATTCAAAATAATGGATTCCTTATTTTTCGCCTACACGCTCATCGGTATGGGGGGCTATTTCGACTCACGATTCCGCTTCGCCAACTTGGCAATCGCATCTCGATTGGCCAGTGCTTTTTTGCGCAGGCCTATTATCTCGGATTGATTACGCAATTGCTTTTTTCGGGCATTTAGCGCCGCCTCTAAATCTTCCACCATCTCTGTATCCGCAAACTCATAAAATCGCATCAGCATTTCCTCCTGCCAGTATTTAGCAGGTCAGGGAATGTTATAGTTTCTATAAACGGTCTCACTCTCGGCCTAAGTCCTTGATGGGATTCAGTCTCTTTATTCGGTCTTCTCGCTCGCCTCAGAATCGACGTTATGATACACTCCTATAAGTAGATTCAATAACATTAGGATGCTCGCTATGGCTAAACAAGCAAAGGTTCTTACGGCTGGTGATATTCGCCTCGCACTGGCAATCGCCGATACTCCAAGGAATAAATGTATGATGATGCTTACAGTGCTTTGCGGATTAAGGGCGATTGAATGTGCCAATCTCACCATCGGCTCAGTGATGGATGCCAACGGCAAGGTGATGGATAAAATCACCCTCGCCAAGCATCAAACAAAGGGGTCACGGTCAAGGTCGATTCATATCAGCACCAAGTGCGCAAAGTATCTTGCCGATTACCTCGACTCACTGCCCCCTCGCCGCAAGGAATCGCACCGCCCTTTATTCATCAGCCAAAAAACCAATGATAAGTTTAGCGCCCACGGCGTGGTGATGTGGTTTCAGCGCCTTTACAGGGCGGCTGGCATCACCGGTGCGTCAAGCCATAGTGGTCGGCGCACCTTCGCCACCAGATTGGCTGATAAAGGCGTGTCGGTATTCGTGCTAAAAAAGTTGATGGGTCATTCCAGCATCAGCACCACGTCGGCTTATGTAGATGTAAATGACTCAACCCTCGCCAATGCGGTCAACTTGTTATGATGCGCATCATAAGTGCCCCACTAAAAATAATCCGTGCCATCCTGCTTTTCACCGTGGTCGGCCTTGTATCATTCTTGATAGGCCTGAATGCCAGCCGTGGATGAATGATGGGGCACTTATTTCAAGTGCGCCAGATTCAGGCCGTCATAGGTCAACTTGTTAACAGCATCTGCCTTGGTCGCTAAATCAATATGCGTGTAATCAGCCGTCTGGCTTTGATTCTTGCCACCGTGGCCAACTATACTGCCCACCAGCACCATATCCCGGGATGCCTGCCATAATGCCGATACCGCATTATGTCTAAATGAATGATAATCCATCCATTCTTTATAAATGCCGGTCTTATGGCGGTATCTGGCAAAGTTGGCGGAATATCTGTAGCCCAACTTTTTATCAACACCACCACGGGTCAGTTCTGGGAATATGCGGTCTGTCGGCGTCTTGCCATCAAACAGGGCTACGATGCCAAGGTCGGCTAATACGCCGTGTAGGGGCACCTGTCGGGTGCTGGTCGCCGTTTTAAGATGCTTGCCATTGCCTTCGCATACATCAAGGTATTGGATGCCGCCATCCACTTTCAGGTCGCCGCATTGAAGTTGACTCGACTCTTCTAATCGGCAACCGCTAAAAATCGCAATAATCGGCAACCACCAATAGGCGTCCTTGATAATCAGATTACCGGCCTTATAGCGCTGGCTACATTTTGTCTGCGATGTGCCAGTCCATATCGGCGTATTGAATAACTGATTCAGTTTTTCAACACTCCACGGAATACGCTTATCAGGTTGGCGCACGTCCTTGGCAAAATCCAGTCCGCCGAATAACTGCTCCAGATTGATACTGGCATCGTGATACTGATTGGCGCACTTGAATACGGCTTTAACCGAACGCAGGTGATTTACCAGCGTCGTTATAACCATCTTCGGCTTGGCCGTGGCAACGTCCAGTATCTCGTCAATGGTGCGGGACTCATCCTTGTAGGATTTACCATAGGATTTATGGACTCGCTCCAGCGTCGCCATATAATCCACGATGTCGTGGCGGGTATAATCACCAAGGCTTTTATCGCCCAAGATTTTTACGAATAGATTGATGGCAAAAAGATTATGCCGTCGTGTGCTCTCACCCCAACCCTTGGATTTTTCTTTTACAAAGGTCGGTATAAAATCCGTAACCGTTGGCAAGGTGCTAATCGTCAAGATTGGATTGGCTGGCATCGTGGCACGATTATTACCAATATCCTTGATGCGTTGTTTCAAGCGATCTGTTTCACCGGCCAGATTATTACCACTACGTAATCGATCAAAATATTCCTGATAAATGGCGCTCAACTGGATGGCACGACTCTTCGCATCATTCACACCAATGCCAGCGCCCAAGGATATTTTGATTTCTGATTTGCCGATAAGTGCGCCAAGGTCGGATGGGATTCGTCGTCTAAAATAATGCCTGCCGTGCTGGCTAAAAAAGTAAGTCAACCTTGCCATAGCGGGTCGCAACTGTCGTCACGTTGGGGCACTTATGATGGATTCGCTGATAGGCCATTACTGATAATCCGTTGGCGTCTGCCATTGGTGATTTATGAAATGTCGGCTGGTGCTCCAGGTTCCCCAGCCAACACAAACAAATCGGCGCTCCTTCTTGGAGCGCCGTTGTCATTTAAGGTTATAGCCTCAAGCGTCGCGAGAGGGGCGGACAGTGTGTTCAGCGCGAATAACCTTTATATCGCCGCCATTGTCGAGGGTGACGGCGACCAGTTCGGTTAACCAGATTCAATAAACCTATGTTAAAGAGTCTTAATGTAGGCGATCAGGTTTTTACGATCTTTTTCACTTTTGATTTTGACCTTCAT
>JAERTJ010000185.1 GCA_016844945.1 Fidelibacterota bacterium | reverse complement strand
CAGGTCATAGATGATGGTGTGGGTCTTGATAAAGAAGAATTGGCTCTGGCACTTGAACGCCACGCCACCAGCAAGATCGCCGAAATTGAAGACTTATTCCGCATTAAAACAATGGGGTTCCGTGGTGAGGCTCTACCCAGTATAGCCTCAGTTGCCATGATGGAATTGGTATCAAAAGCACGCAGTAGTGATAGCGCTTTCTCCCTTGAAGTACAAGCTGGGAAAGTAGGTGAGGTAGAACCCATCGCCTGGGAAAAGGGCACCAGGATCACGGTCAAAAATCTGTTTTTTAATGTACCAGCCCGACTCAAATTCCTCAAAGCCAAGCGCACAGAACTCAATCACATCATTGATCGTGTAAAACCCCTGGCACTCATCCATTCAGAACTGGACTTCAAGCTGGTTGCCGATAACAAAGTCATCTTTGACTTGAGAGCTTCGACTCCTGCAGAACGGATCTCAGCAGTGTTCGGTACAGAGTACGAGAGTAAAATTATACCTGTCGCTGAAAGTCGTGGGAATATCAATGTAACTGGATTTATCGGGAACCTGGATCTGGTACGAGTGGCAAGGGGAGAGCAATATCTCTCTATCAATAACCGCCCAATCTCAGATAGACTCATCAATAATGCCGTTTACCAGGCTTTCAAATCATTGATCCAGCGTGGGGAATTCCCCTTTTATTCGCTGAATATCTCAGTGCCTCTCAATGAAGTAGATGTCAATGTCCATCCAACCAAAACCGAAGTCAAATTCAATGATGAGTGGCGTGTGTACCACGTGGTTAAGGAAACTGTTGAAGATGGTTTACGACAAACCTTGAAGGTTATGCCTGGCTTTCAGGCCAGACCTCTGGCCGCACCACTTTTTGCACCTACCGATACACCTTCTGCACAGACGACCTTTGCTGCTCCAACTGAGGGGCAAGCATACAATCCTGAACGAACTTCTGAAGAAAGTGAGATTCTCAATAAGGCACGGCAGTTTAGTCAGGTGCTTGATCAAAATCCAGTTGAGGTTAAACCTCAACGCCAGAATGGTGGTTTTATCTGGCAGGTACACAATAAGTATATCTTGAGTCAGATTAATAATGGGATTGCCATCATCGATCAACATGTGGCTCATGAACGCATCTTGTATGAAGAAGCCTTACGTGATATGAATGAGAACAAGGGGACCTCCCAGCAGCTTCTTTTTCCTGCGACTCAGGAATTCTCAGCAGATGATTATAACGTCCTAGTCGATATCATTCCCTCGTTGAATACTCTGGGTTTCCGCCTCAGAGAGTTTGGACCCCGGACAGTCCTGGTGGAAGCAGTGCCTACTGGCATGCGGGGGGGAAGTGAAGGTGCCATCCTCAAGGAAATCATTGACTACTATCGGGAAAATCGTGTGTTTGATTATTCTCCCTCAAAACGTCTGGCAGCATCTTATTCATGTAAAGCCGCCGTCAAAGCGGGTGACCCTTTGACTGAAGAAGAAATGCGGGTTCTGGTGGATAGCCTGTTTGCTACAGAAAACCCCTTCTACTGTCCCCATGGACGTCCGATTATAATCAATCTCAGTATCGATGAATTGGATAAACGCTTCGAGCGCCACTAAAGAAGTCTCATGCTTTCATCGCTCGTCACACTGAGCGGAATCGAGTTGCGAAGATTCAGTTGAATAGAATTCAAAAATAATTATGTCCAGATAAATCCTGCCGATGAAACGTATCAAAATTCACAATCATACGCTTGATCTCTCCCAATCTGACTATATCATTTTGGCGGGACCTACGGCCGTTGGTAAAACTGATACAGTACTCGCATTGGCCCGTGAAATACCCCTTGAGGTCATTAGTGGTGATTCCCGACAGATATATCGACACATGAATATTGGGACGGCTACACCGGATTCTGACTTGCTTGCTCAGGTACCACATCACCTAATTGATGAGCTGAACCCTGATATTGTTTGGAATGCTGCGGATTTTTACCGGCGTGCCAGAACAATCGTTCTTGAGATTCTACAGAGAGGTCATCTTCCTGTGGTTGTGGGGGGAGCTGGAATGTACCTGGATGCCTTGCGTTTTGGACTGTTTGATGAGCAGCACAAGGATGCTGCTGTTCGTCAGAAGTATCAGCAAAAGGTGGATTCAGGTGAGGCAGAAACACTCTGGAACCAACTGATAGATCTTGATCCAGAGTATGCCCAAACCTTTCACTTCAATAATCACAAAAAGCTCATGCGTGCCTTTGAGATTTATGAAACCTCTGGTATGATTCCATCACAAGCATTTTCAAACAGTAGTGACCCCTTTGAAAAGAAGGATATTTTTATCATACTGGATAGGGATCGTAAAATGCTATACGAGCGAATCAACCAACGAGTTATTTCCATGTTAGAATCAGGGCTGGTTGAAGAATGTCAAAAGCTGCTTGATCTGGGTTATACCCCTGATCTTTATCCCATGCGAACGATAGGCTATAAAGAGGTGTTCGCCTTTCTTCAAACTGACCTGACCGAATCTGAAATGATCGATGCTATCCAGAAGAACACGCGAAATTTTGCCAAGCGACAACTCACCTGGTTCCGGAATCACCCCTTTGACCACTGGATCGACCTGGGGAACACATCCAGAGGCTGAGCCTGTCTGTCAGATCGTAGCTGAAGGCGAAGACTGATCGAAACCTCCAACCCCAGACATCCCGCTAACAACCAGTTTTCTACTGAGCAGCGCGAAGTCAAACTGGTTTCAGCCCCATCTTTAAATCAACTTCCTCTGCTCAACTCATTTACCCCGCCTTTTGAGGTGGGGATAGAGCACCAACACTTCGCGGGGCTTTAGCCCAACACTCCGATCATAAACCTGATTGGACAAAAGCTCATTTTGAATGGTGCTTGACAACCCCAGGTCTAAAGGTCGGGGCAAATGACTCCCAGAAATTAAAAAAGCCCCGGTTTCCCCGAGGCTTCTTCATGCTTTTATTGGATAAATCTTAACACTTGGAATAACCGCAATTGTGACATAACAAACAACCACCTTCATGGCTGATTGTGAGTCCACATTCCGGACAAGTTGTCATTGTTTTTGAAGTGGTACCTTTTGATGGTTCGACCATGTTAAAATGAGCACTGTTGTCTTCTTCAGGAACATCTTCACTGTCCATCATTCCGAAAGATTGATCTTTGGTGATGTCTTTATTGAAGTCTGACATGTGTTGTTCAAGCGCTTTACCAATGGCATCAGGTGTTGACAGAATGAGCTGGCCATTTTCCCATACAGGATTTGGACCACTGATACCTTTGAGCTGCTTGATAATTTCAGTCACATCCATCCCGCTTCTCAGTGAGAGGGAGATAAGTCGACTGATTGCTTCCGCTTGAGCAGCTGCATTGCCACCAGCTTTTCCGATGGTGGTAAAAATTTCACAAAGACCATCTTCATCATGGTTGATGGTGATATAGAGAGTCCCTTCACCGGTACGAATTCGATGGGTTACACCAAATGTATCTTTGGGACGGAGTCTAGGTCTGAGATTTGGAGGGTTCAGTGCAGCCTCTGGATCTACCATAGGTAGCGTTTCAGGAACTGCCTGTTTCTCTTCTGGCTTCTCATTAATAAGGATACCATCACGACTACCTTCACGATATACAGTGATTCCTTTCAAACCAGCTTTATAGGCGGCCTGATAGATTTTAGCAACCGTATCTACGGTAACATCTTCTGGAAGATTCACTGTAGAACTGATGGAGGCATCGATGTATTTCTGGATGGTGCCCTGCATTTTAACTCTAAAATAGGGATCAATATCATGAGCTGTGATGACTGAATCTGGCAGGTTCTCATCACCACCATATTTCTGAAGAACGGTAGGGTGAACAACTTTAAACTCATCAAATTCTTCACCAAAACCTGAGTTCTTTTTCACGCGTCGTTTATAGCTGATATTAAAGATAGGTTCTACACCGGAGCTCACCTGAGCAACAATGGCACCTGAACCCGTGGGAGCGACAGTCAGGATGGTTGCATTTCTGATACCGTGAGTCTTAATCTCTTCCTGAATCTCATCTGGAAGGTTTTTTACATACTTACTCTTTTTGTAACCTTTCCACTGAAAATTGGGAAATGAGCCTTTTTCTTTTGCCAATTCTATTGAAGTGCTATAGGCAGTGCTGGAGAGTTTCTCCATAACTTCTTCTACGGCTGCGAGGGCTTCATCGGTATCATATTTAATACCGCGCAGCATGAGCATATCAGCCAGACCTAAAATTCCGAGTCCAACACGTCTGTCGCCCAGAGCATTTTTCTTTTGATCTTCAAGTGCATGACGATCAACATTATAATCAATCACATTATCCAGATAGCGGACACTGAGTCTGACCGTATCATTAAACTCATCCCATTGGAATTCTCCATCTGCGGTTACAAAACGTGCAAGATTGATGGCACCCAGGTTACAGGCTCCACCGTCAGGCAGGGGTTGTTCACCACAGGGGTTGGTACTTACCAGAGGACTACAATACTCAGCATTATGATAATCAACCATGGTGTCCCAGAAAATAATACCAGGTTCTGCACTGGCATGGGCTGCATTAATAATTTTATCCCATAACTCACGGGCACGTACAGTCTCATAGACCTTATCTTGCCATCTTAATTCAAAATCTGTGTCCAGCTCAACAGCTTCCATAAATTCATGGGTCAGGAGTACGGATATGTTGGAGTATTTAACTTTTGAGAGATCCATTTTCACATCCACGAATTCAGCAATATCTGGATGATCCACACGGAGGGTTTGCATATTGGCACCACGACGACCATGTTGGGCAATGGTATTGGTATTTTCACTGAAGAGATTCATGAACCCTACGGGGCCGCAGGATTCACCACCCGTACCATTAATAGATGAGCCTTTGGGACGAAGCACGCTGAGGTCATGTCCGCAACCTCCACCATACTTGTATGTCCGGGCTTCTTCAATGATGGCGTCATAGATGGCATTGATTGAATCATTTTTAATACCCACTACATAGCAATTGTTCAGGGTCGTTTTAATATCTTCGCGACCGGCACCATGCATGATGCGTCCACCAGGAACAAAACGGAAATCGTGGAGGATGGTGTAAAACCGATCTTCCCAAATTTCAGGTGTGTCTTCTAGGTCAGCCATAGCTTTCGCAAGTCTGCGCCAGAGATGCTCCGGTGCAGTTTCACTGGGTCCCAGATATTTATTTTGTAGAACACTCTTACCAAGTTCATCAAGACCATAATAACTATCTATATCAGATCCACTACGTGGTTGGTCTTGGTTGACGATGGCTTCAATCTGCAAATCCGCATTTTGCAGCGAGGCTTGACTGATATCTTGATCGTCAAAATCAAAGGGGACTTGGATGGTTTCGGACATGTATGTTTACTCCTAAACAATTATACTACACATTAACAGCTTAACTCCTCAGGTCGTTTAAAAAACGCGGAAAAATGACAGCGAGAAGTTCTTTACCCAATTGTTGGTTGACTGGTTAGAATGGTGTCCTGCACGTGATTCTGGTCACAATTACCCAGCGTCACGAATATAGAGAGGAGACAAATGTTGGCAACCATCAATTTGTAAAAAACTACAAAATGTTGAGGTGAGTTCATCTCAAGCGCTACATCTTGTATCTTCAAGTCACGCCTTATGTATCAAAGATTTAGACGGATTTGGACTGTAGCTCATGCTGAAAATAGTTTTGTTTTGTTCAAAATTGAAACGATTGAAAAGTGGTAAAAAAACTTTGGCGCCGTTATTTGCACTTCATTCTCTTGTTGAAATATTCAGCACAACAACCAGCACAGGGAAATAGGGGATTGAGAAGGTATTTGCCTTGCGCCACTGATTTAATTTCTTTTAATTTCACACGCTATTCATCAGCGGGTGTCGCATAGTGGTAGTGCCTCAGCTTCCCAAGCTGATGGGGGGAGTTCGATTCTCCTCACCCGCTCTACGCTCCTTCTCGGGAGCCCCGACAGACTCGGTCGCTTACCTCGAATCAAACTATTGAATCAATAGATAAAAATTGTGACTCAAAGGAATATTCGTACTATCTGTATGCTCTGAGCGACCAGTTTAGACTGGAGGCTCTTAAAACATTGCAAAGTCCACCACCCCCATGAGTTAGGTTCACTCATTTGTTAGTTAAAATAGTATATCAGTTTGAAATAAAAAAGGGGTGGACCCTGTTACGGATCTACCCCTCTTGAGATAAATAGATGAATTCAGCTTATTGCTTGGTCATGGTAAAGAGCGCGCAGCCGCCTTCTTCCCAATAATACCCTGCAGCATCACAGGCAGTTTCATTCATATCAACAGTTTCATAGTCATCGTCATAACATTCATCCGGATATGAATCCTTAATTGTGAGTGTTTCATCATTGTTTGAAAGTGTATAGCCAATGCAATCCCCATCAATACAAATTTCATCATCATCTGCGGTCCATGTGCTGCTTTCACTTTCGGATCCATCAGGGAATGCAGTGGTCATGGTAACTGTCCCACCTTCACTGAATACAAAGGTCATGGTAACTCCAAATGCTTGCCCGGCAACCCATTCGGAATTGTCTAAAGCCCCAGTACAGTCACTGTTTTCATAGTCACCCATATTTGTGACCTTCCAGGTACCCGCCAGTATTTCTTCGATAGTTGGGTCTTCTTCACATCCCACGAAAAATACGAGCATTAGCGGGATCAACAACAGTAGTAACTTTTTCATCATTTAAATCCTTTCATTGTGATGGCTATAATCATATGAATTACTCATTGATGGGAAAAAGGATACACCTTTATCTTCTGGAGCATCTCGAAAGTTCCAATCAGAAATATTCCTGAAACGTCCCCAACGTTTTCATTGTTACAACCTTTAACTAAGATTTCGAGAAAATAAAAAATATAAGTAGGTGATCAACCATATTATAATGTTTCTCAGTTGTCGCAATTGGAATCAATAAAGCATATGGCAATTTGACATAAACTTGATACCTATGTTTTGCTACTATTGATAAATTAATGACAATCGGCATTGCTCAAGTACCTAAAGACCTTAGCTTTCAAGCCGTAAATAGGAATATGGAAGTCAGGACCACATTTATCGAAGCTCAGCACGATAAGGGAAATCGCAAACTCACGGAAGGTGAAGAAAATTATCACCGAATCATTGATCTTGCCCGTGAAGGCATCGCCATCCATGTCGATGAAAAAATAGTCTATGTAAATCATAAACTGATTGAGATGCTGGGATTTAAAAATGCTTCTGATCTATTAGGCCATGAAGCATCAGAGTTGATTGAACCCACCAGGCGAGAAATTTCCAAAGAACTCGAGACAACCATGCTCAATGAAAGTGAAGAACTCTTCTCCATTGAGGATGTGTATGAGTGTAAGGATGGTTCATTCCTACCAGTTGAAGTTTCAGCTATTCCCATTCATTATCAAGGATTACCTGCCGTCCAATTGATTGCCCGGGATATCTCTGAACGCAAAAAGGTTGAGGCGGAGATTTGGGAATATCAGAATATGCTGAAACGCTTATCTTCAGACCTCATTCTAGCAGAGGAAGCACAGCGACGAAATCTGGCCATTGTGCTCCACGATCATCTGGGACAGAGCCTTGCCATGGCAAAAATCAAAATGGCGGGTGTACTCAACAGTGTTGCAGATGAAGAACTGCTGGAGAATCTAAAAGCCATAGAAAAAGATATCAGCGATGCGGTCAAACAAACCCGCTCCATTACCTATGAGTTGAGCCCCCCGGTATTGCACGAATTGGGTCTCGTCGTGGCTCTGGAGTGGCGACTTGAAAAATTTTCAGAAGAAACCGGGATCAAAACATCCTATGAGCATAATGCGGATGCAGTTGAACTTCGAAATGAGCAAGAAGTCATTTTGTTTCGTTCAGTTGATGAAATCCTCAAAAACATCATCAAACATGCAGAGGCCAATATTGTCCTCATTACTGCCCAGGCAACCCGATATGCCTTTATGGTCAAAATTCAGGACAATGGGAGTGGATTTGATACAACAATTCTGAAACCACAACAGCGAAAAACAGGAAGCTTTGGTTTATTTAGTATTAAAGAGCGAATTGAATATCTTGGTGGGGTTCTGGATATACAATCTGAAATCGGTAACGGTACGACGGTAACATTGAATGTACCCGTTTCACTGGAAGGCATATAATGGCAGTAAATATTATTTTAGCAGACGACCATACTTTATTCAGAGAGGGTCTACTCTCCATCTTGAACGGTGAGTTGGAGTTTACTGTGATTGCCCAGGCTGAAAATGGTCGAGAAGTTGTAAAACTGGCTCGGAAGATGGATGTTGATGTCATTGTCATGGATATCGCCATGCCAGAGCTAAACGGCATCGAAGCCACGCGTCAAGTACTTCATGAAAATCCTGAATTGAAGGTTGTAGCACTGTCGATGCATTCAGACCGTCACTTTGTAACGGGGATGCTCAAGGCAGGTGCAAAAGGATATCTTTTGAAGGATTGTGCAGGGAGCGAACTGATCCAGGCGGTCAGGGAAGTCCTTCAAGATCGGTATTACATCAGCGAAGAAATCTCCACAACCGTTCTCAATGATTATGTAGGGAAGCTTGTGGAAGAGGGCGGGGAGACCTCCGAGCTATCAAGCCGAGAGCGGGAAGTGCTTCAACTAATTGCGGAAGGCAAAGCGACTCAGGAGATTGCAGAGACACTATTCATAAGTGTCAAAACTGTGGAAGCCCATCGTGCTAAGATCAAAGCAAAATTGAAACTAAGTTCCATCCCAGAATTAACCAAGTACGCCATCCGAGAAGGTTTAACCTCTTTGGAATAGTTCCAAACTACCTTACACGCAAACAATTACCCCTATACCCTTATCACCCTATACCCCTATTACCCTATAACCCAGAAACTCCATGCTTCGAGAGGCCCGCCTTCCGCAAGTAGCTTGCTACGGCGGACAGGCTCAGCAAGACCCGCCCGACTGATCAACAAACACAAACTTAGAAACCCATAGAACCCAAAACCCCTCACCCAATGCCAGCCCATCTCTAGGGGAAATCCTATCCCACAATAGGGCTCCCCCCAATAGAAACACCGCCCGCTTTTTGTATTTTTTACTCAGGATGAATGTAGAAAACCTGGGAGATTGACATGAAAACAAGACTACTACCAATAACCCTTATAATGGC
>JAERTJ010000184.1 GCA_016844945.1 Fidelibacterota bacterium | reverse complement strand
AGGCAAGACAACACTCCTCAATGTCCTCGGATCGCTGGATATCCCCACTAAAGGTTCTGTATCTGTCCTTGATCAGAAGATCGAAACACTGACGCATAAACAGGCAGCCCAACTGAGAAATGAGCATATCGGATTCATTTTCCAGACATACAACCTCCTGCCGGTATATACAGTTTTTGAGAATATTGAATTTCCACTGCTCCTCCTGGGCAAATCAACTGAAGAGCGCAAGTCCATGGTGGCTGATGCAATGGAGTGGGTTGGGCTCACAGATAAAGCCGAGATGCGACCTGCACAACTTTCAGGTGGAGAATCTCAGCGTGTAGCTATTGCCCGAGCCATGGTTAAAAGACCCGCTCTCGTTCTGGCGGATGAGCCAACGGCAAACCTGGATGCGAAAAACTCACACCGTATACTCCAGACCATGCAGGAGCTGAATGGTGAGCTGGATACGACCTTTCTGTTTGCCACACATGATGAGAAGGTCATGCAGTATATGAAACGGATCATTTCCCTGGAAGATGGAGAAGTAGTTAAAGACGAAACTCACTAATTGAATCGTTCTCCGAGATGAAACTTCCTAACCACAAAGACACCAAGACAGAAAGAGCCACAAGCGATTTTATGCTCTCTACCGCTATCGAACCAATAACTGAGCAGACAAATCATATCCTTTTTAGTGATTCTTTGAGCCTTCGTGCTTTTGTGGTTTCAAACTTATCAACTACAAAAAGAGGAGGTCATTGATATGGTCATCCTGAAATTAGCATATAGAAACTTAAAGGGAGCTGGGATCCGCACCTGGCTGAACATCTTTGTTCTGTCCATTGCCTTTCTGGCAATCGTTTATTTAAAAGGAATGTATAACGGGATGCAGGATCAAAGTATTCGCATCTCCGAAGATACAGACAAGGGAAGTGGTCAATACTGGTGCGAGATCTATGATCCATACGATCCACTCTCTCTGCCTGATGCACATGATGTGATCCCTGCTGTTTTCGATCCACTTCGAGAAGCTGGAGTTATGACACCAGTCATGTTGTACCAGGGAGCCATATATCCCAATAATCGTATGAAGAATGTCATGTTTCGGGGAGCTGATCACGCCCAAACAGTCATGAATATGCCTACGTCTAAAATGAATGTGGAAGTAGATGGTTATTTACCCGTTATGCTCGGGCAACGCATGGCGAAGAGCATCCACGTTGAAAAAGGTGATGTTTTCACCATACAATGGCGGGATGGTAATGGTGCTTATGATGCCCGGGATGCGAAGGTTGTCCATATCATGGTAACCGATAACTCCACCATTGATGTGGGAAGTGTATGGATGGACCTCGCCTTGCTCCAGGACATCACTCGTTTGGAGAATCAAGCTACAATGATGGTGGTGGATAAGTCATACACCGGTGAATTGCCTGAAACCAATTGGTCCTATCATAGCCTGTTCGACCTAACCGCCGATATACGTAACATGGTGGAAATGAAGAGCAGTGGTGGCAGTATTTTTTATGGTGTACTTATGGCACTGGCTCTACTGGCAGTGTTTGATACTCAGGTTCTTTCAATCTGGAGAAGACGGAAAGAGATGGGAACCCTCATGGCTTTGGGTATGACACGTCTGACGCTCATCAAGTTGTTCACACTCGAAGGCAGCATGTACGGCATCTTTGCCGCTATTTTGGCTACCCTGTATGGTGCACCCCTCCTTTATCTGAATAACATGAAGGGGCTCACCATGCCTATGGATATTGACAATTTCGGAATGGTGCTTCCCCAGACCCTTTATCCTGAATACTCAGTAGCTCTCATTCTTGGCACCATTGCAGTAGTCATGATCACTGTTACCATCACCAGTTTTATCCCTGTGAGAAAACTGGCCCATTTGAAGCCAACAGATGCGTTGAGGGGGAAGATGTCATGATCAAATTTCTAATTGCAGGTGTGCTTCGGGATCGGTCTCGAAGTCTGTTCCCTATACTTACTGTTTTCATTGGAACTGCAATCACAGTTCTCATGGCAGGTTACATCGGTGGTGTTATGCCTGATATGATTCGCATGAGCGCTCATCTGGATGCTGGTCATGTCAAGGTAACCTCACAGGGCTATTTTGAGGACCGTACTCAGATGCCTCTGGATATGGCGCTTGAAGATGCTGATGAGATTATTACCAGGTTGGAAGCTCAATTTCCAGATATGATGTGGAAAGCAAGAACACGCTTTGGTGGGCTTCTGGACATCCCAGATGAGAATGGTGAGACAAAGGCTCAGACTACGGTTTCTGCTCAAGCAGCAGATCTCATTACCCCCGGAAGCACAGAATTGGACTATCTGAAGATCAGATCCTCTATCCAAAATGGTTCACTCCCATCGGATCCATTTGATATCATCATCTCACAGAGTATGGCTGAATCCTATGGATTGACGATTGGTGATCATGTCACTCTCATGAGCTCAACTATTAATGGCTCCATGTCCTTTCAAAACTTCAAGGTCGTAGGAACTGTCGTGTTCGGTGTTGCTGCTCTGGACAAGGGTGGTGCAATCTTCACTGATATGGAGGGTGCCCGTATGGCGCTTGATATGGAGGGTGGAAGCACTGAAATCCTGGGTTTCTTTAAAGATGATGAATATACAGGCGAAAGAGCACAGATCGTGACCGACTGGATCAATTCAAACTTGAGTGTTGAAGGAGATCCCTACTCACCTATTGCATTTCGCTTCGAAGATGTAAATGAGTTCGCTGCAATGATGCAATGGGCAGGTGCTTTCATTTTCATTATCTCTGGAGTTTTCATCGCAATCATGTTCATTGTACTCTGGAATTCAGGATTGATGAACGGTCTCCGTCGATATGGAGAAGTTGGACTCCGTCTAGCTATTGGTGAAGCAAAGGGTCATGTCTATCGCAGCATGCTGGTTGAGTCTACCCTTATTGGGACTATAGGGACCATCTTTGGCACAATCCTGGGCTTGTTCTTTGTTTATCTGCTTCAGGAGTACGGCGTTGATATCAGTGGTATGGGAATTTCTGATACAGGTAATGGAATTTATTATCCAGATGTCATCCGTGGAAAAATCATCCCCGCCTGTTTCTACATCGGGTTCGTACCCGGCATCATTGCTCCATTTCTCGGAGCACTGGTATCAGGGCGTGGTATTTATAAACGGCAAACCGCCTCACTATTCAAGGAATTAGAAACATGAAGAAATACAAAATATTGCTTGTAATTGCGTTCATACTGGTTGCCTTTCAGCCGGACACTGCTACGGCACAAGACTGGCCAGATGGTTTGGAGGTCATGAAACGAATTGACCGCAACATGGTTTCAGAAAACCAGGTGGTTGAATCCACCATGATCGTCCATGGTCGTCGGAGTAGCAGAACCATAACCTCCAGAGGATATATGGTAAGTGATGAGAAATCATTCAGTGAATATTTAAGTCCCCCTCGTGAAAAGGGGACGAAAATGCTCAAACTGGAGGATAAACTCTGGATCTACTCACCAGGAACCAATAGGGTTATTCAGATTGCTGGTCACATGTTGAGGCAGTCCGTCATGGGCTCAGATCTTTCCTATGAGGACTTTACCGAAGCCGAGGAGCTTGAAGAAGCTTATGAATGCACAGTTGTCGCTGAGGAAAAGGTGGGAGACAGATCAGCCTATGTCGTGGAACTAATAGGGAAGAAGGATGACCTTGCCTACGCCAAGCGCAAGGTATGGGTGGACTCAGAACGATGGATCGCTCTGAAGGAAGAGCGTTATGCTCGAAGCGGCAAGCTTCTGAAAACAACTGAGATCACAGAGGTCTTTAAGGTACAGGACCGTTGGTATCCCAAGCATATGATCTTTAAGGATGTGCTAAAGAAAGGGAAGGGAACGGAGTTCATTATCGATTCTATCCAGTTCGACCAGGATATTCCAGATCATCTCTTCACCAAGGCTGCTTTGAGGAAATAAGCAGCCATGCACCTGAGAACTATATCTCCTCATTTCCCAGAGTTCCAATTATTGAAAAATGAAATAACACTCATCAACCCTGACTCAAACCGGGGTTGATGAGATGCCAATATTAATTTTTCCAACAAGGAGGAACACATGTTTCAAATGTTGAAACAGACCCCATCAAAAAAGCTGACTCGCGTTCTTCTTATTCTCGGTTTTGCGGTCTTTATACCGGTCTATACTTATATGCTCACCTATTTCAAGAAGCTGGGAATAGACTCCACAGAATACAATAACATGCTCCTATCTTTTGATGTAGACATCTTTCAAGCATTTATCAAGGAGTTAGTCAGTGCTGGTAATCTGGATGGATTTCTTTGGGTTTTTCAACTCAATATTGTTTCAATCACGGGCTTTATGACAGCATTTTTCGCCCTGGGTTTGATTATCGATAGAGCGATACCAGCAGAATCAAAGATGAATCGATTCACCTTCATCAGTTCTCCCCTGACAATTCTAGTCGCTGTTCTCGACATCTTAGCATCGTTGGTATTTCTTTTTGCAGGTCAGGATCTAGTCAATTTCACCCAGTCCCAGGTCAACATTGTCAGCCTGTTTTATTATGCAAGAGTCCTGGTGTTATACATAGTAATTCTTTGGTTCATTATTGCAGGTATCAACCTTCTCATGAAAAGGATTCGGAAATAGAAGATAACTAATCTTCTTCTAGCCTAACTGGTCACTAAAGAGGCTGTCTCTTTCACAAAGACAGCCTCTTTTCTATGAGATCTGGTAGAAATTATTTAAGAAACAACATTCGTTTATTTTGACTAAAGCCATTACCTTCCAATCGATACATGTAAAGACCAGAGCTGACTGGATTGAAAGCTTCATCCAACCCATTCCAATGAACCTGATAAGTACCCTGTGAGTACATCCCGTCAGCTAATCTGACGATCTCACGTCCAGAGATATCATATACCGTGAGTTGAATTCTGGATTGAGCAGGCATAGAGAAAGAGATTGTTGTTGATGGATTGAAGGGATTCGGGTAATTCTGCTCTAGAATCCATGCCGTTGGCAAGGGCATCGAATCTTCAATCCCGACGGTAGCATCAATAGTAAATGACCGACTCTCAGAATTCACCATATCTGCTGAATCACTCACTCTGATCCACCATTCTATCGGTGTAGAACGCGGTAACTCAAGGGTGGAGAGTGTCAATAAAAGGCTATCTCCTGCTTCATAAGCAGAAAAGAAATCCGTACCCGTAAGGATTAGAGTATAATTTAGACTATCTCCATCAACATCGGAGCTGGACTCCCACTGAAATGTGAGACTGGTATCCATGACTGTCGTACCATGTGCAGGACTAAGAAGAGCACACGTGGTTGGGGCATCATTCACTGGAAGAACTGTGATAAACACATAGCCAGTATCAGCCAGCTCACCATCAGTCACCACAAATTTAAGCGAATCTTCCCCATTGAAATCTAGAGCAGGGGTATACATCAGATGATTGTCTGCTAGAAGAGCTACACCATGGAGAGGCTCATCCAATAATGCAAAGCTTAATGAATCCCCATTCTCATCACTTCCACTCAGGATGATAACTTCAACAGAATCTTCGATGACAATAGCTGATGTATCCAGAGCTATGGGGCTAAAATTGATATATCCAACAGATTCATCCACAGTAAAGTTTCTTACCTCAGAACGGACGATGGCTATAGAATCACTCACCTGCACCTGCCATGCCAGAGGCATCCCGCGGGGCATCTCTAATACTGAAATACTGTACGAAGTGTCGACCCCTGCATCGATGATGAGTTCAAAAACATCTGCAGCAATGTTGATGGTATAAAAAACAATATCACTATCAATATCTTCAGATCTTTCCCAGGAAAGGGTGAGGAGTGAATCCATTATGAGTGCATCATTGTCTGGCGTGATTAAGGCAAATGTTTCTGGTGGATCATTGACAGGCAGAACCGAGAGTTCGAAATGAGTTGTATCGGATAGAGTGCCTGCACCATCATCAGTAACAACTACTTCGATCTGGCTGGTACCATTCCAGTCCGCATCAGGTGTTAAGGTTAGCGTTGTTCCAATCAGATTGATAGATACAGAAACTTCAGATGAGCTAGCCACGAAAGTGAGTTCGTCTTCATCGTTGTCCTGGGCGAAGAGTTCCAAGATGATTGATCCATCTTCATCAATGGTTTGTGGCTCAATTTCAGCTAATTCAGGTGCAGAGTTTGGTGTAGCCATGGTGATTGTAACGGTGGCAAAATCTGAATAATAGAGTCCATCATATGCCTGGAAACTGAATGAATCAGTCCCTTCATAACCTACAGGCGGCGTATAGGTTACGGTGGAATCAGCAAGTTCAAGGTCTCCATCAGTTCCAAATTCCCATATAATAAATATAAGGTCATCGTTTTCAGCGTCATTTCCATCCAGCAAAAAGCTTACAGCCTCATCAATTCCGGTGAAGATTTCCATATCTGAAACAACTGGTTCAGAGCCAGGTTGGATATGAGTGTCAGCTCCATTTTCCCAGGCCAGGAAGGGGTAACCATCATTGACCATTACAGCTTCTCTATCCATATCCCAGTGATTTTCAACACCATTGAATATTTCAACTTCAAAGTCCCAGGTAGCATAGGTGAAAGTCGTCAGCTTTTTCATCTGTAATGTGGTCTTTGATTCAGCACCATTTCCTGTGAGTTGGGCAGAAGACTCTGAATCCCAAAAGTTATTCAAATACGAGCCGGCAACATCAAATCCTACAAATCCCTTATTTTCGGGATTGGCTGCATCGGTATAAATAACGCCACCGGTTGCAAATGAATTTTCCACCAGACAAGCCGTACCTACTTGCCCGGCAAAACTTCCTACTTTTTCTGAATCTCCTCCTGAGCGGGTCGCATTTCCCCTGCTATAACTGTTTTGAATATGGGCAGGACTAAAATGAAGGGATCCGATAAACCCACCAACCCGGTCCATACCATCCACATCGCCAGAAGCATATGAATTTTGAATCAGATAGGCACCTTCAGATCTTCCGATCAAGCCGCCAACGTCCTGATTTCCGGATGCACTACAGCTGCTTGAACTGCTATCTACATTGCCATGGTTGTGCCCAATGAGTCCTCCAACCCGATCTTCTCCCATAACCTCACCACTGGTGTGGGTCTTGAGTATATGAGTCAATTCATTATAAGCAACCAGGCCACCCACATAATTTCCTCCCTGGACACTCACATCAATCAGGTTCAAATTGGTGATAGTCGCATCATCCGTATAACCAAACAATCCCTGATAATCGCTATCCATACGAGAGATGGTGAGATTTGATATAGTGTGTTCGTTGCCATCATAGTTCCCGGTAAACCTGGTGACATTATTACCGATAGGGGAAAACCCCTCACCAGCATTCAGGAGCTCTGTACTTTCAGCATCTATATCTGCGGTTTGGGTGAAAAATTTATCCCAATGCTCTGAATGATCTGAGATCCACTCCAGGTCGTCCAAATCAGCGATGAGAAATGGATCTAGCTCTGTACCAGAACCCGCTGGAGGTTGGGCACCTGCATCAATATTCAGCGTGACATGAATTTCATCCGAAAATAATTCTCCATCAAAAAGAACATAACTCAGGTGATCTGTACCTACAAAATCTTGTGTTGGTGTGTAATTGAGATTAGCATCAGCCATAGGCCGGATACTCATCCCAACTATATCATAGGCTCCATAACAACCCTGTACGGTTTGTGAGAAGCTTTCGAATGCGACTTCTACCCAACCTGTAAGCTCGGGATCAAAAGCAGCGATCCAGGCAGGATCACTATTTGCCTGATCAATGCGTGCCACGCCAAACCCTGAGGCATATCCATCCACGCCACCGGCTCCTACTGGATCGGGATAATAAATTTTTAACCATAAGGCCATATCAACTACGGCTAGTTTGACTACACCATCTTCTTTGATGTTTCCAATCCCTTGAGAATAGACTCGGTTTTCGCCAGCCTCACCCAGAACCATCCAGGGATCACCAGGATTTTCAGTGTTCAGATGCTCCTGACTTTCGATCACCAGGGCATCTAGAAATATTTCTAATCCATCAATATCAGCAACCATCTCAAGATTTTCGCCAAAGACCTGGGATTGAGTTTCAAGACCCGTTCCATCACAGCCCCCAGAGCCATGTCCATCCGCATTCCAATCCAGATTTGTATAAGCATAGACTGAGATCCCAGAATGATCAAAAGGGTTTAAATCCTGGTCGAACATCCAATACAGATTAGATGCGGGTCCAGCTTCAACATCGGTGACTTCACCTGTAACCAAGCCACCAGCATTGCCATCCAAAACTCCATTTTCAGGTGCTTGAACTATGGGGAAGAAAAGTGCATCTCCATCAACATCTAAACCATTGAGAATTATGGGATGAGGTCCATCGCCAACAATATCAATAGCATAATCATCGGCAAAAGGTGCAGTGTTTTCTTGCCCGTAGCCCATTGTTACAAGTCCAATCCCTACAATCAGTATCAAGCATAATTGTCTATTCAATGTCATTTTCATTACTCCCCTAAGGATTATTTAGCATTCCAAATGGGAAGCTAATTCAAGCGAATAGTTGTGAAAGTGATATATGTTGACTGGTGTGACAGATCACTGATGACAGTTTATGTGAGCCAAATCATTGCTCTCTTGCCATCCATATATTGGGCAAAAAGCGTAGACAATAAGTCTTATTCGGTATAGCGATTAGTTCAAAAGGATAAGTCGATTAACCGTAGTGTTAGAATATCCTCGGAAAGCCAGGAGGTATACACCAGATCCCAATGATTCGCCCTGTTGACCTATCCCGGACCAGGTGGCAATATGCTTACCTTCCTCAATCCAGGAGCGACTGCGTAGGCAGGTAATAAATGACCCTGTTATATCGTAAATCAGGATTTCCAGTTCCTCAGGGTTTTGGATTTCATATGCGATCGAAATCTGGCTATTGAAGGGATTAGGATAACATTTTACATCAATCCATGGGGCATCAGGGAGTAGGGCTATCCCCGGGTTTGCGTTTGATGTCGGGTTGTAGCAGGGACTCTGATAACCCCCTGCTATAACAGGACCATCTCTACGTGCGGCAATATGAAATTGGGGATATCCATATTCACCATTCCAAAAGTCAAGGGTATATGTTCCAGAGTGAAATGAACCGAAAGAGGCACTCAATTCAAAGGGACAAACACAATCAGCTGGAAGCCCACTATCCTGCATGGTGACATGAAATGTATCGTTGGTTAACCATCCCATCCATGTTGGCTCCAGACCACAATTGAGCAAAGGTGTGTTCCAGAATAGATTCAGGGAGTTCCCAGAAACAAGTAATTCAATAAAGCTCGTATCGTCGCGGGTTGCCAGACACTCTGACTCCTCCTGACTGATTAGACCTAATACACCAAAGTTCACATCGAGGGAACCGTGAAATATGGGATCATTCCCCAGATCATCACTCCAGACATCGATCTGATAGGTGCCAGGATTAAGATCCGTCAAACTGACTGAAAGATCAAAAAAGCACATACAAAATGCCATGGCGCCTGTATCAACTTCAGTAATAGTAATGAGGTTGTCTGTCAGGTCCACATCGTAGGTGAATTCTGCACCGCAATTACGTTCTGTTTGCTCGTGATGGATGGTAAGTGTGTCACCAGAAATGCTGGTAAAAAGAGAATCCTGACCCAATCCAACGCTTGTCAGGATGAAGAAGATGAGTAATAATAGATATTTGTACATAAAGCCTCCCCGTAAAACGTTGGAAGCTATATTATAGACCAACCACAATCAATGACAAATGGCAAGTGTTATGGAAATGACAATTAATCCCTGAGTCAGGATTGATTGCCTTTATCAAACCAGTCCTGAAATTCTGAATCTCCCCGAGGAGAAAGCTGGTATATCCCTTTCCCCAAACGATCAAACCAGCCATACACATTATCATAGAGGATATTGCGTGTCTTGGGTTCCTCCAGGGTTTTGGCGATGACAGCGGCCTTGGTTTCACCATTTTCAATTAAATAGGCAGCAATAGCGATGGCTTTCTGGCGGTAGGCAGTCATGATGCCTCTCTGAGTTGAACTGCCACCCTGGTTTGGATCACCGACACGATGCTGAAATTCACCAAGCAAGCGCTGTTTGTGCTTTTTAATCTGACGCGGTTTGTAATCACTGGGATCGCAAACCACATCAACATTACCAATCCTGACGTTTGGATCGATGATGATCAAGCCCAAACCCAGCATACGCACCAGTTTGACTATTTTTTTGCGTTGCTTCTTCAGGACTGCAAGCCCCCGGGGAACACCGATGTATACCGTATCTGAAATCTTCAGACGATCCACAGCCTGCAACAGGATGGTTAGATTAAGTCCCAGCTTCAACTCGATGATAATGGGGGCTTCCTCGCCGCGAATTGCCACGACATCGCAGTTAAGAATCTCACTTTTAACCTCATACCCCTGCTTTTCCAGATAGGTTTTTAAAGGGGGGTATAGATCGACTTCCTGCATGAATGGTCTAGTAATTAATTTTCATCTTTTGTCCAGACTCTGACATAATCGACCAAAAAGTAGTCTGGGAAAAGTGAAGGGATTGGCTCATTCGCCCACCACTCGCTCATCATATTGGGCTGTGTGGATAATTCTCCAGTGATTTTTACATATGCAGGTACTTTTGATACTCCACCTGCACTGCTACGGTACGTCTCTTCACCATCTACAAAAAAAATGTATTCATCGGCTGACCACTCAAGGGTAAAAGTGTGGAAACCTTCCCTGATTCCCGCTATGGGTTGATTAATGCCATCGGATCGGTGTGCCTCACCATAACCATCCCAATGAAGATTGTGGTGAATAACATCTGTCCAACCAAAGCCCTCCATGATATCAATCTCAGTCCCGTCTTCACCAGATCCATCTTCGATAAAAACCGTTGGTGACATTAACCAGAACGCAACCCACCAGCCGGGTAAAGAAGGGAGTTGACAGCGTACCTCAAATTTTCCATAGCGCTGCTCAAAACGATTGATACTTCTGATAGCACCTGTGGCATAATCGAAGGGATCATTATCATCGTTATGATTGTCTATGAGACGAGCTCTGATAACTAGGTTTCCCTCACCATCATGGTAGCTGTCTTCCTTGAGCCACCAGCCATCAGGACCATCATTGTTGTTCCTGCGATTAAATTCAGGTTGGTCCCACTTATCTGCATCGACGGGTCCATCACCTTCGAACTCATCCCACCAGACTAAAGTCCAGTCATCCGTCACTTCGCCTGGGACAGATGTAGCGTCTGAGGGCTCATCGCAATTCGTGAGGCTAAACCCGAGGAAAAGAAGGCTCAGAAGCGAAGTGACAGATTTCATTTTTGGACGCTTAGTATACCAAAGTTTGCATCGCGTGAGGCTGAATGGTCTCTGACACTGCCTGCATTCCAATATAGAGCTTGTAATCAATGGGTTCGTCAGTGGCATTCATAACCACTGTGACCATCTTACCATCTTCATTCATAAAGGATGTGGACTCGATGTAGGTCCTACTGGCAGACGTGCTGATCCGCTTGGCATTAGGACGAATGAATTTTGAGAAATGACCGATATAGTAATAGGTGGGTGTGTAGATGATTTCACCTGTCTGAGTATCAGCATGAACTGGAGCAAAACAGAGATTCCCCACATGGTTTGGACCACCTGTTTCATCCAACAGAATGTTCCAGTCTGTCCAACCCACTGTACCGTGATTAAAATCATTGATCATTGAATTTCCATAGCGTTCAGCGTTGGGCCAGTACTCATATCTTCCTTCGATAAAGCTTTCGGCACAACCCTCTGTAAAGACCAGCTTCTTATCAGGGTAGGATTCAGTTACATTTCTCAGGTTGTTGTAGTTTGGATCACTGCCAGTCCAGGTTTCATACCAGTGAAAACCAATACCCCAGGCATATTTGGAAGCTTCAGGATCACCAAAAATGGTGTGTGCACGTTCTGCGATCAGGTCACGATTATGATCCCAGACGATGATTTTCTTATCATGCAATCCTTCTCTGACCATGGTTGGTCCAAGATGGTTTTTTAGAAAATCCCTTTCCTGCTCAGCAGTGTAGATGCAGGATTCCCATCTCTGGGTAGCCATGGGTTCATTTTGAAGGGTAATGCCCCAAATCGGGATTCCATCAGCTTCGTAGGCTTTGATGAATTTGGTATAGTAGAGTGCCCATGAGTCATAATACTCGGGTAGGAGGTATCCGCCTTGAAGCATTTGACCGTTGCTTTTCATATGAGGTGGGGGACTCCAGGGGCTGGCGTACAGGGGCAATTTTCCACCTGCAGCAGCAATGGCTCTTTTGATCAGGGGAATCCGGAATTCTCGATCATGATCAATGTTGAAGGAGCTCAACATTTTATCATCATCAGTGACATAGGTGAAGCTGGCACTGCTGAAGTCGCAACTATGAATGGGAACTCTAGCTAGGGTATAACCAATCCCGTCATTCACATCGTAATAGGCTTTCAATAACTCTTCCTGCTTCTCCTCAGGTAACTTTGCTAAAACTTCAGCAGATGCATCGGTCAGAGCACCACCGATTCCCCAGAATGTCTGGAAGGATTTCTCCGGGGTCACCCAAATGGCCACTTCTGTTTCCCGTGCCTGCTCCGCTGGCTCGAATGAACGGGTGGCTGTTTGACTTAAACGGAGGTCTGTATTTTCCGCAGTGGTATATACGACAACTTGTTTACCTTCAGTGGTGAAACCAGCTTCAGGTTCGTTCGAGATAGGGGTACAACCCAACATTATTGCTGAGAGGATTGCGATGATCATGACATTTTTCATTCTTGGTTCTCCATGCTTGGGACTTGATCCTGAGGATAGCCCAGTTTTCTATATATTTGAAGCGCAAATTTTTCGGTCTCATTCATTCGTGAAGCAGTACTAATTCCATCGATCAAGAGTTGGGGAAGTTCATAATCTCCGCCTCCTGATGTCATGAGGGCTATTGTTCTTTCAGACGATCCAATCCGTTCCAGAAAATCCTCAACATCAGTGTTCATCTGATTGGCGATGGTGGTATTGATTAAGGCAATACCCTGCCAATTCTCAGGGTTAATTTCTGGTAGATTGGAGATGTCAGTTACCTTTACAAAAACCTCATAATCACTGTAAAGCACCATCAATCTATCTACGATATCATTTTTGAAATCGCTACTCTGGGTGGCAATAAGAATTCTATAACTGCTCCCAGGGTCTCCAGTTTCTGATTCGATGGCTGATCGTGGATAAAACTTGATCACATACCAGGCAGAAAAAATGATGAGAATCAGACAAATCACTGCAACGACCCAACCAAAGAATTTCAACAGTTTGGTTAACATCCACTAATCCCCCTTAGATTCCTTTCTATTTTCGAAAGATAACCCAGATTCATCATATCGGTTCCATACAACTAATAATATGGGAACTGATAAACCATAACCTACAACCGTGGCTATAACATCATACCAATCAAAGGTGCCTTTAGGTAAAAAGGGCTGTGCAAATTCATAAAGAATATATCCCACTGTAAAAAAGGCAGCGAGCCGAAAACTCTGTTTCCGATTTGGGTTAATAATTGCCAGGCTCAAAAAGATTTGCACCAGAATGCCACCACTGTTTCCAACAGTATCGGTAAATCCAAAATCCTTAACCTCCAGGTCTCTGAGTAGTGGACGTAATCTTATTCTGAACAACTCGGTTATCACAAAAGCTGAAGCACCTAGCCCCAGAAAAACCAATCTGATCCGATCTGGTAAAAATATCCTTTTGCTATCCCCGAAATATCCCATTGTATTCCTATTTCAAGAGCACAATTTTGCGTTTGAAATGATTCGACCCAGCCTGCATGGAGATAAAATAAACCCCTGAACTCAAATGAGTAGCATTGAACTGAATGTTGTGATTACCCTCAGATTGATACTCATTTATCAGTACAGCGACTTCCTGTCCCAATGTATTGTAAACCATGATACGTACGTCACTACTCCTGGACAGTGCGTATCGAATTGTGGTCGTGGGGTTGAACGGGTTAGGGAAGTTCTGCTGCAATGAGAATTGCGCTGGTGTTTCACCGAATCCATTGTCATCAACTCCAGTAGTCGTGACCAAAGGGACGTCTCCAAAGACGCTGGGATTGTGCCAGGCATTATCAGTAGTAAAAATGGATGCAACGGCACATTCTCGGTCACCACCATTATCATCATCATCTATAGCAACATCAAAACCAATGTCTGAGCGCAACTCCGGGTTGACACCAATGGTACTCCAGGGGATACTGGCTTCCAGATTGTATCCTACTTCAGTGGCGTATAATGCAAAATTTATCCCTGTGATATCATTGATGGAATTATTGCCAATTTTAATCACCTCATCATTCCAGGTGAATCCGAATTGGAAATCATTTACGCCATCATAGCTGCCGCCACTGCTATTATCTCCATCGATAAAAACCTCAACGCCATCATCCATGTACCACCCGGCACCTGAATCGCGGAACAGTGCTTCATCATTTACCTCAACCAATAGATAGAGATTGGTGGCGTCCCACAAACCTTTCCATTGTGCGGAGAAATCAGATGTTCTTGATCCAACCGTCACATTATTAATCCCCATTTCCGGAGTGCTAAACCATGCCATCTCAATTGCTTCGTCAATGATGATGGAATCATCCGTGCGATAGATTGCAGGTGCCTGAACGGGTAGATTACTGTTTACACGGATCGCCAATGCGTCTGAATGGCTTCCGCCATCATCGTCAGTGACCGTCAATGTGATGAGGTGTGAACCGATGTTAAGCGAGACGCTGGCCTCAGCGCCTGTGGCGATTTCATTGCCATCTTCTTTCCAGACATAGCTTGAAATACTACCATCAGGATCTGAGCTACCCGTCCCATTTAGCATAACTGTTTCAAAACCATCACCATTGGTATCGATCACCGTTTGATCTGGTCCGGCGTCTGCTGTGGGTGGATAGTTGTTTAACACAGTGATGTGGACCATATCGCTTGAGGTGAGACCATCATTATCTGTCACAGTCAATGTGATGTTATGCTCCCCAAGTGGGAGAACCACTGTGGGGGTTTCACCTGATGCAAGTGCGGTGTCAGCGGAGCTCCAGCTGTAGAGGTCGATGGTACCCTGAGGATCTATTGAGCCAGAGCCGTCCAGGATAACAGATTCGAAGCCATCATCATCCACATCTTCGACAATCTGGTCTGACCCCGCATGGGCAATGGGTGGATTGGCAACACCCCCACCATCATAATAGATATCATCAATGGCAAATTCACAGGCTGCACCACTTTCTTCAAGGATAACAAAGGCATAGCTCAACATACGCATGTCAATAGCCACTCCTCGTAAATCCGTCACCGGGATGGTAGCCTGTCCCCATTGGCCGTCTCTTACGAGTCCGTAAGTTGTTTGAGAAGCTGGAAACTCCACCCAGTTTTGATTATTCCAGGTGTCTATAATACCAATCTTGAAGGTCACATTTGCAGGAATATTGATCCTGAATTTCAAATCTCCCTCGCTAAAATTGGTAAGGTTCAAGGGTTGGATTGACATTATTCCTGCACCAAACCATCCAGCGCCAACAGTTTGCCAGGTGATACCATTCTCACCTTCGTAGGGATCGATAGACCCATCAATAAGCGTACCTTCCCAGACATAAATTTCAGAAGATACACCAGCCTGCAGTCCTCCATTTGTGGGAGTCGTCTCTGTAAAGACCCCAAAACTACCACTCTCAGGATAGGGAGGTCCCAGGCGAACAGATCCCTGTCCGTTCCACTCATAAACTTTGATATAATCCACAAACATCTCTGCTGGAAGCGGCATGGATATAGGAGCACCTGAACCAGGATCTCCCAGATTATACGCATCAGTAAAAGCTCCACCGATAGCCAGATTTGCAATCAGATAAAAAGGTTGCTGGAATTCAGCCGAAACACTATCAATGGGAAAGGGCTCGGTATAAAGATCATATTCGATCCCATCATCTATGGCAGTAAAGCGGATGCTGTTCTCATCCCAGTACATCCTATATATCATGAATCTCTCAACGAGAGGGTTGTCATGGTTGAAATACATGCGTACATAGTCATCATCTGGGTCCCATGAAATACTGGCTGCCCCAGTTGGATTCTCCGGTGTCAATGCATCTTCTGAGTAAAAAATAGCGTTTGCCCCAACCGATTGATTGACTGTTGAATTATTAAGTCCATTACCCCCATTGTGTGTATCATGAGCATCTCTGAATTCCTGTCGTGAACCCATTTCCATCATATCCAGTTCACCATTGTTGGGCCAGGCATAGTTGGCATCACCCAGTAACCAGATCGCAGGCCAGCCACCCAAGTTGATATCTGGAATACGGACACGGGTTTCAATCATACCATATTGAACAGCAACTCTAGCTTTGGTGGTTACTTTTCCTGAGGTGTAGTTAAGCGGATTTCCCCACTGATCGGTGATTCCAGGGCCAGATTCTTCTCGAGCAGTAATCCGGAGAGCGAGGTTGCCTGGTTCACCTGGTACTTCAGCGATATCTACATTTTCACCGCTATAATATTCAAGCTCTCCGTTCCCCCAGCCCCAGGCACCATTGCCCTGTTCCAGATTCCAATTATCCAGATTATTAAAATTATCTTCCCAAATCAAATCTCCGACCTGAGCATTCACGATAGTATTGAACAAAAATATTGTGATGATGACTTTTTTCAAAAGAACTCCTTAATAAGGCAAATTAAGATAGATATAACCCAGATCATTGAGATCACCAGGATCCAGGTTGAATAAGTAGGTATAATGATTATCGAAAGAACCACCGCGACCGATGAACCAGGCATATCTGAACACATCTTCCCGGGTTTCACAAATGTGGACCATATCAGTCATTTGAGTAATTTGGGCATCATAGGAGTTGATGTTTGCATTCCAGTTTGCCATCTCGGTAATCCAGATTTTCTTCCCATATTTTTGGAGGTTATCCAGTTGGGCTTCCAGACCATAATCATACCAGTGAAATGCCAGATAATCAATGCGGGGTTCTCGCGCCAACACCCTCTGAAATTCATCATAAAATGCATCCAGCCAGTCCACAGGGTTTTGGTACTGCTCCATGGTGCCCCAGTTCATCGCAGGTCCTACTAATTTCAAATCACGACCCTCATTGGCGAGTTCATCCACGAATTGCTCGTAAATGATCCAGGTTGCCACAGCATTTGCTGGAGTGATGTTCGCCTGATCAACCAAGTTGGGCTCGTTCATCACGAGGAGATATTCGATCTCAGGGTGTTCAAGAATAAATTGCTTTGCGCCAGCTCGATCCGAGGCTGAAGGATTGGCTCCCCAGAGCATTGGGATGAACTCCATCTGGTAGTCCTGATAATAATTCTCAGGAGCGCTGGTTTCAAAATACCAATTATACCACCATGATACACCACTTTTAAGGGTATCAAAGTCTAGAGCATGGGTCAGGTTATAGGAGATACCTCGTTTAGGGCTTTTGGCTATTGTATCAGTAGCAATTTCTATTGGGTCTGGACTGATAACATCATCTTCGCAAGCACCCAACAGGAGCAGACCACTTAGTACTATTAGCAAGTATTTCATGGGATATCAATTACTTGAGTTTGAAAGATTTGTGAAGTCTGATATCTCTTGATGAAGCTCCCACCAGCACATTGAATTTTCCTGGTTCCGCCTTCCATTCACCAGTCGCTTTGTCCCAAAACTTGAGATCCTCAGGTTTAAGTGTCATGGTTACTGTTTTTGTTTCACCAGGTCTTAACAGAACTTTGGAGAACCCTTTGAGTTCTTTTTTAGGACGAATAACGCTTGATTTAGCATCATTCAAATAAAGTTGGACGACCTCTGCCCCTTCCATTTCCCCAGTGTTCTTTATATCGAGAGTAGCCTGAATAGATTCCCCGGCTTTTACGCGACGTGCAGAGAGTTTTAGACTTGAATACTCAAACGTGGTATAACTCAACCCATGACCAAATGCATATTGAGGTTCGATATTCATCTTATCATAGTGTCTATAGCCTACAAACAAACCTTCTTCGTAGTTTAGAATATCATCTTCGCCTGGATAGTTTTTATGAGTGGGAGTATCCCTATATTGCTTGAAGAAGGTCGTGATGAGCTTGCCTGAGGGGTTTACTTTTCCAAACAATAGGTTACTAATCGCGAATCCACCTTGCTCACCTGGGTACCAAAATTCGAGAACTGCATCCACTTTTGACTCCCAGTCACTCATAAGAATGCCAGCACCTGTATTAAGTACGACCACCACCTTATCATTTACTCCACACACCTTGTCAATCAGCTCCAGTTGCTCAGGTGGGAGTGCATTTGATTTCCTGTCGAAGCCTTCTGATTCGTAACGATCAGAGAAACCCAGGAATAAAAGTGCTATATCTGCAGACCTGGCAAGTGTTACAGCTTGTTCCAGAGGAGCACTTTTTACAAGCTGCCATAAGAGCTTAACACCAGCATCCCCTCCGTGCTCATAGAAGGTCACTCTTATATCAACTGGAGCCTGGGATGACAATTCTACCATCCCCACCTGGGTTGTCATGGCATGATCTCCCCAATTATCAACGACAAGCTTATCATTGATATAGACACGACTACCATCATCACTGTGAGTTCCCAGGTAGTATTTACCTGACACAGGCACTTCCAATTTTCCGCTCCATTCAATGGAAAAATTATCATTCCCAACAGCTTCCGGTCCGTTTCGGCCCCAATCAAAATCTATCTGAGTATCAACCTTCTGTTTGACTGGCTTGCCTTTAAAATCAGCGTTGTCATAATATTTAGCATCTAAACCAGATTGACCTTTGGCGCTTGTCAGAAATTCTGAAGGGACAAGTGTCAGATCGCCAGGGATAAACATTCCAGGAGAATATTTGATGTCTAGTTCGGGAGCTGCGGCCTTGATTGCTTCAAATGGACTGGTGGCTTCAATGGGATCAATTTTCGAGCTCCCTCCGCCACCCGTTCTCAGGATACCGGCGTTGGGTCCCAAAACGGCTATTGATGTTAACTTTCCCGTGTCTATGGGAAGAATCTGATCCTCATTTTTCAAGAGGACAATTCCGGCTTCCGCAACTCGGCGGGCAAGATCCAGGTGCTCTGAGGTGTGAACTGCACCTCCGGGAGGGACTTCATTCTCGAATAGATTCATGGCAAACATGGATCGTAGCATCCGTCTTACCTTTTCGTCTACCTTTGATTCCTTCATCCGACCTTCGTTAATAGCTTCGATCACATTTTCCCTACTCATGTACTTCCCATTTGGCATCTCAATATCCAGACCGGCATACATGGTGGGGACAACGCTATGTACAGCGCCCCAATCAGACATGACAAAACCTGCAAATCCCCACTCATCCTTCAGGACATGATTTAGAAGCCAGGTGTTGGAACTTGCATACTGACCATTAACACGATTGTAGGATGACATGATGGACCAGGTATTCCCTTCCTGGACTGCAGCTTTAAATGCCGGGAAATAAATTTCTCTAAGCACTCGCTCATCAACTCTAGAATCCATGCTGTTCCGTTCGAATTCCTGGTTGTTAACGGCGAAGTGCTTTGTCGTTGCGATAACCTGTTCGCTTTGAAGCCCTCGTACCCAGCTCACTGCGGTTCTGGCAGCAAGGTAGGGATCTTCCCCATAACTTTCAAAGTTTCTGCCAGCATGGGGATCACGGTGAATGTTGACGCAGGGACCCAGAAGCACATTTCGACCCTGAGCTTTGGTTTCTTTTGCCAGAACTCGACCTAACTCATATACAAGTGTTGTATCCCAGGTTGCAGCCATACAAACGCCCACTGGGAAAGAAGTCGCCTTTCCCCATCGGACGCCATTGGGTCCATCTGTCATGCGTAAGGCTGGAATCCCTAGTCGTTGAAGGGGTTTACTGTCAAAATCAGTGCTATCTCCACCCAACATATCAGCTTTTTCATCAAGGGTCATTTGAGAAATAATGGTATCGATTTTCTGCTCAATCTTTGGATCGAGGTCATAGGCATGAATGCCAGAAAAACTGACAAAAATAAGAAGTAGAGTCAGAAGTGAACGGTTCATTGGGCTAGCTCCGGTATTTCAGTTCTATTAGTGCTCATTGAGTCGTGCGAATCAAGAGCGTAAAATTCAAACCACTAGGGGCAAATTACACGCCATGGTTTGATCAGTGTAGCGGACAAAGTCGAAGCGGCAATCATACTGGATTGTCTGCCTTCCCAACAGGACCAGTCTATGCCCTAAGCCCATATAAAACAATTGGTACTCCTGCAAATGAGCCTTTGCATTGAAAGACCTGGTTATTGATTCGAAGCAATGTTGGCTTTTTGCTGGGTGTAGTCGTGAGGACAATCCTTATTAAATCAATTAAAGAATTCTTATCATTTTAATAGAATGTGTAATTGGGATTGTCAGAACTACCAGGTGAATTGAAATTCTGGATAGTGAACGCAGGTAGAAATGAGACCGGGGTCATGTAAAACTATTTATCTACTTCAATGTGGGCGTTATCTTCACTCATTCAATAAGGGGGTGGTATGTTAAAAAAAATTATTCTGATCTTAAGTTTGGTTGGTCTGTTTAGTTGTTCTGTCAACAAACCAGATGTTCGTTATCTACTTAGGCTGGATGACATGGGGATGTGCCATTCACTTAATCTGGCTATCGAACAGTTTGCCCAAACGGGTATCCCATTTTCAACATCAGTCATGTTCGCCTGCCCCTGGTACGAAGAGGCAGTTGACATATTGAAGGCAAATCCTCATGTTGCTGTGGGCATTCATCTCACGCTAAATGCAGAGTGGGCAGGTTATCGCTGGGGACCTGTTCTCGGTGCTGAAGCTGTACCATCCCTGGTCGACAGCAATGGCCATTTCTTTCCCTCCCGCACTACCTTGTTTGCCAATAATCCTGATGTAGGAGAAATCACTAGAGAACTGAGGGCTCAAATTGACCGAGCCATGCAATCGGGTCTGAGAATTGACTATCTGGATTATCACATGGGTGCCGCAGTTCAAACATTGGAGTTGAGAGCAATTGTAGAAGGACTAGCCGCTGAATATGGGTTGGTGATGTCAGGCTATTTTGAAGAGCTTTACTCCAATATTACCTATACCGCTCCATTAGGGAGCAAAACAGATAGTCTGTTGGCGCATGTGGGACGAATGGGCGAGGGATTGAATCTCCAGGTTGTACATGTGGGTCTGGATCAGCCTGAAATGCAAGCAATGGAAGATCTGAACGAGTTTGGATTGAAGGAAATGAGCAAGCATCGCCAACAGGAGCTGGAAGCAGTTCTGGATCCTCGGCTTCAAGAGATTATAGGTAATCGAACCATACGATTGGTGACCTATAGAACACTGGCTGAAGAGGTCGGACGAGAGAACATGGTCCGACCTAAAATTGATGAGTATTGAAAAAAGTATTGAGGGAAGCATTGAAAGGAAAAGTGATGCATAGAATCCTACCGGTTATTGTGATGTTCGGGTTGCTTGCTTGTGAAACTTCTGAAATTGAATCTAACTCCATGGACAAGTTGTATGAATACCAGAACATGTCTCCCCGTTGGGCAAGTTTTGAAAATCCAACGGCTGCGAAAGGGGCTGGTGGCACCTGGAATAAAGGAGCAAAAGGACATGCTTTTGATCAGGTCCTGCCAGGTGAGACCAAAGTATTGATGGATGTTCAGGGGAGTGGAATCATCCAGCGCATGTGGATCACAAATACTGAACGCGATGAGGAGATGCTGCGAGCCCTCAAATTGGAAATGTTCTGGGATGGTGCTGACAAACCTGCTGTCTCTGTTCCCATGGGAGATTTTTTTGGTGATGTTTTGGGGCACTCCATAGCCTTTGAAAATGCCCTGTTCTCTGACCCTGAAGGCCGATCCTTCAATTGTAATATCCCAATGCCATTCAGAACAGCTGCCAGAGTACAGTTGACAAATACCAGTGATCGTCCTCTGCGCTTGCTTTTTTATGATATAAATTTTGTTCTGACAGAGCATGATGATGATATGCTTTATTTCCATGCTTTCTGGCATCGTGAAACAGAAAATGAGCTGGGTGTTGATTTTGAAATTCTCCCGCATGTTAAAGGGAAAGGTCGATTTTTAGGTACCCATATTGGTGTAATTACAAATCCCATGTACAAAAAAACCTGGTGGGGTGAGGGAGAAGTTAAGGTATATCTTGATGGTGATACTGATTTACCCACCTTGAATGGAACAGGAGCCGAGGACTATCCGGGCAGTGCGTGGGGGTTAGGTTCCTATATAAATATGTACCAGGGATGCTTCCTGGCTGAAGCACCACGCTATACCTTTTACCGCTATCATATTCCAGATCCTATCTTCTTCGAGCAAGAATGTCGCGTGACCATTCAGCGAATGGGAGGTGCATCCCGACCCGAGGTGGTCAAGATTCGCGATGAAGGTGCTGACCTCATACCCGTGACACAGGGTTATGCAAATGAAGATGGTACGCTTGGCCTCATGCTACTCCAGGACATGGACCCTGTCCCAGATGTTGCTGATTCTACTTTACCGAATGGGTGGATGAACTTTTATCGTAGTGATGACTATTCAGCAACGGCATTTTTCTATCTGGACTCACCAAGTTCCGAGCTGGATCAGTTGGAGAAATACAGGTAGCTTCATAATCAGGGGCTTTCTTATATGCAGAGAGAGCCCCTGATGTATTGTATCTTATTTTAAGAGCACAATTTTTTGGCTAATTGACGTCGATCCTGACTTCACTACGACCAGATAAACCCCTGAGCTCAAGCCATTTCCATCAAAGACTAGCTGATGATCGCCAGCTGTTTGGAAACCACTTACCAGGTTTGATACTTGTCGTCCATTCGCACTGTAGACATTTATACTGATGATCCCAGATGTTGGAAGTTCATAGTGAATCGTGGTTGTAGGGTTAAAAGGGTTTGGGTAGTTTTGCTTGAGCGAAAAGGATGAGGGTCGTTCATCCTCTTCAGGTGTATCCAAACCAGTTGATGCGTCAATATCTCGAACCAGTCTGACGAAATTGTTCACACGCACCACATCACCCTGGGGTCCATGACCCTGGGGATAATCGTCTGCAGATCCCGCTTTAGGATCACTTCTCTGGGAGCCAGCACCGTGAACATCAAGCAATGATACGTCGAAGGGTGGAAACGGATCAGCCATCCAGCCCAGGGCTTCTCCAAAACATATATAAGTACCCCATGCGCCATTCTGCATGTTTGCGTGGGTTGAGCTACTCCAAAAGGATGGGTAGTTGACCTCACCACCTTCATCAATTATCTGTGAACATTGAAAAACGGGGTCAATGGAGGCAGAATTGCTGGTCGCAGGTGATCTATTATAATCCAGGATGCTGTGCAGCTCTTTTGCATCTGGTAGTCGCCAATCGTTGTAACCCAGGTAATTAGCAGAATTTCGCGATTCAGCCCAGGCGAGTGCGTCCTCCCAATCCATACCCATTTCGCTGTCATATTGCTGCCACATTAAACCGGTTGCAACATCACTGATTGTGCTATCTCCATTATCCTGAAAATCATTCAATCCATAGGATTCATTCCCCCGCACATAGAGCACATAAAACTGTTTGTCCTCAGTTTGACCTGGCATAGGTCCGGTGGGGTAGCCTTTGATACGACCATCGACAAAATTCACGCCGAACATGGTCTCATCACCATTCATGGTGGTGCTGACATAAATAGTTGTGCTGGCAAATTGAGCATCGATGATTCGCTCACCTGCATCGGTATCACCATAGTCTATATGAAAGTAGTCTGTATTGATAAAGGGGATAAGATTCTCAGTATCAGTTCCTTGATAACCACTGGGGTCTTCTCCTGTAAACATAAAGAGGGAGTAAGCTTCCTTGATGGAGGGTAAACGCCAGTCATCATAGCCTGCCAGACTGAAGGTGTCTGCTCCAGCAACAGCTTCCATCTGGCTTAGCTTGTCAGCGACATTGATGACGCCATCCCCATTAAGGTCAGCACTTTGCTGCCACATGAGTCCTGTCACATTATCTGTCACTGTACCATCGCCATTATCAGTGTATGCAGGTTGGTTTCCATCATAGCTGGCATCTTGTCCGTAGAATGCCGATCCAGCGACCGGGGCAGAGATCTCATTTTGGTTGTCATAGAAAACAGATTGTCCTGTATCCACAATCCTATACGTCTGGGCAGGTAGACTTATGTTTGAGGTGAATAAGAGGATCACACTTAAACTGAACTGTTGGACGCTTTTTATGATGGGTTCCATGATTAATTCCCTGAAAATATAAGTTTAATTGATCTATCATTGAAGGTTATCGTCTGGGTCGTTTATCCTGTTTCTCAGGGTCATGGGATTTTTGGAATTCATCAAAAGCCTTGATTTGATCAGGCGTGAGGATTGCTTTGACCTGAGCTTCAAAATCCCGGCGATGTCCATTCATAACCTCTCTATCCATGCGTTGAGCTTTTTGTTTCTGGCTCATCAGTTGATCCATTTCTTCGAAGTGTGCTTTAAAAAGGGATGTCACTTGCCTTTCTTGAGATTTAGAAAGTGAGAGTTCTTTTGAAAGCTCATCCACTATTTGAGATATCTCAGGACGACTGGGACCTGGCTGACCCTTTTGTCCTCTCTGCCCCCAGACAGGGGTGGAGAGCATTAGAAAACTGAGCAGAATGATGATTCTCCGGGTGACATTATTGTTGATCATTTTTAACTCCTTTTGCCTCTGAGGCGTTGCTTGTTCTGATAGTTGAGACGAGCAGAAATGCAAAACCTTGCAGTTTTATATCTTTTTTCTCAAGGCAAAAGGTTTGCTCTGAAGTGACGTCCAAACACTGGCAAGACCGTATAAATGATTGAAATGAATAGACCATGAATTATGATAGCCGTACTATATTGAGGAAAACCAGGGATCTGATTGAACTTCCACCGCGAAAGAAGTGCAGAAAACGAATTTCGAACCATCGTGCGGGCTCACCAAGAGCGCGTCTATTCCACCTGCTATCGGTTTTTAAAATCTCGGGAAGATGCCCAGGATGTTTCACAGGAAGTATTTATGCAAGTCTATAAATCCCTGAATGATTTTCGTGGGGATGCGCAGCTCTCCACCTGGATTTATCGAATTGCAGTAACACGTAGCCTGGATTTGATCCGCAAACAAAATCGCAAAAAGCGTCTGGGGTCTGTAAAGGCAATCCTGAGTATTGGGAGTGGGGAGGATGAAGTCGATGTCGCTTCAGAATCGACCCCTGAGACAGAACTCATGGATTCGGAAAGAAGCCGTGTGCTTGCCTGGGCAGTTTCCAGACTACCTGAAAACCAACGGATTGCCATTACTCTGAATAATTATGAACACTACAGCAATCAGGAAGTTGCCGACATTATGCAAACCTCCCTATCATCTGTAGAGGGCTTACTTCATCGTGGACGAAAAAACTTAAAGAAAGAGCTGACGGACTATTTCACTTCACGGGGAACTCGAAAATGAAACTTCATAAAATGAGAACGATATGAATCGAACTAATGACCAACGCATTCAGGATCAAGTAGATCAGACATTGGAAGCCTTCGATATTGAGGTACCACCACCTGAGGATCCCTGGTTTTTTGATCGGTTGACCAATCGTATCACCCACGAATCCATCAACAATGGAAGAAATGTAAATCTTTTTTTTCAGGGGATTCTCAAGCCGACCATGTTGACTGGTCTGGTTGCCTTGAATGTTTTCATGATGGTCTGGATTTTTAAACCTGGTGAGACCAGTACTTCGAGTCGGATGACCTATATAGAAAGCTTATCTGAGGAGTATGGTCTGAATTATACAGACACTTATCTGCTAAGTGAGAGTGGAGAATAGACCCATGCTGGATCTGGTACAACGACGTAAATTTGTTCAAATTTCAGTGATCATATTGGTCCTGTTAAACATAGGGCTTATGGCTAGCATTTTTCTAAATAATCAACTCTCACGGCAGCAAGCACCTGGTCCGCAGGGATTGGAGTTCTTTCTGGAAAAAGAATTGTCCCTGACCCCCAAACAGGTTGAGCAGATGCATGCCATCAGAAATCAACATTTTCAATCAACCCGCCCACTGGTTCAGGCATTGAAAGATTCATCTGAACTTTTAATCCAGCAAGCCTTCCTTGAGGATGGAGACTCCACCCGAGCAGCGGTCATCGCTCAACATATTGGAAACATACACAACAGGTTAGATCTGGAACTATATGAACATTTTGTTCAGCTCAGCCTCATGTGTACACCAGATCAGAAAATTAGATTGAGAGAATTGGCCCATGAGTTAACTGGAGGTAAGGCACCACG
>JAERTJ010000183.1 GCA_016844945.1 Fidelibacterota bacterium | reverse complement strand
TTCCTCGCAAAGACGGGTAGAAGAGTAAAGAGAATTCAATGAAAATCAGGAGTTATGATGCATATAAAAATTAGGCCACACAATGCTGCAGTGCAGGAGCGATATGCACAGCATGGACATTATCATGCCGGGGATGCTGGTTTGGATCTCTTTATCATGGAAGATATGACCATCAAAGCTGGTGAGACCGTTCCGCTTAAATTGCAGATATCCTGCGAGACAGCCTCAGGGCAGCCCTACTATCTCATGCCCCGTTCAAGCATCTCCAAGACCCCTCTACGGATGTCAAACTCCATTGGTCTCATCGATGGTGGTTATCGTGGCGAGATCATTGCCATGGTTGATAACATAAAAACTACAGACTACTCGGTTTCTACTGGAGATCGCTTATTCCAATTGGTGGCCATGGATGGCTCGCCTATCACATTTGAACTGGTAAGTGAACTCAGTGATACCAGTCGTGGCAGCGGAGGCTTCGGCAGTACTGGGAATTAGCTACCAATTCACCCTCAATATTATTCGACATTTCCCATGCTAACTATAAATAAGCCAGGCATTTAACAATGCCTGGCTTATGCTCTGAAATCTATAATTTTGGTAGTAACGAATTACAGGGTATATCGTATTCCTGCATACACACTTCTTCCAGATTCCATGGGTAAAGTGTTTACCTTTTTCTTGGAAAATTCAGTAAAGTAATAGTCTGAATCCAACATGTTCTTGCCATAGAAGTAAACTTCTAGTGGCAATTTACCAGGTATCTGGTAATTAACATTCATACTGAGCAGATTCACAGCTTCAGCAGCAGGGTTCAACTCTGGTGCACCATTTTCCTGTGGCTCACCGAAATATGTATTAAAGACACCTACTGACAGACCAAACTCGGTGTTATAGATCGCGCCTGCTTTGGCCATCGCATTTGGTGTGAAGGTTACATCATCCTGATTTTTCTGATTTGTATACGAACCAACAAAATAGAGCTGTTTACTGACTGCGTACTTTCCTTCCAGCTCAAAGCCTGTGACATCCATTTCACCGCTATTAACAAAAGTCTGTCCAATCAAGCCTGCATCAGTAACACCAACCCGATTGATCAGGTTTGAATATTGACTCATGAAATATGTAAATGAGACATCAAAATTTTCTTTGGCATAGAATACCTGAAAATCAGTCGTTGTAATTTTTTCAGGTTGTAAATCTGGATTACCATGCAAGATTTTAATGTCAATTAATAGTTCACCTGGCCAGGCTGTGCGAAATGCTTGACCGTAGAGGGCTTTCAGTCCAAGGCCACTTTCAAAATTGTAAATGGCTCCTAACCGTGGAACCAGATCCACATCATTTCCTTCCGGTTTATTTACCTGAGCACCAGCAATAAGCTTGAGGGCTTCAATGGGTCTGTAATCAACCTGTGCATACCCCGTGACGTGCTTATGATTGTATTCTTCCTTGATAGCGGAATCATCAGGCACGCCTTGTTTGGTTCGCGTATCCAGGATACCACCCACTACAACATTAACATTTTCTTGAATAGCCCCATTAACGGAAACTTCTCCTAGATAGTCCTTGGAAGTATGATGGCTGACACCATTTGGGGCTTCCCCAAGCATTCCATCAAAGTAATTGTGAGTAAAATTAGTACTAAGGCTCCATGCTTCTGAAAAGTCGTGAGTATACCCTATGTCAAAAAACAGACGCTCCATTGTACTGGTACCTATGTATGTTGGATAGGGATATCATCCCAGGACATCATCTTTGCCGCTGGAATAAAATGCTGACATCTGTAGGCTCTTGTAATTCACGTTGGCAGCCAGACCCAGTTTCTCTTCAGCGTAGACCATGCTAAATAGTGAATCAGTTTCACCAGGGCGGGAACCCCATGCTTCAAAATCCCAACCATCATCGGAGAAACCATCAACACTGATCAAGGCATTGAGATCGCCCTTGGCATACCCAAAATTTGCAGCTCCCTTGGTTGCACCATATGATCCGGCACCAACATTGGCACTTGCATAAAACCCTTCCTCGGCTTCCTTTGTAATAATGTTAATTACACCTGCAAATGCATTTGAACCGTACAAAACGGATCCTGGACCGCGTACAACTTCTATTTGTTTGATCATCTCAACCGGGAAGGAAGTATAGACAGGATTATTTATTCCTCCATTAGCGCCCTCACGTACAGGCCTGCCATTTAGCAGAACCAAAACATGCATATCAGAGTGTGTGAACAAATCACCGCGCATGGCAGCAACATTCTGGCAAAATAAGTGTGAACTAATCGCTTGTAAACTTGGCACACGTTCCAGCACATCCATTAGATTTTGTGCTCCGAAACCTGCAATTTCTTTCCCGGTTATAACTGTAACAACCCCTGGTGCATCACTTGTTTTTTCTGCTTTCTTAGAAGCGGTAGTTACTTCCATGTTTAACAGATCATCAAGTGACAGATCCATTAAATCATCTAAGTCCTGAGCAAACCCACCCCCCCATACCAGGGCAATACCCAAAACCGTAAGAATAAATGTTTTCCTTGTGCTCATACTTCTCCTCCATGAGATAGTTTGTTAAAAACCTAGTCTATTTGCATTGGCCATTGTGGATACCAATGCATGATCACTCCCAGAATTATCTAACGGAATAGAGAATCTTTGAGGTATTTTTTTTGCACCATATCAACGAAAATACTTAAAGGTAATTCAGTGAATTATACTCCATGTTGACCAGGAATTCTGAATATCGTATGCATATGGATGAGATTAAGGAATGGCTATAGGCTGAATTCGGGTATAGTCATTTTTTTGTCGCTTACCAGAATCTTATTATAATCCATCAAAATTCTCATGTGTCGAGAGTTGCTCCAAATGCTTGCATATGTATATCATGTTGTATTTTTTTGATTTAGCCCTGCCTTTCTTCGTTTATAGTTTGATCATTTTTTCTTGGAGTCATATTGTAACCTGAATATTATTTAGCGCTCTAATAGCAAGAGTGCTAATGGCACTTCTTTTATAAATATTTAAGATCAGTTCAGACTGATATTCGTTAAAAGAAATGAGAGGAAGAAAGAAAAAATGTCTAAATACATCGAATTTGATCAGGAAGCCCGCTCCAAGCTAAAAACTGGTGTGGATGTTCTTGCAAACGCTGTAAAAGTTACACTTGGGCCTAAGGGTCGTAACGTTGTTATTGACAAAAAATTCGGCGCTCCCACCATCACCAAAGATGGTGTGACCGTTGCAAAAGAGATCGAACTTGAAGATCCACGCGAGAACATGGGTGCCCAGATGGTGCGTGAAGTTGCATCAAAGACTTCTGATATCGCTGGTGATGGAACCACCACAGCAACTGTACTTGCGCAGGCTATCGTGACCCAGGGACTGAAAAATGTAACTGCCGGTGCCAACCCAATGGAAATCAAACGCGGTATCGATGCTGGTGTGGCTCAGATTGTTGATTATCTGAAATCATTGAGCAAAGATGTTAAGAGCAGTGAAGAAATTGCCCAGGTTGGAACTATTTCAGCCAACAATGACAAAGCCATTGGTGATCTGATTGCTGAAGCCATGGATAAAGTTGGTAAAGATGGTGTCATTACTGTTGAAGAATCCAAAACCATGGATACTCACCTTGAGACCGTTGAGGGAATGCAGTTCGATCGCGGTTACCTCTCCCCTTACTTTGTAACCAACGCCGAGAATATGGAAGCGCTGCTTGAAGATGCACTGATTCTGATCCACGACAAAAAGATCAGCACCATGAAAGACCTCCTGCCCATCCTTGAGAAATCATCACAGACTGGCCGTCCTCTGCTCATCATCGCTGAAGATGTAGACGGTGAAGCACTGGCCACACTGGTTGTGAACAGACTGCGTGGTACATTGAAGATTGCTGCCGTTAAAGCTCCTGGTTTCGGTGACCGCCGTAAAGCCATGCTGGAAGACATTGCCATTCTGACTGGTGCCACTGTTGTTTCTGAAGAACAGGGTTACAAGCTTGAGAATGCAACCTTAGAGTATCTTGGAAATGCCAAGACTGTGATCATTGACAAAGACAATACAACAATTGTTGATGGTGCTGGCGATAAAGATAGTCTGACTTCCCGTATCAATGAGATCAAAGTTCAGGTTGAGAATACAACGTCTGACTATGATCGTGAAAAACTTCAGGAACGTCTGGCTAAGTTGGCTGGTGGTGTTGCTGTGCTAAATGTTGGTGCTGCTACTGAAGTTGAGATGAAAGAAAAGAAAGCCCGCGTGGAAGATGCCCTGCATGCTACACGTGCTGCTGTTTCTGAAGGAATCATCCCTGGTGGTGGTGTTGCGCTTTTACGTGCCTCACAGGTTCTTGATCTCACCCTTGAAGGTGACCAGCAGTTGGGTATCGACATTCTTCGTCGCTCTCTTGAAGAACCTATCCGTCAGATCTCAAAGAATGCCGGTTGGGAAGATTCAATTGTAGTTCAGAAAGTTAAAGATGGTAAAGATGACTTTGGTTTTGATGCCCGCGCAGAAGATTTCAAGAATCTTCTCAAAGCCGGTATCCTTGATCCTACCAAGGTTGCCCGTACAGCGCTTGAGAATGCTGCTTCAATTGCAGGTCTCCTGCTGACCACGGAATGTGCCATTACTGATAAGCCCGAACCTGCTGCTGCCGGTGGTCCTCCAATGGATCCAGGTATGGGTGGCATGGGCGGTATGGGTGGCATGGGCGGAATGATGTAAAGCTCCCCCATTACGCGTTTTATTTAAAGGCCGGTCATGTGATCGGCCTTTTTTTTGTCCACGATTTGGTATTTTTCATATTCCAGTTAAACTATTGCAACTTTGGTCTGCAATTTGACACCAACTGGAGGATTAATTTTGAAGACATACTCTTTAGCTTTTGACGACAAATTGTTTAGAGTTTTTATCATACTGATAATTTTATTTTCATTGCTGATCATTAGATGTGAACAATCCGAGTATAATCCACCAGATGACCATACCATCAGCAAGGATGGGAAGATGCACAAGACGGGATTATTTGACCCTTTGGAAAATTGTGCAAGCTGTCACGGAAATGATCTACGAGGCGATGTCTCGGTTGTTTCCTGTTACGAATGCCACAGTAAAAAATGGTGATTTCTACTCAGGGGCGCATAACCTTCGTTTTAATCCTGTAAAATCTTCTTTTGTAAGGTTTGACATGGGAAATGTGTCAGACTATATTGGCGCGCTTTATGAAATGGCGTGGTGCCCAAGTTGGTCTAAGGGAGTGGTTTGCAAAACCATCATTCGCCGGTTCGAATCCGACCCACGCCTCTACTTTGACAATTGAATATTAAGTTATCCTCTTCTTTGTAACCACAGAGATCACAGAGGACGCAGAGTTGTTATTTAGAGCTCTCTGAATATTCAGATGATTAGGAAGCGTGAGCGAGAATCCGCGTGTCTCGGCGAAGTCCGAAGGACGTAGACTGAACCTTCGCCTCTTGATAATTAGGAGTCTTCAATTACGAAGTAGGAGTTGTGTTTATCTCACCAACTATTCGTAATTCGTAATTCGTATTTTTGTACCGTTTGGCCCGGGTGGTGGAACTGGTAGACACAAGGGACTTAAAATCCCTCGGCCTTAAAAGCCGTGCCGGTTCGATTCCGGCCCCGGGTACTCCCCTAACAGACTGACAGACAGTCACTTACAATTGCACAATATATTAGGATTTTATCTCTACCTGGGAGCGTAAATAGGACAAATAACGCCACCACATGCCATATTCATTGACACTATTTTGACACAGTTTTAATATATGGCGGTATTACTTCCACTCAATTGGCGCAAAAGTAATACCATTTTTTTCCATGGCGTCCTCAATGGCATTGGATGATGCAATCATCTCATCCATCCCACTTATATAT
>JAERTJ010000182.1 GCA_016844945.1 Fidelibacterota bacterium | reverse complement strand
GTTTCTACGTATATCTTTGACACGCTTTTCTACAGTTGATTTTGGGCTCATTCTTTAATCCTTTTTTGCTTTCAGGATAACCCAAAAGTATCTCTTAAGAAATCAAACTAAATAATCCAACTTGTTCTGACAGGATACAGAAACGACTCAAATTTACCTTCAGTTGCTGTGATTCTGTAACCAGACTGTAGCCAAAAATAAAAAGGGTTAAGACTAAAAAGTCTTAACCCTTTGTTTTTTCTATGTCGAGGTGGAGGGATTTGAACCCCCGGCCCCCTGCTCCCAAAGCAGGTGCGCTAGCCGGACTGCGCCACACCTCGATCGAGGCTTTTCATGAGACTTGAACTTTGAACGGTACTTCGATCTAGCCTCGGCAAAGCTACCTTCAGGAAGCGACGATCGGCTTTACAGATCAAGTCAGATTTTCTAAAAGCGGCATGAATATAGTTTCTGCAACAGCGAATTCAAGCCAGTTCTGACATGATCCTTGCTATTTCTGCTCCTAACTTCACATTATTCAAGGCCAGGGCACGATTTGTCACCAGACTACGCCCTTCTGTAAGCTCCACAATTCGCCCTAAGAGGTAGGGTGTCAACGCCTTCCCAATAACCCCCTGCTTGCGTGCATCAGACAATGCATTACCAATATGGACACTCATCTCATCAAACGAGATTTCAGTCTCCTCAGGTACAGGATTCGCAACCAAAACCCCGCATTCAATGTCTAATTGAAGTTGACGGGCAAAAGTTTGAGCAATCAGCGCCACATCATCCACCCGTTGTGGGATTTCAAGACCAGATCTTCGAGAGTAAAAGGCCGGGAACTCATCTGTTTTGTATCCTATCACAGGTACACTCATGGTTTCCAGGTATTCAAGAGTCTTGGGTAAATCCAGGATTGCCTTGGCCCCTGCAGAGATCACCATCACTGGTGTTCTGGACAGCTCAATAAGATCAGCGGAAACATCAAAATCCCTTTCCGCTCCCAGATGCACACCACCAATACCACCTGTGGCGAAAACTTTTATCCCAGCCAAATGGGATAATCGCATGGTGGCTGAAACTGTAGTTGCGCCGTGCCCACCTGTGGCGAGCGTCAACCCAATTTCTCGTGTGGCGACCTTGCCCACATCAGGGTCAGTTGCCAATCTGTTTAGCTGATCATCATCCAGACCAATACACACCTCGCCATCCAGGATGGCTACTGTGGCAGGGATAGCTCCATTTTCTTGCGCTAAGGCTTCGGCTTCCCTGGCAAATTCCAGGTTCTCAGGATATGGCATACCATGGGCGATAATTGTGGACTCAAGGGCAAGCACGGCTTGTCCATCTTGCAACGCCTGCTTAACATCATTTCTATATCTAAATATCATGGGTTAAAAATATTCTGAACTGATCAGATAGCAATTGAGGACTTGCAGGGCGTTTTATGATTATTCCTCGGGGAACTCCCAACTCCATTCACCCTTTTCATTGGTCCAGAAATCAGCGATCACTTCTCGCTCATCCTTCCAATAGCACCTGATTCTGTACTCCTCCCCATCAACGCATAAGTAATCATAGTACTTGCTAAGGAAGTACTTACCCCGTAGTGCGCCATTGGGTAAATCATTCCAATCTGACCCTACGATATTTTCCCAAATGGGTGCCAATGGATAATGCTGTTCAATCCCCTTATAGATTTCCAGGTAGTTTCTGACAAACCCCATGGTGACCATCACTTCAGCGCGCTTGGCGTTTTCAACATTGTGCTTGTACACTGGGACAGCTACTGCGCTGAGTACGGCAATGATGACAATGACAATCAATAACTCAAGGAGAGAAAACCCATTGCTGGACTTCATCCTAATCTGCCTGATCTGAGATCTGGGTGCCTTCTTTGATGTATCATCCATTTGCTATAATCTAATCATAGGCTCGATTGGATGTCAATTATATGCAGTCCAGGTCCAGTCTCAAATCGTTGAGGTTGATAAGCTGTTAATTATGTGATCCCGGTTTTGCTTCGGGTGGAATTACGCAGTGGTTATCTATTTGGGGAAAGACCTCATACCTGTAAGGTCTTAATTGTCTTCTTTTGAGCTCACCTTCAGATTAGATGCTTTCCCAATAATGTATACACAGTATGGAACGAGATAGCTCAGTAGAGCTGAAACCCACCTTGATGTTGTCATCTCTCCCTGTAAGAAGGCTTTACCGTGATTGATGGTGAACAAAATCGAACCGACAATTAGTGCCACCTTTAAGGCGGATACTACCCAGCTTGGCTGGAAAAAGTATTTAAGTTTCACGATACCCAGGTCTAAACGGTTTCAATGTATTTGTGAACGAGGTTGATACAGGCAGACCCTTCCCCTACAGCAGCTGCAACCCGGTGATTAGAACCATAGCGGATATCCCCAACACTGAAAATTCCAGGCACATTTGTTTCAAACATGAAGGGCTCACGTTTTAATCCCCAGTTGGCAGGACGATTATTGGACAATCTGGGCAAGTCCAATCCAGTGAGGATGAATCCTTTGTCGTCCCGTGTCACCAGATCAGCTACGAACTCTGACTGGGGTGAAG
>JAERTJ010000181.1 GCA_016844945.1 Fidelibacterota bacterium | reverse complement strand
ATGGTAACCTGTTCCGTTCTAGAGACGGGCAATATCCTGAATGGTAATAAAGAGAACCAGCCCAAGTAAAAAGAGCATCCCAACCTGTTGGATAATAATTTTAGCTTTGATGGGAAGTGGCCTACGAATAATACCTTCAATACTAATAATTAAAAAGTGCCCACCATCTAATCCAGGAATAGGTAAAATATTGATAAATGCAAGGTTGACACTAATGATAGCCATGAAGTAGAAAACATCGATCCAGCCTCTTCTGGCCATTTCTCCAGCCATTTTAGCTATCAGGACAGGTCCCCCTACTTGGTCCATATCTGTCTTCCCTGAAACCATTTCCCAAAATCCACGGGCCATTAGGGTCCCAAATAGATATGTACTTTTCGCCCCATACTGAATGGATTCAATCACACCTAAATCTTTGTGAGACAGTACCCGTCCAATTCCAATCATACCAATGTCAATATTACCTTCAGCAGTAGGAACAGTTTCCTTAACAACATGGAGTGAATCAGCATATCTGATGCCATTACTTAACCACTCAATGGCAATAGTTTCACCGGGCATATTTTGAACGATCTCTGTTAGTTCTTCCCATTCCGTCACGTTCTGCCCATTGATAGAAACAATCTGATCATTTTCTAAAATACCTGCTTCGGCTGCGGGGAACTCTGGTCGTTCATCATTAGTGACCAGGGAGCCAACAAATGTTCCTGGAACAGGCTCATCCATTCCTGTGGTATACACAATACCAGTAAAGATTACAAACGCCAAAATTACATTCATAATAACCCCACCTGAAATGGTGAGAAGCTGCTGCCAGCGTTTTTTACTCGTAAATTCCCAAGGCTTTCCTTTGATTTCACCATCCATGGATTCATCAATCATTCCTGACATTTTCACATAACCACCAAAAGGGGTCCAACTCAGTGAATACTCTGTATCACTGGCTTCAGGATGTTTGCGAGGGATTCTAAACTCGAAAATTTCAGCATTGAACATTTTCTGCATGAACCAGGGAACGAATACTTTTGTCCAGAGTCCATCAACCTTATTCTGGACACTGATAAACCTTGGTGGCATACCAATGGAAAAACGTTCAACTCTAATTCCAACCATGCGGGCGACTAAAAAATGACCCAATTCGTGGATAAGGATTAATATACCTAGTGTAAATATTGCTGCTGCAATTGTAAATAATGTATCTAGTGAGAAGAAACCCATGTAGCTTCTTTTAACTCCTTTTTATAAAAGCTTGTGTCCATTTTTCCAGGGCTAAGATATCATCCAAGCTCGGGTGTTCAAGGAAATCATGATCATCCATTGCTTTTGTTATTAATTCTGGTATTGCTGTAAATGGTATTTCACCACCTAGAAACCGATATACGGCTTCTTCATTTGCTACATTTAGAACCACAGGGAGACTACCTCCACCCTCCAGTGCATCAAAAGCCAGTTGAAGGCATTTAAATTTATTGAAGTCAGGTTCCTCGAAGGTTAAAGTCCCAATTTTTGCCAGGTCTAGCTGTTCCCAGGCTTGGGGAAAGTGACGGGGATAGCTGAGAGCATATTGGAGGGGAATCTTCATATCTGGCAAGCCAAGCTGTGCCTTCACAGACCCATCCACAAATTCAACCATGGAATGAATGATACTTTGAGGGTGTATGACAATATCAATTTTGTCCTGGGGTAATTGAAATAGCCAATATGCTTCAATCACTTCCAGTCCCTTATTCATCAATGTTGCTGAATCAATCGTTATCTTACGACCCATGGCCCAGTTGGGATGGTTTAGAGCTTGTTCAACTGTAATATCTTTAAAGGCTGATTCTGGCAATGTTCGAAATGGACCACCTGACCCAGTGACCACAAGTCTTTTAATGTCAGCTGCATTTTCACCTGTTAGACACTGCCAAATTGCGGAGTGCTCACTGTCAACAGGATAGAGGTTAACACCCTTTTTAAGCAGGAGCTTATTAATTAGATCACCAGCCATGACCAAACTTTCCTTATTGGAAAGTGCTACATCCACACCAGCAAGAATGCTTTGAATAGTTGGTTCCATTCCAGCACTTCCAACTATCCCATTGAGCATGATGTCCACATCATCTCGGCCAGCTAGTTCTAAAAGTCCATCTCGACCTTTTAAGACTTCCGTGCCAGGTAATGCTTGTCTCACTATTTCGTATTGTGTTTCATCACCAATCGAAACGGCACTGGGTTTATGTTTCTTCGCCTGATCAATTAACAAATCAACTTGGGATTGTGCAGATAGATACTTCACCTGAAACTGGTCTGGAAAACTTTGAACTACATTAATGGCATTAACACCTATACTGCCTGTAGAGCCCAATATTGAAATTTGCTTGGTCATAATTATCCTCTTTTACCCAAAAACCACTCCCAACGAAACAAGTAGGTCACCGCCTCTTTGTCAATTGGTATCTGGATAGTCATGCGCATTGTTTCACCTATAATTCTACTTATATATGGCAGAAGTTGTATATAGCTCTTGTCATAATCTGGTATACCCCAACCATTTTCTACCAATACATGATGAAGATCATAACTTGTGATTAACCCATAATGCAAGTTTTTACCCGTCAAAGCAATCAATGCAGACGCAGATATATCTCGCTGGGTGTAGCGATTTGCATTAAGCTCATTCCAGCTCAAACTAATCGCTTTTCTCATGTGTATATTCTCACCAGGAAATTCCACCTGAATACCTGTACCTGCTGAAAAAGTTGGTAGATCTGCTGACCAGGTTGAAAAGTCAACCCAAATATTATAATTTGGTGAAGGATAAATGCTCAGGCGCAACCCAGGTACCATTTGGAGCTCTCCAGAAGTTTCATAGAACAATGCTGTTGCCCCTTGGATACCGATAAAATAATCCTCGCTTGTCAAGTTAGGTGGATTTGTAATGAGTGCTGAAGTGCGGAGATCTGAGTGAAAGGTTAAGGTATCCTGCCAATTGGGATATTCATTTTCACCAGCCACTACAATTCCAAATATTGAATGTAGTAGAAACATAAAAATGATCGACTTAATATGACGTACCATTGAATTGTTTGGTGTCTGAAGGGAGGTCTTCTGCCCCATTACCCGCGGATAATGCCCCGAGTACTCTCGTCAATAAAACCCAGGATTTCTTTGATCTCTGGTGTCAACTCCATATTCTTACGAATATCATCAACAGCCTGTGAGACATTGAGGTGGCCCCGATATATTTTTGTATAGGCCCGTTTGATAGTGTTTATCGTATCACTTGGAAAGCCCCTACGATGAAGACCTACTGAGTTCAGCCCATTATAAGACAGCGGTGAATTTGAGGCACGGATATATGGAGGAACATCTTTCGTAATGCGAAATCCACCAGCAATAAATGCATGTTTTCCAATCTTCACAAATTGATGAATAGGAACAGCCCCACCGATAATGACGAAATCACCAATTTCAACATGACCGCCCATATTACATGAATTGGCAATAATTACGTTGTCACCAATGTCACAATCATGACCTATATGGGTATAGGCCATAATGAGAACATTACTACCTATTATGG
>JAERTJ010000180.1 GCA_016844945.1 Fidelibacterota bacterium | reverse complement strand
AATCGATGAAGAAGCGATGATCGCCTTCCTCGTTGTGATCAATTCGAAGTCTAGGAAGATCCTTTTGATTGATTCTCATCCTTAAGTTTTTAAGCTCTTGGTCTATATCCCAATCTGTCGTCTTTAGATTTTTTAGTACTTCATTTTTATCTGTTTTTATGAGCAACTTTAGCTCTCCTTTCTAAAAAGGTTCAGCATGCCAAGTTCGGTCAAATCCCTCTTTACCCGTCTTACTAGAGGCGATGTATCCAGGAGGGACCGAGAATGACACCTCTCCTGGTATGCGCAAAATCCACAAGAATTCGGATTTGGAAATGGCCAATCCTTGGTCATCACTTTAATTATGTTCAGTAAATCATGTTTGAATAGGTAATGGTCCAAGTCTGATTTTTGGCACACAATAAAGGGACGGCCCTTTTCAGAGCCTTTCCTGCCATACCTTGACGCACGCTTATATATCTCATGGGCACGCAAGTGATAGATAACGGCATGGTCCACATCCAATCGGACTCGTACCTCCGATCCATTAAGTAGGAGCTTCCCATATTTCAAAGCATAGGCATATAACGCGAGTTGCCAATCGCGTCTTAGAGAAATTGCACTGGGTCGTTGAATTCCGGATTTCAGATCCACTACATCCAGGTCACCATCTGAGTTAATACGTACTTGGTCAATGGTTCCAGTAATGGCATACCCACCAATTTTGACTATAAATTGTACTTCAGAGTAGAGGACCTGGCTCTGATGGTTCTCCTCCCAGTTACGATAGCCTGACAAAATTTCCGCGGCATTGTCCTCCAACCTTTCCATATCGGCTTGCTTTGATTTCTTCCAATGGATAGGTGTCTCTGGATCTTCTGTCACAGCTTCTCTGAACGATTGTTTATAAAGTCTCCGGAGGTTTGTTTTAAACCCCTGCGTATGCAGCTGATGAATTGCGCTGTGCAAGGCACTGCCATGCAGGGCTGCAACACTCCTGTACGCGGGTTTTAGATCTTCCACATGCCGGTAGCGGTACATTAAGGGACAGTTGAGCCAATCCTTGATTGTGGATTGACGCAACTGTATTCTCTCTAGAATTTCAGCTTTTCGGTACATTTTTATGCTTCTTTTCAGGTTGAGACGCCCTCGATCTACGAATCCAAGCCAACACTTCATGGATCACTACCAGACAGGCTTCCATCACGATTTGCACTCCTTTACCAGTCATTTATCAAACCTCCATGAATCCAAATTGCTCAGAGAAGAGCCGATGGAGTCCCAGATGTTTTTCCATAATGGACTGTGGCGGTGCACTTTTCAGGGATTCTGTGATGGCATTATAAAAACTCCACACTGTGCGAGGGTTAAAATCCTCATGCTGCGGTTTTTGCCATTCCCGTAGCGCTACCGGTATTTGTCGGGGAGTGATAAGCCCCCTGCCATAGACCAGACCCAGCATGCGATGGGCGTTGTCATCACTTAACTCCAGAAGACGCATTGCTTCTGCATCTTTGAGAATTTCATTGTAGACTTGTCGTGATTTATAAATCGCGGAGAGAGCCATGCTCTGCATATCTTTTTGAACATGCAGTGTGTGTTTTCGCAAAATAGTGATCTCCCCACTTAAAACCAGGTTCGAGCAAACAAGTACCGAGGATCCAACCACGATCCCCAGTGACATGCTCCGATCATATGAATTGCGAAAGCCAATGCATAGGCCCATCGATGTCTCAGCAGATTTAAAGGTATGAACGCCAAACATCTTATTACCGTCTGCGGCTAGTCCATATTGACTATTATCATGGTTAAAGCCTGGCAGAAGATGGGCAGCCATTTGGAGTAGCATGGTTGAAAGTTGTTCGTGAGAGACGGGTTGATAGGTACGCGTCGCGCTGGGGATAGGAATTTCCTTTACATCCTCAAGTGTGGCGGCTTCTCCGCCACGCTGCATGAGTAGGGTCATTTTGTGACCTCCTTACTTTTTTTTATGAGTTGATTATTTTAAAACGGGGTACTGCAGGTATTAAAAATGGCATGTTGCCAAGACCATCTCAAATCTGATGATGATCTGAAAACGAATAGTAGTTGGTGCCTAGAATAATGTGATCCAATAATTCAACATCTATGGATTCCAGGGCTGTTTTAATTTTTTTGGTGATGGCAAAGTCAGGGGAACTGGGCGTGGAGGCACCACTTGGATGGTTGTGCGAAATGATGACTGCTGCAGTGCCTGGATAGTCTATCAATAATGTTTTAACAATTTCTCGGGGGTAGATTGCGGCTGTTGCTATGGTACCGGTAAATAGAATTTTAGTAGCGATAAGCTCATGCTGCGAATTGAGATATATCATTACAAAGCTTTCCTTGGATTTTGACTGGGAAAAGTAACTCCTCAAGTGATTAGCTACTTTACGTGAGCTATTCATTTTTGCACCAGCTTTCAGGGTATAGCGTCTAACATATTCTTCCCTGATGATATCATCTGGGACATCTTGAATTTTTAGCGTCATGAAAACCTCCTGGTATAGGGATTCCTTGAAGACCAATTTATAAACTTGGGGTTTTAGGCAGGTGGTATCAGAGAATCAGGTGAGTTTGATGAAAAAAGAAGACTATCTTTCCTCAACATTCATATACACTTTTTTTGGCTATTTTTGCAGAATTCGAGCTAATAAAGCTCTAATTATCCTCAAATCAAGTCGCCATGATTTAGTTTTACCACTAATTACCATTGCCCTTGACGAATAGAATCACAATTCTCGTAAACTTCGTCAAAGATATGGAGCAGACGACTCTTTTTGAGTCCCACTTGGGTTCCAACTTCAAAAATATCAGATTTTGTTGGCTGACCCTGTCCAGCTATGGTTGTCGAATGATTCCCATTAAACCCACCGTTGGGAGCAAGATCATAGGCCGGTGACAAAACCCATTTTTTTCCTGTATAAAGGAATGAAAAGTTTTTGGTATGATCATCCCTGTTCCCTGTCAATACATTGAAGACCATTTGCCGGAAAAGCTTGTAAGAATCTTCTATGTCCCTGGTGAGTGCGAAAGATGCCTTAATGAGCTCAGTATAATCCAATGAGGGATAACGATGACTTGCATTGAGTAAGCCAGAGGCGGTATGCATGTGAATGCTTTGATCATGGTCACGGTCGAATCTTTTGACTCCAAAGTATTTGTTTTCAAAGAGTCGAGTCTCTGGCATCTCAATACCACACTTCCGAGCAATGAGGGAATACTCGAATTCAAGCCCGCCTAGACCAGAGGGATCAATTGACGAGGGAAACTTAACCATCCAGGACTCACCTCCTTCCCGAATTAGTGCCTTGGGTCGAGCTCCGCCTGGGGACCCTCCGACTCCAATCAATAATTCAATATGCTCTGAATAGTCTGTCTCTGAGATTACTTTTTGCACTTCACGTGCAAGAAAGGTCAAGTCAGAAGTATCCATCTCCGGTTTAATTTTCTGATCCGGAAAATATTTGAGGGCTCCCATCCCAGATGTTCCTATCAGACTTAGGCGGTCTAGCACTGATAGTGAGTTTAGAGCAATACCTTGGCTCGTCAAGAATCGATCTAGCAGTAGATTGCCCCACCCGTCAGGCATACTGTCATTAAACACCCCGAAATTGCCCTCAAACGGTTCAACAGGAGCGGTGAAAAGTCCTTGTTTCAGGGGCAGGTAAAATGGTGAAATGGAAAATCCATTGGTCAGAAAATCCGGGCTATATTCGAATACAATTTTCCCTTGTGGGGTTTGAGCAATTTGACCAACCAGCCTTGAGCCTAATTTAACTTCAAGTGAATTAATGTGCTCAAGCATGACGGGCTCGACTTCTTGACTTCTTCTCCCTAGTGGCTAAAACTTCTGCTATGCTGTTATATTGATCAACTGGGAATAAGTTTTGAAATTCACCAGAAGCATCCAAAACAAGCGAAATCTGTATCAAACTGTGCAATGATATTTGATGCTTGGTTTCAAACCGCTTGATACTCCCCAAGCTGACGCCTGATTGGTTGGCCAACATGCTTTGTGTAATATTTAGGGTGATTCGTTTTAATTTCATCCTGCGAGCTATCTTCTCAGCAATAGTAGCTGAATTAAAA
>JAERTJ010000179.1 GCA_016844945.1 Fidelibacterota bacterium | reverse complement strand
TGCGTAACAGATGATCTTCAGGTACAAGCTGATCCAGAGTGACCAACTCTACCTTGTTGTTGAGGAATCTCTTTTCTTTTAGCATTGGACAAACTAAAAAGCTCCCGCTTATTCAGCGAGAGCTTTTTCAACAGCCTGAGGGCTCTTTACCGAGCCCTTTTTTTGTGGTTTGACCTTAGTTGTGATCAAATGATCACACTTCTTTATTTGAGTGTGACGGTAATCTCCTTGGGAAGAGCTTCCTTGGTCTTAGGTATGCTCAAGGTAAGAATACCGCTCTTGTATTCGGCAGAGATCTTGTCCGTGTTCACGTTCTCGGGAAGCTCAATATTCCTTTCGTAATTTCCTCGAGCGATCTCACGTGTGAGGTACTTCGAATCCTCATCCTCCTTAACCTCTGCCTTTTTTGCTTTGAGGGTGAGGGTGTTGTTTTTCACTGAAACCGTGATATCATCCTTCTCAAAGCCAGGCAGTGTAAAGGACAATTCGAAGTTCTTATCTAACTCCTGGGCATCCATGGCAGGACGCCAGACGTTGCTTGATTTTGTGTCAAAATTCATCTCTTCAAAAAAACTGTTCAACATGTTATCGATTGATCTGTTGATTCTTGGGCGGGCTACTTTTACTAGTGTCATGATGTTGTCTCCTTTTATTAATTCTTTTTTTTCAATCATTCAAACACGGCATATCTATATTCGAATCCCGTGCCATTACCATTTATGCGCCATACTGACACATATCAATCATGTCAACCATCAATATCTGGCACACGTATGTCATTATGACAGCCACTCGAAACTCAACTTCATGCTTTTCCTGACCAAATGGCATAAAGAAGTTTGCCTCATAATTTCTAAGTGTCTCAACGCAAACACTTGATACCTTTCGCAAACCCGTCTAGCTTCATTGCATCATGAAATTTCATATTCGGAGACTCAAATTGTCAAAAATCTTGTCTGGTATATCATTACTACTCCTCATCGCACCCACAACATTTTCGCAGGTGTCGGACAGCCTGGAAAGCTTGAACTCAGTTAGTCTTGAAAAGAAATTAGGTCAAATGATCATGGTAGGCATCCGTGGCACCCATCTGAATGCAGAGGTCATGGCATCCACCCGGCAGCAGATTGAGCAAGGCGACATAGGTGGAATTCTTTTTTTTAAACACAATATCAAGAATAGTCGCCAATTTCGGATCTTCGTAAAAAGTATTAAAAAATTACCTGTTGAATATCCACTCCTCCTGGCTGTTGATGAAGAGGGTGGACAAGTGCGTCGTCTACGTAAGAAACAGGGCTTTGAGGAATTCCCGAGTGCTGCCCATGTCGGTGCTAAACTGAGTAAAACAGAAGCTTATGATCTGTACTCCAGAATGGCGAACCAGATTCATAATTCAGGTCTGAATGTGAACCTGGCGCCAGTTGTAGATGTCAATATCAATCGTATCTCTCCAGCAATCGGACAACTCAATCGAAGCTTTTCACGGAACCCAGGGGTTGTTTACGATTATTGTGAGACATTCATACGCGCACACAATAATACCGGTGTTTTGACGACACTTAAGCATTATCCCGGACACGGAAGTTCAAGAGAAGATACTCATAACAATCTTACTGATATTACCAGCACCTGGCGCAGTTCTGAGCAAGTTCCCTTTCAGCGGTTAATCGATTCCTCAAGAATTGATATGATCATGGCTGGTCACCTCTTTAACCGGAGCGTCGATCGCCAGTATCCCGCATCGATCTCAATCATGCATATTCAGAAAACACTTCGAGATAAATTGGGTTATGACGGTGTTGTGATTACGGATGACCTTCAAATGGGCGCAATTATTAAGCGCTATGATCTTGAGGAGATCGTCATAGCAGCTATCAATGCTGGTTGCGATATCCTTCAATTCTCAGACCCTTTAAATCTAGATGAGAATCTTCCACTGAAGATCAGAGAAATTGTGCAGGACGCTATCAGTCAGGGCAAAATCGACCCCATTCGTATTGATCAATCCTACACGCGTATTATAAATATGAAGCAACAACTTTCAGATAAACTTAAATAATTTTTACACAGAGGGAATTTTCACATGGCTTCCAAATTCGCCACAGTCATTAACTGTATGGATGGACGAGTCCAGGATCCAGTCAACGCATGGATGAAGACAAAAACAGGTGCTGATTATATCGATGTCATTACAGAAGCAGGACCGGATCGCATGATGGCTTCCACAGCCACCGCCTCACGACTCATTCTCAAGCGAATTCTTGTTTCCCGAGACAAGCATAATTCAACAGAGCTCGCTCTGGTTGCCCATCACGATTGTGCAGGCAACCCTGTCACGAAAGAACAACACATTCACCACCTCCGCCAGGCAGCCAAAATTATGGCAACCTGGAACCTGGGAATGAATATCATGATGCTTTGGGTGGATGAAAATTGGGAAGTTAACCCTATTTCCGAGTCGTAAGTTTGACGCTCTGATTTCTTTGTAATCCCTTTAATCCCGGTCTTTCCAGAGGTGTGGATTTAAAATTTCCGTCAAAAGTTTCTTGTTCCATCGCAGAAAAGTCAGGTAGATTATTATGTAATATGGGAATAGGTGAAAACACCTTCATTTCGCTTGGTTTCTCAAATCTATTCCAGGGACAGACTTCCTGACAGATGTCACATCCAAAAATCCACTCACCCAGACCTGCACGAACATTTTCTGGTATTGTGATAGATGCATCGAGCTCAATGGTTGCATACGATATGCATTTCGAACCGTCTACCACATAAGGCTCAACGATTGCATCTGTTGGACAAGCGTCTATACAGGCAGTACATGAACCACAATAATCAGGGATGGGGACACTGTACTGGTCACACTCGAAAGTCGTAACTATTTCACCTAGAAAACCCCAACTCCCGTATTCTCGAGAGATAATGTTTGAGTGCTTTCCCTGCCAGCCGATACCTGCTGCAACGGCCCATTGTTTTTCCGACACGGGTGCAGAATCCACAAAGACCCTATAGACGGAAGTCCTTTGTTTGCGACTCATACCCTCAACATCAGTTCCATGTATTTGTTTTGCCAGGTCGTGAAGTATATCCTTCAGGATATGGTGGTAGTCCTCGCCTCGTGCATATTTTGAAATTACACCATCCAGATGGGGATAACTTTTATCCTGATGGTAATTAACAAAAATTGAGATGATGGATTTAGCACCAGAAACAAGAGCACCGGGGTCTAAGCGTTTATCCAGATTCCGTTCCATATAGGACATCTCGCCTTGATGACCACGGTTGAGCCACTCATCAAGATGCCCAGAGTCAAGAGATTTGACCTGAGAGATCCCAAGCTTATGAATGCCGAGCTGTGAACCAATTTCCTCTATCTTCTTATAGCTAAGCATTCCAACCTTAACTAAATCACTATGTTTTCTGAGCCCACGATGCCCTTTTCTGTCGCCCCAAGTTTGCAAGCGATCGCTTCAGGGTCATGCTCGAAAAATATGATGGCATCCCGCTCCAACAATTTGGGGAGAATCGACTTCTTTTCAGCAATACTTCGCATCGGCTCATTATCATATGCCATCACCCACGGTATGGGAATATGAGCTTTCATCGGGAACAGATCACCTCCATACATAAGGGTTTGATTACCATCAGTGATGACTGGCAATTGCTGACCCAGAGTATGACCATGAACAATTTCCAGTCTGATGTCATCAAAGAGTTCTCGCTCTGAATTCAAGATTTCCAGCATCCCATTTTCAGCCAGAACAGCCCAATTCTCTGATAAATAACTAGCCCTGTCCTTCTCAGAAGGTGAATTGGCTAATTTCCAATTCTCGGATTGAATCCAATAGGTGGCATTAGGAAATACTGGTACAGGTCTTCCATCTTCAATCCGGGTATTTCCACCGACATGATCAAAATGCAGATGCGTGCAAATGACATCCGTGATATCCTCAGCGGATAAGCCATGATGTTTTAGACTATTTGGTAAGATATAGGGATCCATTTCAATCTTAAAAATTTCCCGCTTCCTGGCAGACCACTTGTCTCCATTCCCTGTATCAATCAATATTTTGCGATCTTTTGACTCCAGGAGCAGGGTGCGTGTGACCATATTGATTCGATTCAACTCATCGACTTCGGTTTGCCGGGACCACAGGGTTTTTGGGATGACACCAAACATGGCGCCCCCATCGAGAGCAAAGGTGGATGTTACCAGAGAAGTCAATTTATAGGCACCTATTTGCATGTCTTACCTACCGCTTTCCCCACCTGTTTTGAATGATGATTTAAACCTCAGGGATACATTCACCAGCCCGATGAGAACAGGTACCTCCACCAAGGGTCCAATGACAGCAGCAAATGCCTCACCTGAGTTAATACCGAACACGGCAACTGCTACAGCAATAGCCAACTCAAAGTTGTTACTGGCTGCAGTAAATGCCAGAGAAGTCACCTTTTCATAGGAGTCACTGATTTTCATACCCATAAAGAATGATACAAAAAACATAATCATAAAATAGATGACAAGCGGTATAGCAATCCTGAGTACATCGAAAGGAATTTCGACAATTACTTCACCTTTGAGAGAGAACATCACAAAGATGGTAAAGAGGAGAGCAATGAGTGTCAGGGGACTGATTTTTTTAATGAATACTTTATTGTACCAGTGTTCACCTTTGAGTCGAATGAGAATTATTCTAGACATAAGCCCGGCAAAAAATGGAATACCCAAATAGATTCCCACGCTCTGAGCAATTTCCAACATGGATATGCTGGCTGCCTCCAGTTCAAGCCCAAACCAGGCAGGAAATACACTGAGGTACAGATATGCGAACAAAGAGAAAAATAGTATCTGAAAAATGGAATTGAGAGCAACCAGACCAGCAGTGTATTCTCTATCTCCTCCTGCCAGATCGCTCCACACAATAACCATGGCGATGCAGCGTGCTAATCCAATAATAATGAGGCCAGTCATGTAGTGTGGGTAATCGCTCAAAAAGAGGATAGCCAGAACAAACATAAGCAGCGGTCCGATTATCCAGTTCTGTATTAAGGAGAAGCTGAGCACTGGGATATCTTTAAACAAATCCCCCAGCCTTTCGTAACGTACTTTGGCCAGGGGTGGATACATCATGATAATTAATCCAATAGCAATTGGAATATTCGTTGTGCCTGACTGCATTCCATTCCAAAAATCATTTAATTCTGTGAACATATATCCGGCAAAGACACCTGCTGCCATAAACAGAAGTATCCAGAGTGTGAGATAGCGATCCAGGAAACTGAGTTTTTTCCCTGTTGATTCCATTACGTTAAGTCCTTTACATCCATTCTGAACCCCCGTTCGCCTTCATGTTAATCCATTATGTCAGTCGCAAAAGTGAGATATTTATGAGTGTCACTTCATTTTGAACAGAAAATGGGAGAAGCAAATGTCCCAACAGAACACAACTTGATGGCGCAATGACCGAGTCAGGTGAGAGTCAGTAGAGGCTTGGCATAGAAAATGCCCTTGTTTCATGCTCGGACACGAGTAAAATGATTACAGAACAAACCTTTTGATTTTGAGGAGAGAAATATGTACCAACCGACTAATTTCATACCCACCGATTTATCCATAAATTCCTGGGAAGATTTAAAACCCTATTTTGACACATTGATAAGCAGCGAGGTTGAAACAAGCGAAAACCTCTCTGATCTAATCGTCCACTATAGTGAAACTTTGAGTGTTTTCCATGAGCAAAACGCCTGGTCTTATATCAACATGTCTCGAGAAACCGACAATCAGGAGTATCTGGATCGTCATGAGTTGTTTGCCACAAAAATAGCTCCTGAGCTTGAGAAGGCTGCTAATACAGTTGAAAAACTCATCGTTAATCACCCCAAATTTAATGATTTGCCTGATAACCGCTTTGGTCAGCTCAAGAAAAAATTGAAGCGAGAGCTGGAGCTTTTTAGAGAAGAAAATGTTCAACTCTCTGCAGAGATTGCAAAGCTGAGCACCAAGTATGATCAGTTAACGGGTGGACTCACAGTAACTTTAGATGGCGAAGAAATGCCCATGCCCAAGGCAGCAGTTCGTCTGCAATCATCTGACAGGCAAAAGCGTAAAGAAGCCTGGCTGGCAATCACCGAAAAGCGTTACTCTGTAAAAGAAAAAGCTGATTCGATTTATAACGATATGATCAAACTTCGCGTTCAATCTGCGAAAAATGCAGACTATGACAACTATCGCGACTTTAGCCATGATCAGTTACAACGCTTTGATTATTCTCCCCAGGACGCCATCGACTTTCAAGATGCCATCGAAGCCCACATCGTCCCACTTGCAAAAAAGATTGCTGAGACGCACCGGGAAAAATTAGGGATTGATAAAGAAGATTATCGTCCCTGGGATACTTCTGGTGAGCCCGTTGGTCAGGATGCTTTAAAACCATTCAAAACTGGCTCTGAGCTACTCAAGCATGCGATTGATATTTTCGGAGAAATTCATCCTCAATTTGGTGAAAATTTAAAGGCTATGCAATCTGCAGATCTTTTTGATCTTGAATCGCGCAAGGGCAAGGCTCCAGGCGGGTATAACTATGGTCTGGAGACGACAGGTATGCCTTTCATCTTTATGAATGCAGCTGGGACCCATCGTGATGTGGTCACCATGTGTCATGAAGGTGGACATGCCATGCATACTTTCCTGACCAATGATGAATCCATGATTCATTACCGTGACACACCATCAGAAATGGCAGAAACAGCTTCAATGAGCATGGAGTTAATTACAGCTGAAAAGTGGAACAAGTTCTATAACCCCAAGGACCATATCCGTTCTCGGAGAGAGCATCTAGAAGGAATCATCAGCTTTTTTCCCTGGTGTGCAACGGTTGACGCCTTCCAACACTGGGTATATTTGAACCCCGATCATACGGTTGAAGAACGTGATGATTATTTTGAGGTGCTCAACTCCAGGTTCATGACAGGTATTGTGAATTGGGAAGGGTACGAGCATTATCGTCGAAACAACTGGCAACGTCAGTTACACATTTTTGGAATTCCTTTTTACTATATTGAATACGGCATTGCCCAACTCGGTGCCCTCCAGGTTTATCGACTCTATAAGCAAGACCCGAAAGCTGCGCTTGAAGGCTATATAAAAGGATTGAGTCTGGGTAGTTCTAAACCTCTCCCAGAGGTATGGGAGACAATGGGAATTAATTTTGATTTCTCAGCCGATACACTTAAAGAACTTGTGGAGTTTGTGCAACAAGAACTGAATGAATTACAGGATTAGAAAATGAAAAAGACACTGGATTTTCTAGCAGAGCATCACGACAGGTATGAACGTGAATTGATTGACATTCTAAAAGTACCCTGTATCAGTTCTAATCCTGAACATAATCAGGACATGCGTGATATGGCTGAGCTTCTGAAAAAAGAAATGCGCAGCATTGGGATGGATGAAGTCAAAATTATTGAAACTGATGGCCATCCAGTTGTCTATTCCGAGTGGTTGAATGCACCTGGCAAACCCACTCTCCTGATTTATGGCCACTATGATGTCCAACCTGTGGATCCAGTTGACCTCTGGGACTCCCCACCTTTTGAGCCCGTCATTAAAAATGGAAAAATTTATGCACGCGGATCAGCCGATGATAAAGGTCAGATCTACATTCATTTGAAAGCCATTGAAGCCTGGCTGGCTACACAAGGCAGCTTGCCAGTAAATGTGAAGTTGGTCTTTGAGGGAGAGGAAGAGGTAGGCTCGACTCACCTTGAAGCGTTCATAAATGAATACGAGGAAATGTTAACAGCTGATTATGTGGTTATTTCTGATACACCCATGTTCAGAGAGGGGGTCCCTGGAATCACATATGGTCTCCGTGGGTTGGCTTATCTCCAAGTAAACATGAGAGGAACTTCAACTGACCTCCATTCAGGGTCTTTTGGTGGATTGGTAAAAAATCCCATTAACGCTCTGGTTGAAATACTGGCCCAAATGAAAGATGAGGATGGTAGAATTCTCATACCTGGTTTTTATGAAGACGTTTTGCCCATCACTGAAAATGAACACACCAAGCTGAAAAACTTACCCTTTGATCCAGATGAGTTTGCCTCAAGTATTGGAGCCCCTGCCCTATTCGGCGAGGCTGGATATGAATATCTTGAGCGTCTCTGGGCGCGTCCAACATTTGATATTAATGGTATCTGGGGGGGATTCCAGGGCGAAGGTGCAAAAACAGTTATCCCTGCTGAAGCCCATGCAAAAGTGTCTATGAGACTGGTGGCTGATCAAGACCCGGATGACATCGCCAAAAAATTTACGGCTTATGCAAAATCGCTAGTACCTGAGACTATGGAAGTTGATATCGATGCCATGCATGGTGGCTTTGGCTACGTCACTGATCTGGATAATCCTGGCCTACAGGCAGGTGTCCGAGCGCTTAAAAGAGCCTTTGGAAAAGAAGTAGATTTTCTCCGTGAGGGAGGATCAATCCCCATTGTTAAAGTGTTTGCTGATATCGTCAAAGCACCTGTACTCCTTATGGGTTATGGGCTGCCAGACCAAAATGCACACGCACCTAACGAAAACTTCAGTCTCTATAATTTTCACAAGGGGATTGAAAGTATCGTTTACTTTTTTGAGGAAGTTGGCAACCTTAAATGAGAAGAGGTCGCCCATTCTACGAGGAGTTGGCTAACACAATCACCCACGGTGTAGGAGTTGCCATGAGTGTTGTTGGTTTGGTCCTACTGGTTGTCAGGGCAGCACTTTATGGATCAGCTTGGGAAGTCGTCAGTTTTAGTATATATGGATCCTCACTGATCTTACTCTATCTGGCATCTACACTATATCATGGGTTTCAATCCAAAAGGGTAAAGGAAATCCTGAGGATTTTTGACCATTCAGCCATTTACTTTTTAATTGCTGGTACCTATACACCCTTTCTGTTGATAACCATTCGTGGACCCTGGGGTTGGAGCTTGTTTGGAGTTATCTGGGGACTGGCATTAATCGGGATTACTTTTAAAATCATTTTTGGACCCCGATATGAATTGGTGAGTACGATATTTTACCTGCTTATGGGCTGGGTTGTAATCATCGCCATTAAGCCATTGCTAGCAGTCTTACCATTTGCTGGTTTTATGTGGTTATTAGGCGGAGGTTTAGCCTATTCCCTGGGGGTAATATTCTATGCCTGGGAAAAGTTGCCCTATAACCATGCGATCTGGCATGGGTTTGTTTTAGCAGGGAGTTTCTTTCACTTCTTTGGGATTCTCTTCCACGTCGCCCCTGTTGCCTGAAATTTAGCTCTCGACTGGTTTGAATCTGGTTTTACTCAAAACCAATGCCTGGTCCAAACTATTTAGGACATTTAGCTCTTCAGCTCGCAATAAATAATTGGCAGATTCTGCAGTCTCTCCCAACCCTTCATAAGCGATACCGATCCTGTAAAGATTATAAGGATTTAACTGATTCGCCTGTTTAAGGTGTTCTATTGCCTCTTCATAAGACCCTCTGCTTAACCCAAGGATACCATTCAGCTGTGACACAAGTTGCAACTGAATCGGGTTATTCCGACGCTTTACCTCATGAGAAAAAGCCTCTGCTGTTTCTTTGGCTCGGTTATGTTTTCCCTGGGCAGCGAAAACTCTGGCAATATTATAGAGGTGTGTTGCATGGGTGTTGTTAATAACAGCCTGTGGAAGGTTTGATTCATTGATCAACTGGGTTGAGCGATTAAAACTGGCCAGTGCCTTTTCAGGTGACCCTAACTCAAGATAAAGGTTTCCAAGTACGACGAGGTCATTCGCCATATTAGCAATGTCATCTCTCTCTTCCCAAAGAACAAAACTAGATTCTATGGTTTCAATGGCTTTGACAAGATTTCCTTCACAGACGTAAGTTGATGCTTCAGTGTATAGGGCACGCCTGGTAACAATATGATTTTGAGCAATAGATTTTAGAATTTCCAGTTGTGACCGGGCTTTATTGTGTTCACCCAAAAAACTCTGATTACAGGCTATCCCAATATGGCTGGCAACAAAATATGGATCTTTTTCCAGGGCTAGAGCATAAAATTCGATGGATTCCTTATAGCGTCCCATCTCCATGAGCAACTCAGCATAAGAATCATAGGCATTTGGATTGCCAGAGTCCAACCGGATATAATATTTAAAGGCTTTTTCAGCCTCACCATAGTTACCCAGTGCCCGCTGAGAATACCCGAGTTGGTTATGCAAAATCGCCATTTCATTATTTATTAAAGTAGCAGCATTATATGAATTAATGGCAAGACGATATTGTTGCAGTCCGAAATGATAGTTTCCCAGAATGAGGTGCGCGCCTTCATCTCCCGGGAACAGGGACACCAATTTTTCAAGGGCGGCGAGCTGTTCAACAGTCTTCCCTTCAATACCTAGATAGGCAGCCTTAATCATGAGTTGCTCACCCTCGCTCGCTGCCTCAGCGTGTTTTCTTGCAGAATCCATGGCCGCTAACAAGAGGTCTGTTCCAGGAGATACATAAGCCAGGTTCATCCATGCCAACGCAAATTTGGGATCTGCTTTCAACGCAGACTGGAAGTGCTCGGCTGCTTTCACTCGTTGCGTGGTATTGGCGAATTCCATCCCCTTTTGATACTCAGATATGGCTTCAGGGGAATTAGTTGTCAGGGGGATTTTTTCTCGAGAAACTTCGCTCAACTCCTTTTTGGCACATGCTGAAAACAAAAGTAGCAGCCCTAGAATAGCGATAAGCCGTGTTCTTCGTGAATAACGCATATAACAACTCCCGTGTTTATAAATCCATTTTTTTACACAATTAAGGATACGTATTATTTACGCAGATCCTATCATTGGGTTCCACCCAATCTTATCAGGCTAAATCCTTTAAGAGGGCAATAAACCTGTCCACTTCTTCCTGAGAATTGTAATAGTGGGGTGCAAAGCGTAACCCTCCATTTCTTAGAGAGAGGTTTACACCAGATGCCACCAAAGCCTCAAATATTGATTGATTGCGTGAAGCATCCTCATGCCTGAACATGTAGATGCCGCTCGCTTCATTTTCTCCAAATGGGAAGAGTCCATGAAAAGGAAGTTCATCCAAAGCCCATTCAAGCTTGGTGATAAGCGTACGAACATGTCTATAAATACTCTCAGGACCACATTCTAATAGTATTTCAGTGGCTTTTTCCGCCCCCACCATGCCAGAGGCGTTAAATGCCCCGAGTTCAAATCGCCTTGCATGTGGACTGAGTTCCTGATCAAAATTTCCAAAATCTATGGGATTGACATGTCCCATATAACCTCGATGCATTAACTTTAAACGACTTTGCAACTCCTCAGTCACATACAGGAACCCGGTGCCCAGTGGAGACATCATCCATTTGTGACCTCCAACAGCTAAAAAATCAATACCCATCTCAATGACATCAGTGGGAATCACACCAACAGACTGGATGGCGTCTACAGAAAAGATGATGTCCCTGGAATGACAGAGGTCTGAAATCGCTTTTAAATCCGCTCGATAGCCTGTCAAATACTGAACACTACTAACAGATATGAGTCTGGTTTGAGGTCGTAGAGCCGATGCAAAAAGATCGGCTGTTACCCGACCATCTAAAGCAGGCAGCAATTCTACGTCCACACCCCTGTCTCGAAGATTGAGAAATGGCATAACGTTGGAAGGAAACTCGTCTGCATAAAGCAGGATGTGATCCCCTTTTTCCCAGTTTAGCCCATTGGCCAGAACATTGACACCCGAGACGGTATTCGCCATATGCGCTATCCGCTCGACGGGTGCCCCCACTAACTTGGCATAATTGCTACGCAAGCCTTCCATGTGTCCTTCTGCGATATCCCAGGATGCAGGATTGCCAAACTTCCAATGCTCGAAGAATTCATCCATCGCATTGACGACGGGTCTTGAAAGTGGTGCATAAGCAGCGTGATTAAAGAAAAGACGTTTGTCAACCACATCGAAAAAGGATCTAAACTGTTCCTGGGAGATCATAAAATTATCCTTAATTGAATTTTATTGTTCACCAGCTCGACAGCAGGAAGGTAGGCGATTACGTGCAATATTATTACCTGGAACCCCGTCAATGGTAAACCCATAATCGCTCAAATGCGTCTCAATTTGTTGAGCGGAAACCTGTTGATCGCGATATTTTATCTGGGCTTTTTGGGTCTGAATGTTAGCAGTGACCGATTTGATACCTTCCAGATCAAGAATTCGTCCTTCAAATATGCGTTGCCCATCAGCGCAGACCAGCTCACTAATGTTCAACTCCATCACCAGAATCTGCCCCTGTTTCTCACAGGAGCTTATGGTCAATCCAAACAAGAGTAGAAAGCCTGCAACAAAAGGGCTCTTCCTATTTTTCAGGTTCAACCTCCTGCAGCCGTTTTTCCATGCCGCTGACCTTCTCTTTCAATTCATCCAATTGCTTCTGGATTTTTTTATCTGGAGATTCATCTCCTGCTTTTTGAAGGGCTTCTATCTGACGTTTTACGAGCGGAAAATCCTGTATTGGTAAGCGTGTTTTCAACGCATCCAGATAAGGAAGACCCTCGTTCGTGCCGCTTGAACCCAAAAACCTCGCCGCATTAATATGAACAGGATAGCTGGGATCTTCTGTTGCCTCACAAAGTGCTGTGGAAACACGTTTTCGAAGATGAGGTGCCAACCAATCTTTTATGTTTGCCAGACTTGACAAACGTGCCACCTTTTCATCATAAAACTGGACAGAGGATTCAATTCCAGACAGTAGCGGTTCTACGGCAGCCTCATTACGACTGGCACCAAGCCCCAGATAAGCCCCTGCTCTAACCAGATTTCTCCAGCCATCTTTTTGTGCATAGGATTCCAGTAGTCCAATATCATCTGAGTTTCTTTGTTTACCCAGTGATTGAAGCAGTGCCATTTGTGCTCGATAGGGTAAATCTTTTTGATCTAGCTTTACCAGTATTGCTTCTCTAAGAACGACACTACGATGTTCGCCACAAGCTCTGGCTGCTTCTTCAATCACCATGGGGTCAGTTTCATCGAGGAGCAATTTTGCCAGATGGCCAAAGGCGTAGGCATTTCCTACCTTACCCAGTGAACGATATGCATGGATTCTTAAGCCCCAGCGTTTCTCAGAGGAAAGATAAGTTGAAATAGCCCTGAGGTTTTTCCGTTTGCCAGTTTTAGCCAGCTCAGAAATTGCCTGCATGAGACTCCGAACCGTAGTTCCATGTTCAAGCAGGTGTCTCAGCTTATCATCTCCAGGGTTAAATTCTGATTCAAACAAGGCTTTCATTTGAGGATCGAGAATCAAATGCCTGGGTTCATCCATCTTCACATAGATCACTTCAAGTGCTTTACTCAAATGAATAGATTCTATGTGGTCATTCTTCTCTGCATCCTGCCAGGCAACATCTAGATCAATCTCAAACAGTTCTATGCCCTTGTCCTTATCTACCTGAGTTTGCTCGAAGGTGAACTTCCCGCGGGACTTGTCTTTATCATATTCAAAACTGACTTTGAGTGTGGGATATCCCTTTGATCTGAACCACATATCAAAAAAGCTATCCAGATTCAATCCTGAATGATTCTCAATACAACGTTGAAAATCCAGCGTTTTCACTGTTCGGCCTGCATAGGTATTCACATATTCCTGGACACCCGCCCAAAATTTTGCATCTCCTACCAATTGACGCAGCATGTGTAGACGCCAGGCACCCCCTGGATAAAGGTGCATATCAAACATATTCCAGCTATGGTCATATTCCCGGGTGATGATTGGGCGGACATATCGATTTTTTGCCTCACCCATATAGCTCAGCGCTTCCTCAGCCAGCTGCCAGTGCATGGCATCTTTGCCTTCTGAATCTTCGAGCCAGACTGATTCGATGTAGGTTGCCCAGCTTTCCTTGAGCCAGACATGTGCAAAATCGTAGGACACAACTGCATCACCAAAATAGGAGTGGGACATTTCATGAACGTTGATCAGGTCCATGATGTACTGCCATTCTTTAGCCATGGTTTCATCCAGCATGAATTTATCATCCCAGGTAACCAGCGAAATATTTTCCATGGCCCCACCTATCTCGCGACCGGCGACCTGGAAATATTTTGGGTATGGGAATGCCATCCCCAGTTTTTCCTCCATCCAGATAAGCATTCTTCGGGTTGGTTCAAATGTGCGTTTGAGCTGTTCAGGAGTATACGAGCTATCGGCAAAATAAGCGATGGGCATATCCCTGAGAGGTTCGTCCTGGTAGGTTGAAAAATCTCCAATGGCAAAACAAGCAAGATAGCTAGCACAGGGATAGTCTAGCTTCCAATGAGCGGTCTTTTTCCCATCAACGGCTTCCTCAGAAATCAGAGCTCCATTGGCCAAAATCGTATATTCTTCATCTGCCGTCAGGAAATACTCCATTTTTGGTCGTATGGTTGGAAAATCAACACAGGGGAACCAATAGCGTGCTCGTTCAGTCTCATTATCTGTGATGGCATACACGGGAAAGTCAGGGCGGTCCAGATCAGGTTGAGAGAATTGGAGACCTGCAATCGGTGCTTCAATTGAGTATTCAACCCTAACGACTACCTCATCCCCTTTTTGGAAATCACGTTCAAAATCAAGTTCAATAACTTTATCATCGTAGCTATAGCTCAGGGCTTTTTCATCCGGGCTGGTAACAGTAAGATCATCAAAATCGACTGCATCCAGTTTAAGTGTGTGGGCTCCAGAGACGTTAGCCTTAAGAGTAATCAGGGCGTATCCCTTTGCAGATTTTCCGAGAACGTTTACATCCAGATGGAGCTCTGTATGGATAGGTTCCAGTTTTAAATCCGGTGCATAGTTTTTTATTGCGCCACTAAGGGTAAAATCACCAAATCGCAATTGTTTGTGAGCTAGCATTTGTTCGTACTTCATAAAATTTCCTTACAAATCTCTACTTTTTAAAAGCCTTCAGAGGAACCTCAAACCATTCCCGCTGTTCGTTCGTGACGATAACTGTGTGGGGGTCTTTAAAACATACACCCTCTGCCTGATCTGCTTTGAGAAGGGTGTATCTTTTGGGTGTCTGACTAAGAAATTGATCACCCCTGGCAGGTGTTGGGAAGTACCAGATGATGGTTGCCAGTGGATTTTGAGCCAATAACACCATCCCGGATTCATCCTGAGCCATATTGGCATCAGTCACCCAGCCTCCCAGATCTTCTTTACGTTGAATTTGTTTTAACACATTTGCCCTGTCCGTATAGCGTGTGTCCATACGGTATAGTTTTGTAGCAGGTGCCTGCTTACTGATATGCTGATCAGCGCGATGTTTGGTCAAAAAATAAATTTTGCCCTTATAAACAAAGATTGATTCACAATCATATTCCCAATCCTTTGGTGGAAATTGTTTTTGATCTTCATATCGCACAGGGTACCAGACCAGGGAACGCGTCTGATATGTAGCGTGAGGGTTTGGCTCTGGAAGCAAGTATATGCCCAGGTCTCTTCGTGCATTCCCATTGTTTCCTACATCAGCAATCACAATGGTATCATTCAGCATCGCCATTGCTTCCCAGTCATTGAGAACAGCCCCCAGAATTTTAATTCCAGGGTATATTTTACTTTTCTTTTTCCCGTTGTAACGCCGTTCCATAAAATCAGGGATGATAATCTCACCCTCTGTGGTTAAGGGAAAGATATACGGTTTATCACCTGAGTCATTACACACCCAAAATACGTCTTCATAAATATTGCTTTTTACGATGGCTGATTGTTCATCGATGGGCGGGTGATCAACGGTACATATTTTTTTTCCCTGTCCAAAGACAAAGGAAGTGATCAGGATCAGATAGAATATTTTTTTTAACATGGTTTGTTATTCGCCTTTCGAGGCGCTAAGAAAGTAACTCATAATCGTCGAAAAAAAGTTCGAGAACCGTGTGAAAGATGTTAAATACTGACATGAGTGCAAATTCAACAACAGATGCGGGAAATCAAGCAAAAATCTGGTTAAACCGTCGTTACCATAACTACAATTATCACCTCCAGAATACCTATGGCGAAAAAATTCGTAAGGTTTCTTTGCATGGAGGTTTTACCTGTCCAAATCGTGATGGTTCCAAAGGACATGGCGGCTGTATCTATTGCAACAATGATAGTTTCGTCCCCCATTATATCAACAAGGACATGTCTATCCCAACTCAGATGGAAGCATCTATTCCCTTCATGCTCGATCGCTATGATGTACAAAAGTATATCGCCTACTTTCAGGCGTACTCAAATACGTATGACGAATTGGAAAATTTGAAGCGTATGTATGAAGAAGCTGTCAACTATCCCAATGTGATTGGTTTGGATATCGGAACCCGGAGTGATTGTGTCGATGAAGCGCTGCTGGAATACCTGGCTGGTTTGAATGAGCGTGTGAATGTTACACTTGAATATGGAATTGAATCCATCCATGATGATACACTGGACTGGATGAATCGTGGACATGACTATGAGTCTGTCATCAAAGCTGTTGAATTAACAAAACAATACGGAATCAAGGTAGCAGGACACATTATTCTGGGATTTCCCATCGAGTCCAAGGAGATGATGCTCCAAACAGGTCTGGCTGCCAATGATCTTGAGCTTGATTTTTTGAAGATTCATCAACTCCATATTGTAAAGGGTACTGTACTGGCAAAACATTTTAAAGATCATCCTTTTCACCTGTTCCAGGCTGATGAGTATATCGAACTGGTAGCCGACATCCTGGAGCGACTCAACCCGGAAATTGTCATACAAAGACTATTTGGGGATGCCCCAGATGATATTCTAATCGCTCCACGCTGGGGTTACAATATCCCCAAACTTACCCACCTCATGGATCTTGAGTTGAATCATCGAGACACTTGGCAGGGAAAATATTATACTAAGAGAAAGGCAAATCGAAAGGGAGTGAATGGGCTATTTTGATACTGAAAAGGGTGTAAATGAATATATTGAAATGGCAAAAGGCTATGATGGTCGAGCATTGATCGATAAGCTTAAAACCCGGCTCGAAAATGGATCCACTGTCCTCGAGCTGGGGATGGGTCCAGGTATAGACTTAGACCTCCTGAAACAGCATTTCCAGGTAACAGGCTCAGACAGTTCTGAGGTTTTTGTCAAACGATACCTGGATAAACATCCAGATGCCGATGTAATGGTTCTGGATGCCATTACCCTCAGGACTGATCGTCGGTTTGATGCAATCTACTCCAATAAAGTTCTCCAACATCTATCAAAGCAAGAAACAGCAGAATCCATAGAAGCTCAACGAAAAGTGTTAAGAGAAGGTGGTATCGCCATGCATTCCTTATGGTATGGTGATACGTGTGAGGAACATAGTGGTTTGAATTTTCAACAATATACTGAAGATAGTTTTGCCCGACTCCTAAAAGGGAATTTCAACATTCTCGAAGCTGAGATCTACACTGAAATGGAAGCAAGAGATTCCATATGTTTCATTTTGCAGCTTGTAAAATGATTGACATCCTGAATTCAATCCCTCAGCGTACATCGACTTAAATTATCTGGAAAGAATAATACCAACAAGAACCAGGAACCCCACCAGCAATAAACCAAAACCCGCCCATATTGCTACCTTTCGCTGTTTTAGCTCTGTCGCATTCAGAGGTCTGATTTTTCCATCTTGCCTGTATTTTGCCTCCTGGGAAACACCTATGGCTGCACCGACTCCAATCCCGATCGGTAATCCAACACCCATAAATGCAAGATTACCGATAGCAATGGCAATTGCTATCCCCAATCCTGATCCAATGGCACTTCCTATCCCTATCCACAACCCTGCAAAATGACCTTCAGGGTATTGTTTCTCTGTAACGTTCATATCTCTCCTCACAGCCGATTGAATGATATGGTCAAAGGTAGAAGTAATCCACGAGGGGTGAAATTGAAACTTCCTGGAAAAACTAAATTAGAAATTAATTTAATAACCACTAAGACACCAACACACAAAGAGGCACAAAATCTATTCGTGTACTTCGAGTCTTCTTGTTTCTTAGTGGTAATCTGATCAGTGAGCTATGCATTGTGGACTACCGCATGTGATTTACATGACTGTTTATATCATAAATAAAACACTTTGCATCGGAATGCTCAAATCTATATTCATCGTCAGATTTTAGCTGGACTTACGAAAGGATGAAATATGCAAAAGTGGGCACTAATTTTGGGGGCATCAAGTGGATTCGGGGGAGCTATATCTCGGAAACTTGCCGCCAATGGATACAATATTTTTGGCGTACACCTGGATCGCAAAGCTACGATGCACAATGTAGATGAAATCAGAGCTGATATTGAAGCTGCTGGTGCAAAATCAATATTCTTTAACATTAATGCTGCCGATACAAGAGCACGTAAAGAAGCAATTAGAATGATGGAGGATACCTTTTCCAAAGATCCTGGAACTATTCAGGTATTGATACACTCACTAGCTTTCGGAACACTTTTACCCGTTGTTTTTAATCCTGGTCAAGGTGGTGTGGTTCACAAGAACCAGATGGATATGACACTGGATGTCATGGCACATTCACTAATTTATTGGACACAGGATGTTGTGGGTCATAAGCTTATGAAGGCAGGGGGTCATATTTTCTGTATGACCAGCTCTGGCGGACATACTGCCTGGCCAAATTATGGGGCAGTATCTGCCGCTAAGGCAGCCATTGAGGCACATACCAGACAGATCGCTTTCGAACTTGCACCCAAACAGATTGCTGCAAATGCACTGCGCGCCGGTGTTACAGATACACCTGCCCTACGGAAAATTCCTGGGAACGAACAAATGATAGCCCGTGCCCTTCAGATGAACCCTGGTGGTCGTCTCACCACACCAGAAGATGTAGCAGATGCCGTACTTAACTTTGCCGGTATGAGCACCTGGATTACTGGAAACATCATCGGTATTGATGGTGGAGAAGACAATGCGGGTTGATCTTGATTAAATAAACTTGATTAAAAAAGCCCCGGTTTGGGGCTTTTTTTATGTCCATAGTTCTGTGGTTGGTATCTAAAGCGCCTCGTTTATCGAGGACATTTCAGTGGGGCTAGGCTCTCTGAGCTTCTCCCCCCAGGCAGTCTCAATGTCCAATTCAGGGGGTGGGCCCGAAAAAAAATAGATCCACCCTTTGTAGGATCATTTACTCTTTAGTGAGGATTTGCTCCACATCAGCAAAGAGAGTATCAAAACCCTTGGTAATGGATTCTGTATGATGGAGGGCTGTTGCCAGAGCATCCATGATATACTTTTTGGCAATGAGCATCTTCCGTGAATCTTCAGAAGCTTCCTCTAACACCAGGTATCCAACATAAAGGGACCCGTACATCTCAACCAATTCGGCTGAGTGTAACTCCTGATAAGCTTTGTCTTCCTTCTCCAGGACATGAGTCTTACATTTTTCCAATAAACTGCGGATCTTTTTCAGTTTATTAGCCAGTTGTCTTGCCTCATGACGATACTCACGGGTTTCGAATTCATCAAACTGAGCATCTGCGACACCTTTGATCACACCACCAATAGCAGCAATAACCTGAAGTTGTGAAGTACCTTCATATATGTTTGTAATACGCACATCACGATAATGGCGTTCAACATTAAACTCCTGCATGTATCCCGTTCCACCATGGATCTGGATAGCATCGTAGCATATGCGATTGGCTTTTTCAGAGATAACAAATTTTGAGAGTGGTGTGAGAAAATCTGCCATGGCTTTCCAGTGCTTGATCTGAGCTCTGATATCCGTGATCGACTCTCCTGCATCCTTGAGTCTGGCCATTTCCATCTCGCTCACTTTATGCATATCCACAGCGCGCGCGGTAGAATAGATAAGTGTTCTGGATATTTCCAGATCGACCTTCATTTTGATGAGCATATCTGCAACTGCAGGAAAATTCAAGATAGACTTTCCGAACTGTTCTCGTTCCTGTGCATAGCGGCGGGCTTCCACATAAGCCGCTTGGGCGATACCCAGTGCCTGGGCAGCCACCCCGAGACGAGCGCCATTCATCAAGGACATTACATATGAAATAAGTCCACGTTTTCGTGCACCAATCAATTGGGCAGGTGTATCATGAAATTGCATCTCACACGTGGGTGATCCTTTGATACCAAGTTTGTGTTCAATTCTGCGAATCTGAACTGTATCATCACCATAACAGACAAAGAGGGATAATCCGCGTCCATCTTTGGTTCCATCTTCTGAGCGAGCGAGGACTAGATTTACATCTGCATTTCCATTGGTGATAAATCGTTTTACACCATTGAGGAACCAATTTCCATTTTCATCCTGATAGGCACGTGTCTTGACAGCCTGAAGATCTGAGCCGGCATCTGGTTCGGTAAGTACCATGGCGCCCGTTACCTCGCCGCTGGCAAATTTTGGTAAATATTCGTCTTTGATCTCATCAGAAGCATAATTCTCGATGGTTTCAGAAATATCCTGTAATCCGAACAGGTTCATGAGCGAGGCGTCACCGCGGGAAACCATCTCAATGGCAAAGATGTAAAGAGAGATGGGCAAATTCAGACCACCATATTTACGCTCCAGGATAAAGCCCATAAGTCCCGCCTGATTGAGACGATCCATGGCTTCCTGAAGCCCCTTGGCGTAGGTGACTTCTCCATCTTCAAAAGTGGAGCCCAATTCATCGACTTCTCGGGCGCGATCGGCGACAAAATTACCGGCTATATCACCCACAACTTCAAGAATACGTTTAAAATTATCTTTGGCATCTTCGTAGTCTCTGGGCGCATAAGTATATTTCTCAGCCTGTTTATAATCATCTTCCCGAACTCTGATGATCTCTTCAAGATCAATACGATTGAACTGAAATTGAATATCTTCATTTTCATTGAAAAAATTTGACATATCTAATCCTCGTTAGTGGAGCTGACTCTTGTAGGCTGCAATCAATTTGGGAATCACGTCTTCCAGATCACCAGTAATTCCATAGTGGGCGACCTGAAAAATGGGTGCCTCAGGATCATTATTGATAGCGATGATTTTTTGTGATTCCTGCATGCCGGCTCTGTGCTGTATGGCTCCAGATATTCCAATTGCGATATAAAGTTTTGGTCTAACGGTTGTCCCGGTCTGTCCCACTTGACGTTCTGAGTCAATCAATCCAGCATCAACTGCAGCACGTGATCCAGCCACTTCAGCCCCCAGGAGTTTTGCCAGATCATTGATTAATTTGAATTTTTCAGGTGTATCAGCACCATATCCACCGGCTACGATAATGGGTGCACCTTTCAGGTTGACACCTGAAGGTTCCTGGTGTTTTTCGATAATTTTTACTGCTATTTCAACGGGATCCAGGGCAACTGGAACTGAAATGACCTTCCCCGTGCGGGTGGTATCAGGTTCACCCATCTCCATTACACCTTCCCGGATGGTCGCCATCTGAATGGCAACATCAGGAGAAATAATGGTAGCGATGATGTTTCCACCAAAGGCAGGTCTGATTTGGAGTAACAGGTCGGGATGTTCTACTTTTCTGATTGTCAGGGTTTCAATTTTGAGCTCCGTACAATCAGCAGTTAGACCTGAGCGGGTATGTGAGGCAACACGGGGAGCAATATCACGTCCAATATGGGTTGCACCAAATAGCACCACACGGGGTCTTTTTTCCTCAACCAGCTTAGTGATGAGGTTGGCATACGGCATGCTGCGAAATTGCTCGAGTTCAGCATCATCGAGGACATAGACATTGTCTGCACCATGGGCGAAAAGTGTTTCAGCCAAATTTTCAACCTGGTGACCCAGCAGCACAGCGCTGACCTGGGAATTCATTTTTGCGGCTAATGATCTCGCTTTATGGAGGAGTTCCAACCCGACATCGGCCAACTCTCCATCGGTCTGTTCTGCAAACACCCACACCATATCTTTAATTTTAGTATTCATGACTTGCCTTATCCGAAGATGTGATCTTGCATCAGTTCAGTTATCATATCATTCATGCCTTCAGCCGTAGCGGGTACCTTTTTGAATTCTGCTCCACTCAGAACAACATTTTCAACTTTATGAACCTTGGTTGGAGATCCTGCCAATCCACACATGGCAACATCTGCGTCAATATCTTCGATATTCCAGGTTTCAATCAGTAAATCCTCAGCTTTAACTTTTTCCATGAGCTCATCCATCCAGACCAGGTCATGGCTGTCATCCACTGTAGCTTCAATCTCAAATTTTGATTGAGCGCGCTTATAGGTACAAAGTCGTTTTACATCATAAGGCCTTGGGACGGTAGCATCTTTGGTGACAGTAAGCAGCACAGGTAAAGGTGCTTCCAGAATTTCATAACCATTTTTGATTGCTCGTTTGGCGCGAATGGTTTTCTTCTTTAAGTTCAAGTCCTGTACTTCCAGTGTATAGGTAACCTGAGGGATACCTAATTTTTCAGCAGTTTGTGGTCCTACCTGGGCCGTATCTCCATCAATTGCCTGGCGTCCACCAAAAATCAGATCGTAATCCCCGATATGTTTGATCGCCTTATGCAGGGCATAGGATGTAGCGAGTGTATCCGCTGCTGCAAAACGACGGTCACTGACCAGAATGACCCGATCTGCACCCATATAGAGACATTCTCTTAGCATATTGGCTGCATTGGGTGGTCCCATGGTTAAAGCGGTAACCTTCCCGCCGTATTGATCCTTTAATCGTAATGCCAGCTCTAGGGCTTCCCGGTCTTCAGGATTAAAAATAGCTGGTAGACGTGAACGATTTACCGTCCCATCTGGACGCATTACATCTCCAGAGATGTTGCTTGTATCGGGTACTTGTTTTACAAGTACGATGGTATGAAGTGACATCAAAAATCTCTCCTCAACAAAGAATTTGATCGGCAATATAGTCGGATAGCCTACTTTTGTAAATGCTTACTTTGTCAAGCATTTTTACGTGAAAATATTTTCCAGTTCAATGGGTTTAAAGCGGTCTTCAGCCATAGGATATTTATTACAGTTCTTTCTCTCGAAACCTGGAAACTGATCCAGATTCCAACTACGGACATAATGCCATTCGGCGCCCACATCGCCAGAACAGGATCCATCTTTCTACGATCTGCAAGTTCCTCACCTGCGATAAGTGCCGCCCAGTATATAAAGAACATCCCAATGGCAACTCCAATGGTCCCGCTGGATTTACGGGTCATGATTCCCAGAGGCACTCCCACCAGAACAAAGACGATACAGGTGACAGCCATGGCGTATTTCTTATGAATTTCAACCAGATATTTATTCACCTGTTTCAAATAGCTATTGAGGAGACGTCCCTGACTCTCAAGTTTATCAATGGTTCTATTCCAGGTCCTGGTTCGAGCATCACCCCTTTGATTTTCAGGGACGGGTATACGTTTTACCGTATCCAGGAGGGCGACCATATCTATGAGAGAGTCCCCTTGAAATAAGGGGCTATTCAGGCGAATCGCATGCATACGATCAATCGTACGGTTAAACCTGCCTTTATTTTCTTCAATTCGCTCGTACATCATTGCCGGGGTCATCTCCCGGTCCCCCCTTACAGCTGACTCACGACGCTTTAGCTCAAGATTATTCACTTTTACAGTGAGACGTGTTGAGTCAAAGTATTCTCTTTGATAGTCATCCAGTTTGTCCAGATCCAGGAGATGTTTCTCACCATTATAAAGGGTGAAAATGATTTGCCCACCAATGGTTTCAGTACGACCACTTTCAGCAAAGATTGAGACCTGTTCTCTCTGATCACTTTTTGAAAAAATAACAACTCCACTTAAACCCGCTTCAGTGACTTCATTAACCCGAATGTTATAATCTGGCAGGTCATCGATGAAGTATCCAGGGACAATATCCATATCAGGACGTTTGCGGTAGATATCGGATCCGAGTAAGCGCGCCCGATGATTTACATCAGGAAGAATTGAGGTATTGAAATACAGGGTAAAACTTCCTACCAGGATAGCAAATGCCAGGGCAGGAGCCATAATGCGTGGCAAAGATATGCCTCCGGAACGCATGGCGGTTACTTCATGGTCAGTAGCCAGGCGTCCATAAGCCAACAGAACTGCAACCAGGACTGACAAGGGAATTGCCAGGGCTAAAATCCAGGCCAGGTTAAGGACGATATATTCTAGAATGACTAAGAAGGACAATCCTTTACCAAGAATTCTGTCCATGGCGCGTATGACAAAATTGACCAGAAATATCATTGTCAGCACCAACAAGGAGTACATGAATGGTGTGAGCAATTCACGGAAAACATATTTATCAATGGTTTTAATCATCGTGCAAGTATAGACGTGAAAAAGGCGGATTCTATAATAAAGATACGTCCTTCAGGATATGCTAGAGGATTACCCGCTTACCGTATTCTCCTCAGATTTTCCTGCCCTGCCTGAAACAGCCATTTTACCAAAGCTCAATCCTGCCACCCAATCATAGAGAAAATCTGGCATGGCTTTGATCAAGTGGGTGGTGAGTGCCATCTGCCATGGAAATGTAAATCGTTTAGAGCCGCGTTCGATGGCTCTACGAATTTTCTGGCTGGCGAGGTCAGCATCCATCAAAAAAGGCATGGGGACCTTATTATTTTTGGTCAGGGGCGTTCTAACAAATCCTGGTCTAATATCTGTAACTTTAACACCAAATGGACTAACTGAGAAACGAAGTGATTCCAGGTAGGTCATTAACGCAGCTTTTGTCGCACTATAGGCGGCACTGCCTGGGGCACCCTTAAAACCGGCCACACTGCTCACGCCCACGAGATGCCCTTGTCTTGCCACAACCATGTGTTTGGCAAAAAATTCGAGCGTCTGTGCAGCCGCTTTTAAATTCAGGTCGATCACCTGGTTCAGGACTTCAATATTCTTCTCACCAGGGTATTTCATCTTGCCACCCCAGCCTGCATTGGCAATCACCAGATCCAATCCGCCAGATTCTTCCTGGGCAATAGTGAGGCTTGCCAGGAGGTCCTTTTCAATGGTTGCATCGCAAGCCAGAACTTTCGCGGTACCACCTGAGGTTTCAATTTCATTTGCAAGTTCTAGCAATTTTGATTCTGACCTGGCGAGAAGCCAGATCGTTGATCCATCTTTCCCATAATCAAGGGCTAACTGTCTACCAATCCCTGTGCTGGCACCCGTAATTAATATTTTACTGTATTTGCTTTTCATAAGTGAACTTACTTGAGCAATTGTACTTCAGGCATATCTGAGGCCCTGCAATTCTCATTGACCTGCTCAGGTGTTTTCCCGCCTGGTATGGATACATGACAGGCTGGATGAGAGATGCCAAAGCGGAGTGCAATTTGCGCGGGGCTCCAGTCAGAATAGCGTTCGAACACATCGGTCATAGATTCCATTTTACTCAGGTAGCTTTCAAGCTTCTCAGTATCCAGGTTAAATCTGCGATGATCATCACCTTCAAAAATACTCTTACGGTTGAATTTCCCGCTGAGCAAACCAAACAGCATGGGGATACGCACAATCACACCAACACCATTTTTGATGGCTTCGGGGAAGAGCAACTTTTCAGCCTTGCGCTCCAGCAAATTGTAACGGACTTGAATACAGTCCAGAATATCCTTGTGTCTTTCCAATAGATGTGCCTGTTCAGATTCTTTGAAGGATTGAATAGATAAACCTGCATGTTGAATCTTGCCCTGTTCTTTCAAGATGGAGAGTGCCTCCCAGGGTTCATCCCCTTCAAGCTTCTCAAGATCTGGGCTGTGGAGTTGAAGAATATCAAGGGTATCAACACCGAGTCGCTTGAGACTCTTTTCAGCCGCTTCAATAAGATATTCTTTCTTATAATTTTGCTGAATCGCTCCATAACCATCATCTTTTTCTTTGCCGGCATAGTAAAAGTCATTACCTGCTTTTGTAGCAATAATAAGATCTCCTTTGCCCCGTTCCTTAACGACCTCTGCGATGAGATCTTCAGAATGTCCAAATCCATACACATCTGCGGTATCAAAGAAGGTGACCCCTGCGTCAAGTGCTGCATAGAGCGCCTTTTTTGAAACTGTATCATCAGTAGGTCCCCAATTCATACCACCAATTGCCCAGGCTCCAAATCCTATGGTGGATATTTTGGGACCCCGCTCGCCTAATTTTGTATATTGCATTTTATTTTCCCCATGTTTTAATGCGTAGAAAATGCATTCTATCCGTCTTGAATGCCAGATTTGAATCAATTTACCTTATGACCTATGAGGATCAAAAATCTCGAAGGCTGTGAACCTCTCTCACTGTGATGATTACAAGTGGCACGAATTATGTATACGTGTTACATACAGGAGGAATCATGAAAAAATTACAGCGCTTTGGCGTATCTGTTGAGGCAGACCTGTTAGATAAGTTTGATGAATTTATCAAAGAACGAAATTATAAGAATCGATCAGAAGCCTTACGTGATCTCATGCGAGAGGCTCTGGTTCGAGAACAATGGCACGAGGATGAGATTATTGCTGGTGCCATCGCTTTCGTCTATGATCACCATCATGGACAACTCGTAAACAAACTCATGGAACTACAACACGACTATTACTCCATCATTATCTCCTCTCAGCATGTTCACCTCGATCATGATAACTGCATGGAAATAATT
>JAERTJ010000178.1 GCA_016844945.1 Fidelibacterota bacterium | reverse complement strand
AGTTGTGGCAGCAGACTTGGTAATCATAAACGAATGCAATCCGGCATAAGCCATGGCTGCATCGGTAACACCAACATCAGTTCCAAAAGTACCGTTTAATGGTGTCCAGAATGCAGGGGTCTGATCTTCCATTCCAGGATTAATCAGCAGATTCTCTGCAAATCCAAATCCCAGACAGATCACGAGTAACATGGTAGCAATTTTACGCATAGCCATTTTCTTTCTCCTTCTATTAGAATTGCCGTCCATTTTCTTTCGCCATACTACCTGTCTCCATGTATCCCTTTTCCTCCGATAAATGGTTTGTAGTATCAACGACTTCACAAAAAGATTTCGGGGGCAATTCAACCCGAAAATTCTTGATGATGTTCTCTTTATTCCTTAATCGCACATCGAAAGCGCGGTGCTCCCAGGCGTGATTAAACAAATATTCTTTGGTTTCATGATTCCGATTGAAGCGTAAAAATTCACCTGCTGAGTCGGTGCAGCTTGACCCCTGGCTCAGATTCTCTTCACGGATTCCTGCGTAAAGCGCTGTCACAAAGTCTCTTACAGCATCATCACAAGTTTGCATCATGAGCATTTCAAAAGGAAACAGTGAAAAATAAATGGATCCAGCCCCGCGCACTTTCCTCACCAACAGAGGACGGCCAACTGCATCTTCCAACAGCACTTCTGCTCCATCTGTTTTGGCAGGTAAATAGGCCATGGCACGCTGGGTCCTGGCAGATCCAAGTTGGAGGGTGATTTTTGAATCCCCTACCGCTCCCCAACTTGTTGGGCTTGAAATGGTGATGGTTTCTTCAGGATAAAAATCAGGTAAACCAAAACGTAGATTAGATTTCAGACCCAGGGTTTCATCCAGGTCAACTATCCAGTGATCGTTGGCAAAACTGGCATAGAGCACTCCCCCGCTCTCCACATGATCTAGAATTTTTTCAAAAAATGGCGCACTCAACCGTTTCAATGCGGGTAGCCACAGTGTGGCTTGCGTTAACACGAAGGAGGTGTGATGCGTGAAGTGGATGTCATGATCCTGAGATCGGTGCTGGACACCAGGTTCATGGATGCACATCGGTAAAGCACCGGAACTGGCCAGTGCGCCGTAAGTATGTAAATATAGATCGTATTTTTCATCGGAATCCCTATCCCAATCAAAGGGCAGGCCATGGTAAAATGTGGCTGGGATAATCAGATAGCTGTCACGAGGTGCCAACTGCCAGTTATCTGCAGCAAGGGCCTGAGACAATTGAGATATTTGCTGCATTTCATTCAGGGCGGGTCTAAAACTTCCGTCCATACGTCGGAGACCAAAGCGATTCTCAAAAGTGTTGTGCAAGTAGGGTCTTAGATCTGATTTCTCAAAATCAGTCCAGCACCAGTTTAATGCGGCTGTGGCTCCAGCTTGTAGGGCTGAAAAAATGACTTCTCTATAATAGAGGGCCTGGTTCTCTTCAGAACCCATGGATATGGAATGGCCAAATTCCTCCAGAAAGACTTCCTTTTTCCAGGAGCCAGCCATGAGTATTCTAAAACCAGAATTATAGGCCTGAGGCCAATAGTCATTATATCGAGGATAGAAATGAACACCCAGTGTATCTTGCAGAGGTGCCAGTTCTCTCAGACTGTAATTGGCTGAGGGTTCCAGATTATTGTCTCGGCCTGCCCCGGTGATCTCTGGAGACCAGACACCATCTCCGAGTAGCATGGGCCTCGAATCCATATCATGGATAAAGTCAGATATTTCCTTCACCCAGGTAGTCACTTCAGCAGAATCTTTGCCTGGAAAATCGTTGGGGATTTCATTGGAAAGACACCAGCCAGCGATATGTTCTGATTCCCTGGAAGCATCCAGGATTGAACCAATAAAGACCTTTTGCTGTTTCAAAACATCAGGATCAGTGAAAAATGTTGAATCATCCCAGCCATCGACGCGAAAATTCTGACCGGACATATGGCCTATAAATAGGGTTGGCACCCCATAAAGGTTGGCCGATTTCAAACATTCAAGCACGGTTTGATAGTGAACGAGTTGCTGAGGTTGGACCTGCCCGTTTTTAACAAAATCAGGTGTAAACAGAAAAAAGCGCACCAGGTCTAGCCCAGCTCCGCTCATTTGCTTGAAATCATCTGCTATTTCTTCTGGATGCCAATCGGACCACATTTTAATAGCTGTGGAGGCGGGCCAATAATTGACGCCGATTTTAAACGGGGATTGGTCAAGAATATTCATGTACTCAGCTGGTATCTCTACAGACGCATTCTACAGCGATGGTACGTGTTTGCGGTCTTTGATCTGGATTATTGATGACTTCCAGTAACAATTTAAATGCCTCTTTCCCAAGATCCATTTTGGGGACGTGGATGGAAGTCAGGGCCGGCGTGTGAAACCTGGCAGCATAAATATCGTCAAAGCCAATCACTGCCACATCATCGGGAATAGTGTATTTCTGGCGCTTCAACGCTTCCAACACACCAAAGGCCAGTGTATCATTGGCGCAGAAAATGGCATCAATGGGAATATTCTTGGCCAGCAGGGTCTTAACCCCTTCCACACCAATTTCACGGGTGATCTCATGATCAACTTTATATACACGATCCAGCTTCTCTTCTTCTGCAACCAGACCCAGATCTCCAATAGCAGCCAGATAGGCGCGATATCTCTCCTTGATTGAAGGGTGTTCGGCAGAACCGCCTATATAGGCAATGTGTTTTCTACCCCTATCGGCCAGTTCCTGTAGAGCAGTATAGGCACCATTGAAATTATCGATTGCAATCCTGTGATGCTTTTTGCCTGGAATTTCATAATCCAACAAAACAAATGGGATTTTCCGGGTTTCGAGCAGGGACACCAGGTTGTGAGGTACACGTCCGGCAAGTACCACCCCATCCACATCATCATACTTCAGAAAACGGGGCAAATCTGTACTCGTACTGAAATCCAGCTTCACAGTGGTCATCAAGATGTAATAGTCACTGTCTCGGGTGGCCAATTCCATGCCCAGGAAACATTGGGAATAAAACATCTCTATTTCAGAGAAGTGATCTTCCCACAAGATAAAGCCGATATTACCGGTTTGTTTTCTGGCGAGTTGACTGGCGGATCGTTTTGGGAAATAGTTTAGCTTGGAAATAGTTTCCTTAACCAGCGATCTGGTTTCAGCTGAAACACCCGGTCTATCATTGAGCACGAGCGAGACAGTAGCAGTGGATACACCCGCTTGCTCGGCAATCATCTTAATGGTAGGCTTCATAATCCAAAAAGTTTCTAAATTTTATTAAAGTTATTTAAATCGGTTTAAAGATATTTATATTTATTTAGATGTCAACGCTTATTGTAAAGAAACATTTAGGAGTCTTACTTGCGTAAAGATATAG
>JAERTJ010000177.1 GCA_016844945.1 Fidelibacterota bacterium | reverse complement strand
TGTCTTGTCCTGAAATGGGTTGACGATAATTAGGGCAAGAAGTTAGTAATAAAAGCCTCAAGTGACCACCCGGTTGCTTGAGGCTTTTTCTCGCCATGTTTTTACTATTATTTGATTCTGCTGATGCATTTGAACGGGTGTTAGCATGCTGCAGCTCAAGTGGGGTCGTTTTCGGTTATAGATGGCGATGTTCAGAGCCACGGTCCGACGATTTTCATTCAGATTTCCCTGCATTTCTTCCAGATAGAACTCACTCTTCAATATGCCGTTCACTCTTTCGGCAACTGGATTCTCATAGGGATCACCATTTTCTGTCATACTGATCTGGATATGATCCTGGATTAAGATATCAGTATACAGTTTGCTACAGTATTGCAGTCCACGATCAGAATGATGTACCAGGGGAAGGTGGGGGTATATCCTCTTCTTTCGTGCCATTTTGAGAGCCCTGGTCGTTGATTCAGCCTCTAGATTATCAGACAACTCATATCCCATGATCTGTTTTGAGTAGGCGTCAGTGATGAGATGTAGATACTGATGCCCCCTGGGTACGGGGACATAGGTGATGTCCGATACCCAGATCTGTTCTGGCCTTTCAGGGGTAACATCTTTGATCAAGTTAGGATATTTCCTCAACCAGTGTTTAGAGTTGGTGGTGACAGTATACTTGCGTCGTTTCTTTATGAGTAGGCCTTCATGGCGAAGCAAAGAAAAGAGCTTATCCCGACCGCACTTAATACTCTCTATCTCCCGTAAGGGTTCAAGCAGATAGTGGAGTTTGCGAGTACCGATCATGGGCATCTCTCTTCGAATCAGAAGAACCTGATCTAAGAGCACTCTCTCCTCAACGCGTTTACTGGCCAATCGCCTGAGTTGCTGATGATAGGCTTGTCTGGTATAGCCAAACAGCTTGCAGAACTCACTCACTTTTCGTCTGTACTCCTCGGCAAGTTCGGAAACTGTTTGGCCACGTCTTTTTTTAAGAGGTCAATACCGTCCTCACGCTTGATAACCTCTAATAGCTTCTCGTAGGCATGCACTTTGAGCTTTTCATCTCTCAATGCTTGCTCAAGTTCCTTGATCTTTTGTTGTGCCGGGTCTTTCATGGGTCTCCCAATGATACCTCTTCTTGGTGCTGGATAATGCAGTTTACCATATTTTCTGCACCAGCGCAAGATCGTATTATGTCCAGGAATGGAGTACTTAAGGGAGAGTTGATCCTTGTTGAGCGTGCCCTGCTCAAACTCCCGCACAACCATGAGTTTGAAGCTCTCTGTATATCGTGGATCTGGGGTGAAGGGATTGCGCTGTGTCCTTTGGCCTTTCATGTTGACCTCTACTTTCTGTCAACTTTTTTCAGGACGTTGCAAAAATTAAAAAAGCCCCATGGTTACGTGGGGCTTTTTGTATCATTTTACGAAAAACCTCTAAATTTGGATACCAAAGAAGGGTCGTAACTCCCCGGAATCCTGATGAAGCCAACTTAAATCTTCGCCAATTTTTGTATTCGACACACCCCCAAACACGGACAGGCGGGATCCAATTTTGTATCCAGCTGATACTCGGGCTTCAATTACACTCTGATAACTACTCTCATCATTCCATTCTGATAGGTTATTTGAGAATGAATTTCCACCACCCAGATCGATTTCTACATATAATCTTGGAACGATATCGAAATGGAAACCCATCCGCCCCTGGAAAACCTTTAATATCTGATCTTCTTCTAATCCCTGTGTGTTTCCAAGTGTTAGGATCGTGAACCAATAGTTGTTTGGAGCGAATTTAATTCCTGCGTGGATGGTTCCAGAGGGTGAGCCCCAACTCACTAGATTAACACTTCCTGTTTCAGAAAGGTTCACAAGACCGATAGCAATACCATCAAGGGTCTCAGATTTATTGATAAGACCAATTTGAACGCCACGTACATGTTTCGCTTTATTAACGACCCCTGAGATTTGAACACCGTGGACATCATTAGACTCATTGAGAACACCTGCGATCTGTAAAACTTTCACATTGTTAGCCTGGTTCTTGATCCCACTGACCTGGAGTCCGGTGAAATCACCATCGACTTTATTCGCAATGCCTGATGACTGTAAGCCAAAAAAGTTACCACCTGCATAGCCAAAAATACCTGCTTCCTGCAACCCGTAAAAGTCGCCCTCTACTTGTGCGATAACACCTGAGACTTGTGCGCCAGAAAAGTCACCACCTACTCTGGAGTATATACCTGTTGCATCGTAACCAGAAAAATCAGACCTGACAAAGTTGCTTATGCCACCAACCTGTAGCCCTTGTACACTCTTAACGTTTCCCGAGAAGAGCGAGATATGTAAATTGGCTGTTCGATTATAGAATAGATTTATTCCTGGATTGGAACTCCCAACGATTGAAAATGCAATTGGGACGGGTGCATCTGGTGAAGGGTGATTTTCCTGATCTGTCTGGGATTGATCAGCCAGTCCATGGCTGATGATTAAGAGGAGTATGAATCCCAGTAAAATAATGTTTCGCATCGTGTTGAACCTTTCAGTTATCGTTTTCTTTATCCGCCCCTTAATTGTCAAACCATATGCCAAGTCATTCATTCGAGATCACATGTCAATATTATCAATGGGTTACGGTGTGGTTTAGAGGTGGCGATTAACGGAGAGGTTGTTTTGGTATACCGAAATGATATACCTTGGAGTAAGGATGATATTCGCAGATGCAAAAGCCCCCATTAAGAGGAGTTGAGTTCAGGATAATTAGAGATGGAGGAGCTCAATCCTGGCTGGGTTAATTATTTACTATGGTGCAATCTGAAATTGATGGTTTGTACAAGTGATTTGAACGCTGCAATTAGTAAACTCAACTTCTTGATAGAAACTTCACCAGTTTGACGGTTTTGATGGGGAATGGGAATCTCTAAGTAGCGAAGTTTTTCCAGATTTGAGAGACCTGATAGGATCAGGTTTGGAGCAAAAGTTTGAGCTGGAATAGTTTGAATAAATTTCTGGAAAGCCGAGACTCTCATCAATCGATAGGGTGAATTTACATCCCAAATTCCCCTCCCATACAAAGTGAAAACGATGGACCTGGATATAAAACTTATAATTTTCCGAGAGAGAGGCTGGGTGCGTTGTGATCTGCCTCCGAGCAAAAAATCATAGCTGGATCGAGAGTGCCATAATTTTTCAAAGAATTCGGAAGTCATTTCACCGTCAGAATCTATCTGAAAGATCCAATCAAATTCAAGAGCCCGTGTATAACCTTTAAGTAGGGTAGGACCGTGACCAGCATTTATGCTCGTGTGCACTACTAGACTATCATACTGACTTGCCATACTATTTAGCACATGCAGTGAGTCGTCAGTTGAGCCATCATCATAAGTATGAATCTCATAATGAATGTTCAGAGACCTGAGCGTCGTATCCCAATCTGAAATTACTTCTGAGATGATATCCCTTTCATTGTAAACAGGAATAACAACTGCCAGAGAATCTCTATTCGGTTCATCCATCATGGGTGGACCTTATCTTTTCGAAAGTATCCAATGCCGAGGCGATGGTCTGATCCATATCGTAGTATTTATAATCCCCCAATCGACCACCAACTATCAAATTTTTGTGTCTTTGAAGCTCAGCTTTATACTTATTTAATAATTCAGTATTGGCATCTCCACCCAGGGGATAGTATGGGTCTTCACCATTATCAGCATGCGAATATTCCTGGATCACCAGCGACTTATTGACTGGATAGTCTCGCTCAGGATGAAGGTGACGTGGCTCATGAATCCTTGTATAGGGAACACTTTCCTCTGCATAGTTCATTACCGATGTCCCCTGGAAGTCTCTTACATTTTTCACCCGTTCCTTAAAGGATAGTCGTCTCCAGGTCAATCGTCCAAACTTGTATGAAAATAACCTATCAATAGGACCACTATATATGACGAGTGCATTTTCGGAAATGTGGCTTTTGATATGGAAAAAATCACACCCAAGCTCAACTTTTATCAGAGGGTTTTTAAGCAACTTATCAAAAATGAATGCATAGCCATGTGTGGGGATACTTTGCCACGGGTCAAAAAAGTAGCTTTCGTTGTAATCACTCCTGAAGGGCAATCTTTTGAGAATTGAAGATGGGATTTGTTTTGGATCGCATCCCCATTGCTTGATGGAATATCCCCTGATGAAAGCATCATACAAAGGTTGCCCCATGAGGCTGATTGCTTTTTCTTCAAAATTCTGAGGATTATTGATCCCAGATTTTGCTGCTTCCCCCTGGATGAATTCCACTACCTCAAATGGCTTCAAATTAAGGTTATAAAAGCTATTTATTGTCTCGAGGTTTATGGGCATCTGATAAACCTTGTTGTTATAGGTAGTTAGAACCTGATGGTGATACCCATTAAAATCAGTGAATCGATTGATGTACTCCCAAACCAGTTCATTGCTGGTATGAAAAATATGAGTGCCATAGGGATGGTAGTGGATACCTGTAGCAGCGTGATCTTTGGAGTAACAATTACCCCCTGTGTGGTTTCGCTTCTCCACGATGAGGACGGGTTGTTTTAGTTTGCTAGCAATTCGCTCAGCTACGACTGCCCCAAAGAAGCCACTTCCTGCAACGACATATTTATAAGTTTTAAAATTCACTTAATTAATATTCTTTACATAAACTTGATATTGAGATCTATTTCCAAGAAGATAATATCCACCATTTACAAAATCAGCCAGAGGATGATTTTCAAGATTGCCCTCCCTCGTGTTCCAGATAAATACTTCAGGGGGAGTGGCGATAAGGTCATTGATGATTCGATCCATCATTTGAGATGAATTTTTGTTTCGCTTATCTGTTACAGGCAAATTGTAAAATATTCCAGATGCGGATTGTCTCTGACTATAATAATAAATACCAGATTCAGATCCCCAGTAATAGATTTTTTCAGATGGATCTGTCAACCCGGCTATTTCCTTACCCATTTCCCAGGCATCAATGTATTGATCGCCATATTTTTCCTGGGATAACTCCAAGGAGCTCAGCTGGAAAAATGACTTTTGATGATCAAATGCTGTGATCAGGAATAACAGGCTTATCCCAACTCCCAAACTCCGGCGCCACCATCGTTCAACATTCATTTCGGTGTATATGTAAACCAGTAGCAGGCTGGAGAAAATGGTGACAACTGGGAATAGCGTTTGGTAATAATGAGGGAAAACACGACCAAGACTTCCAATTCCAAAAAGGATTCCAAAAGCGCTGAAAATAAAAAAGCTGTGTGGAACCTTAATCCTGCTTGACTGTGAGCCCACAAAGAGCCAGGCGATTGCGAATATTACCAGCACCCATATCCCATACAGTGCACGTGGAAATAGGTTGGTAGGATGTGTGAAAAATGACCAAATGTTAAGAAGAGAATTACCAGAATATTGACTATTGTAGACAAACAGAATATCCCAGTAATCCTCAAACCGGTTTAAAACAAAGGCATACCCTAGCATGATGAACCAGAGTATTGCCACAGGGTAGCCGAGTATTAAACTTCTCAGAACGCTTGTCTTGAACGTCCATGGCTCAGAAGATCGCTTGCTCGGTAGTACACTGTATAGAGCTAAAGCAGCGAGAACAAAAACTGCGATGGGTTTGAACAGGGTTGCAATTCCCATTGCCCAACCCGCTAAATGTAAGTGTCCGATACGAGGTACTGTATCTTGAACGAGCGCAAGCATTGCCACAAGGGTAAAAAGGTTTAGAAAAATTTCAGTGTTGGGTTGATTGGCTTGTAGATAGGCTGAGTTAGCCGCCAACACCCAAGTCACGACACCCATTAAGCCAGCCTGCCAACCTGAGATTCGTTCAAGAATTAGAAAGATCAACATCGTGGTTATGATCATTAATACGATCCACAAAAAGGTGATAGAATGTTGTCCATATCCCCAAATGAGTTCTGCAAGGGCAAATGCGAGGTGAATACCGGGAGGTTTATGATCCCAGAGATCTGTATACAATCGCTCACCCTGGAGCAGACTATGTCCTATATAACCATAAGTGGTGAGATCTCTTTCCAGAGGTTCATCTATTGAATGTAATGCGGAAAAAAATATGAAAGAAATGGCAAATATGAATACAAGTGCTGAAATAATATTCTTGATTTTAACCAATATCTTGTCCTCTCTTCTGATTCTCGAAATGAAGATATATCCCGAGAGGGAATTACAATAGATTGTGGATAAGTTCATTCCAAGATATGCGAAATATTCTTTCCTGGAAGTAAAAGACACCCCGTCATGGGATCTATCCTCTTATGAGCGAAGCAAAGGAAGAACAGGTGGCAAATCGTTATGATGGGATGTCTTGTTAAAACAAAAAAGCCCTCGATTTCTCAAGGGCTTTTTGCGGGACCGACCGGGATCGAACCGGCGACCTCCGGCTTGACAGGCCGGCGTTCTAACCAAGCTGAACTACGATCCCAAAAATTTCAAACGGCTTAGTCTTTCTTCTTGTACATGATGGCAACTGGAAAAATAACCAGGTAGCCAATAAGTAAAACAATGGGGGAGACAGTCAATGACTGTGTGCTGTTTAATTCTCCAGTTCCCATTAAAACATATCCAAGAATAATGACAAAAAGCCCTGCTATGAAAAGAAAATAATTTGTACGTGTGAAGGGTAACTCTGAGAGCCAATGTTTGGTGTCTTTGTTGCCTTCACTTCTCATAGCGCGGCGAATATAGATGGTGACAAATAGGTGCGCAAAATAAAAATCAAATTTTCTTTAAAAATTTACACTCGTTGACATGTCAAAACACCCCTTCTATATTGATAGACTTTAGAAAGGAAAAATGGATTGAAAACTATCCTGCGACACCTTACAACTTTTCTGATCATTCTCTCCCTCGTTGGCATTGTCAGTCTCTATATCGTCTTCGATTCAAGACCACCAGAACCCGATGTTCAGGAAATTGAGATCGTAATCCTGGAGGGTAGTTCCCTGAGCCAGATTGCAAACCAGCTTTCTGAGGCAAACATTATTTCCTCAGCACAATCCTTTAAGATGGCAGCACGTCTGTTGAAACGTACCAGAGCTATCTATCCAGGAGCTTATGTGATGAAGACAGGGCTAACCAACACAGAAGCCATTGAAGCATTGGCGCATGCAAAAGCAGTTGAGGTGTCTGTAACCATCCCGGAAGGGTTAAGATCAGATGAGATTATTGGAATTCTAAGCCGGGAGTTGTCCTTGGATTCCCTGGCAATGTCAAAACTGCTCACAGATTCTACCTTGTTGAGTCTGGCTGGTGAAGGGTTTACACATCTGGAAGGCACACTTTTCCCAGAGACATACCGGTTTTTACAAAACAGTAATGAGTTTATGGTCTTAAAAAAATTAGTGACTCAATTCAGAGCGAGCATCAATTCCGCAATGTTGGATTCTGCTAAAAAGTTTGGTTTTGACCTGCAGAAACTGATCACTTTTGCCTCTCTTGTGGAAAAAGAAACAGCCCGAGAAGATGAACGTGGTCTTGTCGCAGGTGTATATCATAATCGGATTAAAAAGAACATGCTTCTGGGATGCGACCCCACATTGATCTACATGCTGGTTAGACGCGGTGAATGGAATGGAAACATCCAGCGTAAACATTTCTCAATAAATGACCCCTATAATAGTTATCTCAAACGAGGATTACCTCCCGGTCCAATTGCCAATCCTGGATTGGCAAGCATCATGGCGACCCTCAACCCAGAAGAGACTGATTATCTATACTTTGTCGGAAAAAATGATGGGACTGGTGCTCACGATTTTTCTAGAACCCTTCGCGAGCACAATAATAAAGTGAATCGCTATCAACGCCGGAGAACCTCTCGATGAACAATGTCCTGGCAGGACTTAACCCACAACAACAAGCCGCAGTTGAAGCTCTAAAGGGTCCCGTACTTATTTTCGCCGGTGCCGGTAGTGGAAAAACACGGGTTTTGACCCACCGCATCGCAAATCTTATTCATAGCGGGACTGCGCAGCCCCATGAAATTCTTTCAGTAACCTTTACCAATAAAGCAGCTGGTGAGATGCGTGAACGCATCAAGCGAATTCTCGGTGAAAACCTTGCACACGTAAATATGGGTACCTTTCATTCCATCTGCGCCAGGATCCTCAGAAGAGAAGCACTCTATATTGGATATGAGCAATCCTTTAGTATTTATGATGATGAAGATGGTCAAAAAGTTATAAAAAAGATTCTGAAGGATCTGGATATCTCAACCGATGTGATTAAGCCCAATTCAGTATTCTACAATATTAAACAGTTTAAATCTCAGATGATCTTTCCGGCTGAAGCATCAGATTTAGCTCTATCTACCTTTGATGATACGGTAGCAAAAATCTACGGTTTGTACCAGGCTGAGTTGAAAAATAGTAGCGCTATGGATTTTGATGACCTGCTACTTAAACCATTGGAGTTATTCGAAAAGAACCCCCATATCCTGAAAAAATATCAGGATCAATTCAAGTATATCATGGTAGATGAGTATCAAGATACCAATAAAGCACAGTTCCTTTTTGTTGAGGCTCTGAGCCATGAACATAAAAATTTATGTGTGGTAGGAGATGACGATCAGTCCATTTATGGATGGCGTGGGGCTGATATAGGCAACATTCTTGATTTCCAGCAGAATTTCCCAGGCGCCAAGATGTTTAAACTTGAGCAGAATTACCGCTCAACAAAGACTATCCTGACTGCAGCTTCAGCAGTTGTATCAAAAAATGAGAAGCGTGCACCAAAAGAACTTTTTACCGAGAGTGGTGATGGTGAAATCATCAAAGTTCTGGAAGGTCGTAATGAGTTAGATGAGGGACGCCTCATTGTCGATGAAATACAGTCGGTGTGTCGAAGAAATAACCATGGATTTCAGGATATCGCACTACTCTATCGCACCAACGCCCAGTCCCGTCCGCTTGAAGATGTTTTACGTCGGAATGGTGTTCCCTATCAAATTATTGGCGGAACAAAATTTTATGACCGTCTGGAAGTAAAAGATATCCTGGGTTATTTTCGGCTTATCGTAAACCCATTAGACAATATTAGTTTTATGAGAATCATTAACAAGCCGACCAGGGGGATTGGCAAAACCAGCCAGGAGGCCATTGCTGCCTTCGCAACCAATCAGGGCATCTCTCTCTTTAGTGCCGCCACCCGGGCTCAAGAATATGGTTTGCCTACCAGGGCGTTCAATAAAGTGATTGAGTTTGTGCAGCTTATCGGGAAATACTCTAGTCTTTTAAAAGAGCTGAATCTCGAGGAGTGGGCGCGAGTTTTTGTTGATGAACTTGGCTTTGTGAATATGTACAAAGCTGAGGCAACAGCTGAAAGTGATGTACGGGTAGACAATATTTATGAACTACTTTCCGCTGTCTCAGAATATGCTCAGCGTGCTGAAGAACCTAGCCTGACAGGGTACATGGAAGAAGTTTCGCTTCTTACCGATATTGACAAGTTCAACCAGGATAAACAACAGGTCACACTCATGACGCTGCATAGTGCCAAAGGTCTTGAATTTCCAGTAGTATTTTTGACTGGAATGGAAGACGGATTGTTCCCTTTGCAGCGCTCAATAGAGGAAACTGAGGCGTTAGAAGAAGAACGAAGACTTTTTTATGTGGGCTTGACACGAGCCATGGAACGTGCATATTTAAGTGGTGCTCAAATGAGGCAACGTTATGGAGAGACAATGTATAGTCGTCCTTCCCGTTTTCTTGAAGAGATACCTGCCCAATTACTTGACTATTCAACACGTAGCATTAGCGATTTTTCAACTAAGGAATATCGCCGGAAATCTGGAGCCGTTGTGACACGAACTAAACCCACTAAGCCTGCCGCAAAACAGACGACTGGAATGCGTCGTGCGCTTGGGACACTCAATCAAAGAGAACCAGGGGTTTACGATGCAGGGATGCAGGTCGGTCACAAAATTTTTGGCAAAGGTAAAATTCTGTCCGTTGAGGGCTCTGGTCCTGAAGCCAAGGTTACCGTCATGTTTCAGGGGAATGTCAAAAAGAAGTTGATTGCCAAGTTTGCCAATCTTGATGTCTCAGACTAAATAGCTCTGTTTCCATAATCACCTAATAAAGATGCTTTTTTCCTCCTGCTTATTCGCAGTGAACCCACCTCGCCAACTCCACTTTTCTAATTTCACAAAACTAAATGAGACTTATTTGCACTTGTGTAAATGAGAATCATTCTTATTTTCGTGTGGAAGGGAGATCTAATTATGTCTGCTGCAGAAAATCAAGAATTAAAACAAGTACTCCACGAACATGAGTTAAAGGCGACTTCGCAGAGAATTGCCCTGCTCAAACTACTCGAAGGAACCCAGGAGCATTTCGATGCGGAAGAAATTTATCTGGAGTTACGTGAACGGCAAAAAAATGTAAGCCGAGCAACCGTCTATCGTAGTCTTGAAGCACTGGTTGATCAAGCGATGGTCTCCAAATTGGATTTTGGTGATGGTCGTATGCGCTATGAACGTAGCAAAGGTGAGGATGAACACCATGATCATCTGATCTGCGAGCAATGCGGGAAAGTCATTGAATTCTTCAATCTTGAAATGGAAGCACAACAACTTGCAGTTTGTGAAGAACATGATTTTACCCCATCAACCCATACTATGCATATTTTTGGAACTTGTTCTGACTGCAGTTCCCTCACGAAATAAAACCGGTTGAATAAATACCGGAGACAACACCCTGGAAATACTAAATGTTCAATTTTAAAAAACCACGTCATCGAATATCCACTGAGAATAAGGATGGACTTCGCCTGAGTGATCTGAAACCCGGTGAAAAAGGTCGGATTCTTGAGATTGGTGGAAGTGAGCAATTCAGACTGAGACTTATTGAGATGGGCTTAACAAAAGATGCTGAGATCAGTGTAGATAAATATGCACCCCTTCGAGATCCTTTGGAATTGATTGTGCGAGGGTATCACCTCTCCCTACGGGGGATTGACGCCCAGAAAATTGCAGTGGAGCGAACCAGCTGATATGAATTATAATATTGCCATTGCAGGAAATCCTAACTGTGGTAAAACCACTATTTTTAACGCGCTTACAGGAGCCAGACAGCATGTGGGGAATTGGCCTGGTGTAACAGTCGAGCGTAAAGAGGGGCACTATAAATATCAGGATAATAAATTTAATGCTATTGATCTGCCTGGTACATACTCCCTAACTGCTTTCTCTGCAGAAGAAGTCATCGTTCGACAATATCTAATTTCTGATGATGCCAATGTGGTTGTAAACATAATCGATGCCTCAAACCTTGAACGAAATCTGTTTCTCACAACCCAGCTCATCGAACTTGGGAAACCCATGGTCATCGTCCTTAATATGATGGATATGGCTGAGGAAAAGGGATTGGAAATTGATGTAGATACCCTGGCAACTCTTCTGGGGGCTCCTGTTGTAGCTGTTGTTGGACGCACCGGTGAAGGTTTAGATCTTCTCAAGGAAAAAATATTAAGAGTTGCAACTGAGATTTCGAAGAAGGCGCGTCCCGTTCAGGTCAGCTACCCAAGAGATATTGAAGATGAAATTCAACGACTCTCATCTTTACTGGAAGAAAGTGAACTCTCCAAGCATCATTCAAGATGGATCAGTGTAAAACTTCTGGAAGCTGATCAACAAAACCGCGACGATGTTCGAAAACTGTCAAACGGGAAAGAAATATTAGAGCTGGCCAGCAACTCAATCACTCGCCTAGAGCGTTTGTTTAACGATACTAGCCGAGCGGTGATTTCTCATGCCAGGTATGGATTTATCCAGGGAGCTATACGAGAATGCGTGATCGAGCGCCCTGATGAGTCAGCAGATTATAGCAGGCAAATTGACCGAGTGCTTACCAATCGGTGGATGGGCTTACCCATCTTTGCTATCCTCATGTGGCTCATGTTCAAAGTGACCTATGATATTGGCTCGATTCCCATGGATTGGATTGATGCGGGTCTTGTCGCCATGATGAACTTTTTCTCAGGTATTCTACCAGACGGTATGTTTTCAAGTTTACTGGTTGATGGCGTAATAGGTGGCGTAGGAGCCATTGCCATATTTCTCCCCAATATTTTTATTCTCTTCTTCATTATCGCCATGCTGGAGGATTCAGGCTATATGGCTCGAGTCGCCTTCATTATGGATCGTGTGATGCATAATATTGGCTTACATGGAAAAGCTTTCATCCCCATGATCATGGGGTTTGGATGCAACGTCCCTGCCATCATGGGTACTCGTATCCTTGAATCTAGAAGGGATCGTATCCTTACGGTTCTGATAAATCCGTTTATGAGCTGTTCAGCTCGTTTACCGGTCTATGTATTGGTCGCGGGAGCTTTCTTTCCTGAGAATGCTGCAACAGTAATCTTCTCCATGTATATTTTGGGAATTGTAGCTGCCATTGCCAGTGGAAAACTATTCAGCAAGACGATCCTGAAGGGGATGTCAAAGCCCTTTGTCCTTGAATTACCTCCCTATCAGCGCCCCACTCTGAGATCCCTTGTTCTGCATACCTGGGAGCGGGGTTATCTGTTTATTCAGAAAATGGGTACAGTGATCCTGGTTGGCTCCATCATCATCTGGGTGTTGGGATACTTTCCGCAAGAAGTTGAATTGGACCGAGACTATGCCCATGAGAAAAGTGTTATCGCAACAGACTACAACCAAAAAATTAGAACCCTGGAAGTCAAATTTAAAGCTTCTGTGGAAAAGGATAGAAAAGAATATCATTCTGAAATGTTGGACTATGAATCCAGTACAAGTTTCAATGAATTAAATGCACAGTTCCATGAGCTCAAGGAAGAACTCGTTATGTCTCAGACGACGGATCTCTACGCATTGCGTCAGCAAGAGGTAGGAGAAATCACTGAGCAAAAGTGGATTGGCAAGGTAGGAAAAATACTTGAACCCCTGGTGGCTCCTCTGGGATTTACCTGGCGGGAGAGTGTTGCCCTGATAACTGGATTTGTTGCCAAGGAGATTGTTGTCTCGACCTATGGAGTTCTATTTGGAGTGGGTGAAGATGTTGATGAGGGTAGCCAGGGTGTCATCAGCGGATTAAGGTCTTCAGGAATGACACCTCTGGTGGCTCTGAGTTTTCTGGTTTTTACTCTGTTGTATACACCTTGTCTGGCAACGGTTGCCGCCATCAAACGTGAAACCGGGACCTGGGCTTATACTATCTTTTCAATCGCGTATTCTATCGGTCTGGCTTATGCTCTGGCATTTGCTGTGACCTATTTTGGAGGAATGTTCAATTGGTTGAGTTGATAGACACAATCCTGGTCACCGTGATTGTTAGTATAGCGACGTGGTTTACGCTACGCTACTTTGTGAATCTTGGCAAAGCACCCAAAAATGAGTCTATCAGTTGTTCAGGGTGTAACTCATCCTGTCATTCAGATATTCCTGAGAATATCAAAGTGGGTATACTCTCAAAGCTTAAATGAGTTAACACGGGCGGATGACCCTATCCGCTGTATTCATTATTTCAACGGTTTGTTGCATGGTTCCAATGCTACCAATCAGCAACTGGTCTCTGAGTCCATAAAAATCCAGGCATGTACCACAGGATGCAATTTTTGCACCTTTCGCTTCAAGTTTTTTCAACGAATCCAGTGCATCACCGTTTTGGGTAGTGAGTGAAACTGCCCCATTTACACATCCGATTAGATCAATTTGATGGTCTGAAGCTGCTAGTTCTTTTAAGAACACCGCTAATAGTTTTTCTCCAAGCATCTCGTCCCCATGACCCATCAACTTTGAATTCAAAAATAGAAATTTCATGATGTACCCTTAATATTTATGGGAGCCAACACCAAGATAATCATCTATTTGATGAGCGACTTCTTTAATCAGTTTGGTTCTCTCTCGATGCTCTAAAAAGGCACTCTTAAATCCACTGATAATAAAGTCTTTGAAGTCCAACATGTTGAAATTAAAGGTTTTGTGCGCTAGCATATACTCATCAACCAGACTCACCCCGCTGATCAATCGGTTGTCCGTATTGAGGCTAATTCTTAAACCATAATCATGATAAAACTTCAGGGGATGTTGTTCGAGTCTGCTTATAGTACCGGTCTGAAAGTTGGATGTGAGACATACTTCCAGACAGATGCGGTGATCGTTGATATAATTCATTAAATCACCATCCTCACGCAGACGAGTACCATGGCCGATGCGGTTAGCGCCACAGTAATGGATCGCCTGATGAATAGATTGAGGTCCATACGCCTCACCAGCATGCAGGGTTACATTAACATTATTATTTCTGATGAGATAAAATGCCTCGAGGTGATCCTTCGCCGGGAAGTTCTCTTCGGCCCCTGCAAGATCATACCCGACAACCCCTCGATATTTGTAAGCAATGGCTAATTCTGCCAGTTCTATGGATGATTCGATTGAAAAATTCCTGATACCGCAAATGATTACACCCGTGCTAATCTTGAATTCATATTCAGCCTTTCGAAGCCCTCGGATGACGGCATCCAGGGACTCCATGGGCGTCATCCCATTCTCCAGGTGAAGAATGGGGGAATAACGAACTTCTATGTGGCGAACATTTTCTTCTGCAGCATCCTGAGCGAGTTCAAATGCTACACGCTCCAGAGCCTGGGGTGTTTGCAAAACAGCAAGTGTGATCTGAAATTTATCCAGATATTCTTCCAGGTCTTTGACTCGATCTTGAACTGCGACCGCTTTAAGCAGTTCATCTCGATCAGTAGTGGGTAGCTCAATCCCATCTTTTTCTGCAAGATCGAGAATGGTATCGATACGCAAGGAACCATCGAGATGACAATGCAACTCTGGTTTCGGGAGTGCGAGTAAAAAATCTCTTCTTACTGGTTTCATCAGTTTTCCCCAGCTTGAGTTTTATCAGTTTTAAGGGTGATGATAAACCAGGTGGCGATGGCTATCACCAATATGGGACCCAGCCAGCCAAATCCGTTGATGGAGGGCCACCAATCCTTGTCTGCGGTAATAAAGATTGGTAGGGCAACCAGGATACCCATTATGGCTTCTCCAGTAATCATTCCAGCAGCCAGGAGTAGACCTTTTTTCCGTGTTGCTTCCGTTGCACCGAGCTTATCTCCCATATGTGCCAGTATTCCACCGATAAAAATAGGAGTCGTGAGCGAAATAGGTAGATAGATACCAACTGCTACGGCGAGTATAGGAATTCTGAAGTCGGAACCTCGCTTTTCCTGACGAATATCTAGGGCGATGATTATGACACCAAGAATTGCACCAGCTATGACCATATCCCAGGGGAGGTTTCCTTGAAAGACACCTTCAGCAACGGCTTTCATGAGAGTTGCCTGAGGCGCTGACAGGACAGGTGAACCGATGGTGTAGGCAGTATGTAGAATATCCAGAACGATGCCTAAAACGACGGCGGCACTCAAGACACCGATAACTTGCATGACTTGCTGTTTCCAGGGGGTAGCACCGACGATATGGCCTGTCTTAAGATCCTGAAGATTGTCTCCTCCAATTGCAGCTGCATTGCACACGACAGCTCCAACCATGATAGCCGCAGCGGCTCCCTGAAGAGACCCAGAACCAAGGATGGCTAACAGAAGCAAAGAAGCAAATAGAACGGTAGCAACTGTCACACCTGAGATTGGGTTGTTGGAAGATCCCACCACACCAGCCATATAAGCAGCCACTGCGGAGAAGAAGAATCCAAAGACCATCATAATAACGGTTATCAGAATCGCCAGTTGTGGGGTTGGAAGGATATCATTGTAAATCACGAAAACAGGAATCATGAGTACCAGCAGTGCGATGCCAACGTATTTGATCGGTATATCAGATTCTTTACGCTTAACAACTTCTCCGCGCTGGGCAGAGCTGTAGGCAGTTAAACTTGCCTTAATACCTACCATTAAAGGTTTAAATAGTTTTATCAGTGACCAGACACCACCAACCACCATGGCACCCACGCCAAGATATCTAATCTTTGTATCCCAAATGGTATTGGCAGCATCAAGGGCATTGCCTTCAAACCCATGAATTGCTGTATAGATAGGAATGGCAATGAACCATGATATCAATCCACCAGCGAAGACAAGAATACTGATATTGCGGCCAACTATATAACCCACTGAAATGAGTGCAGGCGATAAATCCATTCCAAATCCAAAAACGGAACGACCGAGATGGGTAGCGCCTTCTACGGCTGAATGCCACATGGCAAATCCCTGTTGACCCAACTTCATGAGTGCCGCGCTGATACTGGCCAGGGTTAACAACTTTAACCCACCCTGAACCTCATCCTCGCCACTATTCTCATTCGCATGTCCGGCTCTTAAGACTGCGGCAGTGGCAACACCTTCTGGATACGTCAATTTTGCTTCAACAATTAAAGCTCTTCTCAGGGGAATTGTGAACAGCACACCAATTAACCCACCAACACCAGCAATCTTAGCAACTTCCAGGTAGTTGAAAGTTTCCCAATAACCCATGAGCAGGAGTGCAGGAATGGTAAAAATGACACCAGCTGCCAGTGATTCACCTGCTGAGGCAGCCGTTTGGACAATATTGTCCTCCATGATATTGTGCTTCTTGAATAACCTAAGGACTCCCATACTGATAACAGCAGCTGGGATTGAAGCGGATGCCGTCATGCCGGCAAACAACCCGAGGTAGGCATTGGCTCCGGCGAGGACCATTGATAATAGAATACCGAGTATTACAGCTTTGAATGTGATTTCAGGTAATGGCTTAGTCACGATTTCCCTTTCTTCGCTTGATGTGACTGCCAAGATAAGGGAGATTGAAATTGGGAAAAGTGCTAAATGGGGAGAAAAGGGTGCGGGCTAGTATTCAGAATTTTGGAGTGATTTATTGATCTCACTTTTCAAAGTGTCAAAATAGGTTTGCCATTTCAGTGTTATTTCTTGGGGGGGCAATTTGAATGAATGACGCACGCCTCCAACACCAATTGAGACAGCATTGAAATAATCCATGGTAAAAATAGTAATCACCTGCAGTGGCCATGAATGGACAATCACTTCTGAATCAAGGAGAAGCATCCGTTTATCCGTAAGTATTAATCGAATGTCTGTTTCCAGAGAGCCCCCATCATCATTCTCATAGCGAGCAATGGCGGATTCCAGGTAGAGCCTTTCGGAGGTTGCCTGACCGGGAAAAACAACATCCTCAAGGGGACTGTCCAATACAGACTTGTTGATATCTTGAATCCAATCGATGGAAGTACGTGATTCAGAAAGTTCCCGGTCAGTCAGAGTATAGTCTTGCGCCACATCCCAGATACTTTCGCAGTTGTTACATGCAATGGTCATCCCAGATGTGACCTCAATTGAGTTCCTGGTTTGACACTTATAGCATGCCCAAAATAGATTGTCCATACCCTTAGCGATAGATGAACCACGAACAGGTGAAAAAGTTTTATCTGGAGCAAATATTTTGTCACTGATTTTTGATTGAAGTTGCTCCAGATCAGATTGATCATGAACTTCAATCATGGGACCAAATGTGGCTGTAACCTGTCCATGACGCTGGTTCGGTGCCCACCGGGGCCAGATTTCATAAGCTCCATCCAGGTGAACGGGTAAGATGGGTACTCGACATTTTTGAATCAGCTTCAATGTCTCTCTCAAAATAGGCAGGGGTGAACCATCTATGGAGCGTCCCCCTTCTGGAAAAATACAGACAACCTGACCCTTGTTCACCATTCGAATCATCGTCCGAATAGATTTCAAATCTTGTCGATGACGTCGCATGGGGAAACTTCCCGTTCCCTTTAGCAGAAATCTCATGAGAGGTGTTGTAAAGACATCTGCCGTAGTGACAAATTTGATTTCAAAAGGTACGAAAATACCAAAGAGAAATGGATCTAGATAGCTTTCATGGTTGGCAACGAGCAAAAAGGGTCGATCATGGGGTATATTTTCTGATCCTTTTAACCGAATTCTGTACCAGAACCTTAAAACCAACATTCCAAATAGCCAGACAAGCTGAGGGCGAAGTTCGACCTTTAAATTTTCAGGAATACGCAACTTCCAGTACCAGAATGGCGTGCGTGCCCTGTAATCCTTATATCGATCTCCCAGGGTTTTCCGTAACAAGGTTTCCTGTATCAGAAGCAGGTAGATGAGATAGAGGAGTGACATCCCCAGGGATAGCAGTGTGACCAGCCAGGTAAAACCAGTAAACTGGACAAAAACACCCAATTGATAGATTGAGAAAAACCAAAAAAATGGATGTCGTGTTCTGGCATAAAAGCCAACATCCACTAACCGTGTCACAGTTTTTGATAGATGGAGATTGCCATCACCGAACCTGAGAATGAGAAGATCAGAGATAATGATACCAGCGATACCAATCCCAATGAGGATTGGCCCCAGAATCGAACTGAGTGGTGAAATGTTATGATCCACCAGGTATTCAGGAGATACATACAAAACATAGGGCAGGATTGACAACTTTAATAGAAAACCCAAAAAGTTGCGCCACGCTCGTATTCGTTTACTCATAGGCACCATTTTAATAGAATTCACGGGGAGGGGATATAGAATAAAGGTATAAAATTTATTTTCATATACAGGGTTATGAACTTGCCACCATCCAAAACATCGGATATATTCTTGCTCTCTTTTATAGGGTATCGGGTAACGTCTCAGATTGCAGGAGATAATTAATAGAGTGAAATGCACCTCTAGGTCGGTGTAGTTGGGAATTCCATACAATGAAATTTGAAACAGAGATAAAAAAAGATACTCTCATTGTGAGAGTTCAGAATACGACTTTTGATATACGTGGTGTAAAAGCCTTTAAGCGTGATATTTTTATGGCGATCGCAGAAGCGGATTTTAAGAACATTATGATCAATATGGAAAATGTTCGTATGGTTGATAGTACCGGTTTAGGCGGGTTGTTGTTTGCAAAACGCCAAGCTACCATCAAAGGTGGTGAATGCTATCTGGTCAAACCCCAACAAAAGATTGCTTCGCTGATCAAAATATCAAAATTGGACGATGTCTTCGAGATTGTAGATGATGAAAAGGCAGTCTTGAAAGAGTAGCCTCGAGAAAATAATTTCAAAAAAAAGCGACCTAGGTCGCTTTTTTTTGGCTTTCTTTGATGAAAAAGAAACAGGGACAACTAAAATCCGGAAGCGGGGGAATACGACCAGACCGATGTCCCTGTAAAATCATGATAAAAATAGTAGTCAATTAGGCACTTGTCAATGATTTATATTGATTTTTTTAACAGAAATTTAAAATACTGATCATCTTTACATTTTTTGAGAATGAATTCCCTTATACCTTGAGGGTATGATAAAGCATTTTGTTTTCTGGACTACCCAGGACAGTTGAATGAGGAGAGCATACATGAAGATTCGGCCCCTAGTAAAAAATATTTTAGTTGTGATTATGATACTCAATCTGGTGTCTTGTACCTTTTTTAGCGAGTACGCAAAATTGGAAAGAAGCGCTCGCGATGCCTACAGCCGGGCAGAATATGATACAGCAGTCTTTATGCTAGCGAGGAGCCTTCAGATCAGTCAGGATTATGATAAAAGTCAGATCCTCATGGCTGATGCCTTTCTCATGGCAAACAGAATTCATAATAATCGTATCGATGAGTTGGAGAAGGATACCAACCCGTTTAAGTATGATGAATTGACAAGAGAATATCAAGGACTCGTAAATTTGCATGAAGCCGTGAAAAATTTACCACCGGTTCGTCATCCAAAGACAGGCGTTCTTCTTGAATTAGCCATCGTGGATTATACCGACGAGCTATCCGAAGCAAAAATGCTAGCGGCTGAATCTCACTATCAAGAGGCAAAAACCCTGTCATCTTCAATGGAACTCAGTCAACAGAAAGCAGCAGCCAAGGAGTTCAAAAGAGCGCTACATTTTGTTGAGGATTACAAAGATGCCGCCCAATTATATGAGACCACTCGTCAGGCAGGTGTAAAAAGAATAGCCGTTTTCCCTTTTGAAGATTTGAGCGGCAAACGCAAACGCTATGGAGCAGTTGAAGAATTGGTTGTGGATCAGATGGTAACCTCGGTGATGCGTGATCCATCAGCGACGGAGTTCCTGGAACTCATTAGTAGGGATCAACTGGACCGAGTCGTGGCTGAACAGAAGTTAGGTCTTTCGGGTATGGTCAATGAGGAGACTGCCATGGAGGTTGGGGCTCTGTTAGGGGTACATGAGATCATCACTGGTAAGATTACACAAATCATCTATTCACCTGTTCAGACTGTCAATCGAGACTATAAACAAACCAGTAAAGTCGTGGTGAAGACAGAAAAGTATAAGGATAAAGAGGGTAAAACAAAAACACGTAAGATTTATGGAGATGTTGAAGCCCAGGTCAGACATTATACCCGCACCACTAAAGCTGTTATCAAAGGCTCTTATCGCATCGTTGATGTGCGTACAGCAAAGCTGGTGAAGAGTGAAGCCTTTGAGGGTAAATCAAATTTCTCAACGGAGTGGGTGACATTCAGGGGTGATGAACGTGCACTGAAATATGGAACATCTAAACTTGCACGGAAAGGTGAAACTATCGCACCAGTAGCTGAAGAGATGGTAAGCCGGGCTGCCAATGATCTGGCAAATTCTTTGAGTAATTCCCTGAAAATTTATGCCCGTTGATATAGAATTAAACCCCATCGAGGGTCTTGGAGTGCTACTCCTTATCAGGTTTGATTAAAGAGAAGATGTATACAGCCAGGATAGCAATCACGTAGGCAGAAAATCTCACGGTTATCCACTGTCCAAATAGATCGACAATGGTAAAGAGGGTTCCAGATATCATACCTGCTATGATTCCAGCCTTGCTTACTTTTTTCCACCAGAGTGTGAGTAGCAAAGCGGGTCCAAAGGAGGCACCGAGTCCTCCCCATGCATAGCTCACCATCTCGAACACCAGGTCAGTGGACTGCCATGCGAGATAGAATGCCACAATCCCTACAATAATTGTCAGAATTCGACCTACAAAAAGCAGGTTAAATCGTTCCTTCAAACCCTTAAAATAATTAGCAACGATATCCTCGGTGAGAACGGTCGTGGAAACCAGGAGCTGGCTATCCGCAGTCGACATCATGGCGGCAATGGCTCCTGATATGAAGATTCCTGCAATCCAGGGGTGGAGTAAATTCTGAGCCATGATGGGCATAAGCTTTTCCGGGTCACTCAGAGAAGCTACCCCCTGTAGCGCATGCCCATCAAACGTTAGTGTCCCTGCATTGAGCAAAAAGTAACCAGTGAGTCCAATAAACATGCTACCAAAAAAAGCAGGCACGGCCCATGATATGGCGATCCGGCGGCTGATTCGAATGTTTTCCGGTTTATCTATAGCCATGTATCGGGTCACAAGGTGGGGCTGACCCATATAGCCGAGCCCCCAACTCAGACCCCCAATGGCGGCTGCAAGGGCTGCCATTCCCGTCTTGCCCCCATAGAGGCTCGCTCCATCAAATTCGAATTGAGTTGTGGGAAGGGCATTGATCTCAATCAGAGCCACTGTGGGTAAAATGACAAGCGTTCCGATCATGATGATGCCCTGGACAAGATCAGTCCACGCGACAGCCAGAAAACCACCCATGAGGGTGTAGAACACGATGATTACAGCCCCCAGCAACATTCCCTCCATTTGGCTGATGCCGAAGGTCACATTCAATACCTTACCAGCTCCAGAGAATTGAGCAGCCACATAAAAGGTAAAAAAGAAGGTGATGATCAATGAGGCGAGAATCCTGATGGTTCCCATATCATCTTTAAAATGTTTCGTGAAGAGTTCAGGTAGGGTTAATGCATTGAAAGATTCAGTGGCAACTCGAAGCCGTTTAGCTATGAAAAACCATGAGAAGATGATACCCGATATACATCCCAGCACAGTCCATAATTCCAGCAGGCCTGCCACCAGCGCTGCACCGGGTAAACCAAGGATCAGCCATGCAGATTCACCTGAAGCACGCTCAGAAAAGGCGATTACCCAGGGACCGAGCCGATTGCCACCCAGAGCGAAATCTTTAATTGAACCCATGAGACGGGCTGTGTATAAACCAACACCGAGGATGAGCGTTAGGTAGAGAATAAAACCTAAGGTAATAGGATCCATGGTAACCTTCCTGTATGCATATCTGTATTGATCTAACTTATGGGCAAAGGTAAAAGAATTAGAAATGATAGAAATAGAAAATACAGGGATCTATGTTTATGGGGGATCACAAAACCCTTATTAACAGCCCAAAAATGACTAAATTCTCCCCAATGAACTTCATGAAGGTCAAAACATTAATGGCATTTCTCGTACTTTTTTTCGGGATATTTGGCGTGAACGGGTATGCTCAGGTCGACAGCTCGAGCACCTTTCCTGAGTTTGACAGTCAATTACTAAGATTAAAGGTTCCAGAAGCTTTTCAAAAAAGTAGCCTTAAGCTTGAGGTGTTCGCAGATTCATCATGGCAGCTATATCGGGGAAATGCTCCATTGGACTTTATAAGTGCGCTGGAGTTATTGGGGCAGTCTCATGTGATTGATGAATACAATGACCACCTTCATAAGGAGGCAGAGTTCTTAAAGGAATATCGCTCACGGCGTGTGTTCTCAATCGTGAGCTCAGTTGCAGGGGCTACTTATCTGACCATCGCATGGAGTAAGGGATGGGTTTATCAAATTCCAGGCTATGTGGCTATTGCCATTGCTGGTGTACGCTACATGGAGAGTCGCAAAATCGAAGTAAAAGCCCTACGAGAGCAATATTATCTTCAGACTTTGATTAAACCTTCATCTATTCAGAAGTTAGTAGACAACTATAACTTTCAGCTGTATCAATACCTTTCAACTGCAGGAATTCAATTTAGTGATCAATAAGTTGACTCTCACAATTCTGCTGTTGCTAAGCCTGGTGAACAGTGGGGTGGCTTTTGAAATTTACCATAACAAGCCAGATAACTTTCTACAGGGTGTGCCCGGTCAACTTGAGGTCATTTTGCCCCATTATCTTAATGATCCGGATTTCGTCAGGTTGTATATCAAGCAGCAAAAACAAATGGTTTACCAGGAATTGTCATTCTATGAGGAATCTGGCGCCTGGTTTTGTGACATCCCTGCGGCATATATGAGTGGAGATTCACTGGCATACTATATTACCGCATCATTTGGTCCGGCTGGGTTTGCAGCTTTCCCACCAGATAACCCAGATTTGTATCCAATAAAAATACCTCTTATAAAATTCAGCACAAAGAATCGAAAATTTGAACCAGAATTGGTCAAGGAAATGATTGTTGATCACACCGTCACCCCCTGGAAACCAAAACCACCGAGACGCTCTAATAATTTTCCAGTTCTCTATATTCCACAAGCTAACCAGGCATTCATAGAGAGCGGATATATAAAAATTATTGGGAATGAAAAAGCCACCCTGGAGGGTCTGTTGAGATCAATGCTATATCTGTGTCTCCAGGAAAATGCTGACGCCATTACAGGGGTAAAATATACCCTGCTTTCTTCCAATCAACGAATGGGTAATGTTGAAGGGCATATCGAATTAGAGGGTGTGTACTTGAGACGACCACCGAGAAATTAAGTAGAAGGAATCATCTAATATTTGCCTGAGGCTTCTATTCTGCCTAGCTTAAAGCCTCTCGACACGTATCACTGATTGCCGAGAATGTAAGTCAAAAAAAATATCACAGGAGCGCAGCATGCCGGAAAATATTGAAGAAATTCAAGAATCCACTGAATCTACCGAAGCAACAGAAGAACAAGAGCCCCTTGATTTTGATAATGCTGAAAGCCGGATGACCTTTCTGAAAGCCCAGTTAAATGACCTGGTAGATGGCATAAACAATGTGTATGGCCAGGATTTAATGGATGAGCTCCTTAAACGCCTTGAGAAAACAGTAGAAGATTTTAACCAGGAAGTCAGTGGTCTTATTGGCAAACTGAAATCCGGTAAAATTTTTGATGAGGATCAACCCGACGAAGGAGCAAAATCAATCGGTTCAGACGATGATTTTGAATCCATTGCTGATGAAAAGCCACTCGAGGATCAAGATGATGAAGATTCTGATATTATTCGGCGCATGAGAAAACGAATTACCCAGGACTAATCGTCTAATAAAGCTGCAGTGCAACAAAAGATCCAGACACCACCAACCCCTCAGGATATCGGTGAAAAGATTATTCACAATCTGAATAGACTACAGGGTTTTCTGAATGTCCTTCTGGAGGAAATTGATGATCCTTCAAAACAGGGACCAGGATTCGAGAGAAATGAATGGAAACAGAAAACAACCCAACTTCAGAAAAAACTTGCTCAGCTGGACGCAGTGCTGAAGTCAACCTCATGGGAATAATCTGATGACTGATACGATGAAGCAATTAGCAGAATTGGTGAAGGGTTTTGATGTTGAACTTCGACAGGAACTTCAATCCTCAAGATCTGGTGTGTTTCGCAAAGAAAACGGTGAGATGTACGTACGATCAAATGTACCGCTCGGTCAGGAATACCCGGAAGAGGTCATCGGCATTTTTGCTGACATCGCAGATCTAGACTTTTTTTACAAAATTTATCTTGAAAATACAGATTAAACAAATTGTTGCTCCGTTGGAGTGCTATTTGCAGTGGGGAAAACGATCACGACCAGAGTCGATGATGAGAATTAATTGGATTCAATTTTGATTACAGGAGGTCAAAATGTCAGATAAAATGGCGATGGTTCCACCGGCAGTTAATGAAACAATTCTAGACTACGCTCCAGGTTCTCCAGAACGAATTGAGTTAGTCGAAACAATTGAAAAAATGAAATCAGAAATCGTTGAGATTCCTGCAATTATTGGTGGCAAAGAAATATTTACTGGCAATACAGCCACCAATGTGATGCCTCATAATCACAAACATGTCCTTGCTAAATACCACATGGTAGGACCTGAAGAGATTACCCTGGCGATTGAAAGCTCACAAAAAGCGTGGAAAACCTGGTCAATTATGCCTTGGGAATCCAGAGTTGCAATTTTCAAACGGATGGCAGTACTTTTGGCTCACCCATATGGTCATATCCTCAACGCGGCGACCATGTTGGGCCAGAGTAAAAATGCATACCAGGCTGAAATTGATGCAGCCTGTGAGCTCATTGATTTCTTTAATTTTAACGCACAATACCTGCAGGAAATCTATTCACAGCAACCTCCATTCTCTCCCACAGGGACCTGGAATCAGGTTGAGCATCGAGCTCTTGAAGGATTTGTATTTGCTGTGACCCCATTCAACTTTACTTCAATTGCAGGAAACTTACCTACAGCTCCAGCCTTGATGGGTAATGTCGCATTATGGAAACCTGCCTCGTCTGCTGTCTATTCTGGTCACTATCTGATGAAGATGTTTAAAGAGGCTGGATTACCAGATGGTGTCATCAATTTTATTCCTGGTAAAGGTTCCGTAGTAGGTCCTACTGTCATGGAAAGTGAACATCTCGCGGGTATACATTTTACTGGATCAACTGCTGTATTTCAGAGTATGTGGAAAACTGTTGGTGATAATATCTCCAAGTATAAGACTTATCCCAGGATTGTGGGTGAAACAGGTGGCAAGGACTTCATTGTGGCTCATGAAACATCCAAGATGGAGGTTCTTCGTACAGCCATCATTCGTGGTGCCTTTGAATATCAGGGACAGAAATGCTCCGCTGCATCAAGGGTCTATATCCCCAGGTCCTTATGGTCTGAGTTAAAACCCAGCTATATAGAAGAAATAGCTAAAATCAAAATGGGCGATGTGGAAGACTTCGGTAATTTTATGAACGCAGTGATTGATAAAGCAGCTTTTGCTGATATCACAGCCTATATCGATTATGCCAAAGACCACAAAGATGCTGAAATTATTACAGGTGGAAATTATGATGATTCAGTAGGTTACTTCATTGAACCTACTACAATTTTAACAACAGATCCTCATTTCAAAACAATGGAAGAGGAAATCTTTGGTCCGGTTGTCACGATATATGTCTATGATGAAAGTTGGGATGAAGTGCTGGAACTTGTTGATAGTACCAGTCCATATGCACTTACTGGAGCTGTCATTTCCAATGACAGAGAAGCAACTGAGCTGGCAGTAGAAAAATTACGCCATAGTGCTGGTAACTTTTATATCAATGATAAGCCAACCGGTGCAGTTGTCGGACAACAACCCTTTGGAGGTAGTCGGGCATCAGGAACCAATGATAAAGCAGGGTCTATTTTTAATCTCATAAGGTGGGTATCGCAGCGTACAATCAAGGAAAACTTCCTGCCACCTACAGAGTTTCCATACCCCTTTATGGATAAGGAATAGCTCAACAAGGGCAAGTGATTACGAGCCACAAATTTAATTGTGTGCTTCACCGAACAGAGTCGAGTTTCAGTGGATGTATGAACATCACTCTCGACTCTGTTCCTGTTTTTGCGCATTGAGTCTGAATCTAATTAAAGCTTATTGGTTTGAAAATATGAAATTGAGGAAGACAATAAAGTGAACAATATCGATCGACTCAGTATCAACGGATCTAGCGTTATTCATCGTCCCTCAAAGCAGGTAAATGCATCTCATGCCACTTTGGTGTTGTTGCATGGCTATGGTGCTGATGAATATGACTTGATGGGACTGGCACCCTACTTTGATGAGGATATCCAGATTTTTTGTATTCGCGGTCCGCGTTCCACCTTGTACGGGGGGGCTTCCTGGTTCGATATTGATATGTTGGCTGATGGCAGCTTGAAATTTAATACTGAGCAGGCAATAGAGAGTACCTCATTGGTCCTCAATGTTATCGACTCCTTGCAACAGGAAGGGCAGATACATCATAAAAAAATAATCCTGGGTGGTTTTAGTCAGGGTGCTACAATTTCTAATCTGGTCACTATAGAGAAGTCAAGGCTGATCCAGGCACTACTCATCATGAGTGGAAGATTACCAGATGGTTTTCAAGATTTAGTGAAAGAGGCTGGGCAATTCGCGGATATGCCAGTATTTGCAGGTCATGGGACCCTTGATAATGTAATTCCAGTGGATTTTGGCCGCCAAATCGTGAAGTTCTGGGAAAAAACAGCAAGGCTAGAGCATTACGAGTACCCCATGGGTCATGAGATTTGTCAACCAGAACTGGAGCATATCCAGGAGTGGTTACACAAGATAATTGTTTAGGATTGAATATTTCCAGCTAACCAGGCTTCAATTGAATCATAAGGGAAATCTCTCTGCACTTTTTCCCCCAACTTTTCCTGTGCGTTTTGAATGCTGCTTGATACCATAGGGTGCTGAATGCATTCATTTTCATCGACCCCCAATTTTTCAAGCAACGCCGAAACTCGATCCCCAAGGATGTGAGCCAACCAGGGCTCATCTAGAGCAACATATGCAACTGGATCTCCAATATCCTTCCGCGAAAACGCAAAATTAAGCAAGAGTTCATCAGGCTCTGGGATCGGATAATGTTCTGCCAGGTGGAGTGAAAATCCTACTGATCTTTTGTTAAATCTGGAGTTTTTTGGAGCTGCATCGTGTTTGGTGATGAATTCAGAATCCATCAATAAAACATCGCAGCGTGAGAACCAGGCATCTGGAGTCGTAGAATCTAACTCCCCGGCACTATTCAAATTGTGAATTTTCAGTCCCTGATTAGTTAAATACTTTTCTAGCTGTCTACCGAAATCTCTAAAGTGAAAAACACAAAGAGGAAATTGACCTGTTTGATGTGATTCTTTAATACCTCTATGCAGGTCAGAAAGCTTTAACTCAGAATTGAGCCAAACACGATCAGAATATTTCGGTTTCCGTTTAAATAATCCCATGTTTCTCCTAACTATTGATGACAAATCTGGTCACAGCAAATATAGAATAAACTCATAGCAGAACAAATGGAGGGAAGAGGGATAGCACCTGAACGATTAAGGAGAGGGATGTGGAAGCGATACTTATGACAAGAGATAAACATTTGTTTAAATTATATTGTCACCTATGCTACTGTGTATCATCTATAAGATCAGGAGGAAACAATGAAATTTAAAATATTAAGTGTATTATTGGTAAGTGGGGTATTTATGATCGGTTGTGATAGCATAGGAAATTCAAAAAGTGCAGATGATGTAGCTCCTGAGGACATCTCTGGAAAGGTTCAGGGTGGCTATCGCCATTTGGCCATGACCGTTAAAGGCGATTCAGCAAAGCTCACAGTTTATCGTGGCGATTATATAAAGTTTCATCTGGATGATAAAGGTGACCCACAGGTGGACTACGAGTTGCAAATCCCTGAATTGGGTATTCGCGCTGTTCTTAAAGACAACACAGATGAGCAACCATATTTTAAAATGAAAACGACGGGGAGCTTTGCTTTTAGAGTGGGCGAGCAAGACGGTATCATTGAAGTGGTTGAACTACGGCAGGCAAATTACCGTGAATTATCTGCCGAGGAAGCCTGGAAGATAACTATGAACAATCCCCCCTTTATTTTAGATGTCCGCACTCAACCTGAATTTAGCAGAGGTTATATAAAAGACGCGGTACTTATTCCACTTCAGGAATTACAGATGAGGACAGATGAGTTGGAGAGGTATAAAAACCAGCCTATCCTGATTTACTGTGCTACTGGAAACCGAAGTACGACAGCTTCTAAAATTCTTCTGGACAGGGGGTTCAAGGATGTCATGAATTTGAGGTTGGGTATCATGGGCTGGGGAAGCAAAGGATATAATATCCAGTTCAGATAATTCACAACCGAAGCGAATATTATAAAAAAGAGGCTACCCTTTTGGGACAGCCTCTTTTTTATTTAGACTAAAAATTTGATTAAGATTCTAAACAGCTTTCGCAGGTGCCTTCCAGCTCAAGATTTAGTGAGTCAATTGTAAAATTATACTTTTCACTAAAAGCTTTAATGGCTGAAAGGTCGAGAATTTCCACATCGTACCATTTTCCACATCTTGTGCATCTGAAATGATCATGATGCCCAATATTTCCATCATAGCGAACCACTGCATCATCTTTCAGCTTGAGGAGCCTGCCGCTATCAACAAGTTGATTCAGATTCCTATATACTGTTCCCAGACTAATGTTTGGTATAATCTTGCGAGTTTCCTGATAGATCCAATCTGCATTCGGATGAACAAGGGTGCTCTGTACGACCTTTAGAATGGTTTCCCGCTGTTTACTGTATCTTTGCTTTATTGGCTCCATCATGCATCAAAAATAAGCAGCAAGAGAGACAAATCAAGCTAATAGTAATAGTTACTGTTAGATCTAAGAAACAGATATATATGTACACTTATCTGTTTAGAATACGCCAGGCTGAGGGAAATTTATTTCTAACTTGTCCTGTCCTTAGGACGTGAAGCCATCCCAAACCATAGCCCGCGTGTGTGATGAGGTGATAACCTGGTTTGATCTCCGACGGTAAAGACAAATTAGCATGGGCCAGGTAGTCTAGACTGGATTCGATTGACAGTTCCAACCTGGGCACTTCATTGGAGACATATCGACTCAGTGCTAATTCAGGAGATGGTTTCAGCTTCCCATGGTAAACTTTACCCATATAAAGTCCTGAGTAGGTGATTCGGAGTGCTTTGGAGATTTTAAGATAATCGTCATATATAGCTCTGGGCAGGGCAGTCCTGTGCTCATCGCGATCCAGAAAAATGTAACGATCAACATCCTTGAGCCAGACTTTATCTTCGTTTCCTGGGAGACTACTCTGGAAATTCCTCTTAGGCTGATATTTATTCCGTTTCGGTGAAGTGGTTTTCCTGTTGTTTCTAAAAGCAGCAATAAAAAACCCTTCGCCATCAACTCTATGGGGATAAAACCGGTGTCCGGCTTTCAAAGGCTCAGACCTTGATACACCAAAGCTATCCTGTAGGTCAAACACCATTGGGGTTATGTCGGCATGGTTTAATAACCATTCCATGTTCTCTTCATTTTCAGCCTCAGAGTAAGTGCAGGTGCTATAAATAAGTATGCCATTATCAGCCAGGGCTGGAAGGACATCAGCAAGAATGCGCTTTTGACGGCTGGCACACAGGTTTACATTTTTTTCTGACCATTCACCCAATGCTCCTGGTTCTTTACGAATAAGTCCTTCACCTGAACAGGGTGCGTCAACCAGAATGATGTCAAACAGTGCGGGTAGCTTGCTGAAATATTTAGGGTCACTCTGAGTTACGATATGATTATCGTTACCCCAACGAGCCAGGTTAT
>JAERTJ010000176.1 GCA_016844945.1 Fidelibacterota bacterium | reverse complement strand
ACGAGAGGACCGGAATGAGGGATCCTCTGGTGTACCAGTTGTCGTGTCAACGGCATTGCTGGGTAGCTATGATCCTAAGAGATAAGCGCTGAAAGCATCTAAGCGCGAAACTCGACTCAAGATAAGATCTCCCTTCCGGTTAATCCGGACTGAAGGTAACTTAAAGATTATGAGTTTGATAGGTCACAGGTGTAAGCACAGTAATGTGTTCAGCCGAGTGATACTAATTTACCGTGAGGCTTGATCAATATTATTCTAACTCTAGTATGCATAAGAGATGTTTTTGTTCGCAAAAATGTCTAGCGCTACTCAACTTTTTCCCATTTTTGTCTTTGATAAGATTTTTGATTTTTCGACGATTTTAGCGCAGGGGAAACACCCGATCCCATTCCGACCTCGGAAGTTAAGGCCTGTAGCGCCGATGATAGTGCATTCTTTGAGTGTGTGAAAGTAGGACATTGTCGAGAAACCTTGGAGAGCCCCAATCTTGGGGCTCTTTTTTTTGACCAAAAATGAAGAACATACAAATCTCTAGCCCTATGATACAACTTTACCCAATTCATCATACAATTGTGCCCAGAAAAGGGTCGGAAATTAAGTATGCATATGTTGTTTATGCCTACATCACGAACTAAATTCGGGCTAAATAGAAGATGACATGGCGCACGCAGAGTTGATCTGCGTGTCTTATATTTCTTCTGCGCAGGAGGAAACAATGAAGAAGTTATTATACCTTACACTAACCCTTTTAATAGCCACTATATCTTATGGTCAGAATATCGTGGTTACGGCCCAACCTGATCTGGCTGACTGGGATATTATTTATCTCACCGATTTTGATTTCGACGATGGTCAGAATAATCCTTTGATTTTTGGGTATCGGCTAGCAGCCAGTGATGATCAGTATCCAGTTGATGATGTTTCGATTTCTTTTTCTATGCAAGCTAACATTCCTTCACTTGATCTCACAAATGCTGTGCTCCTAGATGTTCAACTGGAATTCACCCTGGAAGCACCCATTTTTATCACAAACCGAGATTTGGACCAGAATATTGCCGAAAGAGGAATTACCGATGAAGAGGGAAACCAAATAGACCTGGGGAGCCCCCGTTTTAATCCAACAGACCTGACAGAAGATCAAAAAACGAGCCTGATTAACACTGTTATGTCTCTCGGTAGCATGCCGGCAGGAAATTACTCATTTAACCTCAGTGTCTCAGCTCCTAACTATCAACCCGATTATGTGGGTTTTTCTCCTAACAAACAGGTATCAATCGTTGCACCTGCAAATATTGATTTAATATTTCCATCACTTGGATATGAATTTGTTAGCGATACCTACCCTGTTTTCGAATGGAACTCCTCCGGCTGTGATAACTACTTTATTAGAATATGTGAATACAATCCCATTCAGCATAGCTCACCTGAAGATGCCATGCAGAGCGAGTCTTCATTTCCCTATCCAGATGATGGAACTTTTGTATCCGTGGAAAGTGCTACTCAATTGGATTATTCCACAGTGAATGGGCGCCCCCTGGAAGTTGGAAAAGCATACGCCTGGCAGATCAAAAAAGTCTGTTCCACAACCGGGAATGATCAAGAAATATTTAGCGAAATTTATGGGTTTACCATCTCTGAGGCTGGACAAACCATTACACCCTGTCAACAACAACTCAGAAATGTTTTAGGCGACAGTCAGTATAACGTTCTATTTGGGACCAATGGTCCCCTCGAAGGCTATGGAGAGTGTGCAGAAATTACTCTCGATGGTGAGAACTTGAATTCAACCGATTTCGGAGCCCTGCTTGTTCAACTTATGAGTGGCGCCTTTGAAATTGAAAGCATTACGACACAATAGGGGTTTAAAAATGAAGTATTTTTCTAAATTATCTCTTTTCACTTCACTCCTAGTACTATTGTCATTTAATGCAATCGCTCAAGAACCCATTGGGGTTATCGCAAAATCCAGTGGGACAACCTTCCATAAGAAGTTTAATGCAGATGACTACGCACCCAATGCGCTTATGGGTACTCAATTAAAAAACAATGACTGGATTAAAACCGGTGAAGATGGTTTCGTAGCTATCTTCTTCCTTGATGATAAAAGTCAACTCAAGGTGAAGGGCAATTCGGAAATGGAAATCCTGGCTGCAGTTGAGCGCGGGAAAATTTCAAAAACCATTTCTCTCGATTATGGTACTGTCAAAGCATCGGTCTCAAAACAGAAAGGTGAATTTCGTATCGCTACGCCTACATCAGTGGCTTCCGTGAAAGGAACTGAGTGGTGGGTTGAGAGCGATGAAAATGGTGATATCTTTATCGTTGTTGAAGGGGTTGTTGAAGTAGAAAACCTGATTAGTGGAACAGTTCAAAACGTTGGAGAGGATGAAACAGCAACCTCAAATCCAGACGGAACCGTAGATGTTGAAGAAACTGAAGATGCTGATATACCGGAAGATCCAGATGACGAGGATGAGACAGACGAGACTGGTAGCACAATTCACGAACTCCGTATTCGCATGGTTAATGAAGAAAATAATTCAGAAAAATTTATAATTATCGAATACGCTGAGTAATCTCGATAGAGCGGATATCCAAATGATTAAGCAACTACTTGCAATTTTGCTAGTGGGGATGGGGGTAGCCGGCTATGCCTTTCAAGTTGAAGGGGAGGTTATTCATATCCCACCCCGGGAAGCCATAGAAGGAAGCCGCCTTAGCCTGGAGGCAATCTATACAGGTGATTTGGAAGACATCCAATCCGCCAAAGTTCTATACCGATTAGCAGGACAAATAGGATATCTCGAACAGTTAATGACTGTTGGAGATATAAAAATTATGGGTGACCTACCCGGTGAGATTATCGGAGCTCCAGGTGTTGAATACGTCATAGTTGTCAGCTTGAATAGTGGGGGACTGGTCGCCTATCCGAATACGGAAGACCCTCTGTCTGATCCCCAATATGTTCCTGTCTCCGAACCCAGCTTGGCTGAAACAGCAGGTGGTGTCTCAGAAAACTTTGGACAGCTGATTATATTGACTCCAGACCCTGGAGCAATTTTACCATTCGGTGAACCAATGATCGTTGCAGTTTCTTTATTCAGCCTTGAAAATGTAGATATCAATTCTGTTCGCGTATCTTTCGATAATGTTGACGTGACAGCTTATTCATTGGTGACAACAGATCTGGTTACTTATAAACCAGATGC
>JAERTJ010000175.1 GCA_016844945.1 Fidelibacterota bacterium | reverse complement strand
GGGTAGTGTGCGCCGGGTAATTATTTCTGCACCTGCCAAGGGAGATATTAAAACTATCGTCATGGGTGTGAATGAGGATGAATATGATCCTAATAAACACAAAATTGTTTCCAACGCCTCATGTACGACCAACTGCCTGGCTCCAGTGGCTAAGGTAATAATGGATAAGTTTGGTATTTCAAGCGGATTGATGACCACTATCCATGCTTATACTAATGACCAGCGTCTGTTGGATTTCCCCCATTCAGACCTGCGACGGGCCAGAGCTGCTGCGCTTTCCATGATCCCTACAAAAACTGGTGCAGCTGCAGCAGTTTCTCTGGTCATTCCGGAACTGGCTGGGAAATTTGATGGTCTTGCAGTTCGAGTACCAACGGCCAACGTATCCATGGTGGATGTGGTAATGGAAGTACAGAAAGAGACTACAACATCTGAAGTTAATCAGGTACTTCGTGAATCTGCTAATCGCTATCTGGGATATACGGATGAGCCACTTGTATCAATTGACTTTCAGGGTGATCCCCATTCCTCATTTGTTGATGGAAGTTGCACAAAAGTAGTGGGTACTTCAGTCAAAATAATGAGCTGGTATGATAACGAGTGGGGTTACTCTAATCGCATGCTTGACCTAATCAATCATATGCAGTCTAAGGAGATTTAATCCTCAGGGGCTGCAGCCCTAATGTAGAAAACTGAGGTACTTATGACAGGTAAGAAAAAACCGGCATTGGATCGTTCCGATGCCCTGCGTGCCAATCTTTTGGAAACGGCAGTGGATGGAGTGCAGATTAATCCCTTGCACGAAATACTCAGAGAGCCTGTTAAAGGCTATTCCGGGTTGATAAAAAGCCTGGATAAATTGCTTTATGAGCTGAATCATCCTTTCCATAACTGGCGCCTTATCCTGCCTGAGTTCCGCAGTTTTGTACTTAAAAACAGCAGTCGCTATCTGACTCACGAGTCTGGACCTGAGAGTGCTGTGGCAATAACCCAGGTGTTTCTGGAAGCATTACAGGAATCAGGTAAATTTATCACCGCAGAAGAGGTGGCTGAGGCAATTTGTGCCTATATTGGTAAGTTGACTTCAGATATAACCACACAACAACTCCCTGCTTATGCTGATGCTCTGACAAAAATAATATCGTTACTTAACAATTTATCCCCATTGGAAATATTGATACTGTCCAGCAGTTACCATCCCATAAGACAGAGTTTGAAAACCCTGATCACCAAAGTAAAAGGAACAGAGCTTGAGCAGGATATTAACTGGCAGCCATTTTGTGACTTTCAACGCAGTAGCCTGCAATACACCTACAAATCCTGGTTACTGGAGGATGACCCAACCACCTTTTTTAAAATGCATACCGATGGCATGGATGCGATTTCACACAAGACTATAAAAAGTAACAACAAAAGACTGAAAAAACTCAGTCAGCAAGAAACATCAATAGACCAACTGGAGCAGTTGGTTGAGTTCCCCACTCATCTGGATATTGTCAAAGGCTATCGGTCGCTGGCGACTCAACTGGGAGCGGCAGACTCAGAAACATTATATAAGAACTATCGACTACGGTTCCTGTTTCGCATCATGGATATAGATGGACTCTCTATGATCCATGAAGAAAGCCTGAAGGAGATCAACCGTAATCTGATACAAATGGTACGTAAACAACCATATGATGAGATCGAAGAATTCTTTCTACGGGCATTTGTATTTCTGCGTGCCAATGTAAAGCGTTTTCCCCATACGGCCCTGCAGAGTATTGAGGTACTGGGTACCGAAATACTCAAGCGTAATAATGGTCGCCTTGTAGAGGCGTTTCTGGCTCAGGCAATACGATTTGGATTTCAATACAGCGCTGTTCAGGGAGTAACAGAAGACTGGCAACCCATCTTCAATCAATCTCACCTCTATAACATCAGGGTTTGGATGAATCTGATTGTACAAAATTCAGAATGGTGCTCCACCTTATTGTCTGCCCTGATAATTAATATCAAGCTCTCTGGCACCTGTATCAGAGACACCGACCTGTTCCAGAAAGAAATAACCCGGTTGCTTAACAGTGATGTAGGCACAGTCTATAACCTTGTGAAGCAATTTACACGCCTGCTCCCGGTATTTTTTAATGAAATAGGATCAGAAGGTGTGTTGCGTGAGGTTTCAACTGAACTTGATGAAACCCACATGCGTAAGGATCGACTGATCCATTTCCTGCGTAAACAGAGCCATGTTGAAAGCTCCAATATGATCGTTGATTTTATCAACAAGATCATCTATTTCTGGCGAACTCAGGATAGAGAGGCCATAGCTCCATTTATCCCGGAGGAGCTATTATATGATATTGACCCTGATGGCGAATATGTAATGTGGGTACACCAGATCATGGTTGCTATTTTTGAAAAAAAGGAGTTTCAGCAGGAAGAGGAACTATTGTCCTGGTCTCGTGATAAGATGGAAAAGCAAATTCTTGCCATGAGTGATTTTCCAGAGTCAGAGTTGCGAAGAGTAATTTTGCTTATCCGAATGTATCAGCTGGTAAATCTTAAATATGACCTCGGCTTTAATGAGATCAAACATCACACTAAAGAAATACGGGAAAGCGGTCTTCCTGATATAGAACCTATGATAGAGGCATTGCAGACTGATGATCCTTATCACGGATTGGAGGCGGTGCTTGATATTCTGGAGGAATTAAAGGAAATCACCCTGAGTCCTGAGAAATTTGAAGCCAGGGAAGATATATTCCACAAACGTCATATTGCTACAGATATACCATCAGTCTATGGCCGTTATCAGGAGAAAAAATTTGATGCTTTGAGTCTCTC
>JAERTJ010000174.1 GCA_016844945.1 Fidelibacterota bacterium | reverse complement strand
CCTCTATCCTCCCATACCACAACCCACCCTATACCCTTATAACCCCCAACTCTTAACTCCTAACTCCCAACCCAACACCAAAACCACTCACCTCAACAAACAACCACTTAACGACAATCCCGCAGTCCTCAAGAATAAATTTGGTGATATCATTTATCCTGAATATGTTAATACCCTATTTTTTATCATGATTTGAAAGGAATAAGGTATGGTAAACATGAGTCGACGTGATTTCGTTAAAGTCACTGGAACCGGTCTCGCACTGGCAACCCTTCCGGGATTTATCCGGTCTGGTTTTGCAGATGTGACCCCAGGTGACAATCCCTATAATTTTTATTTCCAACGCTTTGGAATTGATGAAGATATGATCCGCAAAGTCATGGCTGAAGCCCTGCACTATGGTGGTGATTATTGTGATCTCTTTTTTCAGAATGAATTGAGTAACTCGATTCGCCTACAAGACAACATTGTTAACTCAGCCAGCACCAATGTAAAACTTGGGGTGGGTATTCGGGTGCTCAATGGAAATCAGACAGGTTACTCATTCACTGAAGATATTTCACTAAACAGCATGAAAGCTGCAGCCCGTACTGCCGCTGGAATCGCATCAGGCTCACCAAAAAAAGCACCCCAAACCTTCAACGCAACCAAACTGATGAACTACTACAATACTGAAGTCAGCTTTGAAGACGTTGGAGTCAAAGACAAAGTTGGGATGCTCCAATCCATCAATGATGATGTATTCAAACAGGATCCCCGTGTAGTCAAAGCCAGTGTGAACTTCAGCGATAGCGAAAATTATATCCTGGTTGTGAACTCCGAGGGAGGTCTGGCTACCGATTATCAGCCTATGCTCAGAATATCTGTGGGTTGCACCGCTGAGGAAGAAGGTCGTCGTGAGAATAATTATTTTGATTACTCTGCACGTGATGATATCAGATTCTTAACCGATGAGCGCCTCAAAAGATTGCCCCGAAAGGCAGTTGAGCGTACAGTGAAACTATTCGAAGCCCAATCACCACCCGCTGGTGAGTTTCCCGTAGTTCTTTCTGCTGGTAGCGCTGGAATTCTGCTCCATGAAGCAATCGGTCACGGAATGGAAGCTGACTTTAACCGACAAGGGATATCTGTCTTTTCAGACATGATGAATGAAAAGGTATGCGAAGATTTTGTTACTATTGTAGATAACGGTACAAATCCCAATATCCGTGGGTCAATTAATGTTGATGATGAAGGGATTCCATCACAGGAGACTGTCCTTGTAGAAGATGGGGTGCTGAGGACATACATTCACGATCGCATTTCCGCCAAACACTACGGAGTTGAGCCAACGGGTAGCGGACGTCGGGAATCATTTAAGCATTATCCCATGCCGCGCATGCGTAATACCTATATGCGTAGTGGTCCTCATGAGTTCGACGAAATGATTGCGGCTGTTGATTACGGTATTGTTGCTGATCAGTTCACAAATGGTCAGGTAAATATTGGCCCTGGAGATTTTACATTTTATGTAAAGTCTGGCTCGCTCATTGAGAACGGAAAAATCACAACACCTATCAAGGATGTGAATATTATCGGAAATGGACCAGATGTTCTAAAGAAAATAACCATGGTTGCTAATGATATGAAGATGGCTGAAGGGGGCTGGACTTGCGGCAAAAATGGTCAGGGAGTCCCCGTTTCACAAGGAATGCCTAGTGTACTGGTATCATCCATTACAGTAGGAGGTAGAGGTTAATTATGGAAAAAAATGTCTATTTAGATCTGGGATATTGGGTACAGAAAAAAGCGAAGCAACTAGGCGCATCTGACACTGCCCTGGGAATCAATCACTCAAGATCTGTATCTGTGGATTACCGCGATGGTGAAGTTGAAACCTTAAAGGAATCCACACAGCAGTCCATGTGGATTGAGGTTTTCTCTAAGGGTCGCTATTCAAACCATTCAACCAATGATTTGCGCAAAGAGTCCTTGGAGAAATTCCTCACAAATGCCGTCGATTTGACAGGATACCTGGAGGCAGATGAACACCGGAAACTTCCAGACCCAGAGTTTTATAAGGGTCAACCGACTGTAGATCTGGATCTAAATGATTCCAAACAAGCGGATATCACGGCTGAAGAGCGCCAGAGACGCGCCAGAGAACTCGGTGCTTATCTTGAAGGTAAAGATGAGCGAATCATATCAGTGGCTTCAGGATTTAGTGATTATCACTCAGAGTCATATCAATTGAGCTCAAATGGATTCGAAGGTCACAAAGAGTCTACCTCATTTTCCCATGGCGCTTCCGTCTCACTGCAGGGTGAGGGGGATAAGAAACCTGAGGGCTGGCGCTATTACCGAGCCCGTCATCTTGAAGACCTGGTGGATCCTCAGCAGACTGCAAAGGAAGCTCTGGCAAGAACTCAGGATAGATTGGGTGCCGAAAAGGTCGCATCTGAGACCATGCCACTCCTCCTTGAAAATTCTAATGCAGCTGGATTATTCTGGCGGTTGATGGGACCCTTGAGGGCATCCTCCATTCAACAGAAAAACTCATTTCTGGCTGATAGAAAGGGCGAGCAGATTGCATCTGAACTGCTTACCATGATCGATGAGCCAGCGATTGTTAGAGGTCTGGGTAGTCGTTATTATGATGGGGATGGTCTGGCAGCCAAATCAATGCCCATTTTTGAAAATGGAGTCCTCAAGAACTACTATGTGGATGTCTATTATGGCAATAAGCTGGGCTGGAAGCCAAATGCTGGTGGATCCTCCAACTTAATCATCCAACCAGGGAAACGCAGTGGGGCTGAGATTGAAGCCAGTCTAGATCGTGGTATCCTGGTCACCAATTGGCTGGGTGGAAATGCCAATGGAACCACAGGAGATTTCTCTCTAGGTGTTGCGGGTTGGTTGATTGAAAACGGCAAACGCGTCAAATCAATCACAGAGATGAATGTCTCAGGCAATTACAATGATTTGCTAGCTAATCTCATCGAAGTTGGGAACGATCCCTGGATTCACTCATCCTTCAGAACCCCCACCATGGTATTTGATAAGGTGAGTTTCTCCGGTTCTTAATACCTTTCGCATTTTACTCAGATTAACAATGTGCCCTGGAATATTTCGGGGCACATTTTATTTAGGCTTGCCTCAATGCAAAGAAGGTATTGGTACCTTACTAATCCTGGGGTAGCAGAAATTCCTCATAATTTTCTGGACTAATTGTACATTTCTCTTTTACTGGATAGGCGTTCAAAAATGTTTTGGAAAACTTTCCCCTCTTCGATTTGGACCACTTGAATTCAAAAGCAAATAGTTGTGCTTGATTATCTTCCTCAATCAGATCGATCTCCTGTTGTTGAGTGGTTCTCCAAAAATAGGCGGAAACTTGATTCTCCTTAGCTGCATGCAATTTTAATCTCTCAGCAATACAATAATTTTCCCACAAAGCCCCTATATCGGTTCTTGAATGAATCGGTGCAAAGTTATTGATAACGGCGTTGCGCAAACCATTGTCAAAAAAATAAAATTTACGACCCTTCTTTATCTCGTTACGAACATTTCTGTTTAACGCAGGCAATCGGAAGATGATGAATGCCTTTTCTAATAGGTGGATGTACTTCTCAACGGTTAGACGATCTGCCCCCACCAGTCTTGCAATTTCCATAGTCGATACTTCCGAACCTAATTGGAGTGCCAGTGCCTGTGTTATTTTTTCTAGCAAATCAGGGCGAGCTAATCCTGGAGCACCTTCTATATCCCTATACAAATATGATCCACTCAATAACCTTAAGTAATCTATTTGAGAATCTGGGTTATTAATAATATCAGGATAGGTTCCAAATATCAGTCTCTCATTCAATAACCTCTGCTGTGTGAGTAGGTCAGTATGATTTACCAACTCTTGAAAAGATAGGGGATACATAGTCCATTGCCATGCACGACCCGTTAATGGCTCTTGAATGGTTTGTAACAGTTCGAAAGATGATGACCCGGTCGCGATTACTTGTACATCTTTTAGACGATCGACACAGATTTTGATAACAAGACCGATGTCAGGAATTCTCTGTGCCTCATCAATAAATAGGATTTTGTTGTTGCCGATGAGCCTGCTCAGCGAGCCGATGTTTACATCGCTCAGGATGAGTCTCACATCAGAATCATCGCCATTAAGGCTTAGAAAATCATTCCTGGATTCCAGAAGTAGATCAGTGATCAGTGTGGTCTTACCTACTTGACGAGCCCCAAGTACAATTATGGCCTTTCCACCAAACATTTTACTCTGAATAGATCTTACGATACTCCGATGAATCATGCATTCTGCCCTTTCTCTCCATAGAAACATAATAATATATTAATTAATTATCACAAAAACATAATAATATGATAATTTCATCTATGGCTATCTGACCCCCTAAACATCAGCTGAATTGATATG
>JAERTJ010000173.1 GCA_016844945.1 Fidelibacterota bacterium | reverse complement strand
AGGGCGCTATCCTTTTTATGGCAATACGAACTACCCCCGTTTTTTACCCAAAACAGGCTCCGCCACTTGTCAAATCTCCCAAGCCATTACTCAACAACACTTTCAATGAATTTTAACTCAGGTTTCGGGGGAACTTCAATTGAGTTAAACCTTGGTGGGTGACCCATATTTTCTAGATCAGTTCCACAATTTGACCAAAAAAAGAAGAGGCTGGCAAAGCCAGCCTCTTTATCGTATTCCAATTGGTTTTAAACCTGAGCTTACTGCCCAAACCAATAGGAGAGTTTTAATGCAAACACATCATCAGCTTCAGCTTTGAGTAATCTGTCAAAATCCTCTTGAAAATCAAAGACTCCTGATTGTTCATAATCTGATCCATTATGTGTCCAAACCAAAAACATGGTAGATCCCGGTGAAAACTCCCAGCGTAAAACCAGGGTACCTACCAGTGCTTTGCTATTAAAATCTGGATTGCTCAGTGTGAATGCATCTGAATCATCTCCTCCAGTAGGATCAATCACATAATCAGAAGTGATGGTTGAGCCCTCTTCTCCATAAACGAGAAATTCATCTGATTCAGGACGCTTGTACTCCTTGAATCCAGAATAATCACCTACCGCTACAAAGGGTTGAAAATACCCCTCAACAGAAAACTTAGGAGTGACTGGAAAATCGATGCGAATATCTGCAGAGGTAATGGTCTGATCCAATTGTGAAAAGACATACCGCTTGCCATACATTTCTGTGTGGGCTGGATCGTCAATTGCCTTTACATATTGAGTCATATCAGTATTCCAGTATATCGAAGGACCCACTGAAATATTTAACCTATCGCCCAATTTCATATTCATATTCAAAGACAGCCCTAACTCATTACCACCATCTGCCTCAGAGCCATAGTCTAGTGACCCGAAAAACGAGATATCCTTCCGATAATCAGTGTTGAGTCCTACTCCAAAGAATACCCCGGGGCTTTCTAGTATCCGGGGTCCACCACGCAATGCCGTATTGTTTAAATTTTCAAATGAATAGCCACCATTCATGTTCAGGCTCCAAAAATTCACAAACCTGATATTTGCCATACTAAAGATGACATCAGCTGTTCTGACACCCTCAAAATCATGATTATTGGCATATAAAACACTGGCACTGGCTGATCGAATATATGTTCCACGTTCCAGCCATCGGTACCCACCACTGATGTGTGAATTTATGACATCGGTTCTGAAGGTGAGTCCCAGATCATTTGATTCAAATCCTGGAGAAATCCATCCCAGGGCAGCATTAAGGGTGACTCTGCCATTTTCTTTATTCAGCTTTAACCGACCTGCGTGTCCATTCATGCTGGTCAATGTGGAGTCAAGTGACACATGATCCGCATCTGGTCGCTGATAGTAATGTCTAGACCCCTGTTGTAGGCTGATCATCCTGTCCTTCGATCCACTCACACTGGAGAATCCGCCCCAACCACCAATAGCCCAATCTTTATTCTCACCAAGAAATGCCCATCCATCAATTCCAATTCCCAAGCCCCTATCTGATAAAATATCGGCTGAAGAATGTTGCTCGTCAAGGTCTCCAATCAGGTCGATACCATTCATATATCGATGGGTGTAAGTACCCATGAGACCAATTCCATAGCGACCATCATCAAGTTCTTTCAACGTTCTGATCAGGTTGTAGCTCGTGTAGGGTTCTACCTGTTCATCGACAATTTGTCCATCTTGATAATACTGGGCATACTCACGATTCGTTAGAGCAGTTAATCCACCAATTGACCAATCATCTCCAAGTTTACCACTAATTTTTGCGGCACCTAAAATCCGTGTTGAAGACGGGTGATCCAATGAATCCCAGGCTGCAGAAGCAGCTTCACCCTGGGGTGCACGTCCAATGCGGCGACTGTAGAAGAATCTGGGTTCAGAATAATTCACACTTATGTTGTTGGTTGGTCCGCCATTACCAAAATTGAAGATGCTACGACCTTCCAGAAAAAAGGGTCGTTTCTCTGAGTAGTATGTTTCATTGTCGGAAAGGTTTATGGAGGAAGGATCTGCCTCTACCTGGCCAAAATCTGGATTAAGCGTTGCATCCACTGTGACATTAGCGCCAATCCCAAATTTTAAATCTGCTCCAATCCCAAAATTACTATCACGTCCCTCGATGAGAGCGTTGTCCTTAAGTGTTGGTAGGCGACTGGTCCCTGATGTGATATAAGGTAGAAACTCTCGTCTTTTAGGAGGATCGATATTGCTAATGTTTGTCAACTCAGCCGCCCGGCTCATGGTACCACTTTCGTTCAGGGGGAAGTATACATAATAATCCCATTCACCCAGTCGCTGAATATAACGTGTTGGCAAGAAGCCCCATGTGTAAGATTCCTTCTCACTAAACCGAAGTTGTGAGAGCGGGATTCGCATCTCGGCTGTCCAGCCTTTATCATCAACCGTAGTCTTGCCTTCCCAGATTCCATCCCAGGAATCATCTGTCCAAGTATCATTGAAATAGACTTCATCGCGCATGGATCCAGCCGGATTTATCTGAAAGGAGAACCCGGTTCGTTTATCATGATATGAATCAATAATCACTTCGAAGATATCAGCATTTAAAAAGGCATCTCGGCGACCGATCCTGCCTACAATTGAATCGGGTTGTTCATCCCACATTCTGGCACCCACATAGATAGCCTCATCGTCATAACCGATCCACATATCTGTTTTCTGGGAAGCTTTGGCACCGTTATATGGTTCATACTGTATAAAGTCAGAATAACTGACCCCAGAATACAGAGATTCATCCAAACGACCATCAATTCTAAGTGGTTCAGAAATTCGAACGGCACCGACCTCACGGTGTCGATAGTCATTAGGATCGAAGGGTTCGGTGTAGGCGAATGCCAACGTTGCGATTGTCAAAAGAAGAATTATTTGTTTCATAGCCACCCCAAAAGGTTTGTGTCACTTATAGGTTTACTTGTCACTGTGGGACCAAGCGATGTAACATGAGTGTCATACTCGAAAAAAAGTCTGCCTGGAGAGGTTCTGTCAGATCTGTATGTTTCGCATCGCTAACCCGCATGGGGGGCTTTTATTCAATGCTTGTGCCATAAGGACACAAGGCCATATTAGTCATTAAATAATAATATGTTAAGAGATGCTAGCTGAACAGTCTTGTGCCAGATAATTGCATCATTTTGATATAGGCTATATCAAAATGTTATTGGTGGGAATTTATGATTTAGCTAAAAGCGAGGATTTACGATATAATTGTAAATCGAGCCAAAGGTGTAACTGATTCCCATGGATGCCCAGTAACTGTATTCTGTCTGTAATTCCTGCTGCCTGAGCAATATATCAGCCTCGCTTGCTGTACCTTTTGGTAAAGCAATTTGATCATGGATCAATGCATAACCACCATAGACATTATATGAAAATCCCTTGAGAATTTTTAGTGAGAGCTCAGCATGAATGTCCAGTCGGTTTTTCGTAATATCATGGAGATAGTGGGAAAACTCCATACTCAATTCAGCGGATCCCCACTTCTCGTGCATTTCAAAATCAATATCTAATGCCTGTCGAAAAAGTGTTTCAGCCATTTTATTGTAGATAGTTGTATCATGATAGCCATTCTCCTTCACACCCACATAGTATTGGAATCGAAATTCCCGTCGCGTGGATTCAGAATAAGGAAAAACATTATATTCAAGTGTGGGGTTAACCCAGATGGCATGGTCTAAATTGGAATAGGTCGATCCGTAAACACCTGCTCTAAAACCCACAGAGAAGTGATCGGAAATGCTCTTTACGACCAGGGAGTTAAAGCCAGGTTGTCGGGATATATACTTGCTTGAATCGTAGGTATAGAAGGTTTCGTTGTAGGAACCTCTCAGTTGAAAACGCATCTTCCAGTCTTCAGTGGTTCGTCTGGCAACCAGACTCCAATCCAGATCAGAATTTTTATAACTGGATTGACCATTGAACCAACCATGAAGGCTTGATTGAAACACCCAATAGTCCCAATTGTCCTCTGGTTGTTCCAATTCCCCTGAGTTCATAAAACTCACTTTGATATCACCAGCTAGAGGTGTATGGCTGAGATATCGAACAGTTCCCAGCTTCAACCATTCCAGCGTTTTTGCCCTGATATCATCGTTGGACATATTCTGTTCAGTTGTATATACCAATGTATCGTTTAAACCTTCAAAGCGCGATCTGCCTTCAAGGGTCATGGTATATTTCCGTCCATCACCACCCGTACTCTCACGGGTGATCATGATAAATACATCGGCATCATTCCGGTCAATCACATAATTTACGTAATTCAATTCTGTGCGGATATATGTCATATCGCATGATCTGCAATCTATATAGACATTAGGGGCGTCATTCCTCGTCGCATCCTGGGAGAATAAACCTGAGACAAGTGTTAGTAACATAAGTAAGAGAAATTTTCTGGACATTTTGCAACCCTGCTAATTCTTCATTTCAATCAAATCTGAGGGTCGCATCCAAAAACAGACTGCTGGATTTCTAACTTCCAACTCAGGCCTAAACCTTCGCAGAAAAACGCTCCCTCCCCCTTTAAAAGCGCGGTAAAATAAACCAGAAGCCTTTGTGTACAACCCTAGATTCATCCAGAGCAGGATAACTCAAGCTGGCTTTGATTTTTTTACTCTATGTGGGGATATATGCGTCCTCATCACCAGGCAAATCTGGAAGCTGGTTAACGCTGCAAATGCTGTACTTCTTGTTTTAAGATGCTTGAGAACAAGGGTCTGTAGTAGCGCCAGAAAAACTGCCGTCTATCATCAACTTGTTGACTGTTATAGAAAAAACTCTGAAACCACTCAATACCAGCGAAATACGCCAGACTTGGACTTACGGGATTGTCAGAAAAGTCCCCTGCAAAATAATAAAAAGGATATTCATCATCACTGGCTTGGAGAACTGCGGGAAAGAGTCCGGGAATTCCATTTACAGTGAGGATTGAATCTCCTGCTGCATTAACAGGTAGGTGAAATATTGAGATGATTTTGTTTTCCCGTTGAGGTGATGATACAATATCAAACCAGAATGGATAGTTCACAGATTCGGGCAGTCCATACTGATCGGCATATACCGATTGAGTTTCTATAACAGGTGTTTCCTGGTCCAGATGATAGCTATACTCTAGGATGACAATATCATTTCCATTCACAAGCACAATACCAGAGTCAAAAAATGGCCACTCATCTCCATGCTTCTTCTGATACAGGTTCACCACCCAGGGTGGCAGAGCGTCATTAGCCGTGGTGTCCAGGGCAATAAAATAGCGACCGATCCACCCTGACCATTGGACACCTAGTACTGCGCTTAAAGAATCTCTCATACTCCTCGATGTGGGGGGGCCAAAAAGTGAAAATTCACCGATAACCAGTTTTTGTTTTGCCCGCATGGCTCGTAGGAACGCCAGGTCGCCAGAGTTAAAACCACCATACAACAGCTTATTTGGCCCGTCTAAATCTCCACCATAATCATGGGTATACACCCCATATGTATCTGCTAAATAAAGAATATCCATGGCTTCAGCCAGACTATCTAATTTAGCAGAATCATAAAGGCTAAAGTCCCTGGCCATGAAATCTCCCCCAAGTCTGGGGTAAAACCCGAAATAGTCATTGTCCTGGTCATAGGGATCACCTGTGGCGTCTGTGATTCGCTCATGATTCAACATCCAGAAGATTGCAGCATGTTCAATGCGACTCTCATCAGGCACAGATTTATTTACCAGAGCAATAGACAAGTGATGTGAAGGTTTAAAAAACCAGATCAATAGCATTAGCGTAGGGGCTAAGATCATCACAGAAAAGAGATAGCGTAAGAAAATGACTTCCAGGGGGCGAGTAATAAAGCTCAA
>JAERTJ010000172.1 GCA_016844945.1 Fidelibacterota bacterium | reverse complement strand
GTAATATGGGGCGAGTAGTTACCTTTTTTCAAGATAACCGACGCCTACAGGTGGCTTGAAAACAGGCCTTGATACACCTTTAACAGTCTGATACTTAGGCAAGTCATTTTTATCCAGCACATGGTATTTTTTTAATGTGGTTTCCTGGTTTTCATCAGAAAAGCCAAAACTAGAAACATTAATGATATAGGTTTCCCCCGCCCTTTCTTCTGGGTAGTTACAAGCGCCTGTAGCTTCTATGCTGTTATATGAGTGGTATATGGGTGTTTCATCGTAAGCGTATCTTTTATCGTATATCTCATGGTTTATTCCAGAATCTATACTTGCTTTAAAGTCAGTTATTGAGCGTGTTCACGATAATCGATGTGCCCATTTTCAGATTATTTGATGGACTATCAAACAGCAATAAATGCCACCAACTACAACCAGCCTCCCTGCCGGTTTAATAACGATTATTTCTCGTCTTACTTACCTGCTTTATCATCAATAAGTTCATTCAAGAAGGGTTCGGATGAATGATAGTACTGTCGTAACTGCTGGCTGTATTGATTTTCAAATACTTCAATCACCAGATATAAAAAATCAAGCACATCACTGGCACTTTGGTCAGTTAATTGTGGTGGATCGGTCAAGATAAGTGTTGGTGAGTTCATACGTTTCTCCATGGGTTGGTTCAGGCCGTTTTCCGGGCTTTCGATGCAGGAGCACCAAAAATATCAAGATAGAGTTTCTCATCCAGTTGAGGCAATTCCTTAAAAGCAGCTGTTGCCAGTAATTCAGCGGCCATGCTGGTGAGCACCCGATAGTTCCCCAGTGCATGGTCGCAGAGTGTTTGCATCAGTTCATTTGTCATCAGGTTGGCATTGCCAGCAGTCGATAGTAGATGTTTCAAGCAGTCCATCAGTTCACCACGATCAGCATATTCCATGATCAGACGACTACGTATTCGACTACCCAAAGGTAATAATTCATCCCGGCGTAGTTTGTGGGTTAGACGATGATCACCGGCGAATACGACACTCAACAAAGTACGGGAGTCAAACTGCATACTGCTTAATAGTCGTAACTCACTCAGTACAGCCGGTTGCATTTCCTGAGCTTCATCAATGAGCAGTACCGGCCGTAAAAAGGTACCTTCCAGATGAGTCAACCAACGCTCTCGCAATGCCTTGAAGCCTCCCCAGCGATTGTGAGGCTTGAGTTCAATACCAAACAGATCGCCCATCTCCCGATAAAAGTCGGCCAGATTACCACTGGGATGGACAATGGCACCGATATTGATGTCTTGTAGTTTTCCCAGTCGCTCAGCCAGAAGACGTAATACTACACTTTTACCAGAACCAGGCTCACCGGTTACCATGGCAAAACCGCCTTCCCGGATCAGGGTCTGCTCAATACGCCAGTAGAACTGCTCAACTTTGGCCGTGACATGCACGGCTTCTATGGGTAATTCGGCTGAGAAAGGGTTCCATTTTAATCCATAAAGAGAGAGTAAATTTTTATTCATGAGTCTGTTTCCTCATTGTTTGTTTTGGGAAGATAAGCCGGCGGCAAACCGGTGGCCGCATAATCAGCCATCAGTTTGCGCAGCAGTGGTGGTAGTTCACTTGTGCCTTCGGTGGAAGTTGATAATGTGTTATTTGTTGCTTCTGCCGTCATTCTGGCACGACGCAGCCCACTGGCATTCGCTATTTTATCCAGTGGATAAAGAGGACTCAGGATCTGCTTTGTGCGTGGATCAATCAGATCAACCGAGCTCAGGTCCCAGCGAGCATAACGGACACAAGGCTGTTCAATGTGACGATAGCAGTCGGGAACTTCAAAACGCTTACCCGCCAGACTTAATGTCCCATCACTGCGGCGTTGGCGGCGGGTGACCGTACAGCGAAACACCTGTCGTAAGGTGCTGCTGTCAGGGCAGTCACGGCCTACATTTTTTGCATTCATATACCGCTCTATGGGAGTCATACCAATTTCTGAATGCTTATTCTGGTGATAATCCAGCTCAACCCAGGCCTGAGTAACTTCATTGAGTCGCTCCAGTGTCAAGTCTTTTACCGTTTCAAGCATCGCCATTAACCGACCTTCCAGGGTCGCCCAAAACACCTCTTGCTTGGCGTTTTGATAGGGGGAATATGGGAGCGTGGTTTCATGTAATATACCCAGTTCATGCAAACCACTGCGGAACTCTTCAGCCTGCATCGCCGCACCATTGTCGGTCATAAAAGCACGAGGTAATGCTCTCTTTTGCAGCGCCTGAGAAAGACCATGCACCAGGGTTTCTGCTGTCTCATCCAGATACCACTGCAGATGACAGAGCAGTCGAGAGTGATCATCAATAATACCCAGTAACAAGGGGGTAACCCATCGGCCTGATGGGAGTAATACTTGACGGGAACCGTGGTGGAAATCACCGTGCCACAGACTGTGTACATAGTCTGCCTCATAACTGCGAACTTCCCGGTTCTCCAACCGTTGCTCGGCCCGCTTTGCACCGACGGTATCTCGTTTGGGTCGGCGCTTGCGATGCAACCCCTGCGCCTTCATGTAACGGCGAATTGTGGCATAGGATGGCACGATTTGAAGACTTTTATCCTCCCCAGACAATGCTTGCAGGTTGTCATAATGAAGTTGGATCGTCCATCCTGGATGATCACGGTATTGTGCACGTAATGACTGGCACTGCAGGGCGGTCAATCGACGGGCTCGCCCAGCATCACCACGACGTACACGTTGTAATGCACGAACGGGATCAGAAGATTTACGCGCTATATAAAACCAACGCTCGATGGTGGAGTAACTGAAATGTATATCTGTACCATTAACGGGATGTCGCCAGTGTCGTCGGGATAATACCTGCAGTTGTTTACGTAACTCACCTTGTTTGGGCGGTGCTGCCAATAGGGGGCCGATGATCGCAAAACGCAACCTTGCCCATCCCTCGGGATCGTGACCTGTTTTCATCATGAACTCCTGTTGTTGAATGAAATCGGAGTCTACGAAAACTGGAATTGATTTGTTATCACATCTTCTGCGGGTTAACTACCACCTTTACAGAGCCTGACCAGGAGGTGCTGGTTATTGGCAATAATAACTGTAGAAATTGACACAATCGTTGCATTAAATCCTGTCCCGTCAGTCTGCCCAGAATGGCTCCGGGAAATTGCAGGACTTCCAGAGGCGGGATAAAATTTCCACGGATCAACTGCCAACAACGTGAGTAACTAAAGGTTTCAATCCACCACTTCTTCCAGCGGTAGAATGTTTGTGGACTAATATCCAACTGTTCAATCAAATATTGCCTGCGCTTGTTTGATAAGCCGTGTTCCAGGGCTGTTACCAGAATAATGATGAACCCCAAATAGACTTTTGGTCCGAGAAAACGTATTGAGGGTGGTGTGTTACGACGTCGACAACCGTCCAGTGCACAGCAAAAACTGAGACGTATCTTGTCATTATCAGTCATTACACCCCGAGGACCTCGTGGTTTCCTGGGATAATCTGCACTGTGCAGTGTACTACCGCAATAAATGCAGCAGTTTTGCCGGACTTCTTCAGCAATATCCTGGTCAATTTGTAATAGAAATGAATAAAATCTGGGATCGTTCAGGAATTCATGGCACACTGTTTTTGTCTCTTTTTTATCTTTGCAGATTATATGAGACAGCCCCCTTGGAAAACTTTCAAGTTTTTTTAAGGGGGTTTTTCTTTATCCATCAGATAATTTGGATATAATCGGGGGAAAATCCTTTATTTATGGTGCTTACTCTCAAAACGAGTATTACATCATAATGCAGCAGCAGTTATCTTCTTCCATAACCATCCTTCAGGAAGTTCTGAACCAAGCCAGGCTGATAAAGCTATTACAGTTCAACTACAAGAGTCATTAAAGTTAATTGACGTTAAGGTGTTAGACCACATCATTATAGGTGGCTCTGAAACATCATCATTTGCTGAAAGAGGATTTCTATAAAAGACTATCGAGCTTATGTAAATAACGGCAATACTAGAATACATCTACCCATGCT
>JAERTJ010000171.1 GCA_016844945.1 Fidelibacterota bacterium | reverse complement strand
TATGTCTGATCCTCGCCAGGGTATCGTACATGTTATTGGACCAGAACAGGGAATTACGCTACCGGGGATGACTATTGTGTGCGGTGATTCTCATACTTCAACTCATGGTGCTCTGGGTGCATTGGCTTTTGGAATTGGTACTTCTGAAGTAGAGCATGTGATGGCAACCCAATGCCTGGTTCAGGAGAAATCCAAAAATATGCTGGTTCGCGTAGATGGACAGCTCAGACCAGGTGTCACTGCCAAAGATTTAATTCTGGCTATCATCGGTAGAATTGGAACAGCAGGAGGAACAGGCTATGCCATAGAATTTGGTGGTGAAGCCATTCGATTCATGTCTATGGAAGGTCGTATGACGGTCTGTAATATGACGATTGAAGCAGGAGCTCGTGCTGGGATTATTGCAGTGGATCAAACCACTATCGATTATGTGAAAGGACGTAGTTTTGCTCCGTCTGGAATTGAATGGGAGAAGGCCGTCCAACACTGGAAGACGCTGCACTCTGATGAAGAAGCTGTGTATGATGAAATAGTGGTTTTTAATACAGCGGAAATCAAACCCATGGTCTCCTGGGGCACCTCTCCTGAGATGGTTGTACCTGTAGATGGTCGTGTTCCTGATGCCTCCGATCCAAACAAAGCAGAACAATTCAGTAATGCACTGAAATACATGGATCTAGAACCAGGTATGCCCATTGGTGAGCTGAACTTTGACAAGGTGTTTATCGGATCTTGTACCAACTCACGCATTGAGGATTTGCGAGAAGCCGCCAGAGTTGTGAAAGGGCAGAAAGTAGCATCAAGCATCTCTTTGGCTATGGTGGTGCCTGGATCAGGTCCAGTTAAAGCGCAGGCTGAGTCAGAGGGTCTGGATAAGATTTTTCTGGAGGCAGGTTTTGAATGGCGTGAACCTGGGTGCTCCATGTGTCTGGCAATGAATGCGGATCGTTTAGAGCCTGGAGAGCGTTGTGCTTCAACCTCAAATCGAAATTTTGAAGGTCGACAGGGACAGGGGGGACGTACCCATCTGGTGAGTCCGGCTATGGCGGCTGCTGCGGCAGTAGAAGGTCACATTGTAGATGTGACAAAGTACTACGAGGTTTAACATGCAGAAATTTACATCAATGACAGGCCTGGTTGCTCCTCTGGATCGATCCAACGTGGATACAGATGCCATCATCCCCAAACAATTCCTCAAATCAATCAGCCGAACAGGATTCGGCCCCTATTTGTTTGACGAATGGCGTTATCTGGACCATGGCGAACCTGGTCAGGACTGTAGCAATCGACCCTTAAATGCTGACTTTGTTCTGAACAAGGATCAATTTAAGGGTGCTTCCATCCTCCTCACGCGGGCTAACTTTGGATGCGGTTCCAGTCGTGAACATGCACCCTGGGCACTCCATGATTATGGCTTTCAGGTCATCCTAGCTGAGAGTTTTGCAGATATCTTCTATTCAAATTGCTTCAAGAATGGGATGTTACCGGTTGTATTATCCGCAGAGCAAATTGATACCCTTTTTCAATTGACAGAAAGCAATCCCGGGCTTCAACTCTCAATTGATCTTGAAAATCAGCAAATCACAACCCCATCCGGGGATTCAATTGCCTTTGAGTTGGACGGTTACCGAAAACATTGTCTCTTAAACGGTTTGGACGAAATTGGTCAAACCCTGTCCTACCAGAAGGAAATAGTAGACTTTGAGCGAAAGCATTTGGAGCAACACAGCTGGTTATTCCAGGAGGTACGCTAAAGTGAATGCTCAACAGAGTATCGAGTTGTTTGATTCTACGCTCCGTGATGGAACTCAGGGGGAAGGTGTGAATCTGTCAGTTGATGATAAACTACGTATTGCCCAGCGTCTCGACGACTTTGGAATAGGCGTTATAGAAGGCGGCTGGCCAGGCTCTAACCCGCGGGATCAGGAGTTCTTCAAACGTGCTAAGGGTCTGACTTTTAAGCAGGCTAAAATCTGTGCCTTCGGATCCACAGCTCGAGATTTGAATAACATTGAAGGTGATGTCAACCTGAATGCCCTCTTGGATTCTGATACGGAGGTGGTTTCCATCTTTGGTAAGACCTGGCGACTCCATGCGGAAAAGGGTTTGGGTCTGGATACGGCAACCAACGCTGAGCTCATTGAAAAGTCAGTAGCTTTTCTGGTAAGTGCAGATCGCAGAGTCATATTTGACGCTGAACATTTTTTTGATGGGTATAAGGACTCCTCCGAATTTGCCATGGAAATGCTCAGAGCAGCTAAGGCAGGAGGAGCTGATACACTTGTCCTATGTGATACCAATGGTGGGGCACTACCTCATGAGGTTGCCCAGGCGACTCAGCATGTTCTGGATACTTTTTCAATGCCAGTAGGGATTCATGCTCACAATGATGGTGGCATGGCCGCAGCCAATACCATTACAGCTGTCCAGCATGGTGCTACCCACGTTCAGGGAACCATGAATGGGGTTGGTGAGCGTTGTGGTAATGCCAACCTGAGTACAGTCATTCCCAATCTAGTTTTGAAACTGGGGTTGCCTCTCAGGCATGAGGTGGATCTGACTCAGCTTACCAAGATGGCCAATTATGTTTTTGAGATCATGAATCTTCATCCAGATGATCGAGCTCCTTTTGTCGGGCGTTCAGCTTTTGCACACAAGGGTGGAATCCATGTAAGTGCAGTCATGAAAGACAGCCGGATGTACGAACATATCATACCCAAAGATGTTGGAGCCAGACAACGTGTCCTCGTCTCTGATCTTTCTGGTAGAAGTAATATTCGCTATAAAGCACAGGAGTTGGATATTAATCTCTCCGATACCCAGGGCGAGTTACCGGGCAAGGTGGTTGAACACATTAAAGAGATGGAGTTTGGTGGTTATCAGTATGAGGCAGCCGAGGCTTCATTCGAGCTTATTCTCAAGGAACAAATGGGTAGCTTTTCACCATTTTTCGAGGTCGAAGACTCCCGGGTGATCGTCAGCTATGAGCGCGAAGGTCATAACCTGGCAGATGCCATGCTCAAGGTAAGAGTCAACGGAGAGGTTGAGCACACTGCAGCAGATGGTGTCGGTCCTGTGAATGCCCTGAACAAGGCGCTTCAGAAAGCGCTGGTACGCTTTTATCCACAGCTGTCAGCCGTACATCTTACAGACTATAAGGTGCGTGTCCTGGATGGCAATCATGGAACCAGAGCTGTGGTGCGGGTTCTAATCGAGAGTAATGATGGAGAAAACACCTGGTCTACAGTAGGAGTGTCTGAAAATATTATTGAAGCGAGTTGGCAGGCTCTGGTTGATAGCCTGAACTATAAATTGATGAAATCTGAAATTACAAACAAGAATGTTAAGAAACAGGACGTGTAATCATGCCGAATCATTGTGAAAAAATTTGGTTTAATGGGAAAATTGTGAATTGGGATCAGGCGACAACACACGTCATGTCTCACGGTTTACACTATGGAAGTGGAATCTTTGAAGGACTGAAATGTTATACCACCGCGGATGGTCCAGCTATTTTCAAGGCACAAGACCACATCGACCGCTTGTTTACTTCTGCAAAAATCTATCGGATGGAGCTACCATATAGCAAGGACGAGCTGTTCCAGGGTTGTCTTGATATTATCAAAGAAAATGGGATTGTGAACGGATACATAAGACCTGTGGCTTTTTATGGCTACGACAGTCTTGGTGTTCATCCGAAAGAATGCCCTGTGCACGTTTCCATAGGTGCATTTGATTGGGGTGCATATCTGGGGCAAGAGGCTCTGGTAAAAGGTGTTCGTGTAACGGTTTCACCCTGGAGAAAATTCCATTCCAGTTCGTTTCCCACAACTGCAAAAGCCAATGGTCAGTACCTTAATTCTTTGTTGGCAGTTCAAGATGCAAAATCGAAAGGGTTCGACGAAGGACTCCTGCTGAACCAGGAAGGGACCATCGCAGAGGGTGCCGGTCAGAATATATTTTTAGTCAAGAATGGGAAGTTGTATACCAATGCTGAAGATTCCTCTATCCTTATGGGAATCACCCGTGAAACGGTTATTCAGTTAGCCCGAGATCTTGGATATCGAGTCAAAATCGGTCGTCTCTCAGTAGGACAGTTGCTCTCAGCTGATGAAGCCTTCTTTACAGGAACCGCTAGTGAGGTAACACCCATCCGTGAATTGGATCAACGGGTCGTAGGTCCTGGTGGGCGTGGACCGATTACTGAAAAACTGCAAGCAGCCTATATGGATGTGGTACATGGTCGGAATCCGCAGTATAAATCCTGGCTAACCTACGTTTAGTGCGAGATCAACGCTTCTTACTCAGGAAAACAGTATCACTGATGTAGATATCTGATTTCATCTTATACTGGTATACAAAATCAATGGGGAATATTGATATAAATATGAAAGTTTTAAAATTTGGTGGCTCATCCATTGCCACACCAGAACGTTTATCTGCCGTTCTGTCTCTTATCCAAAAGGCAGAAAATGAATGTCAAATCGCTGTGGTTGTCTCCGCTTTCGGAGGAATCACCGACCAGCTCATTCGTATGGTTGAAAAAGCAGGCGAGGGTGATGAAAGTTACACCATTGAATTCGAAGCCTTTGTGGATAAACATGACGTGATGATTTCATCAATGACCAGTGGTGAAAGACAGAATACCCTGCGGCAGAGTATAAAGAAATACACAATGCGACTGGGTGAAATTTTACGAGGTGTTTACCTGGTCAGGCACGTGGCACCCAAAACCTATAACCAGATA
>JAERTJ010000170.1 GCA_016844945.1 Fidelibacterota bacterium | reverse complement strand
CTCCTTGAAACCGTTAAGCAGGCTCTAGAAGCCTAAGTAAGGGTGAGATAGAACAATGATACAACAAGAAACACGACTCGCAGTCGCAGACAATACGGGTGCCAAGGAAGTCCTCTGTTTCAAGGTTCTTGGTGGAAGTCGCCGCAGATACGCCTCCGTGGGTGATCTGATCGTTGTGACGATTAAACATGCCATCCCCAACAGTTCGGTTAAAAAAGGTGAAATATCTACCGCCGTTGTTGTGAGAACTAAGAAAGAGATCCGTCGCAGAGACGGCAGTTATATTCGTTTTGATGAGAATGCTGCTGTATTGCTAAACGCACAGGGTGAACCTCGTGGTACACGAATCTTCGGACCTGTTGCCCGCGAATTGCGTGAGAAAAAACACATGCGCATCGTTTCTATGGCGCCAGAAGTGCTATAGGAGGCTATGATAATGAAGATTAAGAAAAATGATCAGATTGTCGTTCTGGCTGGTGCTGATAAAGGCAAAACTGGAAAAGTTTTAGCTGTATACCCAAAAACACAGCGTGTGCTGGTTGAGGGAATCAACTTTATCAAAAAACATCAGCGACAGACTTCAGCAAATGCACCTTCCGGTATTATCGAGAAGGAAGCAGCCATTAACGCTTCAAATGTTGCTCTGCTTCTGGATGGAAAACCGGTCAAGGTTGGTTTTAAATTTTTAGATGATGGTCGCAAAGTCAGATATATCAAGACTAGCGGCGAAATCATTGACCGATAAGGTGTGAGTGAATATGAGTGAATATACACCTAGATTAAAAGAGAAATACACAGCAGAAATTACGCCCATGCTCATGAAGAAATTCGAGTATTCGAGCTCAATGCAAGTTCCTGCTTTGAAAAAAATTACCCTGAATATGGGGCTTGGAAAAGCAAAAGAAGAACCACGTCGTCTGGAAGCAGCTGTCAATGAATTGACAATCATTTCTGGGCAAAAAGCCGTGATTACTCGCGCTAAGAAAGCTATTTCAAACTTTAAGCTACGTGCTGGCGACCCTGTGGGAGCCCGTGTAACGCTACATGGCAAAACCATGTGGGAGTTTTTGGATCGCTTTATTTCTATCGCATTGCCTCGCGTTCGTGACTTTAATGGTGTTCCTAACCGGTCATTTGATGGTCGTGGGAATTACAGTCTTGGTATTAAAGAGCAAATTATCTTTCCTGAAATCGATTATGATAAAATCGAAGGTGTTAACGGGATGGATATAAGTATTACGACCTCTGCTTCTACTGATGAAGAAGCCTTCGAGCTGTTAAAAGCTCTGGGTATTCCTTTCAGACGTAAGCAGGTATAGGAGCGAATAGAATTATGGCTAAAAAATCCCTGATTGCTAAAGCGAAAAGTAAACCAAAATTCAAGGTAAGAGCCTACAATCGCTGTCGCGTTTGTGGTCGTCCTCATGGTTATCTGAGAAAATTTGGTCTTTGCAGAATCTGTTTTCGTGAGTTGGCTTTGAAAGGTGAAATTCCTGGCATTGTTAAGGCCAGTTGGTAAGGAGACCATTCAATATGTCTATGAATGATCCAATCGCTGATTTCCTAACCCGCATTCGTAACGCCCAGCAAGCTGGACATCGTTGGACTGATATTCCTAGTTCCAACCTCAAGCTGCGTATGGCATTACTTCTTAAGCTGGAAGGATTTATCAAAGATTTTGTTATTGTCGAAGATGATAAGCAGAATGTATTACGTGTTTATTTGAAATATACAGCTAAAGGCTCACCGGTTATCGCTGGTTTGACTCGCATCAGTCGTCCTGGTCGTCGTCATTATGTACCCGCAGATAACCTGCCACGCGTCCGAAACGGTCTTGGGATTGCTATCCTGACAACCAGTCGTGGCGTGATTACTGACAAGCAGGCTAAAAAAGAGCGTGTCGGTGGTGAAGTCTTGTGCCATGTGTGGTAAGCTTTAGGGGTCTATTGTGTCTAGAATAGGAAAAATGCCTGTAACAATCCCTACCGGGGTAGAAGTTAAAATTCATCCTGATGCTATTGAGGCCAAAGGTCCAAAAGGTATCGATTTCGTTGAATTAAACGCCCTGGTTAAGGTGGAGCAAGTAGAGAATCAGATCGTTGTTTCTCGTAATTCAGATGATAAAGATGCCCGTGCTGCCCATGGTTTATCACGCGCATTAATTAATAATTTAGTAACTGGTGTTTCTGCAGGTTTCTCTCGCGAGATGGAAGTTGTTGGAACCGGTTACACAGTCATGGCCCAAAAGGGCGGATTGCTTCTAAATATTGGTTTCTCTCACCCCGTTTTTATTGGTGAAGTTGAAGGAATCAATTATGAGGTTCAGAAAGGGAATACATCCTTTTCCGTGAGTGGCTATAATAAATATATGGTCGGTCAAGTATCTGCAAAAATCCGTTCTGTACGTCCTCCTGAGCCCTTTAAGGGTAAGGGTATTCGTTATAAAGACGAATACATCAGACGTAAAGCCGGTAAAACTGTTGGAAAATAAAGGATTTAGCTGTGAAGTATCCTAAATCAGCAAAAGATATTAAAAGGCTGAAAAAGAAAAAAGCTCTGCGCGCCCAATTACAGGGAACGGCAGAGGTACCGCGTTTGGTTGTATTCCGCAGCAATCGTCATGTCTACGCACAAGTTGTGAATGATCTTGAACACCGAGTTTTGTTTGGTGCAGGTGATCTTCAAGAAGCAGTAGCAGGACAGTTGAAGAAAGACAGTACAAAAACTGATGCCAGCATTGCTCTCGGAAAGGCAATAGCAGAAAAGGCTAAGGCTGAAGGTATAAAGAAGGTCGTTTTTGACCGGAATGGGTTCAAATATCATGGCCGTATTAAAGCAGTAGCCGATTCGGTACGTGCCGAAGGATTGGAGTGTTAATGAAACGATCGATTAATCCCAGCGAAATCGAATTTAAGGAAGAAAAGGTCGTCAAGATCAACCGTGTTGCAAAGGTTGTGAAGGGTGGACGTCGATTTAGCTTCAATGCTATTGTAGTAGTGGGTGATGGAAACGGTCATGTTGGAATTGGTCTTGGAAAAGCCAATGAAGTCATGAACTCTGTCAACAAGGGAAAAGAAAATGCCAAGAAGAGCGTTGTTCGTGTCCCTATCGTTAATGGAACCCTTCCTCATGCAGTTATTGGGAAATATGGTGCTGGTCGTGTCATGTTGAAGCCAGCCTCTCCAGGTACTGGAATTATTGCCGGTGGTGCTATTCGTGCTATTATGGAACAAGTCGGTGTCACTGATGTTCTTGCTAAGATTCTGGGCACACGTAATCCCCATAATGTTATTAAAGCAACCATGGACGGATTGGCAAATCTCGAAGATGCTACCGATATTGCCCGTAGACGTGGAATTACCATTCAGGAGTTATTTAACTAAAATGAATGCGAAGAAAAAAGTCGAGCAGATCAAAGTGACTCAGATTAAGGGTCTTATTGGTCAAAAAGAAAAATTGAAAAGAACTGTTGAAGCGCTTGGTTTAAAGCGCATTGACCATAGTGTTATCCATGACGATAACGATGTCATTCGTGGCATGGTTTTCAAAGTGAAACACTTGGTGACTGTGGAGAAAATTTAAATGAAATTAGGTGAATTAAAACCAGCAGCCGGTTCTGTTAAAAAGAAAAAACGTATTGGCCGTGGTAACGCCTCAGGCTGGGGTCGTAATGCAGGTCGTGGCGAAAAAGGTTATGGCTCAAGAACTGGTTCTAAAAGTGCCGGTCTCTTTGAGGGTGGTCAGATGCCTCTGCATAGAAGACTTCCTAAACGTGGATTTAACAATCATTTCCGCAAAGAATATGAAATCCTGAATCTCCGAGATCTTGGTCGTATTGAAGCTGCAGTTATTGATGCAGTTGCACTTGTTGAAGCTGGACTCGTCAATAAGGCTGATAGTTTGATCAAAGTATTGGGAGATGGTGAGATTGATCGTGCAGTAGAAATTACTGTGGATGCCTTTAGCAAATCTGCTGAAGAAAAAATCACTGCAGCCGGGGGAAAGGTTACCCGTAGATGATTGAAAAAATCAAAACAGTCTTCCGGATTCCCGAGTTAAGACAACGTATTCTGTTTACTCTGGGGATAATGGCAGTCTTTCGTCTTGGCAGTCACGTTCCTCTTCCTGGTGTTGATGTAGAAGTCCTGAGTGCAGCTATTGATAATCTGCAACAGGGTATGCAAGGGTTTCTGGGGCTATTTGATCTTTTCGCCGGTGGCAACTTTAAAAAAGCCACTGTTTTTGCAATTGGTATCATGCCTTACATCTCCGCCTCCATTATTTTGCAGCTTCTTGGGTCAGTTATACCTTACTTCCAGAAACTTCAGAAAGAGGGGGAAGAAGGCCGTAAGAAAATTACCCAGCTTACCCGCTACGCTACTGTACTCATCGCAACGATGCAGGCCTGGGGTATTGGTATTTTCCTGAGTTCAATGGAAGCATCAATCGGTGGCGGAACCGCTCAGGTTGTCCCTGATGGTGGTGTCGGCTTCATGGCGCTTACTGTGATTACACTGGTCACAGGGACAGTGTTTCTCATGTGGCTTGGTGAACAGATCACTGAACGTGGAATTGGTAATGGTATTTCACTGATTATTATGATCGGTATCCTGGTGCAATTGCCTCAGGTAATCTTCAAGGAAATCCATTATGTACAAAATGATGTGCATACCATTTTCACTGAGATTCTGTTGATCATGATCCTCATCGGTGTTGTTGCTGGTGTTATTCTACTCACCCAGGGAACTCGAAAAATTCCGGTACAGTATGCCAAGCGTGTTGTTGGAAGAAAAGTTTATGGGGGTCAATCCACTCATATCCCTCTAAGGATCAACACTGCTGGTGTTATGCCCATCATTTTTGCCCAGGCAATTCTTATGCTGCCAGGTATGGTTGGGACCTATTTTTCAGAAAGTCCATGGGTAGGTACAATGCTCAGGTTATTTGATTATAACCATCCAGTTTATCTTACAATCTTTGGACTATTTATTGTTTTCTTTACATATTTCTATACTGCAATTGCCTTCAACCCAGTTGAAGTTGCAGACAACATGAAAAAGCAGGGTGGTTTTATTCCCGGTATCAGACCGGGGAAAAGAACTGCTGAATATATCGATAATATATTAACGAGAGTTACCCTGCCAGGTGCAATAGCACTGGCTCTTATCGCTGTATTTCCCTCCATCATTGTCACCTTTTTAGATGTTGATTATGATGTTGCCAGCTTTTTTGGAGGAACCAGCCTTCTCATTATGGTTGGTGTTGCTTTAGATACATTGCAACAAGTTGAATCACATCTGTTGATGCGTCATTATGACGGGTTCATGAAGTCTGGTAAGATTCGTGGCCGACGACGGATGTAATTTGACCCTAAGTTGCGTTTTTTGATATGATTCAGTACAAATCAAAGGATGAAATCCGTACGATCCGACGTGCTGCGAAGATCGTGCATGAAACCCTTTTACTGGTTGAAGAAAATGTTCAACCCGGGGTGACATTGAAGGAATTGGATACAATTGCTGAGGATTACATTTTGAGTCAGGGAGCCATACCAGGTTTTAAAGGCCTGTATGACTTTCCTGCAACCCTTTGTTTATCACCTAATGATATGGTTGTGCACGGCATTCCAGATAACACAGTGCTCAACGAAGGTGATATTATTGGAGTAGATTGTGGTGCCATTGTAGATGGATATTACGGAGATCATGCCAAGACTTTTGCAGTCGGTACGATTTCGGAGGAAACTCAAAAACTCCTCGACGTAACGAGGGACTCACTGTACCGCGGCATTGGACAGTGTATTCCGGGAAACCATCTCAATGACATTGGACACGCTATACAGTCATTCTGTGAATCACACGGTTATGGCGTTGTTCGAGAGTTGGTTGGTCACGGTATTGGACAGAAATTGCACGAAGATCCCCAGGTTCCAAACTATGGAATTGCAGGAACAGGTGTGGAATTGAAGGAAGGTATGTGTTTGGCGATCGAACCAATGATTAATGCTGGTGTAAAAGAGATATTAACCGGCAAGGACGGGTGGGCAATTAATACCCGAGATGGGAAGAACTCTGCTCACTTTGAACATACCATTGCAATTACTGCAGATGGTCCAGTTGTGCTTAGTACAGCTGAAGAAACGGTATTTGATTAGGGTAAGGGGAATATGGCAAAAGAGAAAATGATCGTGGCGGATGGCAATATTTTGGAGAATCTTCCGAATGCCTCATTTCGCGTGAAGCTCGAGAATGGCCATGAGGTCCTCGCTCACATATCTGGTAAAATGCGAATGCATTATATCAAAATACTACCAGGAGATAAAGTTACGGTGGAATTATCACCTTATGATTTATCTCGCGGTCGGATCACTTACCGCTACAAATAACTAAATAGGACGTAGATTAATGAAAGTTAGAGCATCAGTTAAACCAATTTGTGATAAGTGCAAAGTGGTCCGCCGCAAGGGCAAGGTGTTAGTTATTTGCGAAAATCCTAAACATAAGCAAAGACAAGGTTAAGGAGTACTCACTTGGCACGTATAGCAGGTGTTGACTTACCCAGAAACAAGAAGCTTCAATATGGCCTGACATACATTTTTGGTATCGGCGATCATTTTGCCAGTCAGATTTGTGAGAAGGCGGGTGTAGATCCAGAAATCAGAGTACAAGACCTTGATGAAAATCAAGTTCGCGATATTCGCGAGGTCATAACCAAGGATTACCGGGTCGAAGGTGCACTGAGAAATGAAACTCAGATGAACATTAAACGCCTTATGGATATTGGATGTTATCGTGGATTAAGACATCGTCGTGGATTACCAGTACGGGGACAGAATACAAAGAACAATGCCCGTACCCGTAAAGGCCGCAAACGTAATGTCGGAATCAAGAAAAAGGGCTAGGAGATAGTAAGTGGCTAAAGCTCAAGCTAAATCCAGAAAAAAGAGAAAAGTTAAAGTTGAGCCGGAAGGCATCGTGCATGTCAAGGCCAGCTTTAATAATACAATAATCAGTATTACTGACCGCAACGGTAATGTGATTGCATGGGCCAGTGCCGGCGTTGCCGGTTTTAAAGGCTCTCGTAAAAATACACCCTTTGCTGCCTCTCTGGCTGCAGAAAAGGTTGCTAAAGAGGCAATGGATGCAGGATTACAGCGAGCTGAAATCCGTGTTAAAGGTCCAGGTGGTGGTCGTGAGTCCGCTATTCGCTCAATAGCTGCTTTGGGTCTCGAAATTACTGCAATCAAGGATATCACACCTATTCCACATAATGGGTGTCGTCCTTCAAAGAAACGTCGCGTTTAAGGAATTATAGACTATGGCACTTTTTAATGGACCACGCGGTAAGATTTGTCGCCGCCTAGGATTTCAGGCTTTCGAGTCTCCGAAATTCGCAGCACCGACAAAGAATTACCCCCCGGGCCAACATGGTCCCACGTATCGCCGCAGACCCTCTGAATATGGTTTGCAGCTAAAAGAAAAACAGAAAATGAAATACCTCTACGGTGTTCTTGAAAAACAATTCAGAAACTACTTCAAGAAATCAAACCTGAAGCAAGGTATTACGGGTCATAACTTAGTTGTGATGCTTGAAAGCCGTTTGGACAATACTGTGTATCGTCTTGGCTTTGCAAGAACCCGTCGTCAGGCTCGTCAGCTTGTAAATCACGGACACTTTCTCGTCAACAACCGAAGAGTCAATATCCCCAGTTATCAGATGAGAGCTGGTGATGTAATTCAGGTCCGTGAGAAGAGTAAAAAACTGGATATCATCCATGATTCAATGCGTCGCGTTCAAGGCGAGGGAAGTCATCCCTGGTTACGACTGGACAAAGCGAATATGGAAGGGATCTATGTTGAAGCTCCGGCTCGCGATCAGATCCATGATGAATACAATGAACAGCTCGTTGTTGAGTTGTACTCTAAGTAATTAGTGAAGAAAGGATAATATGCCTAACTTTCACATACCCACATCGTTTAAGATCCAGGATGGCGGCAGTGACAATAAGCAGAGTTTTATCGTCGGTCCACTGGAACGAGGATATGGCGTCACAATAGGAAATGGTTTGAGAAGAGTTCTGCTCTCCTCAATGCCAGGAGCAGCAATCACAAGTGTCCGTATGGACAATGTGCTCCATGAGTTCGCTACGATCAAAGGCGTAAAGGAAGATGTTACGGACATCATCCTGAACCTCAAGGGTGTTCGTTTTAAGCTGTTGGATTCAAATCCTGATAAAGTACAGCTTACCCTGAAGGGACCTCACATGTTCACTGCTGGCGATATCAAAAATGGTGAAGATCAGTTTGAAATACTGAATCCAGACCATCATATCGCAACCCTCAATGATGAAGCGGAATTGAATCTTGAAATAAGGATTCAAAGAGGCCGTGGATATGTTCCTGCGGATCAAAATAAACTACCAGACTATCCCATTGGTACCATTTTTATTGATAGCATCTTTTCCCCAGTCGTTCGTGCGACGTACGAAGTGATTCAACTTCAGGGTGCCGAGGATGAAGATTTAGAAATGTTGGAACTGATGATCGAGACTGATGGTAGTTTAGCTCCTCAGGAAGCTGCTAATTATGCTGCCAAGATGCTGATTGACCACGTACGCATCTTCGTTACAGAAGACATCAAGCTTATTACTGAGCCTGAATCTGAAATTGATGAAGAAGTTCTGCGTATCCGCAATGAGCTTAAACGTAGTATTGATGAACTCGAATTATCTGTTCGCTCTTATAACTGTCTCCAGGCTGCTGAGATCAAAAATATTTCTGATCTTGTCAGCAAGGAAGAACAAGAGATGCTCCGCTATAAGAATTTTGGTCGGAAGTCTCTTACCGAACTCAACGAGAAACTCTCAGAGCTCGGTTTGCATTTTGGAATGGACATTGATAAATACATGTCAGAAGAATAGGCTGGTTTTATAAATGCGACATAGAAAAGATGGTAGAAAACTAGACCGGACAGCCAGCCACCGCAAAGCCATGTTGGCTAACATGGCGGCTAATCTGTTCCTGCATAAACAGATTCGGACCACTCACCCAAAAGCTCTCGAAACCAGGCGTTTCGCTGAAGCCCTGATCACAAAGGCTAAACGCGGTGATCTCCACTCTCGCAGACTTGTACTGAAGGTTATCCCTCATAAAGATATTGTTAAAATTCTTTTTGATGAAATTGCACCACAGTACGCTGATAGAAATGGTGGCTATACCCGGATAATTAAACTTGGTCAGCGTAAAAATGATGCAGCACATGTATCTATTCTAGCGTTGGTGGATTTTGACCCTTCAGGTGAAGTGGAGAAAACCAAAACCAAGGCAAAAGCTAAAGAAGCTCCAGTTGTGACGAAAGAAGTCAAAGCTGAAGCTGTCGAAGATGCAGTTGAAGTTGCTGATGAGACACCTGCAGTGGTTGTTGAAGAAGTAGCCGAAGTTGCAACTGAAGAGGTCGAAGAATCTCCAGCACCTGCTGAGGAAGCTGAAGATTCAGAAACTGAATCAAAAACATCCTGATCATTTGACTCTCCATTGAGAATTCGATGATATTGAGATATTTAAAGGCAGGGTTTTTCCCTGCCTTTTTCATGTTACTTTTTCTACCGAGTGCCCTCACTGCAGAACCCGTCCAGGGCATATGGGTCGTCCGGCACTCCATCACCTCAGCACATAAAGTTCGCAAACTTGTAAAATTTGCATCTGAGAATGGTTATACCGATCTGTTTGTACAGGTGCGGGGAAGAGGTGATGCCTATTATAATAGTCGGATTGTTCCTCGCTCACATTTGCTCCCTTCTGGGGATTATGATCCCCTCCGAGACATCATCCCCTTAGCTCATGCCAGGGGAATTAAAATTCATGCCTGGGTAAATATGTATTTATCCTGGTCAGCTAGAAAATTGCCATCCAATCCAAATCATATTGTAAACCTTCACCCGGAATGGGTAGAAGTAAATGGCAGGGGGAAGGATGATCTTTCATTTATCAGTCAAAACGGACGGAATGGCCGTGAAGGTGTCTATTTATCCCCTCTGAATGATGATGCTAACAATCACTTACTCACTGTGATTAATGAACTTGTGGAAAATTATAATCTAGATGGAATTCATCTCGATTATGTACGATATCAGGACAGAGATTATGGATACAACCGCTCTGGTCGCAAAAAATTTCTTATGAAATACAATGTCGATCCCATCACTCTGGGCAATGGCAAAGGCTCCTATTGGTATCGACTGAATCCTGAGGATAAAGAAAAATACTGGCTGTATTGGAACAGCTTTCGCCGTGATGAATTGAGCCAGTTTATCTCACAAATTAGTAGGAGTATTCACTCCATCCGACCGGCAATAAAATTCTCTGCTGCTGTAAAACCTAATCCTGAGATTGCACGCACACGCTTTTTTCAGGACTGGCCGACATGGCTCAGGAGTGGCAGTATGGATTTCGTAATTCCAATGAACTACGCCAAAGCAGACCACGATTTTATTCACAGCATGACCATGATGAAAAATGAGAACATTAACTCGGATCAGATTTTCATGGGTATCGCCACTTACAACCAAAACAGTTCCACTTCCGCAGCAAAAATTACACATTCAAGGGATGCAGGATTTAAAAATCTTATTATCTTTTCCTACGATACATATGAAAAGGATCCTCGATACTTCGATCAGATTCATCGCAATTTTAAAAAATAGGAGGCAGTATGGGGCGTACAATCACACCGCCGATAGGGAATAAATTGCATTGCAAGGGTTGGCACCAAGAAGCAGCCTACCGCATGATACAACACAATTTGCATCCTGATGTTGCTGAGAATCCTGATGAGTTGATCGTATATGGTGGCTATGGAAAAGCAGCTCGTAATTGGGAATCCTTTGATGCTATTCTAAAAAGTCTCGAGAGGCTGGAAAATGATGAAACACTCATGATTCAGTCAGGCAAACCAGTTGCCGTATTCAAAACCCATACGCAGGCGCCTCGTGTATTAATTAGTAATTCGATGTTAGTACCAAACTGGGCGACATGGGACCATTTTAATGAATTGGATAAAAAAGGTCTCATGATGTACGGTCAAATGACCGCTGGTAGCTGGATTTACATCGGTTCACAGGGAATCCTCCAGGGCACTTATGAAACCTTGGCATCACTGGCAAAACAGAATTATGACAGCGATCTTAGAGGCAAAGTCGTGGTCACCGCTGGTTTAGGAGGCATGGGTGGAGCCCAACCTCTGGCTGTGACGATGAACAACGGTATCGCATTGGTCATTGAAATTGATCCCCATCGGATTACCCGACGTCTTGAAACAAGATACCTCGATAAGTCGACCACTGACCTGGCTGAAGCACTACACTGGATAAACTCAGCCAAAACTAATGGCGAAGCACTTAGTGTCGGGTTAGAGGCTAATGCAGCTGATGTGCTACCAGAATTAATATCAAGGGGCTTCATTCCTGATATTGTGACAGACCAAACATCTGCACATGACGAGTTAAGAGGCTATTACCCCCATGGTATCAGTTTCTCAGAAGCCAATACCTTGCGGGAATCTGATCCAGATAAATACATTGAGATGAGCTATATATCCATGGCTCGGCACGTAGAAGCCATGCTTGCCTTTAAAAAGGCAGGGTCAATCGTGTTCGATTACGGTAATAACATTCGTGCCCAGGCTGAGAAAGCCGGTGTAAAAAACGCATTTGACTTTCCTGGATTCGTTCCGGCCTATATCCGTCCACTCTTTTGCGAAGGCAAAGGACCCTTCCGGTGGGTTGCACTTTCAGGAGATCCCAAGGACATTCATCGCACGGATCAACTCGTTAAGGAAATGTTTCCTGAGGATGAAGCACTCATCCGCTGGATTGATATGGCTCAGGAGCAGATAGAATTTCAAGGACTCCCCAGCCGAATCTGTTGGTTGGGATACGGTGAACGAGCAAAACTGGGGTTGGCGATGAATGAGCTGGTCCGAAATGGGGAAATATCAGCACCCCTGGTCATTGGTCGTGATCACCTCGATTCAGGATCAGTTGCCTCACCCAATCGTGAAACCGAAGCCATGTTGGATGGCTCAGATGCAGTTGCCGACTGGCCAATTTTAAATGCTCTAGTAAATGCAGTTGGCGGTGCCAGTTGGGTGTCCGTGCATCACGGAGGTGGGGTTGGAATGGGTTATGCCATTCATGCAGGGATGGTCATTCTGGTTGATGGGTCCAAAGAAATGGACGAAAGACTTCAGCGAGTGTTGACTACAGATCCTGGAATGGGGGTTGCCCGACATGCTGATGCTGGATATGATCGTGCCATTGATGTTGCCAACGAACGTGGCGTCAAGCTTCCCATGATAAATGGGTAGTACAGTGGCAAGCGCACAAACAAACCCCATCAAGGGGATTACCAATATAGGCCAATGGGTCTCCTGGAATCCCGAATCTCGACAAATGGAGATTGGTGAAGGTGGTACCTGGCTCATTGAAGCAGGTGTGTTCTCTGAATATCAACCTGGATCCTATAAAGATTCAGGTTTTCTGGATGCCAGGGGTATGCTTCTCACACCAGGTTTGATTGATCCGCATACGCACCCGGCATTTGCTGCAACACGCGAGCTTGAATTTGAAATGCGGTCTCAAGGAAAATCCTATCAGGATATTGCTGCCACAGGTGGTGGAATTCGAAACTCAGTGCGCAAATTGCGAGAACTCCCAGAGCAGAAACTCAAGGATTTGGTCGTTGAACGATTCACCATGATGCTGGCACACGGAACAACCACGGTAGAGTGTAAGAGCGGGTATGGTCTGTCTACTGAATCAGAATTGAAATCATTACGAGCCATTCAGACTGCTTCTCAAACTTCACCGATTCAAACGCTCTCTACTTTATTGGGAGCTCATGAAATTCCAGATGAGTATCGTGACAATAGAGAAGCTTATATAAGCATCATCGTAAATGAGATGATTCCAGCAGTTGTAGAAGCAAAACTGGCGCAATTTTGTGATGTGTTTTGTGAAGAAGGAGTGTACACCCCCTCGGAAACAGAAGAAATTTTATCTGCGGCTCGCAAGAATGGTCTGGGGATTCGTTTTCATGCTGATGAATTTGTATCGAATGGGGGAGCAGAGCTAGCAGCAAAAATGGGAGCGCTCTCTGCAGATCATCTAATGGCAATCAGCGATGAGGGGATTTCTGCCCTAGCAGAATCTGATACAGTGGCTACCCTCTTACCGGGTACAACTTTCTTCCTGGGGACAAATACCTGGGCGCCAGCCAGAAAGCTCATTGACTCAGGAGCAACGGTTGCGCTGGCAACTGATTTCAATCCTGGCAGTAATATGAATCTATCCATGCCCTTCATGATGACTCTGGCAGTTATCTATCTTCAGATGACCCCTCTGGAGGCCTTACAAGCTGCTACAGTGGGAGCAGCGAAATCGCTTGGATTAGCTTCTCAACGCGGTGCCATCTACAGTGGGTTTCAAGCAGATGCTGTACTTTGGCGTGCAGAGAACTATCGCCAGTTGGCTTATTTTTATGGTGTTAATCATGCAAACCATGTGGTGGTTGAGGGTAAGCAGATACACTGAGTATCTACGAAAATATAAAGATGACAACCCATATCGCTTGATTCGGACCCAACAGAAAGTATATTGCTGAATCGTAAATTATGCTTGAGTGGAGGAACAACGTGAATATCAAAAAACTGACTATTATTGCCCTGAATTTATTACTCCTAGCTTCATTTAGCATGGCACAATCAAGCTCAACCATGTATAAAGAAGCTCAGAAAATATTTAGAAGTTATCGCTACGATGTTGACTATGCTGACTTTCAGATGAAAACATATGAAGAAGATGGTAAAAATGTTCTTCAACTCTTAGTGATCATGAAATCTGGAAGAAATCGTTTTGATGAAGCTCTGTTGGTAGGATATGCTGCTAGTGGTGCCGCCATTGAAAGAACCAACACTGCCATCGATCGAGTAAGTGTAGTGGTTAAAGTGCAGTATAAAGAAGAAGTCTCAATTGCCGCTACTGCAGATGCTGGGGATGTGATTAAACTATATAAAGAGAAAATGGATGTCTCCATGTTTATGGGGCGTCTCACCTGGCATTAGTCGTCAACCCACAAAATCATTTTTTATATTAAAGCGAGGTTTATATACCTCGCTTTTGTTTAGTTATTGAATTGAGGAAATTATGAGATTTAACCACAGAAAATATTTACTAGCGATATCCCTAATTTATATCCTGATATTAGGCTCTTGTGCAGGATTGCTTGGACCAGATATAAAACCAGGTATCGAATTGTTTGAGACAGGGAAGTATGGCGAATCTCTGACGCATTATGAAACTATTATTGGTGAAGGTAAAGCCAACGCTGAAGTCTACCGTCTTGCCTATGAATCTGCCTTCAAAGCCGGCAAACGTATCACTGCAGGGAAATATTATACTGAGGCTCTCAATGCAGGCTTTGCTGAGGACTCCCTTAAATCACTGGCAACTAATCTCTGGTATGACCGAGCTCTATTAACCATGGGGTCGAATAAATGGGAAGCAGCCCAAAAGGCCGCTACCCAGATTAGTACGCTGGCACCCGATTCTAAGCAGGACAAATTCTGCACAAAAATTTTAGCGGGTAAGAAAAAATTTGACCGAGGAGCTCACAAGGGATTATGGGATGCAGTAAGCGATTATAGCCAGGCTGCCAATTATGATCCAAGCTCAGGATTACCTTATTTCCTTTCAGGTCAGGCGCGCTACAAAAACAATCGCACAGATTATGATGCCGCTCTTGAGGATTACTATCAATCCCTGAAAGTTGAACCTACAGGTGTGTTTGCCAAACAAGCGCTTGCAGATATCAAAAAGATTGAGGCAGTGAAGAAGAAGATGAACGCCTTCTGGGGGAAATGAGAGGTTTACTTAGGAGTTAGGGAATGAAAAGATTTGACCACCTAATCCCGCAATATTCCTTAGACCTTAGACCTCAAACTATTGGTCCTTCGACTTTTTAAAAATCCTGGCCTTCTCAAATCGGTTTTCATTCCCATCTATCATGCGCTTGATATTGCTCCGGTGTGTAAAAATGACAAACATGGGAATCAATAAAGCGAAAACTCTGAGCGTAAGAGAGATTTGAGCATCGGGGTTAATTCCTTCAATGATAAACAGGGTCACAGGTAATGCACTGGCTGCTAGCATACTACCCAGTGATACAATTCCTGTGGAAATGAGCGTGATGATAAATACCCCCAAGCATATTGGAAGTGCGATGGGGAAGAGAGCAATCAACATTCCTGCGAGGGTTCCAACACCTTTGCCTCCTTTAAATCCTGCAAAAACAGTATAGGTGTGACCCAGAACAGCGGCAAAACCAGCAATAATCATCAGTCCATCCGGGTTGGTGGAAAATAGAATTGTATCAGAGTGCAGGTTGCCTGCGACATAAGTGGGGAGCCAGCCCTTAAAAACATCAACCAGGGTAACAAATAGTGCTGGTTTCCATCCAAAGGTTCGAAATACGTTGGTGGCTCCCGCGTTTCCTGATCCATGTTCTCTGATATCTGTTTTATACTTGACCCGGGCTACGATGATGCTCGTGGGTGTTGAACCGACGACATAGGCAATTATTATGAGAACCAGCAGTTCAATCATGATGCGTTCCTTTGTTTAGTTAATACTTTTGCATTCAGTGGGCTGGACAAGGTTCAGTTATACTGCAAAGCAATACCCATTGCTCCAACCCCAGCATGGACACCAAGAGCGGGACAAAAATCTGAAACTAAGACTTCCGCATCTGGATAACTGATTTCGAAGTGACCACGAAGCTGTTCCGCCATTTCAGGACTTGATCCATGAACAATCCCTATCCGCTTGACAGACTTTCCTTTGATCTTCTTCACAACAAATTTCTTGAATTTCTTGATCACATTATTCCTGCCTAATGTAGCACCAATCGGCTTCAGGAAACCCTCACTGTTGATACCCAGAACCAGGTTTAATCCAAGGAAAACGATGAGGCGTTTCTTGCCCACACTGAGGCGTCCGCCTTTCTGGATTGCATCAAGTGTTTTTAAAGCAATAAAAATTTCCGTATTTTTGATAGTCTGTTCACCCAGAGTCAAAATATCAGAAAATGCTACACCAGCTTCAATTGCCTCAGCTATTTCCAGTGCGATTACACCTGTGCCGGCGGAAACAGATAAAGAGTCAATGATCTCCTGGTTCTCTTTGAATTGGATTTTCTCAAGCGCAGCAGCAGCATTTTGATAGGTACCACTCAAGACCTTGGGTAAATGTAGTGATATAACAGAATCGTAGTGAGAAGCGAGGAATTGATACATCCTTTTGAAATCTGCAGGTGGCGGTTGTGAGGTTTGTGGGTGTACTGCCGAATTTTCCAGCCTGGAGTAAAACTCTTCATTGGTGATCGTTACTCGGTCAATATACTGTTCCTTGCCAAAGTTCAATCGCACAGGAACAACATGTACATGATGCTTTTCAAGCACGTCAGGAGGCAGGTCACAAGTCGAGTCAACAACTAGCGCGATCTTTTGCTTTGACCGTGCACTTTTATTCTGCTCGCGCATATCATCTACTTTTTGTTGTTGGACTTCTCCGTATATCGCAACGGCTTCAAAGAGTTTGGCAGGATCATCTGTATGAATGTGGACTTTGGCGCGATGTTTAGAGCCTGCGATCACAATACTATCCCCATGAGATTTTATGGTCTGACTCAGCTGGTCGCGTGGAATATCTTCCCCCACGATGATGCACTCAGTACAATAGGGTAAGGTGAGGTCTGAAGCGGATAACTCATCCAACTCAATGGCTACCGAAGAGAAACCCGTATCGATTTTGGGAAGTCGTCGGATGTCACCTGTGTCCATAAAGGACATAACACCTTCGAGAATTCTAAGAAAGCCCTGCCCTGCGGCATCAACAACTCCGGCATCCTTTAATACCTTTAACTGTTCTGGCGTATGGTCCAGAGCGGCTTGAGCTGAATCAAGGGAAATTTTCCAGACCTTTTGAAAATCTGGACTGGTTTTAGAAGCCTCAATCAAACTATCACTCCAGGCACGAAGGACTGTAAGAATTGTACCCTCCACTGGGTTCATCAAAGCAGTGTAGGCTTCATCGACGGCTATTCGAGTTGCGGCACTAAATTGACTGGTGTTGACCTCCGAGTAGGGCTCTAAACCAGTGCTTAACCCCTGGAAAAATTGGGCCATAATAACACCAGAATTTCCTCGGGCATTATCCAGGGAGGCTTCTGCGACTATTTTGCTTAACGCATTCAAGGGCAATTTGCTGTTGGGTTGGATATGTTCAACTACACCCATGAGTGTAAGGGCCATATTCGTCCCAGTATCACCATCAGGTACTGGATAAACATTGATTTTATTCAAGTAGTCCTGTTCATCTAGTAGACTTTGAATGCCAGCATAAAGCACTCTATAGAGTCGTATACCATCCAGATAGGCTATTTTCATCCGCAGTCCTTGTTAAAAAATATCACTATTTCAATGTGTGAAAAAATCCAACATATTATTTAGACAAAACAATATAATCACTGAGATGGGGAACTTGATGAAAAAACAAAAAAATTGCATGAAAGCCTGTTCTGGTCTCAAATAGTGTTTGGGAATCCTAAGAGCACTAATCATATTTGCACGTTCATTGAGTTCGTGTTCAAGGTTTTATTCAGAAGCTGTGGATGACAACACCACAGGACTAGAACCTTAATTGCTGTATCAAAATAATGATGGTTACAGCTTTATAAATTGAGATAGAAAATCACAGGAGGATTCATGTCTCTAACTATTACAGATGAATGTATTAACTGCGGTGCGTGTGAACCAGAATGTCCAAACGATGCAATTTCCGAAGGCGATGAGTTTTATGAAATCGACCCCGAACTCTGTACAGAGTGCAAAGGTCACTTTGATGAATCTCAATGTGTAGAAGTATGTCCCGTTGATTGTATCCCGATGGGTATTGAGGAATCAGATGATGTCCTCATGGCTCGCTACGAGAAACTGACAGGTTGATCATAGTATTTCGTTGCTAGGATCATTCAATTGATTTGAAAAAGGTCTCCCCTAGAGGGAGACCTTTTTTATTCACTTATAGAATCACAATTTTCAATTTCAGGATTGGTTAAAAGCCTAAAATCCATGGGATAATCGCCTCGTGGAAATTCCTGTCCTTTTTTATCATTTTTCCTGCATCTACTAAAATGAAAACTATATTAGCGGGCTATGAAAGTTACAGGAAATAAAACTATATGAATGAAGATAAACTTAAATCACTTTTACAGCAGGTGAAGTACCCTGGATTCAGCAAAGATGTTGTTGCATTCGGTCTGATCCAAAACGTAAAAGAGATCGATAATAGTGTTGAATTAGGTGTGAAGTTTTCCTCGGAAAAAGAGGAGATCCGTAAGCAGATACTTTCTGATATTGAGAAGGTACTCCGTGATGGGGGATACGAAAAAGTCAGCATTGAAGTAATTCAAGAGCCAGCCAAACAGGCAGGAACCCCACAGGAGAATGCTGCTCCACCCTCAATCCCTGGTGTTAAAAACACCATTGCTGTTGCTAGTGGGAAAGGCGGGGTCGGTAAGTCCACAGTCGCAGCCAATCTGGCGGCTGCATTGCGCAAGCAGGGTCATTCAGTGGGTATCCTGGATTTGGATGTATTTGGACCAAGTCTACCTATCACCATGGGAATTCATGCAGTTCCAAAGGTGTTAGCTGGTAACAAACTTCAACCCATCACCCAATATGATATGTCACTCATGTCGCTGGGCTTCTTGCTTACTGATAGCTCACCCGTTATCTGGCGTGGTGCTATGGTGAGTAAAATGGTTTCCCAGTTTCTGTTCGATGTAGAGTGGGGTGAATTGGATTACTTGATTCTTGATTTACCGCCAGGCACAGGTGATGTGCAACTCACTTTGGTTCAGCAAGTCGCACTCACAGGAGCAGTCATTGTCACAACTCCACAAGATCTCGCCCTAAAGGATGTTGAACGTGGTGCCAATATGTTTGCTAAAGTCAACACACCTGTGTTAGGGATCATTGAAAATATGTCCTACCACGTCTGTACCAATTGTGGGCATGTCTCTCAAATTTTCTCAACAGGTGGTGGCGATAAGGAAAGCACACGTTTAGACGTACCACTTCTGGCAAAAATCCCATTGAACGAAGAGATAATGAAAGCTGGTGAGAATGGTGAACCATTGGTTATCCACCTCCCAGAATCAGAAGCAGCTCAGATGTTTAGGGATGTTGCTGACAAAGTTCATGAGTTAGTGAATTAGTCTGCCATGGTTAGTGAAGATACCATTTTAGGTGCATTGCGTAAAGTTTATGATCCAGAAATTCCAGTCAATCTGGTTGATCTGGGTTTGATTTACAGTACGCAGGTTGAAAATGACAAAGTTAATATCAAAATGACCCTGACTGCTACAGGTTGTCCCATGCACAGTATCATATCCCAAAATGTGAAAACCGCTATAGAGGCACTTGATGGTGTCACCGAAGCCATCGTTGACATTGTTTGGGAGCCACGCTGGAACCCTGAAATGATCAGCCCAGAGGGTCGAGTAGCTCTGGGAATGGAATAATTAGAACCATGTCTGTTGATGTTGCCACACTGAAATCAGAAGTTCTCCAACGAGGAAATCTACCTATGCATGTTGCTATCATCATGGATGGCAACGGACGATGGGCAAAGTCAAAGTCTCAACCCAGAATATTTGGGCATCGAGCTGGAGTGAAAACAGTTCGGCGCATCACTGAATTAGCCGGGGAACTTGGGATTGAAACGCTGACACTTTATACATTCTCCAGTGAAAACTGGAACAGACCAAAGATGGAAGTGTCGGCTCTTATGAATTTATTGTTGGATACGATTACCAGGGAAGTGGAAGATTTACATCGCAATAATGTGCGTCTTACTGTTATTGGTGATCTGGATTCCATGCCTAAAGGTCCTCGGTCTGGTATGCTGGCCGGGATAAAGAAGACGGCAAAAAATACAGGTCTCAACCTCAATCTGGCACTGAACTATGGAAGTCGACAAGAAATACTCCATGCCGTTCAATCAATTGGTACAGATGTGAAAAAGGGTAAACTCGACGTTTCAGACATTAATGATCAAACAATTTCAAAATATTTGTATACATCCGAGATCAACGATCCCGATTTATTGATCCGCACAAGTGGTGAATTCAGGTTGAGCAATTTTCTATTGTGGCAGTTAGCCTATACTGAAATATTTGTTACACCTGTCTACTGGCCAGCCTTTGAAGAGAAGGATTTTTTGGAAGCAATTTGCGATTATCAAAAAAGGGAGCGCAGATACGGACAAGTTAGTGAACAAATCCAAACTTAGAACGTTCGTCTACATATGAAAAATTTTATCTTAAAAATCGCAAGTCTCATTGTTCTTACATCCATTGTGTGGGGACAACAGCAGGCAGTCCAGATCAAAGTTGCAAGTATTGATGTTATCGGCACAAAAACCGCCACACCTGCAGTAGTAATTTCTGCATCAGGTTTGAGTGTAGGGATGGAGGCAAATCAGGAAGACTTTTCGGAAGCTGTCAAGCAGTTGTGGAGTCTAGGTCTTTTCTCGGATGTTAAAATCCTTACTGATCGAGAGAGCCCTGAGGGTGTTTTTCTCATCATCTCAGTTGAAGAGTACCCACGCCTCGATAAAGTGATCCTGGAGGGTAACAAAAAGATCAAATCAGATGAGATTGATGAAGCCCTGAATCTGCATCCAGGTCAAGCACTGACACCTTTTATCGTCTATGAAAGTCAACGCATCATCCAGAAATTGTATTACGATGATGGATACCTCCTGGCAGAGGTCGAGCCCAGTACTTTTGAGGGTGAAAAGGACAATGCGCGGGGTGTTAAGTTTGAAATCACAGAGAACAAGAAGGTTTCTGTTGGAGGCATTCTGTTCACAGGAAACACACAGCTTTCAGATCGTAAACTGAAAAAGAAAATGGAAATGATCAAGGAAGAACGCTGGTGGAAATTTTGGGCTGATACTGAGTTTTCCATAGATAATCTCCGTTCAGATGAGCGCCTCATTGAAGAATACATGCATTCTCTGGGTTATCGTGATGCTGAAATACTAGGCGATAGCCTTTATTATTCTGAAGATTTAAAAAAGATGTATTTCAATATTGAACTGTATGAAGGTGAGAAATATAAATATGGTGATGTGACTGTGACAGGGAACACCATCTTTGAAAGTGAAGATGTCCTCCATGCGTTGGGAATATCGAGGGGGGATCAGTATAATTCTGAAAAGCTCATGGAAGCCATCGAGATGGGTATCCGTGGTCCTTACATGGATAAGGGGTATTTGTACTGCCAGATTAATCCAATCGAAATGCCTGTCGCTGCTGATACAGTTGATTTGACGCTGGAAATTACTGAAATGAATCCGGTTCATATCCGTCATATCAATATTGTGGGGAATGATAAGACCAAAGAAAATGTCATCCGTCGAGAGTTAAGAATTTTCCCTGGTGACCTATTTAGTCGTACCGCGCTCATGCGTTCACAGCGTGAAGTTATGATTCTCAATTATTTTGGGAATGTTGTTCCAGATGTGATTCCCTATGATGATGATGAGATCGATCTCGTCTTTGAGGTTGAGGAGAAGAATACAGGAACTGCCACCGCCAGCGCTGGATATAGTGAGCGAGATGGTTTTATTGGAACCGTGGGCCTCCAATTCCCCAACTTCAGGGGAAATGGTCAGCAACTTTCATTCAATTTCCAACGTGCCTACAGTTATGAAGCACTTTCCATCAGCTTTGTTGAGCCCTGGTTGTTCAACACACCTAACCTGCTGGGTGTCAGCCTGTTTGATCAGAATCGTAGTCAGGGGAACAGCTCATCCTACTTTAATTATACCTCAAGTTATTCCACACCTTACGATGTGCATACAACGGGTGGGTCTCTAACCTTTGGCCGTCGTTTCCAGTGGCCAGATAACTATTTCCGTGGCCGTTGGACATTCCGTGCTGCCAGAGATAAGTACGACCTGGATAGAATCTACTCACAGGCTACTTTTGATCGCGTAAATCCTGCTCACCTGGAGCAAACCTCAGGGATCAGTTTATCGCAGACCATCACCAGGGATTCCAGGAATGCCCCTGAGTTTCCAACCAATGGGTCCGTATTGACCCTGAACTCAACCTATAGTGGTGGATTTCTTGGTGGAAATGAAAGTTTCTTCAAACAGAAAGCCAGTCTTGAATGGTATATCCCCATGTGGAAAGACAAGCTGGCGATGCGCAATTATTTTGAGGGTGGATTTCTGGAACAACTCGAAACGGATTCAACTCATATTATTCCATATGATGAATATTTTTTCATGGGTGGGGCTGGTTTAATTTATGGTAGTGCATTGCGTGGTTATGCTGAACGATCTGTTGGAACTTTGGAAGGTAATGCTTATTTTGGTGGAATGGCATCTTTCAAGTACACACTTGAGATGCGCTTCCTTTTGTCTCCAAGTCCAATGATGTATTTAATCGGGTTTGCTGAGGCTGGTAACGTGTGGGATGGTTTTAATTCTAGTAACCTTTTTGATCTAAAAAGATCTGCAGGTTTTGGTGGTCGCGTAATTATGCCACCGCTAGGTATGCTGGGTATTGATATCGGTTGGGGGTTTGACAATGATCCGGTACCCGATTGGAAATCACCGGAATATCACTTTATTTTCGGTCAACAATTTTAAGAAGTATTGGTTAAGGAGATACCATTTTGAACAAGAATATTATCCATTTAATCCTTTTATTATCCCTATCTGTAGCAGCTTTTGGCCAGAAATTTGGGTATATCAACTCCGAATACATTCTCTCTCAATTTGAAGAATTCCGCGAAGCCCAGAGCAAACTCGAAGTTGAGGGGAAGAAATTAGAGAAACAGTATTATGATATGGCTGCCTCACTGGACAGTATGCAACAGGAATATGAACGTCAAAAGTTCTTGATGACTGAAACAAACCGTGCAGCAAAAGAGAATGACATGCGACGTCTGGCAGAAGAAATTCAACAGTTCCAGGTGCAAAAATTAGGTCCTCAGGGTGAGTTCTACCAAAAACAACAATCCCTTGCAGATCCTGTCCTTCAAAAAATCAATACGGCGATTAAAAAGGTCGGTGAAGATGGCTCCTATGATTTCATTTTTGATACGGTGGCAGGCAACATCCTGTATGCGCAGGATCAATATGATCTAACCGAGAAAGTCCTGAAGGAGCTCCAGAATTAGGGGCTAGTCATTTCATTGACTTTAAAACTAGGTGAACTGGCACTAACTCTCGGTGCCAGGTTAGAGGGAGATGAGAGTGTAGCGATCTCAAAATTGAATGAGATTCAAGTTGCTGCACCTGGAGAAGTCTCCTTCTTGTCTAACCCAAAATACATGAAGTACGTTGAGACGACTCATGCAGCCGCACTCATCGTCCCCGAGGATATGGAAATAGAATTTCCAAACCTCTTGCGATGCTCTAACCCAAAAAGAGCAATGATGAAGGCACTTGAACTTTTGAATTACAAACCCCGTGTTAGAATTCCGGGTGTGCATGAGTCCGCCACGATCCATCCTTCTGTGATTATCCCCGAGTCTGTAGAAATAAGCGCAGGAGTTATCATAGCTGAAGGTGTCACACTGGGTGAAAATCTCATTATTGAGGGAAATGTGGTGATTCAGAGAGATTGCCATATTGGTGATGACTGTCACTTGTTTCCCAATGTTGTGCTTTACGAAAGTAGCATTCTAGGAAAGCAATGCATCATTCATAGCAGCTCGGTTATTGGCAGTGATGGGTTTGGCTTTGCGGTTGAAGATGGGAAAATTGAGAAGATTCCTCAGACTGGCAATGTGATTCTAAATAATTATGTGGAGATCGGAGCCAATTGTGCAATTGATCGTGGATCGATTGGACCCACGGTAATTGGGGAGGGCTCAAAACTGGACAATCAAATTCACATCGCCCATAATGTGCGTATTGGAAAAAATTGTTTTCTCACTGCTCAGACGGGGATTGCTGGGAGTACTGAGCTTGGTGATAGAGTTAGGATGGGTGGACAGAGTGGTATTATTGGCCATTTAAAGGTTGGTAGTGATGTATCCATCGCGACTCGGGGGGGCGTAACAACAGATATTCCAGATGGGGTTATGGTGAGTGGATTTCCGGCACGATCTCATCGCGATGAGCTTAAAATTGAAGCCATTATTAAAAAGTTGCCTGAATTATATAAAATGGTTAAAACACTTGAAAAACAAGTGAATAAAGTCTAAGTGGACGCTGTGTGCAGAATGAAGGAATTGAAATAGATGCAGGATAGACGAGAAAACCAGAGAAGTATTAAGAAAGCAGTTTCCATTGCCGGCATAGGTTTACATACTGGTGTCCAGACTCGCATGACCTTTAAACCTGCAGCTCAGAATACTGGAATCAGATTTTTAAGAACAGATGTACCCAATGCTAAACCCATTCCTGCTGATATTGACCATGTGGTAGATATCTCCAGAGGAACTACACTAGAACACAATGGGTCCCGGATTCACACGACTGAGCATGTCTTGGCTGCCATCAGCGGTCTTGAAATTGATAACATTCTAATCGAACTGGATAACAAAGAACCACCCGTAATGGATGGTAGTGCCATTCCGTTTGTGGACATCCTGCTTGATGCTGGGTTTGAAGAACAAGACGCCGCCAGGGAATATCTGGTTCTGGATAAAACCATCACCTACTCTGATCCTGATAAGGGCGTAGATATTCATGCGCTTCCTTCCAACCAATTTCGTGTCACCTTCCTGATTGACTATAAGCTGCAATCACTGGGTACGCAGTACATGTCTTTTTATTCACTGGAACAGGACTTTGTTGAACAAATTGCGCCAGCTCGAACTTTCTGTTTTTTACACGAAGTTGAAGAGTTAAAGGCCCAGGGATTGATTAAAGGTGGGTCTGCTGATACTGCCCTCGTGATGATTGATAGAAAAATCGAAGAATCCGAGCTGGATCGTCTCAAAAAATTATTCAATATAGATGAAACACTCATACAGAGTGAAAACGGAATTCTAAACGGGAAGAAATTACGCTCAAAAACTGAGCCTGTCCGGCACAAAATTTTGGATCTGATTGGTGACTTGGCCTTGCTGGGAATGCCTATTCAGGGACACATTACAGCTGCTAGAAGTGGTCATGCAAGTAATGTTGAACTGGTACGTTTGCTCAAAAAAGAATATGAAAAACAGATTCTTGCCAAACGTTTTCAACGGAGACCCCGTGAGCGACAGATTGTATTTGATACAGAAGCCATTATGCGGATTCTGCCACACCGCTATCCCTTCCTGTTGATTGACAGAATTATTGACTTTACACCTGGCGAGAAAATCACAGCATTGAAAAATGTGACCATGAATGAACCATTTTTCCAGGGGCATTTCCCTGGAAAACCTGTGATGCCTGGTGTCCTTACACTTGAGGCGATGGCTCAGGCAGGGGGAGCACTGCTCCTGAATGCCGGTGAAGACCCAGAAAATAAGTTGGTCTTTTTCTCTGCTATTGATAATGTGAAGTTTAGAAAACTCATCGAACCCGGTGATCAAATTATATTTGAACTTGAATTGGTCAAATTTCGATTACGATCCGCCAAACTACGGGGAATGGGATTTGTAGACGGAAAGTTAGTTGTTGAAGCAGACCTTATGGCCTCCATCGTTGATAGGTAAACTATGAAAACACGGATACATCCAACCGCTATTATAAGTCCCGATAATGTAAAAATAGGTAAAGATGTTAGCATTGGACCCTATGCCATCATCGAGGAAAACGTCACCATTGGGGATGGATGTATCATTAAAGCCCATGCTTTAGTTGGCGCTCGCACAACCCTGGGTAAAAATTGTAGACTCTTTAATGGGGCTGTTGTCGGGGAAATCCCTCAGGATCTTAAATATGCCGATGAAAGTACAGAGACGATTCTCGGTGATAATGTTGTGATTCGTGAATATTGTACTATACATCGCGGGACGACGGATCGCTGGAAAACCACCATTGGCAACAATGTGTTGATTATGGCTTACTGCCACATCGGCCATGATTGTGATATTGGTGACAATGTGATTATTGCTAATTCATGTAATATGGGTGGGCATGTTGAAGTTGGGGATTTTGTCATTATTGGTGGTGCAGTACCCATCCACCAGTTTGTGAAAATTGGCAAGCATGCTTTTATCGCAGGAGGATTTCGCATTACCAAAGATGTTCCACCATATATTAGGGCTTCCAGTATACCATTGACTTACAATGGCTTGAACTCAGTTGGTCTGCATCGTCGTGGGTTTCCCAGTGAGACCATCAATCAAATCAAGCAAGCCTACACCCGGATATACAGAAGTCATATGAATGTTTCCCATGCTGTTCGTGATATCAATGAGAATGTCGATATCACCCCAGAGGTGCAAGACATTCTGGATTTTATTGAAGAGAGTTCACGAGGAATTATTCGAGGATAGTGGATTTGAAGGATCCCCTTCATTTTATGTAATACTCCACCCATGCCATTTTTTTCACCCAAGTCCTTAGTTTTTATCATCATATTAATGTTTGCTGTGATACCTTCCAGGTCTGAACATGAATTCCCTGCCTGGGATACTTTTAGTGATTTTAAAAACGATATCGCAAGGGCTTCATTGATTAGCAATCTACCCAATTTGACAGAGGCGGGTCACTACATAGGTGTACAAACCTCAAGTTCTCTGTTCAAATCAAATTCTGGCCAAACCCAGGTTGTTCCTTCTGCCAGAATGAGCGTATATCCTAATCCAGGCTATAGTCTGTGGGCTCAGCTTTCACAATGGCCGGGAGCTTATCCAAACTTTGGTGTAGGTGTAGGACTTCAGGTTGAGTTTCAAGCTGACAATCCTGATAAAAGGCAGGCGATTGGTGTTTCGTGGAATGAAATTCATGCTTTAGGCTATGCCCAAAGAGATGTGAGCGTCCATGGACTTTATGGCCATTCCTTCTCAAAGGTGAATCTGGGGTTGATAGCGATCATAGATATGCACCGAGTATTGGTGGACAAGGGAATCGGCTTCTCAAGTTTCGATAGAACTATTTATACAGCAGTGCCTTTTGTGAGCTATAATTTTACAAAACAGTTTAGAACCTCTACGAGTTTCACAACAAATTCTGCAGGAGTTGGTGTTTCAATTAGCGTTGAATTATTTATGGGACCCCGATAAAAGATGATTACTTCAAGTAAAAATATTTCTATTCTTGGTTCCACGGGCAGTATTGGAGTGAATGCTATTAATGTTGTTCGTAGCTACCCTGACCTGTATAAAGTTCGCTATATGTCGGCACACTCACAGGCAGATCTGCTGATTGAGCAAGCACTGGAGTTCAAACCACAGGCAGTATCTATTGGTGATGCCAGGCAATTCGACAAAGTAAAATCCGCCCTACCTGGTACTGAGGTTTTACAGGGGAGAGAAGGGTTGCTTGATTTGGCTGGTCGGGATGACGTCGATACCATGCTAAATGGACTGGTTGGAAGTGCCGGGATGGAGCCCACAATTCGTAGCATTGAAGCAAGTGTGGATATCGCCCTCTCCAACAAGGAAAGTCTTGTCATGGCAGGCGATTATATCAACAGACTACTTAAAAAACACGATGTGAAACTATATCCTGTAGATAGTGAACATAGTGCGATATGGCAGTGTCTAGTTGGTGAAAATCCCGACGATATTAAACGTCTCATCGTCACTGGATCAGGGGGGCCATTCAGGACTCTGCCCCTTGAGTCTTTCAAGGACATCACTGTGGCTCAAGCACTAAAACATCCGAATTGGGCAATGGGGCGTAAAATTACCATTGATTCAGCAACCATGATGAATAAAGGTCTTGAAGTAATTGAGGCCCGCTGGTTGTTTAATTTGCCTGCAGAAAAAATTGATATTGTGGTTCACCCACAGAGCATTATTCATTCCATGGTGGAGTTGATCGATGGATCAGTGAAGGCTCAGCTTGGTGTTCCAGACATGAAAATTCCCATCCAGTACGCCCTGAGCTATCCAAGACATTTAAAGCAGGATTGGGAGCAACTGGATCTAACTAAAATCGGGACACTTACATTTGAAGCGGCAGATCTCCACAAATTCAGATGCATCCAATTGGCTTTTGATGCACTGGAACAGGGGGGAAGCATGCCGGTTGTATTGAATGTTGCCAACGAAGAAGCCGTTTATCGCTTTTTGGCTGGAGACATTCCATTTACAGCAATCCCGGAAATGATAACTAAAGCAATCGATGCCCACGAATACCTTGAACACCCAGACCTGGATGATATCTTAGCTCTGGAAAAGTGGACACAGGCTTTTATAAAAAGGAGTTAAAGAAGCTAAATGGGTTTCTTCTCAATTGATACACTAGTGACAATTGCTGCAGCTATTTTCACGCTGGGCATTCTAATCTTAATTCATGAACTCGGGCATTTTCTAGTTGCCCGGATGGTAGGTATTCGGGTCGAACGTTTTTCCATCGGGATGCCACCTCGATTTCTCAGTATACAAAACAAAGTGGATGGTCTCTGGATAAAGTTATTTGTCCCCTGGTTTGTTCAGCGCATGGCAAACGCCGAGGCTGTTGAATTTCGTATTCCACGTAAAAAACCCATGGCTAGTGATACTGAATACGCCCTGAGTTGGACTCCTTTTGGTGGTTATGTCAAGATGTCCGGAATGATTGATGAATCCATGGATGGGGATATTAAGGGTAAACCCTGGGAGTTTGGCAGCAAAAAGCGCTGGCAGCAATTATTGACCATTTCTGGTGGTGTGATTATGAATACCATCCTAGCCTTCATCATTTTTAGCGCCATCGTTTTTTCTGCAGGAATGGATGAACCCGTTGAGGGAACTTTTGTAGGTTCGCTCGTGAGCACAGAGGAACGCGAAGTCTTTCCTGCTGAAGCCGCTGGAATCCAGGAAAATGATCAAATTGTGTCCATCAATGGACAGCATGTGACAGAATGGGAAGAGCTGACGGAAATTGTCCAGAATCTACCTGGAGAAACTATTACAGTAGATTGGGTTCGTAACGGGATTCGGTATAGTGACTCCATGGCTGTTGTGAAGGAAACTGTTCCAACTGCGGAAGGTAACCTTGATATAGGTATGATTGGTATCGGCAGAGTCGTAACGCACCGAGATGTGGGAGTCGTTGAATCTGTAAAATATGGTGCACGCAGTACCTATGTTTTTGGGACCCTCATGGCACGGAGTTTCTGGTCAATGGTCACAGGTCAAACTTCCATGGATCAAGTTGGCGGTCCAATTATGATCGCTAAAATGGCTGGTGATATGGCTCGACGCGGCTGGTTGGATGTATTCTATTTTATGGCCATCATCAGTGTAAACCTGGCGTTTATAAATATTCTTCCAATCCCCGGTCTTGATGGTGGACATTTCCTCATTATTAGTATTGAGGGAATTATCCGTAGACCTTTACCGCTGAACGTCAAACTGATTATTCAGCAGGTCGGGATGTTCTTTCTGTTGGGGCTGGTGTTATTTATCACCATTCAGGACATTTCCAGGCTGTAGAAGACTAACCCTCGATGGCAGCACCCAATCATAAACCTGTGAAACCAGTGGTATGGATAAGGTATTCATTTGAATTTCTACTACTCCTGATCTTCAATATCATATTATTTATACTCCCCTGGGCCCTCTCATGGCGTTTTGGGCGTGGTTTAGGCTGGTTGGCATATCATGCTTTGACTAAACGGAAGTCTACGGTAGAGAGCAATATTAGACGTGCTTTCCCCGAACTAGGATCCCCTGAAGTTGAAGCCCTGGTTAAAGGTTGTTATATGCATTGGGGTGAAGGATTTATCTCAACGCTAAAATTGTGGATGATTACACAAAGAAAAGCGATATCCATAGTCGATGCCCCTGGTCTGGAGGAGTATGTTCTCTCTGCCATGGATCGTAAGGAACCCATCCTCTACTTCACTGGACACTTCGGATCATGGGAAATGGCAGGTCGCTATGTTGGTGGCATGGGCGATGGCGCTGCATCCATATATCGTATTCAGAGTAATCCAATGGTCAATTGGATGCTTACCTGGATTCGGGAGTATCATCAGCTAAAGCTCATTAACTCCTGGTCTGGAATGCCCGCATTCGAGGATGCCCTTAAACGTTTCAATGGATTGGCAGTCGTGGGCGACCAGTACAAAGGTAAGAATGGTGTTCAGGTTGATTTTATGGGTATCCCTTCATCCACACCCAAGGGGGCTGCAATCCTTACTTACCGGGTCAAACCCATATTGGTTTTTCTCGCCTGTACACAGCATCGCGGACGATACAGAATACACATTGAAGAAGTACCCTATACCATCCCAGAAACTATGAATGAGGATTGGATAAAGGATCTCACCCAGGAGTTGACCAGCAAATTAGAAACTGAAGTAAGAAAATATCCTGAACAATACTTCTGGTTCCATCGCCGTTGGAGAGATTTGGAACGCGAAGAAGCCAAAACTTCGAAACGCACATGAAAATTTTAGATCTTCAAGATCAATCTCAACCCATTCAGGGTGAACAGGCAAAGCTTATACATACTCTTCTGGATAAAGGACGGATCATCGTTTATCCAACAGATACTTTGTATGGTTTGGGCGTGGATGCTAGCTCTGAATCTGCCGTCAATCATCTGAACCTGGTTAAAAACCGTGATCAGTCACCCATTTCAGTTCTTCTGGAATCAGTGGATCAATTACTTGATATGGCTACGGAGCTCAACGATACAGCTCAAACACTGATAAAGACATTTCTACCAGGTGCGCTTACTGTGATTTGCAGGAGTGACTATAGCTTTGCACCCTCCTTGCGTTCAGCCGCTGACACCATTGGGTTTCGCGTCCCCGGTGACAAGGTTTCAAAAAAAATTCCCGAAATACTGGGACGACCCATCACCACAACAAGTGTGAACCCTGCAGGCCAGACTCCTGCAAATTCACGCTCTGAAGTCGCCGCATATTTTAAGGATCAGGTTGATCTTATGCTGGATGTTGGACCGATTCCACGCTCAAAAGGCAGTACAGTCATTGATATCTCCCAGCAGCCTTTCAAGATTTTACGCGAAGGTGAAATTTCTCGCCAAGCACTCAAGGATTTCCTAAACTAAGCGCCATGTATTTACGCATACTCAAATTAATTAAACCTTATTGGGCGCAAATATCGGCTGGGGTTCTTTTTTCATTCATAAATGTGATCTTCCATTCATTAACCCTATGGCTGTCTGCTTCCTTTATCACCACGATTTTCACCAATCCAGGTGAAGAACTGGCAAGTCCCGCAGAATCCATGACGGGACCTATTGATTTGAATGAAAGGCTCAAACAAATCACCAGTGATTATTTTTTCTCTGGTTCCCAGGTGGATGCACTGGCGACCCTGGCCATGGTTATTCTCTTCAGTTATCTCATCAAATCCATAGCCTATTATGGCAACAAACTTTTCACTGGCTATGTACAATCAAAAGTGGTGCAGGATTTAAGGTTACGGCTCTACCAGCACTTCCTGACACAGCCACTGAGTTTTTTTCAGACTAGACGAAGTGGTGATCTTATATCACTGGCAATGAATGATGTTCTCAAAGTGAATCAAGCCCTGGCTACAACCTTTCATCCCCTGGTCATTGAACCCCTTTATATTATTACCTACCTAAGTATTCTATTTATTATCGACTGGAAATTAACCCTCATATCAATCCTGATCATCCCTGTGACGGCACTATTTATTGGTGTTATCAGTCGAAGTATCAGACGCAAAGTTGTCCGCGTGCAGAGTCAACTCGGTGAAATTACATCTCGGTTTTCTGAACTCATCTCAGGAATCCGTATCATCAAAGCCTTTGTAAATGAGAATAATGAAAACAAACGATTTGGTGGAGAAGCACAGAAATTATTTCGACTCATGTTCAGACAGATCAGGTTAGAAAGTCTGTCACTTCCAGTCACTGAAATGCTTGGTGTGAGTATGGCGGTGGTATTGCTCTGGGTTGGAGGTGTTCAGGTACTTGAGCATGGCACCATCAGCAGTTCTGATTTTTTAAGATTTATTGTTATCCTGTTTGCTCTTTATCAACCAATCAGAAATTTGGCTCGTGTGAATATCAGTATTCAGGCAGGAGTCGCAGCAGGTGGTAGAGTCTTTCATATTTTCGATATTGAACCCGCCATTCGAGATGAGAGTGGGAGTCAGGAATTGGCACCCTTTAGCAAGGAGATCCGTTTCGAAGGCGTCACTTTTGTATATGACAATTCTGAGATGCAGGCAATTAAGAGCCTGGATACAATAATCCAAAAGGGTGAGGTAGTTGCACTGGTGGGACCCAGTGGTGCAGGAAAAACCACTGTTGTTGATCTAATCCCACGCTTTCATGATATCAACGCTGGAAGCATAAGTATTGATGGCACAGATATTAGAAGGTTGACGCGCGCCAGTATTCGTAAACAGATTGGTATTGTCTCTCAGGAAACCATTCTTTTTAATGATACCGTTTACAACAATATAGCTTACGGTCTGGAAAGCAACTCTGCTGATGTAGAGGTCGCAGCTAAACGTGCTAATGCCCATGATTTTATAGGTAAGCTGGAAGCTGGGTATGAAACCATGTTAGGTGAGCATGGAGCTCGTCTCTCAGGGGGTCAGAAGCAACGTATAGCCATTGCCCGAGCACTTTTGAAGGATCCCGCTATTCTCATTCTGGATGAGGCTACTTCTGCATTGGATACTGAGTCAGAACAAGCCGTCCAATCAGCCATCGAAACCCTGATGCAAGGTCGCACTGTAATCGTGATCGCTCATCGCTTATCAACCATACTCAGTGCGGATAAGATTCTTGTGATGGATGGGGGAGAGATTGTAGAACAGGGAAAACATGAGACCTTGAGCAAAGCGGGCGGACTTTATGAAAAATTGTACCGACTCCAGTTCGCTACCGGAGAACAAAGCTAAAACCAGCTAAATCTCTTTTTCAGCGTTCCCCTTATGGCGAAACGTCCATAAATCATTCAATAAATAATTCAATACGGATGCAATCAGGATGGCAATCAGATTTGCTATTATATAATGCAAACCGAAAGAATGATAGAGGATCAGCAGAATAACCCAATTTAAACCACCGGCGATCCAACTGACCAGCGTGAATTTTATCAGACCCGTTCGAATAGCCTGATATCCCTTCATTTCTCTATCTGTCCAGGTGAACTTGCGATTCCAGATAAAATTATTGAAAATGGCTATCTGGATGGCAATGAGAGAAGCAAGAGATACAGGAACATAGAGATATTCCTTAGCGTAAAACAAAATCGCATTGTTGACGACGATGCCTGATATCCCCACAAAGGTGAAGGTGATAAATCGTTTTGGAAGTTTCAACTGCATGTGTCAATTTAGTCTTGTCATGATTAATGGATAGACAAAAAGCTTGAGGATGAATAACAAAGCGTCTAGCTTCTCAATCAATGAAAAAAGTCAGTATCAGTCTTATTGCTATATTAATCATCAGTGCTCTACCGGCGCAGGCACAGACCTATTCATTTAAGGTGAAATACGGGATGGTGAACGCTGGTGCAGCAAAGTTGGTGCATCAGGTCAAGGATGGGATTCTTAAAAGCTCGTTGGTCATAGAATCATCTCCCTGGTTGTCAAATCTCTGGACTCTTTCTGATTCAATTATTAGCGAGTATAGAATTGAGACAGCCCGACTGGAACAACATACGAAAGCTATTCATGAAGGAAAATACCACCGAAATTACCGAGTTAGCTTTGATGATAGCAATAAAGTAGATATCAACGGGAAGGTCAAAGTCGTTGAAACTGAGGGACTAACTGACATTCCAAGCCTACTTTTCGAATTATCCAGAACAAAATTTATAGATGACGATACCTTAAACTATCACATCTGGGATGGTCGTGGTCATGGTGTTTTGAATCTTCATGTAGAAAAAACAGGGAAACCAAAATTGTTCAAACCTTTCGCTGAACAGGGGTGGAAACTCACCCCACTCAACAGCTCCAAAAAGTCCCGTGAAAACAAGATTCAAATGTCTATGCTCTATTCTAAATCATATCCCCACAAACCACTACGGATAGAGATTAGTACAAAGTATGGAAATGTCATCATGCGTTTAGAGAACCCCTGATCCCTCCGAATTCAATTCCAACCTGAGCAAATCAAGGTTATCTTTTTACACTTAATAATGCTTTAGAACTCACAATAAACGGGATCAGTTATGCAACGTAAAATTCTACTATTATTGCTGCCCATTCTGCTCTATCCTCAGGTCTATGTACTTGAAGTGAAGGGTACGATTGATATGGGGCTAGCATATTTTTTTGAAAGGCAGATTCCACAGTTAAATCAGGCTGGCGGGGATGCAATCATTCTTGATATTGATACCTTCGGTGGGCGTGTAGATGCGGCTACTATGATGAAGAATGCTCTTTTAAACTCAGAAATCCAGACCATAGCATTCATAAACACAAAGGCCATATCGGCAGGGTCATTGATTTCTTTGGCCTGTGATACCATTGTTATGCGTTCAGGAGCAACCATGGGTGCAACCACCGTTGTGGATGGCCAAAGCCAGAAAGCTGGTGAAAAAGCCCAATCCTACATGCGTGAAGAGATGGCATCCACGGCCGAATCAAAAGGCCGAAACCCTGATATAGCCATGGCCATGGTTGATGAGTCACTTGATATTGATACACTTGTATTTGAGGATGGGGATACACTTTTCATCGGAGATATTGAGGGTGCCTCTGCTGGTAAACTCCTGACACTCAGGACTTCAACAGCACTGAAATACGGGATGGCTGACTACCAGATGGATTCAATGGATGACGTTCTGGATCATTTTGGCTTTAGCGCTTCGGATGTCGCTGAAATTGAACCTACCTGGTCAGAAGCTATCGTACGCTTTCTAACAGATCCTATTGTGAGCTCATTACTTATGACTCTCGGGTTTCTGGGGTTGATTTTTGAGATCCAGAGCCCAGGTTGGGGTATTCCTGGGAGTGTGGGCTTGCTGGCACTCTTCCTGTTTTTCTCCACTTCATTTATTGCCGATCTGGCAAGCATGATGGAGGTCATGCTCCTCATCGGCGGCATTGTTCTCCTCGGTCTGGAAGCTTTTGTGGTACCAGGTTTTGGGATTGTTGGCATCGCTGGTATTCTGCTCATGCTGTATGCGTTGTTTACTATGCTTTTACCGGCAGCTCCAACCCCTGATGATTTGAAAAGTGCCATGCGTGCTTTGGCAATTGTAGTCCCTGGGGGAATTTTAGCACTCTACTGGATGGTGAAGGGAATGTTACGTTCCAAAGCCTGGCAAAAAATAAGTCTTCAGACCAGCCAACCACAGGCTGATGGCTATAGCGGAAGCATTGGTCTTGAGGATCACGTTGGTAAAACTGGCCTGGCTACAACCTTTCTCAGACCAGCCGGGACAGCCCTCATTGAAGGTGTCCGCATGGATGTAGTCACAAGTGGAGATTTTATTGAAAAAGATACAGAGATTGTCATCGTAAGAGTTGATGGCAATCGAATTGTTGTTGAAAAGAAACAAAAATAAACCGGAGGAAATGTGGAAACCTTAACCTTATTGACAGTCCTGGGGGCGATAATCGCCTTCTTTGTGCTGTTCACTTATTTTATTCCAATCGGATTGTGGATCAGCGCTGCTGCTGCCCAGGTCTATGTTGGGCTCCTGACATTGATCGGTATGCGCTTGCGGAGAATCCCGCCCCCCCTGATTATTAATTCACTTGTAAGCGCCAGTAAGGCGGGATTGGCACTGGACACGAATGTTCTCGAAGCCCACTTCCTTGCTGGTGGTGATGTGAATAAGGTTGTCCTGGCTCTGATTGCAGCCGACAAAGCTAATATCGACCTGGTATTCCAGCGTGCAGCCGCCATTGATCTCGCCGGTCGCGATGTTCTTGATGCCGTTAAAATGAGTGTGAACCCCAGAGTCATTGAAACCCCCCGCGTATCTGCTATTGCTAAGGATGGTATCCAGCTATTTGCAGTTGCTAAGGTGACCGTTCGCGCGAACATCGACCGCCTCATTGGTGGAGCAGGAGAGGAAACCGTCCTGGCCCGTGTGGGTGAAGGAATCGTGAGTTCTATCGGTTCATCTCAAGCACATAAAGAGGTACTTGAAAACCCAGATATTATATCAAAAAATGTTTTGTCCAAAGGTCTCGATGCTGGCACCGCTTTTGAGATACTCTCAATCGATATTGCTGACGTAGATGTTGGTAAGAATATTGGTGCAACATTGCAGATGGATCAAGCTGATGCAGATAAAAATATCGCTCAGGCTGTAGCTGAAAAGCGTCGTGCAATGGCTGTAGCTGAAGAACAAGAGATGAAAGCCAAAACCCAGGAAATGCGTGCCAAGGTAGTTGAAGCCGAGGCTGAAGTACCACGTGCTATGGCAGAAGCTTTCCGTGAAGGAAATCTTGGGATTCTAGACTACTATCGCATGGAGAATATCCAGGCTGATACAGGCATGCGTAAGAACATCTCAGGTCCAGATAAATCGGACAAGAAATAAGGTCTAGTTATGGATTTAGATAGTCTAGGTCCAATTGTTCTATTTATAGTCTATATGGCTATCTCTGCCTGGAGTAAGCAAAACAAAGCCAGGCAGAGAAACAAGCCATCTGATATACCTGTACCTGATCCGCAACCAGAGGGTCCCAGACCCATTCAGAAAAAAGTGGGTGGGATTCTGGAGCAGATCAAAAGCGAGCTGGCTGAGCTTTATGAAGAGCCAGAGGCATTTCAGCCTCCTGCCCCGGCATTTGAGACAGAGGTGGATGTTGAAATTCCTACATACCAACCTGAAGCTGAAATCAGGTTTACCGAGGGAGGTTCAGAAGGCGATATCCATACACCTAAGGTCTCAATTATGGTTGAACTTGAAGATGAATCAGGTGAGGGACAATCTCTTGATGAAGTTCTGGAGCCTTACTCGAAAATAGAACAAGGCATTCTTTTGCATGAACTACTGGGGAAACCCAGGGCACTGCAAAACAATGATGACTGGTTCCATAAAAGCTAGCCCCCGTCATAACCTTATTAGAAACCAAGAGGCTGTCTCATTATCTGAGACAGCCTCTTTTTTTTAGGCTCTGCGTGAATACCACACGCTTCTTGTAATGGTCCTACCTTTAGGTTCATCGAAAGGATGAGGTTGGAATCGCTTGCGAATCGATCGTGTCTATAGCAAAAAAAAGAGACCGCCTGGTGGGGCAGTCTCTTTTTAAAGATTCATGTTTATTCAGTTTATTCTTTTTCGGTCTCTCCGTCATCAGTTTTCTCATCTGAATCAGTATCAGAATGTGATTCATCAGAGTCCACTTGTTTCTCAGCCTCTTCATCGGCCTCTGCAGCTTCGGCTTCAGCTCGCTCATCTGCATCTTTACGTTTGATGAGATCCTGATCATCTTTGTGTTTGGTAAGAACAATAAAGGATGTTGAGAAACCAGTCGCCAGAGTAGCCAACGCATAAGCTGGGATGGCGAAATGAGCCAGGAGGGTAATGAGTCCAACAAGGACTCCTGTTATGGTTTGGGTCACGGTTGCAGATATAACTGGGGCTGCTGTTCCACATCCACCGCATCCACCACAACCGCCACTGCTTACAGCGAATACACTGCTGAGGCATTCAGGTATTTCAAGCATTTCATGACTCAAATTGAAATGACAAAATACATTCGACGGTAAGAAGCTATAGTTACCAAACAAATCCATTCCAACTTGCTTAACTGCCATGTAGGCATCACCCATGATGCTTTCATGACCAAATACCATCTCCACAAGTTTGAATGCTGAGAGGATAAAGATTTGGAAAATGTGATACCCTATGATGGCAGAGACCACAATTAACAAGGTGTAAACAAGTAGTCGTACCGGTTGATTCCAGAGTAGGGTATAAGAGCCAAACATGGAGCCCATCGTGTCTTCTTCGGCACATGCAACGATACCTGGGGACATGAAAGACCCTACCATGAAGGCCAGGGCAGAGAAGACCAGAAATAAACCCGTAGGTAAGAAAATAACAAAGAGAAGTCCGTAAAGAATGATGTCAAGCACTGGCCACTGTGCCAACCACCCCATTGCGGCAGCCAGCAAAACAAAAAAGCCAACAACGATAGCGATTGAGATTGGTCCAAAGAATACAGGGAACCAATTCTTCATCGCCCATTTCCAACCGTCTTTGGATGAGTAGAATAAATCACCTTTGTACTCTTTAATTGTGATTTTAGATACAGCTGTTAATCCCAACCAAATGGCGATAATTGCAAAAACTCGGGCAAGAGCTATCAGTACTGTGGCAACAACGCCCACAGAGTAGTGAGCAAAAAGGGGTGGGAGTAAATGAAATTTATTCCAGATGCTTCCAAATGAATTTCCATCAATAAGCAGTGCAAGATAAGTAAAAACTACGAAGACAATGTAGGATGCAAAAAGGGCTTCTAGCATTACCAACATGCGTCTTCCCAACGCCAGACGTGGGGCGCGAAACATATCTTTAAAATTGAAATACAGTTGTGTTTCAAGCATAAAAAAATTCTCCGTTGAAAATTAAAGTGGGTGTTGAGTGAGTTACATTTCCTGTCTTACAAAATCAACCCAAACAGGCAGGCTGGTCATATCCTGAATTTCCTTGGCGTAAGCCTCAGCATCCTTTGACTCCTTGAAATTCCCCACGCGAAGACGGTAATAAATCTCATCTTTATCTTTAAAGAAGGCGCGTTGGATATAACTATCCACACCAAATTTATCTAAAAGTTCCCGAGATGCAGATTGAGCTTCATCCAGAGAGGGCCAGGATGAGACTTGTATTGTATATGTCCGTGATGCCAGCGGAATTAAATTACCACGGCTAAGTTTAGTCGCACTGGAAGGTCTCGTTTTTGTCCTCGTTGTAGCGCGCTTTGAAGAACCGCTAGACTTGGATTGACCGGGCGGTACTATTTTTGAAATATAGCGACGTTGATCTCCGTCCTCAGTTAAACTTACAGTTGGCGTATCTGCCACCGTGGTCTCTTCAACTGAGGCAGTGTCATAGCCATAGAGATGCTCAGGGATTTCACCTACAACAAGACTACTATCTTCACTCATAACAACATCGTAGTAGTAATTGTGCTCCTCAACCTCTTCATCCAGAGTAATCGTCAAATGGACAGTCCATTTGCCTTCCTTCTCCGGCTGAAAAGAAACTTGGTTAAGGGTATCAGCAGGCAGAAACTCTGGAATGATGTCTTCAGGGAGTTCAGTGAATTCCCATTTATAGCGCTGTCCTTCGACGGGTTCTTCAACTTCAAGGGTTGCATATTCACCCAATTTGATCTCTTCTCGTCCGAAACGGCTATTCCACATGTCACAGTTGACTAAAATGCTGATGAGAAAAAGGCCTGTAAACGCGCGCTTAAGTAGAACATTATTAGTCATTTCTGCCTCCTGATACAGGCTAATAATTAGAGATTAGAGGCGATAATTTCAGCTTCACTAAAGAAAAATGCAATCTCTTTCTCAGCATTCTCATCTGAATCTGAACCATGCACAGCATTTCTGCCTTTATTCTCAGCATAAAGCTTACGAATTGTACCTTCTGCCGCTTCAGCAGGATCAGTTGCACCAATGGTATCTCTCCAGGCCTGGACAGCCCCATCTTTTTCAAGTGCCATGACAAAAGTTGGTCCTGAAGACATAAAATCTACCAGTTCACCATAAAAAGGGCGTTCACGATGAACACCATAAAATTGCTGAGCCTGAGCTCTGGTAATCAATGTCAGACGACCTGCTTTGATTTTGAATCCGGCGCTTAATGTGGCGTCGATAACTTTTCCGAGTTTTCCAGATCCTACGGCATCTGGTTTGATCATTGCAAATGTTTTGTTACCCAATGTATTCTACTCCTATAGCATTATTCCGAGTGATTTTTCGAACCACTCTATTTGTTTAAGACTTTTTCCATGAGCTCACCAATTCCGGCTGGGCTCTCAGAAACTGCAATTCCAGCAGCTTCTAAAGCTGCAATTTTATCCGCCGCTGTTCCCTTGCCACCAGAAATGATTGCGCCAGCGTGACCCATTCTCCGCCCGGGAGGGGCTGTCGTACCTGCGATAAAGGCTACGATGGGTTTTGTAAAGTTTTTCTGTGCCCATTCTGCAGCTTCTTCTTCTGCTGTTCCACCGATTTCACCTATCATAACCACAGCATCGGTTCCTTCATCTTCATTGAAGAGAGTCAGGAGGTCGATAAAGTTTGATCCAATAATTGGATCGCCACCAATACCTATACAGGTAGATTGACCAATTCCACGGGTACTTAGTTGATGCACAGCTTCATAAGTCAAGGTTCCACTTCGAGAGATAACCCCAACTTTTCCCTGTTGATGAATAAATCCTGGCATGATGCCAATTTTCCCTGCACCGGGTGAAATAACGCCTGGACAGTTTGGGCCGACCATACGGGTTTTTTTACCAGCCATATAATCCTGCACTTTTACCATGTCAGCAGTCGGTATACCCTCAGTAATACAGATGACAAGATCCAATTCAGCATCGACAGCTTCCATGATCGCATCTGCAGCAAAGGGTGGGGGAACGAAGATGACAGATGTGTTTGCCTCTGCCTGGTCTTTTGCTTCTTGGACAGTGTTATAGATTGGGACACCCTTATCAGTTGTCTGTCCACCTTTACCGGGGGTAACACCTGCCACAATTTTTGTCCCGTATTCAAGCATTTGCTCAGTATGAAAGGAACCCTCGCTACCGGTGATTCCCTGAACGACCAGTTTTGTATCATTATTTACTAGAATCATGAGATTACTCCTTGATCGCCGCGGTTACTTTTTCAGCAGCGTCAGACAAACTATCAGCTACGATAAAATCAATATCAGAATTGGCCAGTAACGCAGCACCTTCTTTAGCATTTGTTCCAGCTAGCCTGACAACGATGGGAACATCAACTTTAACCATTTCCAGTGCCAAAATGATACCCATAGCAACTCGATCGCAGCGGACAATTCCACCAAAAATATTGATCAGAACCGCTTTGACATTTGAATCACTCATGATGATTCGAAAACCATTAGCGACAGTATCAGGGTTAGCAACACCACCCACATCCAAAAAGTTGGCTGGCTCTCCACCGTAGAGTTTGATGATATCCATGGTGCCCATCGCCAGGCCAGCTCCATTTACCATACAACCGACATTACCATCCAGTTTGATGTAATTCAGGTTATAGCTGGATGCTTCAACTTCTGAGGGCTCTTCTTCACTCAGGTCTCTAAAATCAGTAATTTCTTTCTGACGGTATAAAGCGTTATCATCAAAATTCATTTTGGCATCTAATGCCATAACATCACCGTTACCTGTAACGACCAATGGGTTTATTTCAACCAGGGAGGCATCGGATGCATTGAACGCGTTCCAAAGGGCGAACATAAATTTTACAGCCTGTTTTACCTGGATTCCTTCCAGACCTAATGCATAGGCTAATTTTCGAGCCTGGAAAGCCTGCAGCCCAAGACCGGGTTCAATCCACTCCTTGATGATTTTCTCTGGAGTTTCAGAAGCAACTTTCTCGATTTCCATACCACCTTCAATGGAAACCATAAAGACAAATTTTCCACTCTGACGATCAAGGACAATACCCATATACAATTCTCTTTGGATATCTATACCTTCCTCAATCAGTAAACGCCCCACTGTTTTTCCTGTAGGACCTGTCTGATGGGTGACCAGGGTCTTTCCCAGAATCTCGTCTGCATATTGGGTGACTTCATCCAGACTCTTGGCGATTTTTACACCACCAGCTTTCCCTCTTCCACCAGCATGAATCTGGGCTTTTACCACATAGATGCTGGAATCAAGAGATTGGGCTACCCTTAAAGCTTCTTCTGTTGAAAATGCAACGCCGCCATTAGGGACAGGAACATTGTATTTCCGAAAGATTTCTTTCGCCTGGTACTCATGAATATTCATGTATTAATTCCTCATTTTCAGTTTATCGATGATACACACGTTTGATCCACATGTATCCCATATATCATTTTGTAATGATGGTTCCGCGTTTACCAGAAGCATCCTGCATGATGCCCTCTATGGAAGTAATGATGACCTGTTCACCACCCCCCTCGAGAAATTTGATGCTGGCTTCAATTTTTGGACCCATATTTCCAGGTGGGAAATGTCCCTCAGCCATATAGGCTTTTGCCTCGGATAACGTCAGGCTGGGTAACAGAACTTCATCTTCCGTTCCAAAATTGAGCGCGACCTGTTCGACGTTGGTGAATATATATAGCAGCTCAGCACCAATTTGATTCCCCAGTAGAGCAGAAGCCTTATCCTTGTCAATCACTGCATCAAGACCTTCCAGGTTACCACTAATGTCTCTGAAAGCAGGAACACCTCCACCACCCACGGCGATGACAATATGTCCATGTTCAATAAGCTGACTTACAACTTGAGAATTAATGATATCAATCGGCTCCGGTGAGGGTACAACACGACGCCATGTCCCATCTGCCAGCGGTTTAATTGTCCACCCGAATTGTTCTGCCTTTTTGTGAGCTTCAGCTTCAGGTAGGGCAGTTCCAATATATTTGGTTGGATTCTCGATGGATGGATCGTGTTGATCCACGAGAACCTGAGAGATAAGGGTAACAACCTGGCGCTTAATGCCATCCTTCCGAAGTCTGTTGATGAGAGATTGCTCGATCATGTATCCCATACCACCTTCAGTATCTGCCACATTGATACCCAGGGGTAAATACGGGATGGAATCAGCTAATTCTTCTGTACGCAGCGCTGCATTACCAACTTGTGGACCATTTCCATGAGTGATGACTGGAACGATATCCTGCTTGAGCAGGTCCACGATGGATCCCAAGCTTTCACGCGTATGTTTAAACTGGTTATGGATTGAGTCCACTTCTCCCGGAGGAGAGATAGCATTTCCGCCTAAGGCGACGACTGCTTTTCGCAATATTTTCTCCTTCAAAATTAACAGCAAAGTAATCTATTTGCTGTTAATTGAAACTCAACCCAAATCAGATGATTCAAGGGATTATGTTGTGGAAATTATTGACTCATAGAAATGGTCTTTAACCTGGTCGTTCAATAGCCAGGTTAATATCAGAGAAGCCTGCATATCTACAGTTGATAAATAACATTCAAGTTAAAAATATAAAAGAAAAGATTAGTCCTGAATGGCGTCTTCCACAGGATCATCGAACTTGTAGTCGGGGATACCTCGATTAACCTTATAATTCTTGAATTTAATTGAGATTGAGCCATTCAACCATTCATCAGTCATCTGGGATTCGAACTCCCGCATATCTGTAGGCTTCTTACCAAGGCGCTGCATGTTTTTGAATTCTGGGGGAAAAGTCATGCTGATTTCTGTGGACGTCGGGAGATAAATCCCATCAACTTCATCATATTGAGATTTTAGCCTGAAAAATTCCTGTTCATCATGGGTGACCCAGGCCTGGTAAATGTTACCATTCATCTGATCTACGAAAAAGCTGATCTTTCCTGCCTGATTCATAAAAGTATCCTCAAGAGCCACTTCATAAACAGCCTTACCCGAGACAAGGGTGTCTGAGATAACCTTTAGATCCAATGAATCTCTCAAAAATGTAAAGAACGGTTGAATACCTTGCTTGGGTACAATCGCAAACCCTTTCACTTCTACCTTGCTCTTATCCGGTGCTTTATAGAGGTAGTGTATTTTTCTGGAAGGCATGCGAAAGCCTGGAATATCAAGTGCTAATTTGATATCGACTTCATAGTCTTCTATGCGCTCCCAATTGCTGAGCATTAGGTCTGTTAACGCTTCACTTTCTGGGAGGTCCCTGGCTATCAGGCTGGTAGCGCTAAGGCTTAGTGATAAAAATAAGATATAACTGAGTAGAATCTTCATGAAAGGATGTCCTTCCGACGGAAAATGATATAAGCAGTACCCAGGAACAAAATGACATTTGAAATCACCAAACCTAAGCCGCGAAAGAGATCAGCCCAGGGGATAGGATCAAAGAATGCCTGCTCCCAGTTGGAAAAATATGTTGTAAATAAGTAGGGCTGCACCCCCTTGAACACATCTAGTGGAAGGGTGGATACCATTAAAATAAAAATGAATAATGCCATAGTCCCGATCACAGGACCCACAGCATTTCTTACCATTGTGGAAAAGAAAATCGCGATGGCACTCACTAATGCCATATTCATAAATGAGAAAACATAGGCGATCAAAAACCGCATGAAGGCATCACTGGATTCGAGTATGAGAATCCCATCGTGAAAGACCAACATGTCACCACCACCATGCCAGATTAATCCTAGTCCAAGTGTCAGCAGACCAAAGTATAGCACGAACCCAAGGGTGTAAATCATGGTTGCCAGTGTTTTTGAGAGAAAGATGCTTAAGCGTGATATGGGTCTGGTTGCATAAACTCTGAAAGTTCCGTTTGCCTGTTCTCCAGCAAAAATGTCACCACCCACCAATGCCAGCAGGAACGGAATGTGAATCCAGAAAAAATTCATGATAAAGTAAGCGGCTGTGAATCCGTTGGTAGGAGAACCCTCGATAAAAAACATCTCAGACATTGATTTTTCTATCTCACCTTCAATGTGCGAAGTTCCCATGCCATACCCCCAGAGAATCAGGGGAACGATACCGGTAAAAAGGATGGGACCGATATAAGATCGAACCAGTGAGAAAATTTTATAGAGCTCATTCTGTGTCAGTTTAAGGAGTATCATTTTTCCTCCATAAGTGACAGAAAATAGTTTTCAAGTCTGTTTCTCTGGGACACAGAGAAGATATTGAGCTTCCTCTCAGACATTTGCCTGATTAGCTCGGGAATATTTTTGTACTCTATTTCGATGCTGATGGCATTAGCCAGCGGTTTTATCTCTGAAACCAGCGTAGTACCATCCAGGAATGAAAGGGTCGAGTCGGAATCTTCAACCTCCAGTTCAACAGTGACATTATCAATCCCGCTGAAAATGGTACGCATGGAACCCTGGGCTGCAAGCCTCCCATTGAAAATGAGAGCAATGTCAGAGCAGATTAACTCAACCTCATGCAATAGATGGGAGGAAAGAAAAATGGTCACATTCTGTTCAGCGGCAATCCTCAGTATAAAGTCTCTGATCTCATGCATCCCCTGAGGGTCTAGCCCTGTTGTGGGTTCATCCAACACCAGAAGCTTTGGGTTAGGCAATAGTGACTGGGCAAGCCCCAGGCGTTGTTTCATACCCTGAGAGAAAGTCTTAACCTTGTCCTTGCGCCGTTCATACAGTCCGAGAAGTTGTAACAGTTCATTGATATGATCATCCTGGTCATGACCAGTAAGCCTACCCAGAATCTTCATGTTCTGGAAGGCACTCAAATTTTTATAGAAATCTGCACGGTCTACCAATGCACTCATATCCTGACGCACTTTATGACCTTCACGGCTTGATTTCCCCAGAATTTCAAAATGTCCACCATCGCTTTTGATGAGACCTGCGATGACTCGAATGAGGGTAGATTTTCCAGCTCCATTTGGTCCAAGAAATCCAAAAATACTCCCCCGGGGGACATTCAGACTAACATTATCCAGAGCCTGAATTGTTTTAAAACGTTTTGAGATACCATAACAGGTCAGAGCAGTGGAGGTCGATTCAGTCACAATCGGAGCTTCTTCCTGCATACCCGTGAATTCAGATTCAATCATTTAAACCTATGCTTTATTTGTAGGAAAATTAGAAAGGATATATTCTGCAAGCGCTGTGATAGTGAGACTGGGGTTTACACCGAGGTTCGCCGGGATGACAGAACCATCCACTACATACATATTTTCATAGCCGTGCACCTTGCCTTTAAAGTCGCAAACGCCATCTTGTTCCGTATTTCCCATGGCGCACCCCCCAAGGATGTGAGCAGTTGATGAAACATTGAAAAGGACCTCAGGTAAAACACTGTACGCACTCCCTTCCATTTTATCCGCCATTTTCTCTGCAACTTTGTGGGCAATGGGGATATAGGTAGGTACCATGGGAACTCCCGGAGCCTTCGTAGAATTCATTGTGCGTTGCCCTAATCGCCACCAGCGGGGTTTGAAATCGAATTTCATATAGTTCTCAACCGTTTGCATAACCAGCAGGATAGCCGTACGGTGAGCCCATTGAAAGGGGTAGAGTGCTTCTATAGTTTTTAGTGGGTGTCGCAGGGCTGTGAGAAGATAACGCAGTGGGCGTGGCATCTTTCCGCCCCCACCAACCAGGAGAGTCGTCAGCATAGACATGGCATCAGAACCTTTTGGATAGCGAACCACCTCGATATGTGTGTCTTTATCCGGATAAATGCCTGAAGTGATTGCAATTTCCTTCGAATAATTCACATCCTTTTTTCCAGTTTTGACACCGATAAGTGCTTCAGAATTCGTACGAATCAAATCACCAAGTCTGGGAGAAAGTTTAGACAAATCACCATTCTGTTTTGATTTTAAAAGTAGCTTAACTGTCCCCATGACACCACCAGCCAGAATAACCCCCCGGGTGGAATAGCTGGTGAAGGGGTGTCGAAACCCAGTGCTTTTCCGAGATAATATCCGATAACCATTCCCACGATCCAGTATCTGTGTGACTTCGTTCTCGGGAATTATATCAACGCCTAACTTTTCAGCAAGATAGAGATAGTTTTTATCAAGTGTATTTTTGCCATCATCTCGACAGCCCACCATGCAGGCACCACACAGGGTGCACCCTGTTCGCTCAGGCCCTTGACCATTGAAATACGGATCGGGTACAGGAGTACCAGATCCTTCATAGAAAACACCTACATCATTAATATGAAATGTATCCTTCCCGGTGAGTTCCTGGCCAACTTCTGCAAGGAAATGATCAGTCGGTGATAGGGTAGGACTGGGAGTTGCTCCTAACATTTTTTGTGCGGTCTTATAATGAGGTGCCAGTGCTTTTTTCCAATCGCCTGGTCCCCATTCTGGCTTATGAAAAACCTCATCAGGAGGAACTAATAAATTATTCGCATAGACAAGACTGCCACCTCCAACGCCGGCACCATGGAGAATGAACACGTGCTTGAGTAGGGTCAGGCACTGAATACCGTATAACTTGAGCTGAGGCAGCCAGAAATATTTTCGAAAATTCCAATTGGTCCTGGCATAGTCCTTGGGACGATAGCGTTTACCTTTTTCGATAACTGCAACTCGATAACCTTTTTCAGCCAGACGCAAGGCTGAGACGGATCCCCCGAAACCAGATCCAACGATGATATAATCATAGGTGTTAGACATGGAAAAATCTACGCTGGATATGGGGTATTGGTAGAGAAAAATCCTGTTTATGTGAGTTTTATAGATTTGTTAACGGATGATCTGGGGCTGAGAATCCTCTAAGATTCAGGTAAAAAAAAAGGTCCCGCAAAAACGGAACCTTAAAATTTTGAAATGGGTTAAAAAATCAGGCAGCTTTTACAATCTTCCCTGACTTAATACAGCTTGTACAAACTTTTTGATGTGTGACCTGTCCTTCTGAGACAACCCGTACACGTTGTAAGTTTGGAAGCCACCGGCGACGAGATTTTTTATGTGAGTGACTCACATTATTGCCAGTTACCGGACCTTTTCCACATATATCACATCGTTTTGCCATTTTCATACTCCCATTCTAAAGCGCGCAAATATAGACGGACATCTACGCGTGTCAAAGAATAATTCCTAACTTTATACCAGAATTCGATTTAACTATTCGGAATGAATGACCTCGGCTTGCTATCCTATCCTATACCTATTTCTTCAGGGAAAAGAGGTAGGGATTGTTCACGGAAATATTGGAGTGAATGTGGCTGGAGTCTTATTATATTCACTAAATGCAGACCATATCTCCAAGAATTAAACTTCTCTCTGAAGATCATATCCAAAAAATCCATCAGGATTCGATACACATCCTGGCTGAAACTGGAATTCGTGTCGACTCAATACGTGCAAAAAAAGTCTTTGAGAAAGCACTGGGACAGGACAGTGAAAGTGACATTATCAAGTTACCAGGTGATCTCATAGAATCCGCTATACAGTCTACACCTCAAAGCATTGACATCTTCAACCGCCTGGGCGAAAGGGCTTTCTCCATAGGAGGTCTCCAGGAAAAAGGCACAATCTATGGAGTGGGTGTCACCAATACATGGTACCAGGAGGTTATGACAGATGAACTTGTGCCTTTCTCAGGAAATCATGTGGAAATTGCCGCTCGTCTGGCCCAGACCCTGGAACAATACGATCTGATCTCAACCCCGGGTGTCATTCAGGATAAAGACATTTTACACGGCGAAGTGATGGCCACACTGGAAATGGTTTCAAACACGACCAAACCACTTGTCCTCCTAGTGTCGGATCCAAAACAGTTTGAATCCAGTCTGGAAATGCTCGCACATCTAAAAGGTGATCTCAGTGAAAAACCTTTTGTCATTCCCTATGTAAATCCGATTACACCTCTTGTCTTGAATGAGGATACATCTGAAAAAATATTTACAACATTAGACCTGGGATTACCGTTTATTTACTCCAGTTATGGAATGTCTGGTGCCACTGCACCAATAGGTACAAATGCGACACTAACCATGCTCAATGCTGAACTCCTGGCAGGTTTGGTTTTTGCCCAGCTCATCAAACCAGGTACACCTGTCATCCTAGGAAGTCTACCATCTGTATTTGAGATGAAGACCATGATTTCTGCCTATACATCCCAAACCATGTTGGTCAATCTGGCATGTGCGGAGATGATGTTTTATTACAGATTACCCCACGCTGGGACATCCGGGAGTGGGAGTGGATGGGGGCCAGATGTGTTGGGGAGTGGTACATTATGGATGAATCATCTGACCAGCTCCATGGGCAAAACGGGTCTTGCTCCGTTCGTGGGCGGAAATTTTGATTCACAGGCTTTTTCTCCAAATCTTGTCGTCTATTCCAATGAGGTTATTCGTCAGGTTCGCCAATTGTCATATGGTTTCACTATGGATAAATCAGCCCTGGAATTGGATGATATACATGCAGTTGGTCCAGGTGGTAATTTTCTAATGTCTGAACAAACCTTACAACATTTTCTTGAAGTGAATGAGCAACACAGCCAGATCTGGCCAGGATATTCGTTAGAAAAGTGGATGGAGGAAGACAGTCCGAGCGCAACAGATCACCTGAGAAAACATACCGGGGAAACACTCCATAATCTTCAGACTCCTCAAGACCATGATGAAATACAAGTACTTGGACAGAAGTTTATCGCAAATTTACCAGGTAATCCCCCCTTGAATTGAGCCAAAATGAAAAAGGATTCAGAATGAGCAGAGTGAAAGAAACAGTAGATCGGTTTAATCACGGAATGAATTGTGCCCAATCCATTATTGGCACCTATGGTCCAGACTATAATCTATCTGAGGATGAATGCCTGCGAATCGCGAGCGGATTTGGTGGTGGTATGCGCAGGGCAGAGGTATGTGGCGCTGTGAGTGGATCGATTATGGTTTTAGGATTGGATTACAATCCAGCAGATATTACAGACTCCTCCAAAGAAATGATTAACGCCAGGGTAGTAGATTTTACCAACAAGTTTGAGCAGAAATGTGGCTCCATCCTTTGTAGGGACCTCCTGGGATGTGATATTAGTACGCCTGAGGGTCAACAGGAAGCTAAAGAAAAGAATACATCTACAAGTATTTGTCCAGGTCTGGTACAATCCGCAGCACAAATCCTCGAGGAAATCTCCCCATAGCGTCTATTTAATAGGGATGAATTCATTTCATCATCTTTAGTTGTTGATTTTTTTGTCTCTCCAAATATGCTTAAAACTTGTTGTTGCCCAGGGGCTTAGCGAATAACATGTCCTGAGATGTTTAAGATTGGTCCCATAGAAATTGATTCGAAAGCCCTCTTAGCACCTATGGCAGGTGTGACAGGTCATCCTTTCAGGGTGCTTTGCAAAGAGCAAGGTGCCGGTCTGGTTTATACTGAATTTGTTAGTGCCAATGGGATAATTCGAGAGAACCAGAAAACCCTCAATCTCATGAAATTCACTGAGTCTGAACGACCTATCGGTGTGCAAATATTTGGTGAAACTCCTGAGGTACTCGCCCAGAGCGCCAGATACATAGAGGAAGTCGTAAAACCTGATCTCATCGATTTGAATTTTGGGTGCCCTGTTCCCAAGGTCACAAAGAAAGGCGCTGGTTCTGCTATTCTTAAAGACCTCCCGCTCATGGATGAAGTTGCCAAGGCGGTTGTAGAATCTGTTTCAATTCCGGTGACTGCAAAAATCAGATCGGGATGGAATAATGGGTGTATCGTCGCACCAGTCGCTGCGGCTGCCCTCCAGGATGCTGGTATTGTTGCTCTCACACTGCACCCCCGAACCACAAAACAACTATACACAGGTGAAGCAGATTGGAGTTTGATTGCTGAAACGCGTAAAGCGATCACAATTCCACTCATCGGTAATGGCGACATCAAATGTGCGGAAGATGCCAAACGCATGATGGATGAGACAGGTTGTGATGCGGTCATGGTGGGGCGCCGGTCTCTGGGAAACCCCTGGATCTTCAGAGAAATTAATCAATATCTTGATCATGGAACGCTTCCAGAAGCCGTTCGCCTGCTTGATCGTATGAAACTCTGCCATCGACATTTATATATGGAAGTTCAGGAGATGGGGAATACTCGGGGCACCAATTATATCAAAAAACATCTAAGTTGGTACCTTAAGGGATTCCCTGGAGCATCAGCCTACCGTCAACGTTTGTACACACGGATGGAATTCGGTGATATGGATGCTGAAATAAACAAAATTATAGATGAGCTCGAAGCAAACGAGGAACTGGCAAACTTTACGTATCGTGAAGATGGTGCGCTTTTTCCTAATGTCCCTGGAAGTAAAGACAATTACTAGATTGTTTGATTTAAGAATGTCGGGTCTTGAATTTCCCTAACATTAACTATTCTTTTTAATAGATTTGATTATAATATTTGCCAGCTGAATTGATGGAATTGGCTGGAAATTTGCAATATCAATTGTGAAGAAACTTTTCAGAAATCAGTATCAAACTTATAAAGGAGAAATAATGAGCGATCGTATCAAAGTATTGATCATGGGCGCAGCCGGGCGCGATTTTCATAATTTTAACGTTTATTTTCGTGACAATGAAGCCTATGAGGTTGTCGCATTTACTGCCACTCAAATTCCAGATATTGATGGTAGAAAGTACCCTGCTGAATTGGCAGGTAGCCTGTATCCTGATGGTATCTCAATTCACGATGAAGAAGAACTTGAAGATTTAATCTATGATCTTGATGTGGATGAAGTCGTATTCTCATATAGTGATCTTCCATACGAATATGTCATGTCAAAAGCCGCTATCGTTAACTATGCCGGGGCTGATTTTCGACTCATGGGTGCTAAATCCACCATGATTCCCAGCACCAAACCTGTAATTGCAATATGTGCTGCTCGTACCGGTTGTGGAAAGAGTCAGACAACCCGTGCAGTTTGCGACCATTTGACAGCCCAGGGCAAAAAGGTTGTGGCTATCCGCCATCCTATGCCTTACGGTGACCTGGTCAAACAAAAGGTTCAACGTTTCGCTGCATTGGAAGATTTGAAAAAACACGATTGCACCATTGAAGAGATGGAAGAATATGAACCTCATATCATGAATGATACAGTGGTCTATGCAGGTGTGGACTATGAAGCGATCCTCAGGGAAGCAGAAAAGGAAGCAGACGTCATCATCTGGGATGGTGGCAATAATGATATGCCCTTTTATATGCCAGATATCATGATTACCGTCGTTGATCCCCATCGCGCAGGTCATGAGTTGACCTATTATCCTGGTGAGACAAACCTGCTCATGGCAGATGTGATTGTGATCAACAAAATTGACACTGCTGATATTGATGATATTGCCACTGTTCGTGAAAATATCCGGGTTGTCAACCCGGAGGCGATAGTTGTAGATGCCGCATCACCAGTTGCAGTTGACGATGAAGAGCTGATCTGGGGTAAAAATGTCCTGGTCGTGGAAGATGGACCCACACTGACTCACGGAGAAATGCTCTATGGAGCTGGTGTTGTAGCAGCCGAGAAATATGGCGCTGATAATCTTGTAGATCCCCGACCATGGACCGTTGGAAAGTTATCTGAGACTTTTGAGAAGTATCCAGATATTGGCCAAATCTTACCTGCCATGGGATATGGTGAAGAGCAGATGAAGGATCTGGAAGCCACCATCAATAAGGTTGAGTGTGATGCAGTGATTATTGGAACACCCATTGACCTGCGCAGAATCATCAATATTGAAAAACCATCTACACGGGTGACATATAAGCTACAGGAAATTGGTTCACCTACCTTGGCTAGCATATTGAATCCAAAAGTACTAAAAGAAATGGAAGACGCGGTTCTAAAAAGCCAGAGTTAATCCCAGGTTTAACCTTACGAAGGTTTTAAACCTTCGTAAGGTTCTTTCAATGGGTTAGTATTCAAAGTCCTGCATGTTTTCATGCAGGACTTTTTGTTTCAAAATGACAGGTTGGGTCTAGATTATTGACGTATGAGTCGGAAGAAATCAAAGCGAATTAATGGTGGGGAAGGCTGGTCCTTTAATGCAGCCGAGGACAAACCTGCGACCCGGCGGAACACAGGCTCTCGGATCATTCGACTGCGCATGGAAAAGCGAAAAGGAAAACCTACCACCATACTTTATGATATGGAAGGTGTTCCCGATATGAAGGGACTGGCAAGGCAATTAAAAAATCTTGTAAGTGCCGGCGGGACGACAAAAAACGATAGAATTGAGGTTCAAGGTGAACATCGAGACCGGTTCCGTGTATACTTGAATGATGAAGGATACGACGTAAAAGGTTAGCCATGTTGCTGTTATTGACCATAGGGATTATCGGTGGAGCCATGCTTATCATGAGTATCGCCCTGATTTTAACCGGTGAGAACAAAGTTCACAGCTCATGTGCCGCAACCCATGAGATGGATGGAGATGGCGACGCACATTGTGCATTTTGTCCAAATGATGAAGATGAGGATCAACTAACCACACTTTCGAAGGCTGGTTATCCTGGACGTAAGGACATCGTGTCTCAGGAAGCGTATAAGGGGAAATCTGAGAGAAACATCGTTGTAGAACGTCTCAAATATAACAGTGGAAGAGACTAGTCCCACCCATTGAGAATCATTCCCGCTCCACAAAAATTAAAACATTAGCGATCGACAAATGGATTCACTTTACTATCTTTTGGCAAACATAAATATTTGTTATGAGATACTGGAAGGATAGCATGACTTACAAATTTGAAGTGAGAGATAGTTATTTGGGTATATCCTTGAATGCATGGAAAGTGATATTGGGATTTTCCCTGTTTCGACTTATCCTGGCAATCATTTTGCCGCTGACTCCTCAGGAGGCTTACTACTGGAGTTGGAGTAGAAATCTGTCCCTATCCTATTTTGACCATCCACCCCTTGCCAGCTACAGCATTTGGTTAACAACGGCTATTTTTGGCCAAACTATTTTCGGAATAAAACTGGCTGCAAATCTGTGGTTCCTAGGTATGAATATACTTTGGGCGAAGATGATACAGGAGATGTTTGAAAATACCAACCAAACCTTTTGGACACTTCTTGCGCTAAATGCCACTATCGTCTTTGAACTGTATGGGTTTGTGATTACTCCGGATACACCCCTTGTATTCGCCTGGACAGCCTGTATTTATGCCTTATGGATGCTCATCAGAACGGATAATGCAAAATGGTGGTATATCGCCGGATTCTTTATGGGAATGGCTTGGTTGGGGAAGTACTCAGGCATCATGTTGGTACCCTCGGTGCTCTTGTTTACACTGGTTTCAAAGCAACAACGGAAATGGTTGTTAACGCCACATCCTTATCTGGGTGTAATACTGGCAATCCTGGTGTTTTCACCTGTACTGATATGGAATATCCAGCATGATTGGATTTCCTTTGCTTTTCAGGGGGCTAGGAGAACATCTGGTATGGGGCAATGGGAGCTTCGTTTTTTAGGAGAATTATTTGGTTCACAGTTTTTTATTCTCTCACCTTACCTGTTTGTGCTCACATTTGCAGCTTTAAATCGCTATGGAAGAAAACTTCTTTCAGGTCTGGAAGACAAAATCTTACTTCTGTTAAGCAGTGGTATGGTGACATCCCTTTTCTTTATAGCCGTGAGTTTACGAAGTCTGGTGAAAATGAACTGGCTGGCCCCGGCTTACTGGTCCTTAATTATTTTGGGAATCTATTATCTGTTCCAAACACCTTCACGACTCCCACGTATGAAGCTGGGCATCTATTCATCCCTGATCTTCCTGGGTATCGGAATCTCAGTTGTTGCCGTTCCTGATATCCCGCTTGGCGAGGGCAACACGTGGAGTGGTTGGAAGCATGCCGCCGCGGAGGTTGAGATTGTTCAGGATTCACTCGAATCAAAGGGGCACTCCACATTTGTATATAGCACAAACTACAAAGCCAGCTCCCTGTTAAAATTCTATATGAAAAATCAACCTCGAACCTACGCTCAGGATATTATTGGGAAACATGCCCTTCAATTTGACATCTGGGCGAAAGAGGAAAAGCTACTGGGCAAAACTGGAATTCTGGCAGTTGATGATCGAAGGGAATATCGATTCAAGGCAAAAGCAATTGAACCTTATTTTGATCGAGTTGAGCAAATCAGATCTATAGAAATTGAGAATTTTGGCAAACCTGTACGCAAGATAGATATCTATGAATGTACTGGATACCGGGGATTATGATGAAAAAAAACCGCGAAATCCGACCTTATGGTGCCTGGGATTCACCTCTCACTGGGGAATCAATGGTGCAGAGCAGTCTCAGATTGGGACAGATTCAGGTAGATGGTGACAAAGTTTTCTGGACAGAGGGAAGACCCAATGAAAAGGGTCGGACAGCTCTCATGAGATGGTCAATCAGTGGGACTATCCAGGAATATGGAGACCCCGGTCATGATGTCCGTACTCGGGCGCATGAATATGGTGGAGGAGCTTTCCTGACTGATAATTCCCGATGCTTCTATATCAATAATGAAGATCAGCAGATTTATGAAGTAATTGACGCCAACAAAGCACGCCAAATCACTGACCATCAGGGCTTTAGATATGCAGATCTGTTGATAGATGAGCAGCGAAATTGCCTCTTTGCCATAGCTGAGGATCATGCCAGAACAGATGATGTGCAAAATATGGTAGTACGTATTCCTTTGGGTGATAATGGGGAGCAGTATGTTATTGCTGGAGGGCACGATTTTTATGCTAATCCTCAACTCAGTCCTGATGGAAGTCAGCTCCTGTTTATTACTTGGGATTTACCGGATATGCCCTGGGACAGTTCTCAGTTGTGGTTGGCATCTCTTGATGAAAAGGGAAACCCGGAAGCAGTTGAATGCATCGCCGGTGGTGAGAATGAGTCAATTTTTCAACCTCTGTGGGATCCTGATGGTAGCATCTACTTTGTCTCAGATCGATCGAATTGGTGGAATCTATATCACTACTCCTCAGGCATTTCTACCTGCATTCTAAAGATGGATGCTGAATTTGGCTTACCCCAATGGGTTTTTGGAATGAGTACCTACACCATATTGAGGACAGGCGAATTGGTTGCCACATACAGGGAGTTGGAAGGATCAAAACTGATTCATATAGATGTTAAAAATCAGTCCTTTAACAGAATAGATGTTCCCTACTCAGTCATAGACCAGGTGAGGGGATCGGGAGACCGTATTGCCTTCCTGGGGTACACGGATAGCGCTCCTGGCGCTGTTGTTTCCATGAATCTTAAGAACGGAGAACTGGATATTCTGCAACGATCTTCTGATGTGGAGATTTCCATCAGAAATGTTTCGCAACCAAAACTCATCAGTTTTGAATCACATCCTGATGAAGCAACTTATGCCTGGTACTATCCACCTTGCAATCCAGACTTTGAAGCCCCTCAGCATGATAAGCCCCCGCTTATCGTATTGAGCCATGGTGGACCAACTGCCTATAGCTCAATGGCTTTCAGTCCTGGTATTCAATTTTGGACACTGAGAGGGTTTGCTGTTGTAGATGTAAATTATAGTGGAAGTACGGGTTTTGGACGAGCATATCGGGAGCGGTTAAAAGGAACCTGGGGAATAAGAGACGTTGAAGACTGTGCAGCCGCAGCCCAACATCTTGTCCGCGAAGGTGAAGTAGATCCAGATCGACTAATCATTAAGGGAAGCAGTGCAGGTGGATATACAACCCTGGCTGCCCTGACCTTCTCAGATGTGTTCAAAGCTGGAGCTAGCTATTATGGGGTAGGTGACTTGACCACGCTGGCGCAGGATACTCATAAATTTGAGAGCCGCTATCTGGATCAACTGGTGGGACCCTATCCAGAAGCGAAGGAGACTTACATCGACCGTTCACCTCTCAACCATGCGGATCAACTCAAGTGTCCTGTCATTTTTTTACAAGGTCTAGAGGATCCTGTAGTACCCCCGGAGCAGGCAGAATCCATGGTAGCTGCCTTAAAACAGAACAGAATACCTGTGGCCTATCTTCCCTTTGGGGGTGAATCTCATGGTTTTAGGCGAGCCACTACCATTGTGAAAGCCATCGAAAGTGAATACGCTTTTTATATGAAGGTATTTGGAATTACGCCATCTGGCGACTTAGAAGCTGTGGAAATATTTAACCTGGATTAGTCTCAATATCCAGCAAATGCTTGAATATCGGGTAAAAAAATAACTGCAACAATGTGACGTTTTTGAACCGTGTTTATTCACGGTGGGCACCGCCCTTGAAGATCAGACTTCCTTGATCCCTGGGGGGAGGGAAAGGCCTGCCTTAGCAGCAAGGAGATTAGGTTCCCGTTGGTAAGTTCTCGTTCAAAAAATGCCGAGCATCATTGCAGTCAAAGTTTAAAAAAAGCACCCAAAATTTCCCCCAATGCGCCAAATTTAGCGCATGACAAGCTCAAGTCCTACATCTAAAAATGCACCTTTATAATGGGTAGAGTAAACCCTGAGATTCTCTTAAATCCGTGGGACAATTAACTGGATTTATTTATCGGAGAGAACGTCCTCACCTTCAGACTTGGCGACGATAACAGCACCCATAGTGTCACTGGTAATATTTACCACTGTACGGAACATATCCAGGGGGCGATCAACTGCCAGCATGGTTCCCACGATGATGGCTGCCTCGGGGTGATTCCCTAAACCAACGGCATCAAGAACAATGAAAATCATGACCAACCCTGCTGAGGGAATAGCTGCAGCACCTACAGAGGCCAGGAAGGCGGTGATTACGACCACAAACTGCTGAGTAAACGTGAGGTCAAATCCCAAAGCTTGTGAAATGAAAAGAACACCTGCACATTCGTAAAGGGCTGTCCCATCCATATTGATGGTTGCTCCCAGAGGAAGCACAAAACTGGTGACCTTATTTGATACACCAGCTCTATTCTCAACTGCATCCATGGTCACAGGTAAGGTTGCACCCGATGAGCTGGTTGAGAAGGCTGTGGCCATTGCTGATGCGATGGCTTTGTAATGCTTCAAGGGGTTAATTTTGGTAAGTAGCCAAAACACAATGGGCAATACCAGAAAGATGTGCAGGGTCAGACCGGATGCAATGGTAACCATGTACCATCCTACGGCTTTAAATAGCGTAAAACCAGTACTGGAAACTGCCTTGGCAATGAGTCCAAACACACCGATGGGTAGAAAAAGAATAACACCTTGAGTCATTTTCATCATGACTTTAAAAAAGGTATCGAACAGATCTCTAGTAACTTTGTACTGTGGCTCAGGTAGAGCCGTGATTGCCATTCCCAGGATGATAGAAAAGAAAATAATGGCGAGTACGTCACCATTCGCTGCGGCCTGAATGGGATTGGTCGGAATCATTCGGATGAGGATATTTCCCAAACTTCCCGGTTGGGTCAAACTGGATGGATCAAAGCCCTTGCCACCTGCGTTGATATCGACGCCAACACCTGGTTGAATAATATTGGTCAAGGTTAACCCAATAATTATGGCCAGCATTGATGTTAGAAAATAGTAGCCAAAGGTTTTAGCACCCAGACGCCCGAGACTTTTGTTTTCACCAATTCCAGCGACACCTGAAGTAATGGAGAAAAAAATAAGAGGAATAATGACCATTTTCAATAATCGCATAAACATATCACCCAGCGGAGCAACATTCATTGCTTTGTCACCTAGTATCAGGGCATAAATAATACCTGCGCCCATTCCGATAAATACCTTCCAATACAGCTCCAACTTCCAGAATTTCATGAATAATTCACGTAGAAACGACATATAGACCATCCTCAGACTTTATTTATGTGTAATGAACGTGCAACAATATAGAATCAGGCTTGGGTAATGCACCTGACAAATTGATTGAAACCATTGTGATGAAATTGGTAACAAAAAAGATTGCCTAGTTAGGAATTTTCTTTTAGTTCAGAATGGGGCAAGAAAGGAAAAACACTTTGTTCATTATTGTTGTACTTATCGTTTTAGCAATTCTCTATGGATATGTAGGTGCACGGCTGATTGCACCGTTTGCTCTCATAGGCTCAGGGCACTATTTATTCTGGGGCATAATCACATTTCTAGCTGTGGCACCCATTGGTGGAATGATTCTAAGAGCCCGTGGGGCTGAAAACCAAATTGTAGATATACTTCTGTGGATTGGATTTGGAGGGCTGGGGGTATTCTCGCTGGCTTTTGTTGCATTTTTAATCCGCGACTTCGGTTGGTTCACTGGATTTCTATCTCTAAAAGCATTCAAATCGCTCTCGATTATTGATTCCCAGAGTATGCAAATGGATCCCGAAAGAAGACAATTCCTGCTCATGTCCATGAACATGGGGATTTTGGGGGTCACTAGCCTGTTGGGGGGAGTAGGCTTCTTTCAAGCACGAAGGAAAGCTGAAATAGTTGATGTGGACATCAAGCTTTCGAATATGTCTCCCCAACTGGAGGGACTTAAAGTAGTTCAAGTTTCTGACCTGCACGTAGGACCAACCATCAAGGCGGATTATGCCCAAATGGTTGTGGATCAAGTCAATTCCCTAAATCCTGATTTAATCTTTTTTACAGGTGATATGGTTGATGGATCAGTTGATCACCTTTCGGACGATGTTGAGCCATTACGAAAACTGAATGCCAGATATGGTAAGTATTTCGTTACGGGTAATCATGAATATTACTCGGGTGTTGATCAATGGGTTCACAAAGTAGGTGAGTTGGGGATGATCAATCTACATAATGAGCATCGCATGCTGAACATCGATGGCGCATCGTTAGCCATAGCTGGAGTGACAGACCTCATGGCACATAACGTGGCTAAATCTCATAAAACTGATCCCCATAAAGCCATGGAAGGTGTACCGCCTGCTGTTCCTACACTGATGTTGGCTCATCAACCTGGAACTGCAGAACTCACAAAGGACCTTTCAATCGATCTAATGGTTACAGGGCATACGCATGGGGGACAGTATATCCCCTTTAACCTGGCAGTTTCCCGGGTACATCAATACTCTGCAGGGTTGTATCGACAAGGGAATATGCAAGTCTATGTGAACCGTGGCACTGGATATTGGGGACCACCTCTGAGACTGGGTGTCCCTTCTGAGATTACACAATTTACCCTCCGAAAAGATGATCCAGGTTCAGTTTGAACCATATAGCAAAATCGATATTAAAAAAAGCTCCCAGAACCAGCGGGAGCTTTTTTTTACTTCACAGGGAGGAAGAAGATTTACTTTCTGCATCTATGTTTATTCCTGGCTGATTTTCCCTCACGTGGACCTTTGCGACCCTCCCTGTCTCGTAAACCCTTGCTAAAGATTTTATATTGCTCATCCGTCAGGATTTTACGCATGGCGAGTTGGTGATCTGCTCGCGCTTTTTGCACGGCAACACGTGCATCACTTACTTTTTCAATCTGGGCATAGATTTTCTTTTTATTGGGATCATCAGCCCGCTTTAATTTTCTTAGATCGAGATTTTCGCTCTTAACTTTTGCCTGTAGATTGATCATCTTTTTTTCTTTGGCGTAACGTAAATCCTTTATCTGACTCTCCTGTTCTTCGGTGAGGTCAAGTGATTCTAGAAGATTTCCACCTTCCATACCTCGCTTCATTTGACCTTTCCCTGGTTGAGCAAGGGTTGGTACAGCAAGTGCGATGACCAACATGGGGACGAGCATACGTTTCAATTCATTTTTCATTTTCTTATCCTTTCAAGATTAATTTTCAAAACTCTGTGCTTTTAGACAAATATGTTTCAGGAAGGTTAAGAAACGAAGATTTGTTGCAGGTTGATTGCCTCGTGCGATTAATTTCCAATGACCTTCCACCTCAGCGATAAGGAGTGCATGATGCGATTAGCAAATGGTAACATTTACATGGATTACAATGCAACCACCCCCATCGATCCAAGAGTCATCGATGCGATGGAGCCTTATTATCATACACATTTTGGAAATCCATCTAGTAATCATAGCCTGGGAAAAGAGAATAGGAATGCCATTGACCTGGCTCGGGAAAGGATAGCGATACTACTGGAGTGTAAACCTGAGGAAATAATCTTTACATCAGGGGGCTCAGAATCAAATAACATGGCTCTTAAGGGAATTGCAGCTCGTCAGAGTCATAAGGGACAGCACATTGTAGTATCTCGAATTGAACATCCTGCTATCATGGAGGTGGTTCAATATCTGCAACATCGGGGATTTAGAATATCATATCTACCGGTGAATAGTGAGGGGGTTGTCAATGCCGAAGATCTGGAAGAGATTATTACATCCAAAACCATTCTTGTCTCAGTCATGCATGCTAACAACGAAATCGGAAGTATTCAACCTATCAGAGAGCTGGCAGATATTGCCCATAGGGCTGGCTCAATCATGCATACAGATGCGGCGCAATCCATGGCAAAAATCCCGGTAAATGTGATTGATCTGAATTGCGATCTTCTTAGCCTCGCTGGGCATAAACTTTATGCTCCCAAAGGCATTGGAATTCTGTTTAAAAAAGAGGGTGTAGATATTGAACCTCTCATCCATGGTGCAAAGCATGAACTTGGCCTGCGGGCCGGTACAGAAAATGTGGCTCAGATTGTTGGATTGGGTATGGCAGCAGAAATAGCCAATCATGAGCTTGAGGAAGAAATGGGTCGAATGCAAAATTTAAGGGATAGACTACAGGCAAGTTTAAAACAAGCCTACCCTGGAATCAGGATCAACGCAGGGAATACCGCTCGTTTACCCAATACGCTAAGTGTGAGTTTTGACAGACTTAATGCCCTGGATATACTAGATGCTCTGGATCAAGTGATGGTGTCAGCAGGAGCTGCCTGTCATAGTGCTGATGGCAAGGGGTCAGGCGTACTTGAAGCTATGCATGTTCCCTTGAGTTACCAACTGGGAACCATACGTATTTCGCTGGGTCGTTTTTGTAAAGAAGAAGATGTCCAGCTGGCCTCGGCAATAATTATTGAGAATGTGAAAAAAATGTTGCCTGATTAGTCAACCTGCATCTTAACCAATTTTCTGAATTCATGTCTAACCAGAGTTGATCTAAAACAATTACAGAAGGTAGTTCATGTTAAAAACATTTATGCAGACTAGTCTAATTCTAATCTTATTGTTTCTAAGCGCTTGTAGTAGTAACAAATATATCAGCCAAACCGCCACCCAGGATTACCGCATGGATGGAAATCGTGAGGAGTGGTCTGGGAAATTCCAGATTCCACGAGGTGAATATTTCGCAGTGAGTATGAGCAACGATCAGAGCTATTTATATCTGGCTCTGAGCAGTATTGACAAGGAGTTTCAGCAGCAACTTGCCATGAATGGCTTTAAAATCTGGCTAGATTCGAAGGGTGGTAAACGACAGGATTTGGGTCTACAGTATATGAGCCCGATACAAAGAGATAGACAACGCGGTGGACATGCCAGTCGTCGAAAATTTCAGGCTATGAATAAAGATGAGAGGTTTCAAAACCTGAACCTGAAATCAGGTGATCTGGAACTGATTGTCCTCGATACGAGGGCGGGGAAACGATTAGGGCCAGCTGATTTGATTGCTACAGCTACCTCTGAGGATGAAAGTCTGTTTATTGAGTTCCAGATTCCCCTGGCTTTATTGGGTGAAGAATTCCAAGGGTCGAGTAAAGTAGGGGTTGGAATTGAATCTTCATTCGACAAGCCCAATAGATCGGGGGGTGGATCCGATGCAATGGGTGGCAGCCCCATGCGGGGTGGGGGACGCTCAGGTGGAATGGCTGGTGGTCAAGGTCGAGGAAGTCGCCAATCTGGTGGATCACCTCGATTGGTAGAAACATCAAATGATCTTGAAATATGGTTTAAAGTTGAACTCGCCCAATAGACTTTGAGCCATGCCACCCTCCTTTTTGCACTTTATTGATCAGGCTCTAGAGGTAAAAGGGAATACTGGTTTCTTTACCGGGAATGGTCCCTTCGTGAAGGGGTGATTACTTGTAATAGGAATTGATCTTACCTCACCAAGCCCCAACTTATCCGTCTCAAAATGAAATTCAACTCTTGTACAGCTTTCGCTGGAAACGTAAGGGTAAATATCTCGGAAATCTGGAATCGATTCACCGATGATATCATAAATACTAATACAATCATCATATACATTTAAAAAGATCACACAACCCAGGTCAGGAATCTCAACCATATTGTTGCGCATGGTATAGAGCGCATGAAACATGAGCAGCTTAGGATTTAGAATACTGAATTTATCAGAAATTCCCGTTCTGAACTGAGCAGCATTATATACCTTTTTCAGATCTTCGGGGTTTGTTGGATCAAGTGTAAAAGCACCAGATATTTTGGGAAGCGGATCAACTGAGATTTCATGTAAACATTCCTGAAGAGGGACGAATCCACAGTGTTTGTAGTAGGGGATTGCATCTTCGTCTGCAAACAAAAATAATCCGGAGTATTTATCCTTTGCCCATCCCAACCCGATTTGGGTAAGCTCCTGATTTAAGCCTTTGCGACGCCAGGATTCTGAAGTGCCCACACCTGAGATCTGGATCAGTTTCGTTGGGTTTGAGTCTATGATAGCGTCGAGAAAATATAGACAGACGCTTGATATGACTTTTCCCTCGTAAAAGAAGGAAAATGGGGTATAGGCACTGTCCCAGAAACCCTCAGACTCCCAGGCTGTAAAGTCAAGATTATGAATCTCTTTGATAAATGATTTGAAAGCAGTTCTTGAGCTTTTATCATCCCAATATCTGGTTCTTAGCTCAACATCCACTTCTAATTGACCCTACTTCTTTTCATCTTCAAAAAATTGCAGGACAGATGTCATGACCTCATTCCGAGCTGTCTCAGATGTAATAGTTTCAAATGGGAATCCAAAAATGACAACATTGGAAGCCCCTCTGGATGCAATAGCAGCGCTGGTATTATTCTCAGAATATCGGAGAATAGTCTGAGCCTCATCGCCTACTGGCTCTAGTGCATCAGGTGATTCGACCTTATAAAGGGTAGGATGAAACTGGGTATTAAAAGCGAGATCGGTTGAGAGGTTCATCTTGAAAAAGTCCGGGTTATAGGATTCCAGACCTCCAGTTTTTACAGCATGATCCGTGCGAAATCTGAATTTTAAGATATCTTCCCCAAACTTCATATCCAGAGAATCATTAGAGTTGTCAAACAAATCAAATCCAACATAAGCTCCTGAAATAAACAGGTTTCCTCCTCTGGCTGAATAATCAGACAGTTTCTTCTGAAATTCCTTGGGAAAAGCTCTGAAATCACGAGGGTAAAAATCCTTGGGGCCCGGGACCTCCTTTTCCTCACCTAAGATGAGATCCAATACTCTGAATTCGTTTAGTGAGAGTTGTCCCGATTCAACGGCCTCATCACTGGCAGATACAAATGAATACCCAGCTTCTCGAAGCGCCTGACCATGGACATAGGGAAAATCAAAACTGTTTCCAGGAATAAGTGTCGTTTCATAATCGCCAAAGCTGGCACCATGGCCCGGTTCGTCATCGTCTTTCCAGGGTGAGGCTGCAAGAATATCATACTGGGAACCGATATAGTTAATATCATATCCATCTGATACACCTTCATCCCAGAGATCTACAAACCCCAGATATTTGTCTGTTTCAATTGTGGCGGCTGCAGAAATTCGGTCAAAACCATTCACAATAAGTACTGGGTCTTTCGCTGATTCCATATCACAGACGCTGAGGATTTCTGATGGAAAACTTTCACCGCCATCATTTATGGCTGTGACTTTAAAACTATAGATGATACCTGGAGAAAGTGAGTCAACCTCGAGAAAAGGCTCATTAACCAGAATACCATTGTCAAATCCCTCATCCTCAATACGTGTGTAGACCATATACCTGTCCGGGTTGGCTGTGGGCTCAAGTGGATCTGTGACAGCCTGCCAATCCAATCGAACCATTCCGGTCTCATCGAAATTAGCCTGGAAGTGGGAGACAGGGAGAGGTTGCACCATATACCCCATATTCCATTGAGTCGCCAGATACTTGAGCATGGATTTATAGATGGATCGACTCGCATCAAATTTAAAGCGCGGATCATTTGCAAATTTCATATCCAGAAAATTGTGATGTGATAGCAGTTCCAGAAGTACTGATGGAACATTGGGACGATAGGCTTCACTATACCCTCTATCCCATAGCATTCTCCGGCTCCAGGCGGGATCCCATTTTTTGCGAATATCCTCAACAATTTGCGTTTGCATAATGTCAGCCAGATCCCGATTGGTCAACCGGGACATGGAATCAGGGAATACTTCAAGTTCTTCAGAATCTTCAGTGCTATATATGGATAGCGTCCCGATGACAGTATCGTTACGGGTAAAACCTGCATCAGTATGGAAGGCAAACGAGAGATCGATGGGGATTTGCAAACCCTTCTCCATTCGATTCCTGTTTGGCCCAAATGGTGCACCTTTGAGATAGTTTACCCACTCGGCACGACACTGATAGTCATCCTTATAGTCACTTTCATCATTGTTAAGGTTGTAAACAAGGGTGTCAGGCATGCCCGCATATTGGAGGTAATATCGTGCTGCTTCTGTAAATCGTGGTCGTCCACTAACTTGACCATTACGCGAGATATTACCAATACCACCACCAAACCGAACTGCATCCGCACTTACATAACCATCGGATTCACTGCTTTTATTCGTTAGCTCAACACGATGAATATCCTCGTTCAGGGCTCGGTTGAAATCAAATGTCCCCAGGTAAATCCAGGTGCCCCCACCAATCTGTTGATTTACTAAAAATTCGGTCTGTCCACCGGTATGATGAACAGTATAATGGGCATCTGTTATATTGCTGTCAGAGGCGGTATAGGCCACATAGACTGCATATTTTCCATCCTCAGGTAAGTCTGGTAGCCACCTGGCCTTTGCGCCACCTGAACTGTCAGATTTGATATACCTTGCCGTTCCCATTTTGAACGGGTTATCTCCAGAAACATAAGGTGGGGTTCCAATAGCAAAACCAGGTTCCGGTTGAGTTGTCCATTTGTGTGTCTTTGAATCGTATTCCTGGTAACTTTGTCTCACATCAGGAGTGTCATTGTCAATGATCATTTCATTGCGTTGTGTATCTCTTTCCCTGGGCATGAAAACCTGAGCTCCGGCATTCTCCAGCATAGGCACGAGGTATTTGAGTGTAAAGGACATGGGGAGAATGTCTTCCACTGTCTGGAATACACGAGCACGTTGCCACTCCCAACGATCAAATTTTTGCTCGTAATACCATCCATGACTGTGCCATAGGGCAATGTTGCGGTTGTATAGTCCCATTTGCGGTTGTAGCGATTTACTGATGTTTCTAACGAGTGGCACCGATCTTGTTTCAGGTTGTGGCATCCGCTTCTTATCATAAAGACGTTTACTTGACCGATAAAAATTTGGAATCAGATCTTCAATGAGAAAATTGTTCGCATAAATTTCCAGGTCTAGATTCTTGAACTTTCCTCCCAAAGCCTGCTTCATCCCGGCATATATCTTTTCAGTATTGTCTTCCCTCAAGGGGATGTTACTGAAATTCCGATTCAGAAAGATGGACATTTTATTCTGGTCAGCATGAATGATAATCGTATCGATCCTGCTATATTTATTAATCTCAACTGGAGTTCCGGCCTGAATACACATTGTGAGAAAGCCATCTACCCGCTTATAGGCTTTTCTAGTCGTGCGATCCATGTTCGAATAATCATAATCATATTTTGTTGGGGGTTGGGAAGTACAAGCAGCAAAAATAAGGACCAGGGCAGGGGTAAGAAAATTCAGCATTGTTTTCATCTTTTGGACTCCAATTAAAGGTTGGATAACATAAAAATTATGTTGAAGATTTCAATTAGTCATCGCGGTGGGTGACAGCGAATCAGAGGATTGAGTTTCTGCTCATGGTGAACATCTTGGATTCAATTCAGATCTTGATAGATTATATGATAATCATTACCGGAGGGAAAGATGAAGATAAGATATGTACTGACTATTCCATTCATGGCGTTGGCTATACTGAGTTGCGAAAAGAACCTGGCCCCAGATAGTGAATCCCAGCTTACGGATGAAGCATTGATTCTCGCTATCCAAAATTCTGCTGATAAACAAACTATATCTGAGTATGAACTTCCTGGAGCCTCCCGCTCTATTTTGGATCAGGAATATACCAGTGAAATCACAATCGAAGCAACCATTGCCCCTGAATTGGGATATGAAGTCTTCCGTGGGGGTTTCGCTGATAAAACTGGTAAATTCTCGGAAGTCTATTTCAATCTGGATGGTAGAAAGCTGAGCCGTCGTTCAGATGGAAAATCACCCCACGGTAAACATGGGAACAGAACACCCAGTCGGGGTGGGGCTGATAACTGGTCCTGTTTCGAGGTTGTGTACCCCATTTCATTTATTATGCCTGATGAAACTATCATCACTGCAGAGGAGCAAGCTGGATTATCTGCAGTCCGCGAATGGTATGTCTCCCATCCTGATTCCAGGGAAAAACCCAGCTACCAGTATCCAATCAACCTTATGATTGGTGACTCCGCAAAAACCATTTGGGATGAAGACGAAATGAATCTTGTCTACCGCTGGTGTGGTGGCAAGAAATATGAGAAGAAGCCATGTTTTACATTCATCTTCCCGGTTACTTATCTCACTGCTGATGGCACATCGTTCACCGTTGCGTCAGATGATGAAAGTAGTTGGGCTGAATTAAAAGCCTGGTACGAAGCAAATCCAGAAAACCAATCACGCCCTGAAATAGTTTTCCCACAAGATATCAAATTAGATGATCAGACCACTCGTACTCTGGAGAACATTGAAGATTTGATGGAGGTGAAGGAGGCTTGTGAGGAGAACTCCGATGAACATCTAGGTAGACAAGGCGGTATAAATGACCGTGGAGCTGAACGTCTAATGAATCAGGTTGAGCACAGAGATATTGATGCTTGTTTCCAACTTGTTTTTCCCCTTTCGTATATGATGCCCGATGAATCCATACTTATCATCAGTGATAGAGAGGACAGATCAGCCCTACGAGCCTGGTATGTGGACCATCCCGATTATTCTGGACGACCTGTATTGCAGTTTCCAGTGGATATAATTCTTGAGGATGGAACAACGACAACGCTGAATGATGTTGAAGAAATGCGTGCAGCGAGAGCTGCCTGCCATGATGATCGACGGGGGGGGCATGGAGGAAATGGCGATGGTAGACACGGAGATCATGAACTCTGCTTCCAACTGGTTTTCCCCATCACCCATATCATGCCTGATGGATCATTGATAACTGTTGAAGATCAGGATGGCATGTCTGCTATCCGTGCCTGGTACACCGACCACCCGGATGTTCGAGTCCGACCTACTTTACAATTCCCAGTCGATATTATTTTTGAAGATGGGTCAACTGTTACCCTGGAAGATGAGTCTGAATTGAGCGCTGCCCGTGCTGCCTGCGATGATGATGGTAATCATGGAGGAAATGGCGATGGTAGACACGGAGATTATGAACTCTGCTTCCAATTGGTATTCCCAATCACCCATATCATGCCTGATGGATCATTGATAACTGTTGAAGATCAGAATGGCATGTCTGCTATTCGCGCCTGGTATGTTGAACATCCAGACACACATCAAAGACCAAGCTTACAGTTTCCAGTAGAAATCATTTATGCAGATGGATCAACCGTGACTCTCAATGATGAGACTGAATTGAGAGCCGCCCGAGAAGCCTGTGATGAGGATGATGGGGGTGACCATGGGAACGGCAATGGGAACGGTGATGGGGGTGGTCATGGAGGAGGAGACCACAGAGGTGGCGGTAACCGTGATGGGGGTGGTGGTGATGACGATGAAGGGAATGGATAAGGATTATTACTCATCCCATGCACTAGCTAATCTTTCTCAGACTCAATAAAATGTCTTGTCCTGAAATGGGTTGACGATAATTAGGGCAAGAAGTTAGTAATAAAAGCC
>JAERTJ010000169.1 GCA_016844945.1 Fidelibacterota bacterium | reverse complement strand
CCCAATGTTATCACAAACATGAGTAACAGGGTAATCGTCATCATTCGTTTCATGGTGTTTCCCTCATTTATTTCTTAATTAATGGTTTGAATTGAGCCACGGTTGTGGATGCTAACATTTCCCGTGATGCTTCCCGAAGAGGTCCCCACTGGTCATGAACAGGGCAGGGAGTATTAGAGTCACAGGAGGGCATTCCCAACACGCAACTCTCAAAGACTCCATTGCCATCCACAACTAAAATGATATCCAATAGAGACATACTTTCAGGTTCTCGTTCAAGTGAAAACCCACCCGTTTTGCCACGATAGCTGTTAAGAATACCTTCCTGCACCAGGCTTTGAAGTGTTTTTGAAATAAAGTCCCGGGATATTGAGAGATCGCTTGCTATTTGTTCGGCAGGGATGGGAGCCTGATCCCGATTTTCTGCCAAGTAGAGAATCCCCTGGAGAGCATATTCACATTTTCGAGAGAAAAGGACCGTCATGCAACGAGTTTAGTTAATAGTAACAATCATTGCAATATTAAAAACGGATTAATTAGTCCGAATTAAAAATTTATGCAAGCAACAATGGAGCTATCAAAACATCAGATAGCTCCTGAATGGTTTATTATTTAAGCATTAACATTTTTATGGTTTGATAATCATGATCGGTACGAATTCGGCAGAAATAGATTCCAGAATGAACTTTTGCGCCATATTGATCATAGCCATTCCACAACAACTGATGCCAGCCTGCTGATTGCTCATCAAAGGAGATCTTTTCAACCCGCCTGCCGCGCGTGTCAAATATTTCAATATTGACAGTGGATTGAACCGGCAGTCCATAGCGGATAGAGGTAGAGGGATTAAATGGATTGGGGTAATTTTCCAGGATGAGATGACTGATAGGTAATTCGGGCATATCAGCCACTCCTACAGGAACGACAAAATCAGTACCTGATACCCAAACCGTGTTTTGAATTGATCCAAGGTGGCCATTGGACGTAAAGTCATAGAGCGTATCTCCGTGAGCTTCATTCATCTTGAAATAAGCAACCAGACCTTCTTCATCACCCTCCAGATATTCCGACATTGCCGGTGTTAACTCATCAAGGGTAACTGCCCGCTCCCAGATTCGCAACTCATCAATTCTACCATCAAAGGGAAAAGACCTGGTGCGGTCGTTCCCGATCTGTAACTCCCACATAGAGTGATTCATGATGGGACCTGACGGCGCTGTATGGATGGCTGTTCGCTCTATGCCATTTACATATATATGAATCTCTGAAGTTGCACCATCGTAGGTCATGGCGATATGTTGCCATTCATTGAGCCTGATGGAAGTCCTCACTGTGCCAATCTTGCTCAGTGTACCATCCTGATGTTTCATTATTAAACCAAGGCTGGAATCTGGAAATTGGCTTGTTCCGTCCTTGTTGAGGAAGAGGCGAATGAAACTCTTATCGTAGACTCTCCCTTCTCCGTCATCGAAATTGCCCCAGCTCGTTGGATATATCCAGGCTTCAATGGTCAATGCTTCTGTCATATCCAGCAGAGGGGACGTATTAATCAGAATCACATTGTCCAGTCCATCAAAATGCAAAGCGCTTTCTCCATTAAAGACTTGAACCGCGTTTTCTACAGTTTTGCTGTGGATTGTGTCCGCGTTACTTATCGTGAGAGTTACCGTATAAATACCTGGCTCCTCATAAACCCAGATCGGATTTTGATCCTCAGAATCGATTATACCATCACTCTCAAAATCCCATTCCCAGGTCAGTATTTCTGGATCGGATGCTGACACATCTGTGAATTCAACACTCAGGGGTGCATGTCCGGTTTGGAGCGAAGTGCTGAAACTTGGAGCCAGCAGGGGCAGGTTAAAAAACTCAACGATTTTGAGCAAAGTCTGTAAACGGGTACTCGGGGCGGGATTATCAACTAACTCAGCCAGTGCATAGGAAAAATGAAAGGTTTTCTGCCCAAACTCACCTATTCCTTGAATCGCAGATGTGCCATATGTAGGCTCACGAAAGGCGATAAAACCGGTCTCTCCCGGAACAAAATGATCTATATACCAACTGTTGGTCTGGGTGGAACTTTCAAAGATAATTCCATCAGCCAGGGAGTTGGATTGACCCTCAAGGCTACCCACGGGTTCAAAGACATAGGCAAAACTGGCAAAATCGATGGAAAAGAGATTCCATATCGCTTCATAATTGGGAATGCCGAACAGAGCCATTCCTCCCATCAAGCTGCCCCCTTCTGAGTATATATTTCCTCCGGCTTGAGCATATTCTATCAGCGCATTGATCTCATTGTCTTGCAGGATGGTACCTTCTGAGGCAGATTCACCCAAATTCCCTAGAGATACAAAGACAGCATCAAAACCGATGAGAGAAGAAGGGAGTTGGTTTGTATACCTGGCATCAATATTCACATCTATGAGTTGGTCGTAAATAAAGGTGCCACTATAATCATGAACACCCTCCGCAGGTGATTGTCCATCGTACACAAGTGTTCCAGAATTGACGGAAACGAAATCTTCAATGACCAGTGTATCAGCGTCAGAACCATTGGAAGCGATCAGTGTCACAGTGTATCCACCAGCTTCAGTGAAAACGTGTTGTGGGTGTTGTTCGACTGCATCAACGATACCATCACTATTAAAATCCCACTGCCAGCTCGAAATGGGTCCGGGAAAGGCAATAGACTCATCTTCAAAATTGACGGTGAGCGGACCAACGCCTCCTGTTACATCTGCGCTAAAGGCCACCATTACAGGTCCAGGAAGATAACCACGCGCTATAAATACAGGGACAATATCACCCAGGTTGTTGCCATCATAGTTGTCTCGATCTGCCTGTATGACAGCGAATGCAGCATCAACCTGATTTGAATTCCTATCTGTCATGGAAATGCCTTCCCAGCAATCCGTATCTGTGGCTGTGCGACCGATGAGATCATAAATGGACATGAGTGAGGATGACCAGAGTTGTCCGTCGTGGTGAACCTGATCGACCAGGGACTCTGGATAGTGCCCAGTATAATCTGTGACCCGCAAGGAATTTCCACCCAGGGGTTGGAGCCCCCATTGACCAAAATAATCATACTGTGCATCCTCTGGGGAGAATAGACCCAGACTCCGATTATATGATTGCGCCCAGTAGTCGCTCAAACCTTCACTTAATCCATCAACCTGAGATAATTCGCCCTGGGTAATCCAATGGTGAATACCGTGTCCCAATTCATGGATAATGATGGCTTGATCTTCACCAGCATCCACCTTGTTTGAAGGTGATCCAAATGCCACATGACCTGTACTGCCTAAGTAATGGGCATTCGTTTCTCCATCTAAACCGTGTGGATCAAATTGAACCCCGCCTTCATACTGGTAAGGCAAGACATCAAAGCCCAGTGAATCATTGAGGTATTCCATGGAGTGATTCAAGTGGTAGTAGATATTCACAGCTTCAAACGCTTCCTGATCTCTGGTAAATCTAAAATTAATGGAATTTTGAGCGTACAATTCAGTGAATGGCTCTTCAACATCGACAATCGAGGCGTAGGGGCCAGATAACCTGTACTGAGAGTCAATAAAACTAATCCCTTCAAGAGAGACCTGTTTTAGATAATGTTCCAGACTGTCATTATTTGCACCCCCATTATCTGAAAATTGGGATTGCCCATAGTAGGTTTTTGCTGCGGTGATTGGATCTGGATCATAGACCCATCCAATTCCCGTTTCTCTTAGACCATCATAAGAACAGGCCTTGTTCTCAACCCGAAGTAGCTCACCTGAGTTAGCGTCAATCAATATTTCCCAGTCGCCATATGGCCTGCTGCGGGGAACAAGGGTTACCTGTTTTGCAACCAGAGCCTGGAAAGTGCTTTGGGGATATATGATGGTCGCTACAGATTGAAATGTATGGGGTCCTTTTACTTCAAGGTGGTTTTCAGCGATCTGAAGGGCAGTGGCATTTGAAATTTTTTCAGCAATGGAAATCTTGCCAATACGCTGATAACCGTTGGTTACAAAGACAACTTCGTTTTGACGATTGAGGCTGACCTTGATACTTGCACCATAAACAGGTATACCTTCAATCTCCTGGACAAACTGAACACGATAACCAGCAGGTGTTTCCACCGTTTGTAAGAATCTAAGTGCGCTGCCAGATGCTGTATGCTGTAACAACTCTGCATGAGAGAGTAGATAGTCCCTGGCCATGGTCTCAGGATGGTTTCCAGCGACCTGGTAATCAGGAGAGTAGATTGCTCGGGGTATTCCAGAGATATTTTCAAGACGCATATTTCCCTCGACTTGACTGGCTGGTATGGTTTCTCTAATAATTTCGAGGTGTTTATGTGCTTGAGATTTTTCCATCCATGCTGAGAGTGACGCAACCATAAATAGCAAACTGATGAGAAAAATGGAAAGTTTATGCATATCTGAATCCTTTGAAAGTAAGCGTCATTTATAGAGATGCCAGACAGCCAGAATGGCGATCGAAACTAGTTATCTACGCCTATGTGAAACCGGAAGATAGCATCCCCGTGCAAGTATAACAGATATAGTCATGAACGCGAGATAATTATAATATTATCCATTGGATAGGATGGGTAAGAAACCCTGCTACACAAGCGGATCGATTAAGAATGGTTTAGCTCCAGAAATACTTTTGGAGATAGAGCAGGGTTGCCAGGGGTGCTGCAATGGCCATGAGTTTTCTTGACCAGACCGCCTTTTTCCAGTTCCAATAAGTTGAGGCTCCAGAGAGTGCCATAAGCGCCCAGATGCCTGCAAGGTATAGCTCGTAAATTTTTGGTCTCTCATCTGGAGAGGGCAACCCAAAATATACCAGACCAATCAGGGCGATTATCCCGATGGCGATTTGAACCATATTCATGATATCACCATTTGATCTCTTTTGCTTTTCGTTCATAGTACCTCCCCTGGTGTGGTAATTTAAACCACCATGCTTTCATCCCCGCTATCTTTTACAAACAAACAGGATGTATTAACTGAGGCGGTGAGTGTATGCATGGTATCACCATCCAGCTCATTTTTTGGATGTTGAGAATAGACTGCGATCCCCATCTTTTCGCGGACTGCGATGGCGATCATATCTTCCAATCGTGCATCCTTGGAACGATCGGTACTCATACTGAAGAACATGATATTTGATGGGAAAAACATACTTCGCAATGCCTGTGACATAAACCTGATGCCCTCCAGAAAATGTGCCCAGTTTTTTCATATATCAGATCCCTGAAATTTATAAATGGATTAATAGAAACAATTGTATCGCATCCATTAATATGAGTGCAATAAATATTAAATCTAATGAAATTATCTATTGTTCCGGGAATCTGAATGGTCAAATTTTATCAGCGTGTCTAATCATCATATGTTAAACAGAATAATCTTACTGGCCTGTTTCATATCATCAGCTCTGTCTGCTGAAACAGGAACCCTGATTGGATCCATCAAGGACATGGAAACAGGGGAAATTTTACCTGGTGTAAATGTGATTCTGGATGGAACACGTCTGGGGACAGCTGCAGATGACCAGGGGCGCTTTGTAATCCAGGATATCCCTCCAGGTGTGTATCGTCTGAATATCCGAATGGTCGGATACAAAACAAAGATCCTCAGAAAAGTCAATATCGCCCATCAGCAAACTACCGATCTGAATATTCAGCTTGAACCCATCTCAATTGAAATGGAATCGGTGACAGTATCTAGATCCAAACGAAATGAATCAGAGGAACGTTTAAACCCCAGTCGCCATGAGCTGAAACCCAGGGAGGTCGCCACACTGGCAGGGGGTGGGGAGGACATTTTCAGGGGTATTACTACGATGCCAGGTGTTATTGCTCGGTCAGATGCTTCAGCTCAATTTTATGTCCGCGGTGGAACACCTGATCAAAACCTTATCATTGTGGATGATGTACCGGTCTTTAACCCCTATCGATTGAAAGCTCTGGGTGGTCCTATAAGTATGTTCAATCCAGATGTAGTGGAATACGTGGAGTTGTTACCGGGGGGCTTCTCAGCGCAGTATGGGGACAAATTATCCTCGGTACTCATCGCCAGAAACCGTGAAGGGAGCCGATTCGAAAAGGCGGGTAAAGCCAGTATGAGTCTCATCGATGTTCGTCTCATGGCTGAGGGTCCATTACCGGGATCAGGGGAAGAAGGTTCGTGGTTGTTTTCTGCTAGGCGAACCTACTACGATGTGCTCCTGGATCGGATGGCGGATATACCCGCAGGAACCGTCTTTCCAAATTTCAGAGATCTCCAGACGAAAATCGTCTATGACCTTTCTCCCGAGCAGAAAATCCGCATCAACTTTTCAGACTCCCGCGAGGAGATGATTTTAACTGAGCTCGAGGTGGAAGGCGAAGGTGAGGATCTGGATTTGTTTGAAGATGAGGATTTCTTTACGCTGAGTAATTTTATTGATAGTCGTCTGGCCAGCGTGGGTTGGATGAACGCCTTCAGCGATGTATCGCTTTCGAACCTGACTCTATCCCGGTTCAATGATACCTGGACCATGGATTTCAAGGCAGGTGAATATCACTACACGCCGGTGATTGATATGCGTAAAATGGAAATTCGTGAGGATTTGACCCACATTTTGACACCTCGTCATTCATTGAAAATGGGGCTGGCTATTTCAGACTTGATTACGGACATCAGTATTGCCATGACCATGGATTCAGCTTCCTATTACTCACAGAATCCAGAAGATCGTCGGCTTGATGATGACGCAATTATCGATCGTGACATCAGACTTCAAAATGCCAGTTCAATGACCGGTCTTTACTTGCAAGATGAGTGGAAACTTTTACCACCCGTGCTCTCTGCTCTGATTGGGGTTCGTGGTGACTACTCAACCTTTACCCAGGAGTGGGTATATAGTCCACGAATTTCAATGACCTATGCGCTCAATCAAGAGACCTCGGTGAATGCAGGGTGGGGGCACTACTATCAGGCGCCTAATTTTGTTTCCCTGTTTGAACGATTCGAAAGATCCATTGAATGGAATCTGTTTGAGACCATCTCACTCGGGACGGAGAAATCTGAACACAGTTTATTGGGAATCGAATACTCACCAAGATCTCACTATGTCTTCAAGCTTGAGAGTTATTACAAGCATCTGGAAAATCTGGTAGTACAGCGGGATTCAGCCCACAGTTATATCCCTGATAACTCCGGGAAAGGTTTTGCGTATGGCATGGAGATTTTTCTGCAAAAGAAGGAAGTACCTGCCTCAAAGCTATCAGGATGGTTGAGCTATTCCTATGGGATGTCAAAGGAAGTGGGCGAGGAAAATTATTATTTCCGCGATTTTGATCAGCGCCACACCATATCATTGGTTGGTCGATACCATCTCATCGAAAATCTGTTTGCAGATGTTCAATACAGCTATGGCAGTGGATTCCCCTGGACACCACCGACCCGGGATGCAATGGGTCATGTGATCCGAGGTGGCGATGGCGAAATTATTTTTGAAGAGAAAAACAGTGCACGATACCCGGTTTATGAACGACTCGATCTGAGAATGTCTATTCGGGGAAAACTGTTGGGGCGTTATGAAGCAGAAGCCTACCTGGAACTTATCAATGCTCTCAAACATGAAAACATCTATGAGTACTATTGGTCCGAGGACTACGAAACCCGATTTACCTCTTATATGCTGCCTACGCTACCCTTCTTCGGAGCTAGGATTGGGTTTTGAGTTTTTTGGGTTCATGGGTTCGATCAGTCAATGAGTCGTGTCTTGCTGAGCCTGTCCGCCGTAGCAAACTACTTGCGGAAGGCGGGGCTCTCGAAGCATGTTGGATTTATCCTGAGCCACAGATTTGCACGGATGTTCACTGATGTGACCTAACAACGAAATACACGAACATAACGAATAGTATTGATACCGTCTTTGCGAGGGAAGCATGAGCGTGGCAATCTCTCTTTGGGTTAATGGGCTCTTGGGTTCTTGAGTTCAATTCCGCTCAGGAAGACGAGTCAAGATTCTGTTTGGGGAAGGTACGAGTTAAGGGGTCAGCTCAAAATAGAATTCAGATCCTGCACCTAATTCGCTGTGCACGCCAATGGATCCACCATGTGCTTCAACGATTCGTTTTGAAATAGCCAGACCTAACCCTGTACTTCGCTCGCCTGCAGTCGCCTTGGTACTCAGCTTGGAGAACTCACCAAAAAGCATGGAAAGTTCATCCTCCGCAATTCCTGGACCCTGATCTTTCACACCCACTCTGATGGAGTCATCGATTTCAGAAAGTGTACAGGTTATTTCTGTTCCAAGGGGAGAGTATTTGATGGCATTACTGATAAAATTATCCAGAACTTGACCAATTTTTCCTTTGTCAAAGTTTAATGGATACACTTCAGGTGAAATAAAGTGAATCTTCATATCCTTTTTGCTGGCGTATATCCCGGAAAGTTTGATACGATTTTTAATCAATTCTACCAGGTCAACGTGTTCCAGATTAAGCGTAAATTTTCCACTTTCAATTTGACTCACATCCAGAAGGTCATTGAGCATTTGCAGCATATCATTGCTGATACTCCGGACGAGTTGGAGAAGTTCATCTTGTGTCTCTTTATCCACATCGTCTTCTGAAAGAATTTCGACAAAACCTCTGATCGCTCCAATGGGGTTGCGGAGATCGTGAGCTGTGATACCGAGAAGCTTATTCTTGTGATCATTCATTTCTTGTATTTGTCGGATATTTTCAAGTTTATCCAAACACTGATTCACCCTGGAGTAAAATTCTTCCGCTAGAAATCGTTTCTTGATCACAAAATCGTTGGCTCCGCTCTTCAGGAATTCCACAGCCATAATATTTTCACCCTCGGCTGAGATACCTATAATTCCTAACTCATTGTGATCATACAATTTTCGGATTTCCTGAACCAATCTGATGCCATCCATATTGGGCATTTTATAATCTGTGATAACCAGCTTGATTTCATTGCCAAGATCCTTGATCACCTCGAGAGCTTCATTGCCGTCATTGGCCGTTAGCACATCATATTTATGAACCTTAAGCAACTCAGATACAACTTTTCGATAAAAGCCAGAATCGTCAACTACAAGAACCTTGATTTTGTCGTTTCGTTTTAATCGGTTGAGTTGGTTTATAATGTTTTGCAGGCTGTTCTTATCGTTCTTGAGGAAGTAGTCAACCACATTTGATTCCCAGATATGGTCACGAACTTTGTTGCTTACATGGCCAGTGAAAACCATAGATGGGATACCATATTCAAGTACCGTCTTAATGATTTCCCCCTCCATAGCATCAGGTAAGGAGTAATCGAGAATGGCAGCAAAAAAGGTCTCAGAATTATCAAGCTGATTAATAGCTTCAGCATATGTTTTGACCCAAATCGAGGAATAGCCGTTCTTCTCCAGAGCTGTTTGTACAATACCCCCCAGAAATTCACTATCCTCAACGATTAGAACTAGATTTTCATCCATGCAGGACCCCAAGTATCCAATTTTAAGTTCATTTCAGACATTCTAAATCTGAATTCATCCATTCTTATTGTCGGCGGATTGTGTTCCTTTTTGAGTTAAAACGGGAATTTATATACAGCTTTTTGCATCTGAATCAGCGCATTTGGAGGTATCTGCTTGTTGATATGGGTTGACCGTCTATATCTTCAACTAAATGGAGAAATATTTTGCTGATGGATGGTGAACGATAATCGCTGAAGTACTCTGTTCAGGGACAATCTGGTATTCCTCCGTAAGCTGCAGTCCTTCCGACGTTGCATCAAGTAGATCAAAGATAATTTCCTGGTCCTTGAGTTCAGGGCAGGCAGGATATCCGAATGAATAGCGGCTACCCTGATATTTTTGTCTGAAGAGTTCTTTTATTTCTGAACCATCTGCCATGCCTATACCCAGCTCATTGCGAACTTGCTTATGCCAGAATTCTGCCAGTGCTTCTGCAGTTTCTACTGCGAACCCATGAAAATATAGGTACTCGGAATAGGCATCTTTGTTGTACAGCTTTTGGGCATACTCTGTCGCTTTTGAACCCACAGTTACTAGTTGAAACGACAATATATCTCTTTCACTGGAGTCAACACTGCGGAAGAAATCGGGGAGAGATCTTCCAGGCGCCTGACTCTGTCTTGGAAAGTCAATATAGTGAGCAGGTTTTTCATCTTCAGGTTTTGCATAAATCCAGAGTCGTGTATCCTCTGCCTGACATGCATAGTAACCATAAATCACTTTGGGCACCAGCAAGAATTCCAGCTTGGCCTGCTCTGACAGTTTATCAAAGGTTGGGAAGATGGTTTCCTGTTCTAAGCACTCATATTCCTCGGCACTCACTTTGCCTCGCTTGAATCCCCATTGACCTCTGAATAATGCGGATTTGTTGATATATGGATAGATGGTGTCAAGTGCCACATCATCGACCACTTTACGACCCCAGAAAGGGGGTTCAGGAATACTATCAGCGGGATTCACTTTTTCGAATGCTTTAGCTTCTGCCTTGGGTGTTCGGGACTTCCTCGTAGCTTGTCGTGCAGCTAATTCCTGGTCAAGTGTCCCTGATTCTATTTGTTGCATGAACTTTAAGCCATCAAAGGCATCACGGGCATAGGCCAGGGATCCATCATAATCTTTTGTCAGATCCTGTTCAACATAGGAGCGAGTTAGGGCTGCCCCACCGAGAATGACGGGTGGGGTAGTACCATGTTCCATGAGAACATTCAAATTCTCTTTCATAATGATGGTGGATTTTACCAGGAGTCCACTCATACCAATAGCATCTGCCTTTTGCTCTTGGAAGCTTTTTAGCATGGCTTCAACAGAAACCTTGATCCCCAGGTTTACGACATCAAATCCATTATTACTGAGAATAATATCTACCAGATTTTTACCTATATCGTGGACATCTCCCTTGACAGTTGCCAGGATGATCTTGCCCTTTGCTGAAGTATCGGTCTTCTCCATGAATGGCTCGAGGTAACTCACAGCAGCTTTCATGGTTTCAGCAGATTGGAGTACAAAGGGGAGTTGCATTTTACCTGCACCAAACAACTCACCTACTTCTTTCATGCCATCAAGAAGAATGTTGTTTACGATGTCCAGGGCAGAATACTCCTTTAGCGCGGCTTCTAGATCGGCATCCAGACCAGATCGATTCCCATCAATGATTCTTGCAACAAGGCGATCTTTCAAAGGTAGGGAGGATAAATCTTTTTTATTCTTAGCGGCGGCAACCAAATCCGTATGCAGACCCAGAAGGGCAACCAGTGGATCATAATCACCTTCACGTTTATCCAGGATTAAATCCTCACACACTTTTTTGTCTGAATCTTTGATTTTGAAATAAGGTTGAATTCGACCGGCATGCAGGATTGCGGCATCAAGGCCAGCTTCAATTGACATGTTTAGGAAAACTGAATTGAGGAGGTGTCTGGTTGCAGGTTTTAACCCAAAAGAAACATTGGATACACCAAGACTAATAAATGCCTCTGGGTATGCTTCTTTGATGAGTCGAATCCCCTCAAGTGTTTCTATAGCAGATTTCCTGAATTCTTCATCACCTGATGCCAGAGTGAAGGTGAGGGGGTCAAAGAACAGGTCACTTTCTCTGAGTCCATGTTGAGTCACTGCCAGGTCATAAATCCGTTTGGCAATCGCCAGCTTTTGCACAGCTGTTTTTGCCATGCCATCTTCATCAATAGTGAGGCAAACCAGACCTGCTCCAAATTCCTTACATAGTTTGATAATCTCAATAGCCTTTGCATCACCATCTTCCAGATTGATTGAATTGACCACAGCCCGACCTGTAATCCGCTCAAGAGCGGTTCTGATCGCCTTGACTTCAGTGGAGTCAATCATGAGGGGGATGGATATTTGACTATTGAGCAGGTTAATGTACTCATCCATATCTGCTGCTTCATCGCGACCCACATAGGCCACACAGACATCTAATACATGGGCACCTTCCGCGACCTGGTCCTTGGCCATATTGACCATGCCATCCAGGTCTCCTGCTAGCAGCATTTCTCTAAATTTTTTGGAACCGTTGGCGTTTGTACGCTCCCCAATGATTAATGGTCTGGGTTCCTGTTTGAAGGATGAGACGGAATAGAGTGATGTAGCACCCGCTGTAAATTTTGGTTCACGTGGTGCCGGGTTTAGTCGTCCAGCCTGATCCACCACTTCCTTCAAATGTTCACTGGTAGTTCCACAGCAACCTCCAACTACACTCACACCCATGCCTGAGATAAAATGTCCCAGATCGTGCGCAAGTTCAGGGGCTGTGAGGTCATAGACCATTTTGCCATCTATGTTGTGGGGAAGACCTGCATTGGGAATCACGGATATGGGGAAGGGTGAATGAGCAGAGAGTGCATGGAGATGTTCGGTCATCGCTTTCGGACCAGTACCACAGTTTAATCCTACCACATCTAAGGGATAGGGTTCAAGAGTTGTCAAGGCTCCAAGCATGTCTGTTCCCAGAAGCATGGTCCCCATAGTTTCCATAGTGACCGAAGCCATGACGGGGATATCGAGCCGCTTTTCATTGAGTGTGTGGTAGACAGCATTTAAAGCAGCTTTTGCCTGGAGGGGATCCTGGACCGTTTCCACCTGGAGAACATCTACACCACCATCTATGAGTCCCTCGGCCTGGTCACGATATGCCAGATAGAGATCATGGTAACTGATATGACCCAGTGATGGGAGTCTTGTTCCTGGACCCATTGAACCCGATACATAACGTGGATGTGCTGGTGTTGAGAATTCATCTACAACAGAACGGGCAAGCTGGGCAGCTTTTAAATTTATCTCATAAACCTGATCATCGAGTTGATAATCACCAAGAACAATATGCGTGCCGCCAAAGGTATCGGTTTCGATGACGTCACAGCCTACTTCGAGAAACCCAGCATGAATTGATTTAATTGCCTCAGGTTTTGACAAAACAAGAAGTTCATTACATCCCTCTTTACCCCAGAAATCATCTGCTGTAAGCTTTAGGCGTTGAATGCTTGTGCCCATAGCTCCATCAAAAACAAGGACTTTATCCGTAAGGCACTGACGAAAATTCTTCAATATACTGCTCCTAATGGTGCATTTTTTGCATCCAATCTAAGACTATGCCAAAATATTCATTTTCCCAGCTTTTTTCCTGACTTTGTTTCAAGCCAAGGTTACATTGAGTCCATGATGCCAAGAATTAATTTGCTGATTCTGGCCTTCTTTTTCACAGTCGCCTGTGATCCAGTGGGTCAATCTCTGGAACAAGATAAACCAGAAAATACGCGTGTGCCAACGCAGGAAAGCTGGAACCCTGTGATTCGAATTAATTCAGTTGGGAAAGAGAATGTCCAGGCTAGAGCAGCCTATTCGGCACACTATAATGATCCCAAGGAAATATTGTTTATTGGTAAAGTACGTCTGGATTTCTTTGACCTGGAAGGTGAACACAGTTCCATCATGACGGCAGACACAGGTCATATCGATGACAGGAAACATCTGTTTACAGCCAGAGGAAATGTCTTTGTTGAATCGGACTCAGGGATGACGCTTACAACCAGTGTGATGTACTGGAATGAAAACAAGGAATCAATTTATACGGATCAAGCCATCGTCTTTACCACAGAAACCGATACACTATACGGGATCGGGTTTGAGTCCGATGCCAATTTGAGTAATTGGACCATTTTGCAGCCCACTGGGGTTACTTATCGGGAGTTTGAAGATGAATGAGACCACCCTTAGCGGTCGAAATCTGTTCAAACAATACGGCAAACGTGAAGTTGTCAGTGATGCCTCTGTGGATGTTAAAACGGGTGAAGTTGTGGGACTACTGGGACCAAATGGTGCCGGGAAAACAACCACCTTCTATATGGTAACCGGTATGATCAGACCTAATTCAGGATCTGTCTTTTTGGGGGACAAGGAAATCACCCGATCTCCCATGTACAAAAGAGCCAGAGCAGGTATTGGGTACTTACCTCAGGAAGCCAGTATTTTCAGGAAACTCAGCGTAGAAGATAATTTGCGCCTGGTCTGTGAAACCCTGGATATGGATAAGCAAGGTCAGGAAGAAAAACTTGAGCACTTGCTTGAAGAGCTA
>JAERTJ010000168.1 GCA_016844945.1 Fidelibacterota bacterium | reverse complement strand
CGGGTGTTTTGATCTATCAAGACGCGTACATCTGTGACATTAATATTCGTATAACCAATTGTTGAGGCTGTAACAGCGTATATCCCAGGTGGGATATGGAGAATAGTAAAGCGGCCTTCTAAATCTGAGGCTGCGCCTAGTGAGGTACCATCCACGATCACGTTCACACCAATTAGTGCCTCACCTGATTCAGTATCAGTAATTTTTCCAGATATTTTTCCTGTTACACCAGCCTCTAAACTTGAGATTGACAAGCAGAGGAGTATTATGAGACCAAAACCTTTTGCCAGCAGTGATGTTGTATCAAACTTCTTCAAGAATCCATCTCCAAGATGTCCGTTTGTTAGATTGTTCAAAAAATAATTGCACAAAGATACATTTAGTTAGTTTGTTTTCAATAGAAATATACTAAAATCAAAAAAAAATCTTCTATCTGTCATATTTCCGACATCTATTCAGCTGATTTTTAGCGTGATGTTGATAAATTTGATATGCTATTGGAATTGAATGCGGGGATTTTAAGAAACTCATCTATCACAATTGAGGCTGCTCCAACCGCTACAGAATATCTTCCACTTTTACTCGCAACGATATTGAGATTCTCTTTACTAATCGCAACCAATTCATAAGAAACCATTTCATTGATGGGATCAAGAATCAGATCTCCCACTTCAGCAACATCTCCAGTAATAATTACCTTGGCGGGGTTAATCATGGCGATGTGTTTTGCTATTGAAGTTCCAATCATTCGACCAAGCAACTGGAAGTAATGTACTGCCAGGGCATCCCCCTGATTAGCTGCATCGATCAGCATTCTGATATTCAGGTCTTCAATTTTATTTAAATACTTTTTGAGTATTTTTCCTGTATTAAACTGATCACGTAAACGACTGATCATATTGTACATAGGTGGATATTCTGGAGTCACCTCGCCGGAGCAATAACTAGATCCATGATACAGTTCACCATTCAAAACCAGGCCTATTCCAATACCACTTACGTGGGCATCAAGCTTAACCAGGATGGTCATAAAGTCTTTTTCACCCTTGGCTGTTCCTACAACCTTTGAGCCGATGGCACTGGCGTTGGCATTGTTCTCAGCAATGACCGGAAAATCATATTTACTCTGTAGTGCATTCGTAAGGGAAAATTTCATCTGAGGGATAATGTCAGTCATTAACACCTCTCCGGTTTCACGGTTGACTATACCAGCAATCGCAATTCCTGCACCCAGAATTTTATCTGGATCTACCCCAGAATCAGAAATTATATCATTCACACTTGTGATTAGATGTTGTGCAAGTTCCTCAGGATTTGGGATGTTATCAGTTTTGTAGATCTTCTTGTTTTTAACTTCTCCATTCAAGCCAAGCATGGTGACTGCAATCTGGCCAATTTCAACATCTATTCCGATTGCATAAGCTGCATTGCTATCAATTTCCCAGAGAAATGGACGCTTTCCTCCCTTGAAGGTTGATTCACCCTTACCCAGATTATTTACCAGGTCTCTTTTCTTTAAACCCTTAAGTATATTGGATATAGTAGATGGCTGCATCCCTGAGATCCGAGCTAAGTCAGCACCGGAAATGGATTCATTACCTAAAATTAAATTCAAAACAATACGATCATTAATATTTCTGATCAGTCGAAAATCATAGGACTGGACCTGTCCGTTATTCATATCTCTCCCTTAGTTGCAATATCAAAAATGATCTAAATAATTATTATTTATTCGTTTATGTTTCTTTCTGAGCTACCAATTTGCAACTATTTTAAAGAAAAAACAATATTTAGTTAGTTCACATGCAAAATTTACTAGCAAATAAAACAAGTTGAGAATACTTTAAATATAGGTGACCCGATCCACACGTAACAATAACAAACTGCATAGGTCGATGAGTAACTATCCATTCTCGACCAGAAAGATCAGCAAGCGGGAGATCATATGAAATACGGATATTTCGACGAGAAAAATCGTGAGTATATAATCGAGAGACCAGATATCCCTGTATCATGGACAAACTACCTCGGGCTGGAGAACATGTGTTCAGTTCTTTCTCATAATGCAGGTGGCTATTCATTTTATAAATCTGCTGAACATGGCCGGATCACTCGCTTTCGCGCCAATGGTGTTCCTTTGGATCGTCCTGGTCACTATTTCTATCTTCGTGACGATGAGAATCAGGATTACTGGTCTGCCTCCTGGCAACCCGTTGGGAAAAGTCTCAAAGAAGCAACGTATCATACCCACCATGGATTATCCTATTCTCGGTTTAAATGTGATTATGCCAGTATCGAGTTAGACCAACTCATGATGATCCCACGTGGCGAGGATGTTGAGCTCTGGGATGTTAAAATCACGAACAACAGCGATCGTCGCAGAAAGTTAAGTGCATTCTCATACCTTGAGTTTTCAAATCATCATATCGAAATTGATAATCAAAACCTGCAAATGAGTTTGTATGCAAGTGGTTCCAATTACCAAGATGGTATCATTGAATTTGACTTTTTTTATGAACCATGGACATACCATTATCACGCCTCAAATTTCGAGCCAGACTCCTACGATTCTCATCGAGATAGTTTTTTAGGTAATTATCAGACTGAATCAAATCCACTGGCTGTTGAACGTGGGTATTGTTCAAACAAATCTGAACTTGGGGGGAACCATTGTGGAGCATTGCACAAACAATTCACACTGGAACCAGGAGAAACCAGACGCCTCATTTTTATGCTGGGTGTTGGGTCGAGAGCTGACCAGGGCTATCGGGTAAAGGAGAAATACAGCGATCTTGAACAAGTAGACAAGGCTTTTGAAGATTTAAAGCAATATTGGGATGACAAAACTTCTCAACTTCAATGCACCACGCCTAATCAAGGTCTAAACACCATGATGAATACATGGAACTTGTATCAAGCTGAAACCTGCATTGTCTGGTCGCGCTTTGCTTCATTTATTGAGGTAGGTGGTCGTACTGGTCTAGGATACCGCGACACATCTCAAGATATTCTAGGAGTTCTCCACAGTAACCCGGAAATGAGCCGCCAAAGAATCCTGGAGCTTTTACAGGCCCAATCAAACAAAGGCTATGGCATTCACTTGTTTGATCCAGAGATTTTTAAGCCTAAAGAGGATAAGTTACCCGGAGTAAAACTACCCACTGTGGTTCCCACACCTTCCCCATCTGATATCGTTCATGGAATCGAAGATGTCTGTTCAGATGATGCACTCTGGTTGGTTACTACCATCTGTGAGTATGTATCAGAAACCGGTGATTACGACCTTCTGGAGCAAAGGGTACCCTATGCGGATAGTGGTGATGATACTGTTTACGATCATATGAAACGCACACTGGATTTTTCTGCTGAGTATATCGGCTCAAATGGCATTTGTCAGGGATTGCGAGCAGACTGGAATGACTGTCTTAACCTTGGAGGCGGTCAAAGTTCTATGGTTTCGTTTATGCATTACTGGGCCCTCCAATACTTCATCGATGTAGCAAATGAATTAAATAGACCTGATGATGTAAAACATTTTTCAGCGATGGCGAAAAAGGTTCAAGCCAGTTGTGAGAATACACTCTGGGATGGGGATTGGTACATCAGAGGATTCACTCGAGATGGAAACAAAATCGGGACAAAAGAGAACCCAGAAGGTAAAGTTTTTCTAAATGCACAAACCTGGGCTGTTCTATCCGGTGTTGCCTCCCCAGAAAGAGCTCAGCAATGTACAGATTCCATTGAGAAACATCTGCATTCTGAGTATGGAAATCACCTTGTATGGCCAGCCTATACTGAACCAGATGATGGTATCGGATATGTGACGAGGGTTTACCCAGGCGTAAAAGAGAATGCCTCCATATTCAGTCATTCAAATCCATGGGCGATCATTGCTGATTGTATGCTGGGGAATGGCGATCGAGCTATGAAATATTATGATTCCATTCTGCCCTATAACCAGAACGACAAAATTGATGTTCGAGAAGCAGAACCATACTCATACTGCCAGTTTATCATGGGTGAAAAGCACTCTCGTCATGGACAAGCCCGGCACCCCTGGTTAACCGGGTCTGCAAGTTGGTTTTATGTGGCGGTCTCACAGTGGATTCTGGGTGTTAGAACCACCTTTTCCGGGTTGAAAATTGACCCTTGTATTCCAAAAGAGTGGGAAACTTTCAGCATCACCAGGAAATGGCGTGGTGCTACTTATGAGATAAATGTGACCAATCCAGATCATGTCAATAAAGGTGTAAAGGGAATCACACTCAATGGCGTTGAGCATCAAGGAAAATTGCCTGTTATGCCAGCAGGATCAATGAATCAGGTAGATGTGATAATGGGATGACGCCCAGGCCGCTTGATGCCTTAATTTAATGATAAGGGGAATTATGCATTCATCAAAACGTAGTACTTTTATACTCCTGATAACTTTCTTAGTAACTTTTTCACATGCCCGGGATATCATTGGATATTACCCATCCTGGCGCTTTATGGAACGCGATTATCTCGTGACGCAAGCGACCATCCCATATGAAAAATTAACAATCATTAACTACGCCTTTTTCTACCCAAACCTGGACGGGGAGTTGCTTGGGTTGCATCCTGAAGCAGATGAATACGTTCTCAATGACTTGAAAGACCCTAAAACAGGTGCTACAATTGAAAATTCATCTCTCATAGATTATGCCGAAAAACACGGTGTGAAAGTGATGCTTTCCATTGGAGGCTGGGAAGATAGTGATAATTTTCCCAGTGTTGCCAGCCAACAAAAAACCCGCACCCGGTTTGCTCAGAGTTGTGTGGATGTGATCAGGGATTACGGCTTTCATGGAATTGATATAGACTGGGAGTATCCCGGTTTAAAAGCTCATAATGGAACCCCGGCGGACAAAGAAAACTTTACACTCATGCTCCATGAGGTAAGAGACAGTCTGGACGCACACACCCTCGAAACCCAACGCTATTATCCACTCTCATTCGCTGCATCTGCTTCCCCATCGGCTTCTGAAGGGTTTGATGTCAAGGCCGTTAGTGAAATACTGGATTTTATAAACATTATGACCTATGACTTTCATGGAAGCTGGGATCCAATCAGCAATCATAACTCTCCATTGTATAAACCGAAAAAAGGGGATAAAGCTGCCAGTCTTGATGCAGCCTTTCGACTTTATCATGAGCACTATGGTGTACCTGCAGAAAAGTTAAACCTGGGTGTACCCTTCTATGGGCGCACATTTGCAAATTGTCGTAAACTCCATGCATCTCATGATGGTGCCAGTACATACTTTCACCCTGAAGGCTTCGCGGATTACCAAATGATTGTCAACAATCCTAAAGGCTTTAAGCACAAATGGGATGATAAAGCAAAAGTACCCTATCTATATAATAGAAAAGAGAAGATAATCGTCTCATACGATGATCCAACCTCAGTGGGTCTGAAAGCAGAGTATGTGAATCATGTTGGAGCAAGAGGGGTCATAATATGGACCATTGTAGGCGATTATTTAGATAATGGAGAGACCCCACTTTTAGATGTTTTACATGATAAGCTTGACTGATGTTTAGACCCAGGTTACTCGTCTATCTCACACTCTTCGGAAGTCTGATCCAAACAACTCAAGCTAACCAAAAATTAAGCATCTCAACAAATTCGGATAATAGCGTTTTCATTCTAATAGATTCTACAATCCATGAAGACTACGGACTTTCATATCCACTCACCTATGAATTTAATTTGCCAGGGACACTTCCCGGATTAACAGCCTATAAACGATATTCCAGGACTCATGAATGGACGGAGCTGGAGGAGCGAGATACGAGTATGTTTTTCAATGGAATTGAAGTGGTTCGATTCGTACCCAATTCAAATACGGTTTTTATATCGACAACATTTGACCATGATAGTGATAGTTTATTCCTAAAAGTAAGTGATCAATCTGGTGAAAATATTGAGCTGGCTTATCAAGGGATGCCCGTCTATTACGACAACCGAGCTGCTGCTGTAGTCTGCTCAGCAGATGATTGGGCTGACTGGTTTGATGGTTTCTTTCCCTATGCAGTTTCCGTCTTTCGGGATCATAACCTATGGCTTTCAGTAGGAATCATTAGTGAGGGATGCAATACTGCAACCTGGAACCATATTCAGGAGCAGTTAGACCTGGGTATGGTTGAAGCGGCTTCTCATAGTCGCAACCATCCACATGTTCCCTACGATGACGCTGATTATGAGGTTTCTGGGTCCAAAGCTGACATAATTGAAAATCTTGATCTCCCACCCAGTTTCAGAAAAGGAGATCGGGAATATGTTTACACATGGATTGCCCCCTACGGTGAATACGACGACGAAATAGATGAGCTCGTAGCCGAAGAGCAGTATCTGGTAAGCCGTATGTATACATCAGATGATTACTCATTTCCAGCCTGGGTTGAAGATAAATCATTTTATGGTAGTGTTGGTATGTCACGTGAAGTGGGTCCCTTCTGGGAAGGATCCGTTGATATCGATGACTTGAATACATCGTTTGATACTGCTTATGATCTGAATGGGATTTATCATCTTATGTGTCACCCCCATGTACTCTCCCAGGAGAATATCTGGAACGCAAATTACATCTGGGACCATTTGGATTATGTCAGCAATCACAAGGACATCTGGTATGCCTCAGTAGGCCAGCTTTATCTTTATCATTTGATGCAGGATGAGAATAGTTTTACTACGCTTGGAGTTAGCACGAGTTTTAACAATCATTTAGAGTTCGATTTATTCCAAAATTTCCCGAATCCATTCAATCCCACAACGACCATACGATTCATGCTCAATCGTCCAGAATTTGTCACTGTGACTGTATATGATATTCGTGGAAGATTAGTAAAAGCTATCACTTCAAGACAGTATTCCCATGGAAGCCACAAGACCATCTGGGATGGGACAGACATGCTGGGTCATCAGGTAGGAGCAGGAGTTTATGTTTGTCAGGTACAAGCTGGAGCGCTTAACCAAACCATTAAAATGTTGTTCCTTGAGTAGTTATAAGCTGATCTATTTGCTACATTTCTTCACGATGAGGTAGGATAAGGTTCACATTTTTAAAATATCTCCTACAATGAACCCCAAGCACTTTTTCTTTCTTTACGATCAATATTTGAAGCGTGTCAATCAGAGGCAGGAGGAACGATTGAAATTTACATATAGTGGAAAACGTGTTCTTTCTATTGATGTGTTTCGCGGATTTACAATTCTAGTGATGATCTGGGTCAATGAATTGGCTGGGATTTCAAATATTGCACCATGGTTAAAACATATGGCTGCAGATGCTGACGCCATGAGTTTTGTTGATATTGTATTTCCTGGCTTTCTATTCATCGTGGGAATGTCTATTCCATTTGCAATTCAAGTACGGTTAAACCGAGGCGCTACTCCATTAGAGCTGGGCCTTCACATAACTATGCGTTTTTTAGGTCTTATTGTGCTCGGGCTCTTCATGATGAATACCGAAACTGGATTTGATCAAACCAGGATGGGTATGTCCATTTCCCTCTGGGGATTGTTCTCATTTATGTTCGCAATTTTAGTCTGGAATGCATACCCGGTTAAACTGGATAAAAGAATTACAATTAGTTTAAAAACTACAGGTTGGATAGGACTGCTCATTCTATTTCTGACGTATAAAACACCTGACGGTGAGGGGATGCAAATCCATTGGTGGGGGATTTTAGGTCTTATTGGATGGGCTTACTTAATTGCAATTGGTATATACCTCATTAGTAAAGCACAAGTATTGACAATCGGGGTAAGCATTGGATTTATTACTGTGTTTTACGCACTGTTTAAAGGTTCGCTACTACCTGGAAATGCGCTTATTGATTTCCTGGGAGGTCAACTTGGACATTTAATCCACACCTCAATTGTGTTGTCAGGGACAGTGGTGAGTCTTCTGCTCTTCAACGAAAATAAACCAATCGGATTATCCAGACGGTTAATAAATCTAGCTCTATTTATGGTGTTAATTGTCGTATCGGCTATAGCTCTCAGACCGTATTTTTCAATTTCAAAAATCTGGGCAACACCCTCCTGGGCTTTTTTCAGCATCGCAATCTGCACAACTATTTTCCTGGCAATTTATTACATGGTTGAGGTCAAGACCATATCCCAGGGATTGAAGTGGCTGACACCGGCTGCTTCCAACCCACTCTTGATATACATACTTCCCTATATAATTGCGCACATATCCACGCTGACTGGTTTAAGGCTTGTACCCAGCATGGCAACTCAAGGCATTCCAGGTATTATCTGGACAATGGCTTATGCAATCCTCATGATTGCAATAGTTCGCTGGCTTAACAAATTCCATCTCAGACTCCGGTTATAGTTTTGACAGCAGTTAAAGATATGGAAGAATGGTATTGATGACATAATTGATCCATTTAAGTTGCCTGGTGAGAATTCATGAGGTTCCTCATCATCATATTATCCCTTTACGCCACAACACTTTCCGTAGTACCTTGCTGCCCAGCAGACAACTGCGATGATGAAGTTGAAACAACTCACACAGACAATCATAATCAACCGCATGAGCAGGAAGAATTCAACAGTTGCTCACAATTTCTGTCCTGTGGAAACTGCTCCGGGTTTGTCATCATGTATGGGGAACCCCAAATTGCATGTGAGATGATTGAGTTTTCAAATCTATCTTCTCCAAGTTGCTCTATCGATGAGTTCATTCCCAACATCTGGCAACCCCCTCAACTAGGCTGACAATAAAATCACCCGAATTGCGCGTGATCGATTGATTCGTGCCATTCACTGTCCGAACTAACAATTTTCTACTAAATCAGGGATTAACATATGCTCAAATCAATTTTATATACATTTGTCTTACTTATTGGCTCAACAGTGTGGGCTCAAAACACTTTTACTGCAATCATCATAGATCACGAACACGATCACCCACTTGTCGGTGCAAATGTGATAGTGAAGGGATCAACGCTTGGTGCGAGCTCAGACCAAAACGGTCGGGTCGAAATTCATAACATACCAGATGGTGAACAGGTCATCAGTGTGAGTTATGTGGGTTTTGAAGAGAGCTCAATCAGCTTAAGTTTCCCTCTTGCCCAATCAGATCCTGTTTTCATTTTTCTCCATGGTCATGCAGAGCATGGTGAAGAAGTCTTTATCTCTGCCACCCGGTCCAGTCGCACCATTGCAGATATTCCAACACGGGTAGAGGCTATTTCCGGAGAGGAATTAGTGGAAAAGGGCAACATGAAACCCGGTGATATACGCATGCTACTCAATGAGAGTACGGGTATCCAGACTCAACAAACCTCTGCAACCTCTTATAATTCAAGCATCCGGATTCAAGGCCTGGATGGAAAATATACACAAATCCTCAAGGACGGATATCCCCTTTACTCAGGCTTCTCTGGTGGCTTAAGTCTACTCCAAATTGTCCCCCTTGACCTCAAGCAGGTGGAAGTAATCAAGGGAGCTTCATCCACACTCCATGGGGGTGGTGCTATAGCCGGTCTGGTCAACCTGGTTTCAAAAGGACCTGATGATCACCGAGAGATTAGCCTGCTTCTGAATGGCACCTCTGCACTGGGTCTGGATGCCAGTGCATTTTATGCTGAGGAGTTTGGCAATCTGGGTACTACTTTTTTTGTATCCTACAACCTGGGATCAGCCTATGATCCTGCAGGCAATGGATTGACGGCAATTCCTGAATTTCGCCGCACCACCATCAATCCAAAATTTTTCCTGAGTGTTTCTGAAAATACCAGCCTGAGCCTTGGGTTCAATTCAACACTAGAGGACAGGCTCGGTGGCGACATGGAATATATTGATGGTCATGGAGACAGTACACATGCCTACTTTGAAGAAAATTCCACAACTCGATTCAGTACTCAATTCGGGTTGGAGCACAAACACAACAAGACATCCACGATCACTGCTAAAAGCAGCTGGAGTTATTACGACCGAGGTGTGGTCATCCCTGGCTACACATTTTCCGGTATCCAACGGGCATCATTCTCTGAAGTGAACTATGGCTATGCCCATGAAGGGCTTGAAATTGTCGCAGGCGCAAACCTGTGGACTGATAAATTTTCCCAGGAATCACATGCTTCAACCGAAGTGGTCGATTATGATCATTACACCTTGGGTGCTTTCATCCAAAGCACTTGGAATGCCTCTGAGAGATTGAACCTGGAAACGGGTCTCCGTGTGGATAAGCAGAATGAATATGGCAATTTTGTTCTACCACGACTGGCGTTGATGGTAAAAGTAAATCCTAAACTTGTTTTAAGGGTAGGTGGTGGTTTGGGCTATAAAACACCTACGGTCTTCACTGAAGATGCTGAGAAGTTGCAGTTCAGAAATGTACTACCCATCGATGTGACCATTACGAAAGCTGAAGAATCACTTGGTACAAATATCGACATAAATTTTCGAACGCCTCTGTCTGAATATCTGACCCTGAGCATCAATTCGCTCTTGTTTTACACCCGTATCGATGATCCAATAATGCTTGCCTCAAATCCATCAGGTGCCTTTGAGTTTCTGCAACCCGAAGGGACTATAGATACAAGAGGTGTTGAGACAAACATCAAGCTAGGTTATGATCATTTTAAGCTATTCGTAGGTCATACATATGCCGATGTGAATCAACATTACGGTGAAGAAACAACACGTTTCCCACTGGTTTCAAAGCACAGACTGAACAATGTGTTAATGTATGAGAAGCACGATGAAATCAGGATTGGGCTTGAGGCATACTACTTCAGCCCACAGCAGCTCAGTGACAATCGTAGCAGTGAGGAATACTGGATATTTGGGTTGATGACTGAGAAAATGTGGGATGGCTTCTCATTGTTTCTTAATTTTGAAAACTTCCTGGATACCCGACAATCAAAGTTCGAGGCAATCTATACTGGCTCGATTACCAATCCACAATTCAACGACATCTATGCACCTGTGGATGGCTTTGTCATCAATGGTGGTTTGAAGCTTAGTTTATAACTGGCTGGGGTTGGATTCTTTAGCTCAGCCATATTGAATGGATGAGTCAACAACAACGCTATTTTGACTCATCCATTTCCAGGTTTACGATTGACGGCTTCGATATTTTGAAGATCCGTATCAGAGAATCCTTGTCCCTTTAGAATTGCAAGTAGAAAAGCAGACTTGCCTTCAACATAGGCATCAATATCCTTTTCAAACTTTGACCCCAAATGGTATTTAAGCTTGGCGTATTTGCTTGCAAGTCCAGAATCTGCCCTGAGCACATCTCGTATCGTTAAATGATTTCTCAAGGCTTGTGAACCAGTAACACAGGCATAAAGATTATGATCTGGATATTCTGGCAGCCGAGTAAATGCTTCTCGACCCGAAATCCCAAGATCTCCTTGATGGTTTATTCCTATACTAGCTAAGCGTTTGATGAGAATGGATGTCTTGCTTTTCTCCGGGAGTACAATTGTCATGTCGATGATGGGTTTTGCTGCAAGACCTGGAACAGAGGTGCTCCCAATATGTTCCAGTGACTGTGCAATATCCGAGATGTGAGGCCAGATCGCGCGGTGAAGTGCCTCGAATTGGGATACCCACTCAGGGTTATACGGATTTACAGAGATATTCTTCATGCCAGGTAACTTTTGAAATTGATGATAACTCCAGACAGTGTCTATACCAACTTTTCCAATTTTACATCAATAAAGGTAATGCTTTTGTTCAACTGCTACTTCATTACCACAAGGTTCAATAAAACTCACTTCTCTTATGTTCCAATGGATCCTCTTATTCCCAGCCAGGTATTCCTAGAAAGTATTAGCTAACCATTCATTTAATCAGCGTTTCGATATAATGCAGATGTTTTTCTGTAACGATTACAGCCACAATAAGAGCTAGTACTTGCTGTAAACCTTCCCTAAAGGGAAACAAATAGTGCATCTAACATCATGTATTTCATTGAATTTGACACAGGAATTTTGAAGAATTCAACCGATAAATACTTGCCACAATGTCTGAGCTGCGACTTATCTCCAAGATTACCAACAGCTACAATTAAAATTGCTAGACTCCGTCCCGTTTGATATACAGGTGACATAGGTCACTTCCAAAATGTAGCATCGGATTTCTACAAGTACAGCACGGTTATTGCTTCCAAACCCTACATAACTAACAGATCAACATATGGGGAGCTGCCGCTAATCAAATAGATCTCCATAGGGAAACCCCAGGAGAAATACATGAGTCTTCTACCTCGTAAGTCCTTTCTAATTCTTGTTTTCCTTTTGAGTGCATCAGTTTTATTTGCACAAACCCCAGACTGGTCTACAGTCTCATTTGCAGGTGGGTCTGGCAATGATCGAGGAACATCCATTGCAGTAGACGCCTCTGGTAATTCCTATGTAGCTGGATACTTTTATGAAGAAGCAACCTTTGGTAACATCACACTTACAAGTGCCCTCTACAAAGAACTATTTGTCGCAAAAATGGCTACAGATGGTACCTGGCTTTGGGCTGTGAATGCCGGAGGTAGTAATCATTCAGAAGTTAGATCCCTGGTGATCGATGATGCAGGCAATGCCTATGTAACTGGTAATTACAACGGCACAGGAAATTTTGGCGGGCACACCATCACCTCAAACGCATATAGCGTAGATGCCTTTGCAGCTAAAATTAACAGCAATGGAACCTGGCAGTGGGCAGTTTCAGCTGGTGGATCTGAGGACGACTATGGTTATTCCATTGGAATTGATAATACTGGAAACACGTACTTAACTGGAACATTTCAGGATGTAGCAAACTTTGGAGCAACGACACTCACAAGTCATGGTAGTTCTGATATTTTTATTGCTAAGCTTAATTCAAGTGGGGCATGGATGGGGGCACTGGGTGCAGGGAGTACAGGTTATGATTTGGGTTTCACCCTCACTGTTGATGCATCAAACCATGTATATGTTTCCGGTACCTATTCTGGAACGGTCAGTTTCGGAACAACCCAGCTCATTAGCGTAGGCGACACAGATTCCTTTGTAACAAAATTGGATTCTTTCTTGAGTTATGTTTGGGCAAGTTCAGCGGAAGGCTTAATCAGCGATATTGAAATTGATGAATCAGGAAATGCCTATATTTGCGGTGCTACTGAAGAGCAAGCTACCTTCGGCACTATCACCGTTTCAGATCATATCTATTTAGCCAAAATGAATAACGCAGGTGAATGGATTTGGGCTGATGGACCTGGTGGAGATTACTGGGGTGACGCATGGTCGCTGGCAATTGATACGGAGAACAATATCTTTGTCACAGGTGATTATGATGGGAACATCATTTTTGGGTCAAGCTCCTTTACATCTGACTTGAACAGTCAAGAAACTATGTATGTTGCCAAGCTTGATGCAGATGGTGAATGGGCATGGGCAAAGGATGCGGAAACCACTTGGAGTGTTGAGGGTCATTCCGTAAGTATAAATGGTGACGGAGTTGTTTCTGTCACCGGTAAATTTAATAACACGATCTCCTTTGGATCCCATACTATCACCTCTGCTGGTAGCAGCGATATATTTTGTGTCACGCTTCATGACACAGCAAGTTTTACAGCTAATTTTACTACAAATACCACTGAAGGGGCTGCTCCGCTTACAATTAATTTTACAGATCAGTCCGTGGGTAATCCAACCGCTTGGGCTTGGGATTTTCAAAATGATGGGACCATTGATAGCGAGATTCAAAATCCATCCTTTATCTATAGTGATGTAGGCACTTATACCGTTCAATTGACGATATCAGAGGGTGATAATTCAAACAGCGTGGTTATGTCTGATCTCATCCAGGTACATCCCAGCATACCTGTAGCTGATTTCTCAGCGAATGAGTTGTCTGGTGATAGTCCCCTCACCATTTCCTTTAATGATCTATCTCAGGGGACACCTACCGCCTGGGAATGGGATTTTCAAAACGATGGCAGTGTTGATAGTTATGAGCAGAACCCACAGTTTACATACTCCGATACCGGCACCTATTCTGTAGCCCTCACTGTTTCAAACGTCAGCGGGTCTGATACAGAATTAAAGGAATCCTACATCTCCGTCAGGCTACCTAACACATCATTCACTGTGAAACTCGACGGCAGTGGTGACTACACTTCAATACAGTCAGCCATTGATGGCGTTTCAGATGGTCATATCGTGATCGTCCACCCGGGTAGCTATGTTGAGAATATTGATTTTGGGGGCAAGAATATTACCGTTGAATCCCTCTACGCATCAACAGATGTCCATGCCTATATAGACGAAACCATTATCAATGGAGGTCATAACAGCAATACGGTCACCATCAATGATGGTGAGAATTCTAGCGCTGAATTGACAGGTTTTACCATTACAAATGGAGCAGCTCCCGGATCGGGCGGGGGCATTCTGATTTATGGGAGTAGTCCTACAATATCATATTGTAAAATTATGAATAATGAGGCAGTCAACTATGGAGGAGGTATTGCTTGTATACAGAATGCCAATCCCCTGCTTCATCATTTAGAAGTTTCCAACAACACCTCAAATGAAGGTGGAGGAATAAATGTTTACCTGTCAAGTCCTGTGCTTGAGAATATTCTCATTTCAAACAATTCAGCCAGTTCTACTGGGGGTGGGTTAGCAATTTCCGATTGCTCTGAATTAGAGGTTAAACGTTTAACCATGACCCAAAACGAAGCTCAATGGGGTGGTGGTTTTTTTATCACGAGTTCACAAATTTCAATATCCAATTCAATCCTTTGGGCCAATGCACCTGAGGAGATTTATTTCAATTACTACTATGACCCAAATCAGGCTGATATTGCTTACTCGGATATTGAAGGTGGGACAGGTGGAATTGTTGTCCAAAACGGTACCCTGAATATGGGTGATGGTAATCTGAATGTTAATCCACGCTTCTCAGCTGATTTCAGGCTCACGGAAATCTCACCTTGTATTGATGCAGGTGACCCTTCCTCTGAATTTGATCCAGATAGTACCAGAGCAGATATGGGTGCGTTCCATTATGACCCCGATTATGTTTCAATTGATTCAGATGTGCATCCAATTCAGTCCTTTATGCTTGAGCAGAACTTCCCGAATCCTTTCAACCCTAATACAACTATCAGGTACTATATTCCTGAAACCTCCCGAGTCACTTTGAGCATTTATGATATCATGGGTCGAACTATCAGAACACTTGTGAATACAGATCTGCCGGTAGGAGTATATGAGTACAGATGGAATGGCACCGATGAGGCTGGCAACGCCATAAATACTGGAGTTTATTTCTGTCGTCTGAAAGCAGGAGAGTATACCCATACGATTAAGCTGGCGTTTATAAAATAGTCCTAGCGGTTTGACGGCGTATTGGATCCTACGAGTGTGAATTTCTCACTATCAGAGCTGGTGCGTCGAATATCCCAATTTGTGAGTGTCAAACTATTCAGAAAACGCTCATCATGGCTAACAAGTAAAAGGGCACAGGGACATTCGGACAAGGCCGCTTCAAGACAATCGATGGACGGTAAGTCCATATGGTTGGTAGGTTCATCCATAATTATCATGTGGGGTAAACGGGTCATCCCCAGTGCCAGGAGTAGCTTTCTGGTTTCACCAGGACTGGGAATCACACTCTCTAACAGACGATCAGGTTCCGACCCCAGCCGACTGATTATGGTCATCACATGCCCCAGTTTCCCATGTGGCAGCTTATGAACCGATGCCATAATTTTCTCTGATTCATCAGCTGAAATTTCCTGTGGGATATAAGTCAGATGCTCCTCAGGAATATTCAATTGCGGAATGAGGGATGCCAGTAATGTACTTTTTCCGGCTCCGTTGAGCCCGGTGATCCCTATCCTGTCAGAAGTCCCTATGGCCAGCTCAGGTACTTCAAGATTTCTTTGCCCCAATTGTAGATGAGTTGGTGGTATGGAAAGGAGATAGTCTCGTTGAGAAATGGATCCAGGCAGCCATATGCCCAGTTTTTGCTCTTTTTTTACCTTACTACCCCTGAGTGCATTTTCTGCTCTCGACAAACGCTTATCAATCTGACGCAGAAGTTTTCCTCCCGTGACATCCTTACCGCTTAGTCGAGCCATATCCACCTTCGCCTTGGCATCATGATCCTTGGGACTAATCCCCCGCTTGGATTTCAGCTTCGCATGCTGGTCTGCAAGTTTACGCCGCTGGACAGCTTCACGTTTTAGCTTACGATAGACTCGCTTGCGTTCATCACGATCTTTGCGTGCTGACCTTTGCTCCATGGCATTTGCTTCCACCCCCTGACTATATCCCCCGGGCCGGAGCGTTATGTCAGGAGGATCAATAAACACACAGTGATCACACAGGGTATCCAGCATTTTTCGATCATGACTCACAAGAAGCCCAATGCCTTTAAACTTTTGAAGTGAAGCCAGAAGAAGATCCCTGGCTCGGGTATCTACATGGTTCGTAGGTTCATCAATGGCCAACAAGTCAGGCACTTGCCACAATGCTGTTGCAATCTGGGCTCGTTTACGCTCCCCATGAGATAGTGTATCCCAGCGTTCCACCCACTCGTAGTCCACTCCCATTGCTTCAATTAATTGATGAGCTTCCTTGCCCTTTGCTTCCATCAGGTGTGGCAAACTTGTAGGCATATTGTCGGTTCGTTGCTCACAATAAATCACATGCTGGGGTTTCTGGATATTGCCCTCAGAGGGTTGAAGTAATCCAGTTGCCAGTTTGAGTAGGGTTGTTTTGCCCGTACCGTTCGCTCCGACCAACCCGGTCCACCCTGTTGTAAGGTGCAGATTGACTTCATCAAACAAACTGGAAGGAGCTTCCGGATACTCGAAACTCATAGTGTTGAATTTGATAAAGAGTGAATGCATGAAACCGAGCCCCTCCTCTGGACCATGACTATTATAATTTATTTGGTCAATAGTACCTAGGATGGCACAAAAATAAAACACCCCCTAAAAATGGGGGTATTTTATTCTCACTGCATATGTGTGAGTATGATTTGACTTTTAGGTGATTTTCTCTTTGTGCATTTTCAGTTCAGTATCACCCCTATGATAGAGAGATTTGCCTAGAAATGATAACGAGCGCCAAGGCTAACACCCACATCAAAATGTGTATCGTCTCCAAATGTAAGAGTGGGGACAGTTTCTAAGAAACCTTCGAGGTGATGATCCATCACATAGTACGCCGCACCGACGGGTATTCTAAGGGCGAAGTGATACTCAGTTTCTCCATGATGCTCTGAGCTGTGAACACCTCCACCAACACCATAAAAGACAGGGATTGTAAAGCTATCTGTATGAAGCAGATGATCATTATGCATGACATAATCGAGGTGCAGACTATTCTCAAATAAAGCCAGCCCAACTGATTTATGGTGACCTAAAGATTTTTCAACAGTCAAGCCCAGATGGCTGTCGCTAAAAATCAAACCAGCTCCGATTCCTAGACCACCTGCAGAGACACTGCCGACCGCTACAATTAGCAAAGATGTAACAATTAGTTTTTTCATAAATATTCCTTTCATTTCCTTATCTCACCTATCGGGGTGAGCACTTTTCCATCCATTCTTAGGACGCAATGTTTTTGTGGAGGAGCGAGTTCAGCGGCACTCAGGTTGCTCCATTTATAATCCGCGTCATAGTCAGAAATCAAGTCAGTTTACTATGCGTTTAACCTGTTAGCCATTTCTGTTAATTGAGCTCCCGTATCAGAAATTTGACTCGTGGAATTCTGCAAGTCCTGACCATTCGCTTTGATCGATCCAATATCTGTATTCACTGAGATGATGTTTGTGGCGACATCTCTAGCCGCTTCTGCTGCCTGTGACACATTGTTTACGACATCATTCATTCCGTTGGTTGCCAGACTAATATTTCCTGCAATATCCTGTGTAGTGACATTTTGTTCTTCCACAGCTGTGGCAATCGTATTTACGATGGAATTAACCTTGTCGATAACGATTGTAATGGAAGCAATTTCATCCACTGTCCCGGATGTTTCGTTCTGAATCGCATCAATTTTATTGCTAATGTCAGCTGTAGCATCATTGGTTTGTTTGGCTAACTCTTTTACCTCGTTAGCCACAACAGCAAAACCTTTCCCTGCTTCTCCAGCCCGAGCCGCCTCGATGGTAGCATTCAGAGCCAATAGTTTGGTCTGTTCGGCTATCTCAATGATTGTATCAGTTACTTTGCTTATCTCTTGGGCTGCAATGCCCAATTTGTCAACTCGACCTGAGGCCGCAGCCACATTTTGGACTGCCTCACCTGTGATTTCACGAGCCTGTTCAGCGTTTGTGGCAATCTCAGCCACGGTAGAAGTCATCTCTTCGGTAGCACCAGCTACGGAATTCATGTTGTCTTGAGAGGTCTGAGAGGATTGAGAAATAGTATCCATATTGGTACTCATTTCCTCTGCTGCTGCTGCAACCATTCCGGACTGCTCTGAAATATTACTTGACCGCTCTGAAATTTGATCAGATACACTGGCAAGTTCGCCTACGATAGTGGAAAGTTGGTTCGTGCCTGTTTGGATCCCCTGCTGTGTCTCACTCTGTGTTTTTGCGCTCTCATCCAAACGGTTAAGAAACAGGTTAAAACCATCAGCCAGTTCTCCAATTTCATCTACTGAATGAACATCCACGCGTTTCGATAGATCAACTTCACCAAGAGCGACATCTTTGATTTTATTGATTGGGTTGGTCATACTATTTGCTATGTAGATAGTCAATATGACACCTACTATTATACCAATAACTATCATTATAACGATCGCTTGAACCGTCGCTTTTTCCTGATTTTCTATTACATGAGCCAGTGAATCAGTCTTTACCTCTATGGTGGTATGAAACTCATCAAGTTCTGCAATTAATCTCATCCCTTCGGATTCCACCGCTTTCTCCATTGCGTCTGCTTCTGCATACCTCCCACTCTGGAGTAAGTGAATTATTTCATCCCCATGTTTTTTGAATTCATTCGCTTCATCCTCAATTACCTTTAAGTGTCGCAGAGTTTCCCTGAAAAACTCAAGGTCTTGCTCAGATGTGGCGAGATCTTCATGGGTTTCCAGCAATTCTTCAGATTTCAAAATTTCAGCATGAAGCCCTTCACCATATGCATCAAATTCATGTTCATGCTCCACCATTTCTTCAAGTTCATTTTTATTTTTTGCTGAAAACATGCCCACCAGCGCTAATTCTTGTTCTAGCAATTGAACTTCAATTTCACTTACATTCAAAATGAGCGGGATATACACTGCTTCAACTTCCTCAAAACCAGCGCCTATTGTGGAGAGTTTTTCTTCAGTAAAAATGAGTACGATCACAAACATGGATATAACTGCACCAGATAGTGTGAATATTTTGTTTCGTATTTTTAAATCTTCAATCCTGTATTTGGTTTTTGTCAAAACAAAGAACAGAATTCCCAGTAATACCAAGATTCCGAAGATTAAAAAAAGTAGACCACTGGATGATTGCTCATGGGATCCCTCAGCAATGGCTGGCGTACCGTTGCCTGCCCCAAAAGCAAACCCCGCCATAATCAATATCAGAATGATTGCTTTCAATCCATAATCTTGCATGTTTAAACCCCTTTTCCTTATTTGCTTATGTTGATCACACGGGAGTTGCATGTTCGATTACCATGCCAAACATCCCGAAAATCATTTAACATGTTATTTATGCTGCTCTTATGGCAAGCAGTTTAAGACCAAACAATTGTAATTAGGGAATGTATAGCCATTGGGGGGCAATTTGTTCTGTTGATAAAATTAGCATACATCCCGGATATAAGATCAAATCAACCTTGTGTCTTTATAGAGTCATAGGAACATTAACAATAGCGATGCTTTATACCTGGTGAAATATGGGAACAGTGAATGATAATTCTTTTGTCAAATCATATGCACGCTTCAATACCCATCACACTGGACAAGATTTAAATTTAACGGTGTTGTTTTATCTTTTATGGAAGTACTTCATAGTGAGTTGCTACAGAATCCCAACGACTGAGGACTTCCCTGGCTTCATCAGGTACATAGGCGCGTGTGTAATCTTTACCCTGAAATTCAATGACACTTTGAATAGAGTCGAAAGTAATTGAAGTAACAAATTCAACTTCCGTCTCATGATCCCGCCGGAGGACTTCAATCCCCCGATAACCCTTGATTGATTTTGCCTCTATGGAGGGGATGACAGTCTTCTTGAGGACGACCCAATATGCTTCAGCATTCTCTGGAGTCGTCCAACCATGCCAGACACGCTTGATGGCCATCAGATAATTAACTCAGAATTCTGGGAACTTGTAAACAGTCTCAAAGCACGATCAACATTGTCTTCATCTCCAACCAACGTGACGATGTCATTTGACTGTAATACTGTCGCATCATCTGGGGTCAATACAGTTCCGCTCCTGAGTAACAAGGGGATATGCACACCCTCAGGCAAAGCGAGCTCGGAGAATTTGAGACCCTGGAGGCTTGGGTTTTGAACCTTGACCTCTCGGACCTCCTGAATTTCATCCAGATCTGCAGCAATGGAAAAGGCATCTTTGCTGATAGCCATGCTTTCAAGAATCAACGCTGTGGAATACGCCATATTCACGATACGAACACCCATGGATCTAAATTTTGGATTCCGCGTGGGCTCCTGAACCAGAGCGATGACATTTTCCACCCCAAATATCTGGGTAGCCTGGCGGCAAACGCGTAGATTTAGATCATCCCCCTCCTCCAGTGCAATTAAACTTTTAACATGATCTACCCCACCCTTCCTCAGAGTTTCAGTAATTTGTTGCTGAGGAATGAGTTTACCAGAGGTGGATTCACCACCTTCTATATTACCATGCTTTATGCTCACACGTGCTGCCAATAATCCATGATGCTTAAATTGTTTTACCAATAAATCCGCCATAGGATGACTGCCTACGATAAGAATCTGATCCTTTTTTGATACTTCCCTACCCATGAGCAGGTTGAAAACGATGGGAGAGAATGTACATGTGATGATGGCGACCAGAATGATGCTAGAATTAAGCGCTGGCGATATGACGCCAAGTTGAAACCCAATCGCTGCAGCTGCGATGATCAGGGATAAACGAGAACTCAACAAGAAGCCAGCCGCAAACGTTTCACGCCAACTGTATAAGCGACTGAGTAACAATGCTGGGACCAGTTTAATGAGATAGGCTGCAATGAGTAGAAAGGGCACAATAATTACTGCCTCTTTCGATCCCAGAAGAGCCGGCAAATCAAAGCGTATACCCACCATGACAAAAAATATGGGAATAAAAAATCCATATCCGATCCCATCCAATTTCTCTCGTAATGCAGAGGTACTACTACTGGATGCCATCGAAAGAATAACACCCGCTAAAAATGCCCCCAGAATATTTTCTATACCCAGACTTTCAGCCAGAGCGATAAAGACCAACGCCAGGGCGATTGCCCCCCTGAGTTTGATTTGGGAGGTGGGTGAAGCGAGCTTTTCCAATATTCGCTCTGTGGGCAGGTGCTTCTGGAATAATGCAGTCAGCCGATGAACAGCAACAAAAACAGCAAATAGCACCAGGATCAGGAGTATATCCAGGGTCAAACCATTACTACGCAATAAAACGTAAATACTTATAGCCAGAATACTGGCGAAATCTGCAATGATGGCTGCTGCCAGAATACTTTGGCCGTATGGATTTCCTATATATCCTCGCTCTTTCAAAACGGGGACAACGACACCCAGGGACGTTGTTGAGAGAACAAGTGCTATAATCCATGGCTCTGAAACAAGATCGAGTTTATGAACCAGGGCAGCTGTTAAAAGAGCGCCACCAAATGTGAGCAGAAAAAGAATACCGCCAAGAACAAATGGGTTTTGAATCATACGATTCAACCAACTCTTTCGGATTTTCCCAGTGCCGCTTAGTATACTGCTAAAATCAATCTCGAGACCTGAGAGGAACATGAGGAGGGAGAAACCCAGGATAGACAATATCTCTAACATCTGCGTTTCTTCGACGATGCCCAGCCCACTTCTCCCCAGGATGATGCCAGCCAGAATTTCACCAACCACAACGGGGATACCCAGACGACTGAAACGAGTAAGAAATAGAGGTACTAAAAACGCTATCGAAACAACGATGAGCAGGGGTATGAACGAGAAACTATGAGATTCCATTGATTAGCGTGGTGTCACCGATATTGGATTCACCGTCCTCTTTATATTTTGGAGATCGGGTCGTATCTCCATTAGATTCATTTAAATGTCAATTGGAATGACAATTATTAAGTCTCATAATTATGAATATAAGAGAAGAAAATCCACAACTATTTCATATTCCATATCTCTCATTTTCTATGAAGTGCAGAGGAGAACGACATCGATTTAAGGGGTGTTTGAAATTATCTTCTTCCCAGACAATGAACACCATGGAAGAGAACCACAACCAGCTGATGAAGGAACTGCGATGAGATCTTCAGTACGATCAATCCTAATGCTTACTTTTGTTCTACTATTTTCAGTTAATAGTCTGTTCGCACGGGTGAACGTGTCTAACACCTTTATTCGTGTGAATCAGGTCGGATATCTACTGGAAGATGGCAAACAGGCCATTGCCTTTTCAACCTCTGATCTTGCTGGCAAAAAGTTTCAGGTGGTCACAGCAGAAAAGGGGAAAAGAGCATCCAAAAGATTGAAGATACCAGCCAGCTCAGGGACTTATGGAGATTTTGGTTTCCACCATATCCTGGACTTCTCAAGTATTGATAAACCAGGTCGCTATAAGATTCAGATTCGAGGTACAAAAATTGAGTCACTCCCAATTAATATTGGGAATGATGTCTATGCTGAAGCACACGAGATCACTCTGGACTACATCCGCCAACAACGCTGTGGATACAACCCTTTCTATAATGAGGTCTGTCATAAACGGGATGGCAAATCCGCCTATGGTCCCATGCCTGATGGGACTTATGTGGATGTATCAGGAGGTTGGCATGATGCCGGGGATCATCTGAGATACCTCCTTACCTCCAGCAATACCGTCTGTCGTATGCTCATGGCGTACCGTGAGAATCCTACCGTGTTTGATGATGAACACAATGCCCTGGGCCAGATTGGTTCTAATGGCATCCCTGATATTCTGGATGAATCCCGTTGGGGTCTTGAATGGATGTTACGCATGCACCCGGAAACTGACCAACTATTCCATCAGGTGGCAGATGATCGTGATCATATCGGGTTTAAGATGCCCTTTTTGGACTCCGCTGATTACGACTGGGGCAAGGGCAGTTATCGTACTGCCTACTTTGCTACGGGGGAACCACAAGGTCTTGGAAAACATCAAAACACATCGACGGGTCTGGCAAACCTCGCCGGGAGATATGCTGTGGCAATGTCGATGGCCAGCCAGATTTGGGGTACTGAGCTAGAAGACCCTGCATTTGCAATGACCTGTCTGAAAGCTGGAAAAGAAGTCTATGCCATGGGCCTGAAACAACCGGGTTGCCAGGAAGGGACACCCAACCGTGCCCCCTATCGCTACCACGAAGTGACCTGGACCGACGACATGGAATGGGGAGCGGCTGAATTGTATCGAGTAACGGGAGAAGATCAGTATCTGGCAGATGCCAAGCGTTTTGCTCGACAGACTGGACCCGACCCCTGGATGGGTGCCGATACTGCAAGGCACTATGAGTTCTACCCATTCATGAATATGGGTCATTATTCCCTTTTTGATCAGGTTGATGCAAGTTTTCAGGATACTCTAATTGCGTTCTATCGAAGGAGTATTGAAGCTGTATCTCAACGAGCAGGATCTTTTGCCTATGGGTTTGGCACACCATTTATCTGGTGTTCAAATAATTTGGCTTCTGCATTTGTAAACCAATGCATGCTGTACGAAAAAATGAGCGGCGACAGGTCATATCACCAGCTCATGCTCAATCATCGAGACTGGCTCCTGGGTCGCAACCCCTGGGGTGTGAGTCAGTTTGTAGGTATCCCCTCCAGTGGTGGCGTTACTCCACTGTATCCACATGCAGCAGCTACCCTTGATTGGCACGAACCCATCAACGGCGGACTGAATGATGGTCCCGTCTATGGCGCTATCTACAGACAACTCAAAGGGATTAAGCTTTCCAAGCCAGATGAGCTGGCTCCCTTCCAATCCTCCTGGGTTGTATTTCATGATGATGTCTGGGATTACTCCACCAACGAACCCACCCTGGATGGTACGGCTGAGGCGTTGTTCTTTCTGGCATTACACGCCAAGCCATGATACTGGCAACAAATTGAGATAATTGTTTTAATATTTAATTGTTTCAATTCCTGCCTATCATTATAAATAAAGGGACTGGGGGGATTTATCCATAATGGAAGGTTTAGCCATGCAAGTATACTCACCCCTCAGGGTCATCTTATTCAGTCTACTATTACCGCTAATGGGGGCTGCTCAATACATACCAGGGCAATCCTATTATGGAACCAACAATTTTATTGAATATATCCCCGGTGATCTACCAATAATTATAACAGCTCCACATGGTGGTTATCTGGAGCCAGATTCTCTACCAACCATTCTGAACCGGGGTCGGGACAATGGAACACAAGAGACAACTCTTGCGCTGATGGACTCAATCATATCTCAATCAAATGGGTTTCGACCCCATGTGGTCATCAATCACATATTTGCCGGGAAAATGTCTGCCACCGACGAAATAGATTCAGCTGCAGGTAATCATCCTGCTGCCCGTCAAGCCTGGAATGAATTTCATGAATTTATAGAGGATGCGAAGTCTACAGTCACCCTTGGCTGGGGAGCTGGTCATTATTTTGAAATGCATGGCAACGGTCATACAGACATGTGGAACGAGATCGGTCTTGGCGTTTCAGCGGCTTATTTGAACGGTTCTGATTCACTCATCCTATCCCGTATTGACCGCTCTACTGTGAGATATCTGGCAACACAGGGGGGCATGAATTTTCTGGAAATTATCCGGGGCCCCACCAGTTTGGGTGGACTCCTGGACATGAGAGGCTGGAACTCAGTTCCAAGTCCAGACAATCCAGCGCCCGGGGATGGTGGATTCTTCTACGCCGGCTGGAATACCTGGCTCCATGGCTCCAGATATGAGGGGACCATAGATGCCACTCACCTTGAGAATTATTACGTCTTTATGCAGGAGGCAAATCGTAGCGCTTATGCTGGGGATCTGGCAGCATCCATGTTAGAGTTTATGGAGATTCATTACGGGCTATCCCTTGCAGTTGATGGTGAAAACATTGGCACTCCAGATGTCTATATCCTTCACCGGAATTACCCCAATCCATTCAATGGAAGTACAAGGATCGAATATGAGTTGTCAACACCTTCACATGTCAAACTCACCATATTTGATAGTCATGGGCGGTTACAAAGGACTCTGGTCAACACCCCACGTTCAACCGGTCAATACACCCAATATTGGGATGGACAAAATGACTCAGGCAAGCCACTAAGCACGGGGGTTTACTTTTGTAGTATGTCTACAGGAGAATCAATTCGTACCATTAAAATGGTTTATTTGAGATAGAATATTTACCCTTTAAATACACTAGGGTCGTGAGTTGAGATTCTCCTCAAGCCATATTGATACTTTCCTCTAATACCAAGCCTCCAATCCAGTGATTAGAGGCTTGGTTTTATCTGATTTAATTAGAATTCAAGAATGAAGCTAAATACTTACCTGTGATACTGTGCTCTGAATTGATAATGTCAGCAGGTTTGCCCTGAGCCATTATTTCACCACCTCGTTGACCACCTTCTGGACCCATATCAATGATCCAGTCAGCACGGGCAATGACATCCAGATTATGTTCGATGATGAGGACACTATTTCCTGAATCCACCATCTCATCAATAATATTCATCAGACGTTGAACATCGCTCATGTGTAATCCAGTTGTGGGCTCATCCATCACATAGATATTCCCCTTTTGATCCAGCTTTGTCGCCAGCTTCAAACGCTGTGCTTCACCACCGGAGAGAGTACTTAGAGATTGACCCATACTCAGATAATCCAGACCCACTCTTTCTAAAAGTGTGAGTTGAGAGATGGTTTTCTTATCTGAAAAGAACTCCAGAGCTTCTGCAACGGTTAACTCAAGCACATCGTAAATGTTTTTACCCTGCCAGATGTGTTCTAGTACCTCTTGCCGGTACCTTTTCCCTTGACATTCTGGACAGGTTATACTGACATCATCGAGGAAATTCATCTCAACTTTCTCACGCCCTCGCCCTTTGCAACGCGGACAGGCTCCCTTGGAATTGAAGCTAAAGAGACCTGGAGTTGTCCCTGTTGCTTTTGCAAAGTCTTTGCGTACCCGATCAAAGATGCCCGCATAGGTCATAGGGTTTGATCGACTGCTTTTTCCCACAGCAGATTGGTCAATAACAACTGCAGGGTACTGTTTGACCAACTCCTCATGAACCAGACTACTTTTTCCAGAGCCTGCCACCCCGGTAACACAACAAAGAACCCCTTCAGGGATTTTCACAGAAACACCTTTCAGATTGTTTGCGGTGGCATTATTGACCTCCATCCAGCCACTGGCTTCCCGCACATTGTCCGCTGCAGTCCTGGTTTTCTTGAGGAAATGTGCCGTTGGGCTGTCTGATAAGCGTAGCTCTTTCATGGACCCCTGAAAACAGAGTTCGCCACCATTACGACCAGCTTTGGGTCCAATATCAATGACCCAATCTGCGCCTTCCATGATTTGGGAGTCATGTTCAACCACGAGAACGGAGTTTCCTCTATCTCTCAGATCATACATGATCTCCAGCAGACGATCCGTGTCCCGGGGATGTAGACCAATGGATGGCTCATCCAGGACGTACATGAGTCCCGTAAGGTCACAATCCAACTGACGCGCCATTTTCACCCGTTGAGATTCACCTCCAGACAGGGTAGCAACAGCCCGGTTCAGCGTCAAATAGCCCACACCGATATCAATCAAATGCCCCAGCACAGATCGCATTTTTTCAACCAAAGGACTGGATAGATCATCTGATAGGTCAGCCAGGAAGATATCCAACTCGCTAAGCTCAATAGCAGATAACTCAGCAATGTTTTTACCAGCAATCTGTGCAGACAAAATGTCTGGTTTGAGACGTTGCCCTTCACACGTTTGACATTCAGAGTAGACCAGAAATCGTTGATAAGCATCCTGTCTTACTTTTGGCAATTCATCTTCAGCTTTATTGACATAATAGCTTTCCAATCTGTGGATCAATCCAGTCCATTTTTTGCTTAGTTGCATTCCCCCATGTTCATATTGGTAATCCATCTCATTCGCAAAGAACAACAGATCAAGTTCGTCCTTTGAAAAATGTTTAAGCTTTTTATCAGGATCGAAGAGCCCCACACTGACATAAGTTCTCCAATAATACCCCCCCACCTTATAGTCTGGGTGCTTAATTGAACCTTCTCGAAGGCTTAACTCAGGATCGTACATGCTGGATGGGTCAATCTGAATTCTCCGTCCCAGACCTTTACATGCTGGACACATCCCTTCAGGATGATTGAATGAGTAGACATGTGAAAATCCAACAAAGGGTTTAGCCGTTCTTGAGAATAAAAGTCTCAGGTAGGTATAGACCTCTGTGGCTGTTCCCACTGTTGATCGTAGGGTTCTGCCCAATCGCTTCTGGTCGATGACGATACCGGTTCCAAGATTGCGGATGTCATCCACATCAGGACGGGTCAATTTTGGTAAGCGACGACGGGCAAAAGTTGAGAAGGTTTCGATGAGTTGTCTTTGAGCCTCAGTGTAAAGTGTATCAAACACCAAGCTTGACTTGCCTGATCCACTCACACCTGTAATGACCACAAACTTATTCCGGGGAATATCTAGATCAATATTCTTAAGATTATGTGTCCTGAGCCCCCTGACCTCGATAGCCTCCATCAATTCTGTTCCTCCTGAAGTGCAGGTAAGTATTCATCGATCCAGCGCAACACACCTTCCCATTGATAGCGGGGGCGAATAGCGACTGCCAGGCGTGCTCTTGAACATTCCTGTTCTTTAAGAAATGCTTCGAGTCGTTCATACCCAGAGATGAGGTCAACCACTTCTTCCCGGTAAAACTCCAGGCATGAAATCACCTGTTCAGAATCCAGGAGTTCCGCATTGTAGATTCCCAGATGAAAAGGGTCCTTGAGAATTTCAGGTCGTCGAAGCAGTGCACGTATTTTGATCTCAAGGGCTTCTCTTCCCGCCTCGCTGATGGAATAAACCTTTCGTGCGCGATTGTCTTCAGTAATTGCCATTTCACTCTCCACCAACTTCATTTCCTCCAATTTTTGCAGCAATTTGTAGATCGAAGACATGGATAGATCTGTCCAGGTGCGCATTTCCCGGTACTCCACATCCTTTTCGATCTGATAGGGGTGTTTTGGTTTTTCTGCCAGCAATCCCAACAGAGCGGCAGCGGCATTTGAAATTGTTTCGGTGTTCATCTGATCTCCTTTTTTTATTATGCCTATATTATACACGTCCAATATAGGATTGCAATATCATAATGGCATATCACCAGCTTTTATAAGGTTATATCTATTGAAATGGATGACACACCCTGTGAGCGGGTGGAAAAGGACTCTTAGTGAAGTGTCAGTAGTACCCCTCATACCCAGGGTACGTAACGGAACAATAAAGAACTATAGTTACTTGATTAGGGTGGAACGTAGCGACCCACACTAGATAATTAGTTACTCGCTTTGCTTCCTTGGCTTCAGGAAGGGCAACAACAGCAGTGGCACGAATGCGATCCAACCATCCAGAAACAGAACCTTGGCATAACCATGCAGATCGGCATATTTGCCCTGCCAGAGACTGGAATAGGTATACACAAAATTATGGAGTGCCATATAACCGGTAAACTGGGTAGCTGCTACTGCAGGGCTGGTTAAATCCATAAAAACTGCCGTTGAAGTTCCCTGGACCAATCCACTGGTGAAACTATAGGCAATTGAAACATAGAAAAACAGCTCGATGGTGACACCAACCGTTCCTTCGATTCCTGTAAACTGTCGCGCCAGGAAAAAGGTGGGGATGGTGGTGAGGACATACCAGAACCCCAGCGCTTTACGATGCCCGATTTTGTCTGAGATCCATCCACCCAGAACACAGCCAGTGGCTGCAAAGATGGTCCCCAACATCGTTAACTTGGCAATCTGATTTTCGGTCATACCGAGATCTACCTGCAAAGCACTCCCCAAAACCAGCCCCAGTGCCAGAGCACCAAAGGGTAACAGCGAAAAGATCACGCCTGCAACTGGACCTGGACCAGATTGAAAGAAGCCCTGATACAATTCCTTAAAAAACTGCTTGAGCGTTTTCAGTATTTCATTCAGGACACTTTCATGGGAGGCAGTTTTATTAACTGTTTCAGATGGAGGTTCCTGCAATCGTAGCGTTACAAAAACCAGAATCAGAATTAACATGAGCAGTACAAAGGGGAATGACAGAGCGAATCCGAATTTGCCGGCAATAAGTAATGCGCCACTACCACCAATCGCTTGACCCAGATAGGACGATCCGAACATAAACCCGTTTGCCAGACCACGTTCATGTTCAGGAAGGACCTTGATAGCCAGAGCATCAATTGCCACATCCTGGGTGGCCGCAAAAATATTGTGGATAATGATCAGGGTAGTGAGCAGTTGAATATTGGTGGAGTAATCAAAGAACACCACAACTCCCAGGGTGCCAATCATAGCAGCCTGGGCACCTGCAATCCAGGTTCTTTTAGCTCCAAACCGTTTGAACTCAATCAGGTCAACCAGGGGCGCCCATGCCCATTTCAATCCCCAGGGTGCATAAAGCGACGCTGTAAATAGTCCTATCTCAGTGAGACCCACTCCACTCATTCGCAGGTGAGTCGCCAGTGCAATCGCACTAAACCCAAAAGGAATTCCTTCAGAAAGATAGAGGAGTGAAAATGCCAGGAGTCGACCGCGTTTTGTTTTCAGAACATTTTTAGGTAACATGCAATTCCTATTTACTATACTGGAGATTTCCAGTTTTACTCTCAATCCACAATTTTCCCCACGGATATACTGACCTACAAGTTAGCACAAGCTTCACTGGTTCAAATCTGGATTTACCACAAGCGAATGCTGGCGGAGGGCTCAAAATGCAAACAATTCAATGTTTTTATATTTGGATTGAGCAATAGATTATATGCTCAATTCAATTACCACTGGCAAAATTCAAGGGGAGTTGTGATGACCAACCGACCAAACGAAGCTGAATTAACTCAACGTATTTCTAAACTTGAGCAGTTATTAGCTGAATATGAGGAGGAACGATCACAAAGACATTTGATTGAAGAAAAATTCAAATCCGTCTTTGAGTCTGCCAATGTTGGGAAATCTATCACCCTACCAGACGATATAATTAACGTAAACATAGCATTTGCTGAAATGCTCGGATACACGCGCGATGAGTTAAAATCTGTTACCTGGCAAGCACTGACCCCTAAAGACGAAATTGAACGAACCAAAAAATACCTTGAACCTATAGCAAGTGGTGAAGTCGCCTCAACCAGATTTGACAAGCAATATCTCCACAAAGATGGATCGCTCATCTGGGCTGATGTAAGCATCACCGCACAACGTGACAATAAAGGGGAATTGATTCATTATATCACAACTGTTGTAAACATCACGGAACGCAAACAGGTCGAAGATGCCTTACGAAAAAGTGAAGCTCGTTTCTATAGTCTCTACGCAAATGCATCCATTGGTATATATAGAACCACCCCCCAGGGACAAATTCTTCTGGCAAATCCTTCAGCAGTCAAAATGCTTGGCTATGAATCGTTTGATGAAATGGCAAATCGCAATCTTGAAGAAGAAGGATTTGAACCGAATTATAACCGTGACGATTACCATCAGGTCATGCAAAAAGAGGGGGAAATCACAGGGCTAGAAAGTACCTAGATACGCAAAGACGGGACTCCCATTTACGTCCGAGAGAGCGCTACCGCGATAAAAGATGAAAACGGAAAAATCGCCTATTATGATGGTAGTTTCGAAGACATCACGGAGCAAAAGATAGCCGAAAACGCTTTTCGCGAAAGTGAAGAGAGATTCCGCAGACTCATGGACAATGCACAGGACATGATTTACCGTATGTCATTGCCTGATGGGCTCTATGAGTACGTTAGTCCCGCATCAACTAACCTTTTTGGGTATACGCCAGAGGAATTCATTCAAAAACCTATCCTTATTAAGAAGGCAATCCATCAGGATTGGCAGAAGTACTTTGAAGATCAGTGGGTAGCGCTACTGGCTGGTGACATGCCTCCACTGTATGAATATCAAATCGTTCATGGCAAAACGGGTGAGACTCGCTGGCTCCATCAGCGAAATGTACTTGTCAAAAATGAAGCTGGTCAGCCGGTTGCGATAGAGGGTATTGTAACAGATATCACGGACAGGAGACAAAACGAAGAGGCATTACGCCAGAGCGAAAGCAACCTGAGCTCCTTGATCAATAATCGAAATGAGTCGATCTGGTCAGTTGATAGAGATTTCAACTACCTCATCTTCAACGACTACTTCCAGGAAGATTACTTTAAAACTTTTAAGGAAGAGCTTAGAAAAGGGTTGAATGCGTTGGACATCATATCACCTGAATTGAGGGCATTCTGGGAACCTAAATACAAATCTGCTTTAAAAGGGAATCGCGTTGTTTTCGAGTTTCAGAATGAGTCAGAGGGAGAGCTTCATCATTTCGAGATAACACTAAATCCAACATTTATAGATAACGAAGTTACTGGTGTATCAGGGATTAGTATGGAAATCACTGACCGTAAACAAGCTGAGGATTCATTGCGGGAAAGTGAGGAACGATTCCGGAATATTGTGACTTCAGCCCCCATCGGAATTTTTATCTATGACCTAAAAGACGATGGCAAACTAACCTTCATCGATAGTAACCAAGCTGCTTCCAGCATTCTGGGAGTGGATTGTTCAAAGTTTGTTGGTATGACCATCGAAGAAGCCTTCCCACCCCTGACAGAAACCGAGATACCTGACATATACCGAGAAGTAGCCGCCACAGGTAAAATCTGGCAGACCGAACAGGTCTCCTATAAGCATGAGGAAATTGAGGGTGCATATCAGGTTACCGCTTTTCGGGGAGCCACAAACCGAGCCGTGATAATGTTTCAGGATATCACATTGCGCAAGCAGGCTGAAGATGAACTACTTGAAAAGAGTGCGAACATGTCAGCCATCATTGAAAACACGGCTGACAGTATTTGGACGATTAATCGATCCTATGAAGTCGTCTATATGAATTCGGTTTGGGAAGCAGCCTTTTTTGCATCCTTCGGAATTCATATAGAACCCGGCCATGTTGTCCTGGACAAGCTGCCAGATGCTTTGAGACCAATTTGGAAGGAACGCTATGACAGAGCTTTAGCAAATGAACGCTTTGATATCATTGAAGAAATTCCACTAGACACGGGATCGGTGCACGTAGAAGTAGCCTTCAATCCAATTGTCGTTAACAATTCGGTGGTTGGGGTCTCAGTTTTTGGCCGGGATGTCACAGAACGGAAAGAGGCTGAAAAGAAACGCCTCCTCATGGAACAAGAGCTACTCCAAACCCAGAAATTAGAGAGTCTTGGTGTGTTAGCTGGTGGTATCGCTCATGATTTCAACAACATCCTTATGGGAATATTAGGCTATGCAGATCTTGCATTGTCAGAAATGGACCCTTACGAAACAAGCAGAGAGTACGTGAAGGGAATAAACGATTCTGCGCGTCAGGCTGCAGACCTCGTGAAGCAAATGCTAGCATATTCCGGGAAAGGAAAATTCTCACTTGAGCCCATAAATTTGAATCATCTGATAGAAGATACGGTTCAAATGTTAACCATATCCATTTCAAAAAACGTGGTTCTCAAATTCAACTACTCAAGTGAACCGGGATTTCTTGAGGGTGACCCGTCCCAGCTACGGCAGATTATCATGAACTTGGTCATCAATGCTTCTGAAGCAATTGGAAAGAGAAGCGGTGTTATTGCAGTGACAACGGGAAGCATGTACTGCGACAAGGAATACATAGACAGTACAGGATTCGAAACCCAGGTATCCCACAAAGAGCGAATAGCTGAAGGTATGTATCTCTTTCTTGAAATATCTGACACAGGAATTGGGATGAAGAAGTCAACCCTAGATAGACTATTTGAGCCCTTTTATACAACCAAGTACACAGGTCGTGGCTTGGGCTTATCCGCCGTATTGGGGATCGTAAGGGGTCATCACGGAATGATTAAAATATACTCCGAAGAAGGTAAGGGTACCTCTTTCAAGGTATTATTCCCCTTGTATGGCGGCGATGACGGGCAAAAAGCCCCCACGGAAACCACTGGAGTAATTGATGATGGCTGGCAAGGTGAAGGCACCTTCTTAATTGCAGATGATGAGGAGGCGGTTCGAACAGTTGGCAAACACATGCTAAAGAAATTGGGGTTTGAGGTTCTGACTGCTGATGATGGCCGAATTGCAGTTGAGCTCTTTAAAAAACACGCTAAAGACATAGTTGGTGTTCTTCTGGATCTCACCATGCCACACAAAGATGGTGCCCAGGTCTTTCAAGAGATACGTCAAATTAAGCCTGATGTGAAAGTGATTCTATCCAGTGGCTACAATGAACAGGATGCGACTCAACAATTCGTTGGGAAGGGTCTGGCAGGCTTTATTCAGAAACCTTATGTTTCTAGAGATTTAGTTAAGAAAATCAAAGAGATTATGAGGCCAGGGAACAAGGATTGATATGATTACTGTCTGTATCTTTCGGTTGTTTCATTGAAAAGAATCTTCAATTCTATTTTTTTCCTTCCATTAATTTTTTGTTCTCTAGTTCTATCATGAGATAAATAAATGCATGAAAATAAGTATTGCATCTTGTTCTATTCATTGACTATACTTCTAATGATGACAAAATATACCATAAATAGTGCAGCTTGCCATTGTACCGCCATGATGTGTGGAGTAGCCGGCATGTAGCTATTTTTTAAATAATCTAGTTATCAAAAGCCTCCGGTTACTCATCGGGGGCTTTTTTTTAGCCCAATTTTCAAACAGTTAGAGGCTGGAAACGTTTCAGCCAAAACGCAAAGTCCAAGAGGATCATCAGATGGAAACCACACTCATAAAATCACCAGAAAACAAGAGCAGGTCTGTATATCACAGCATCTCAGAGCTTATCGGGAATACAGATCACCCCACACCCATTGTGATTTTGAACGACCGAATCAACCCCAATCCCGACTTCAACCTTGGGATAAAGCTTGAGCGCTACAATGTCTTCGGTTCAATCAAGGATCGTGTGGCACTTAAGATGTTACAGGAGTCACTTATTATTAACGACCAGACTGTTCTTGAAGCATCCTCTGGGAATACTGCTATGGCTCTGGTGGCACTTGGAAATGCCATGGATATACCGGTTGAAATTGCCATTCCCGAAAGAGCTCCAGAGGAAAAAAAACAACTTCTGGCTCTCCTCGGTGTCTCTGAACTATGGGAAGCAGAAGACGCCTTATGCCCTCTTTATCCCAATGAAGGCGCCAGAGGTCTGGCAAAAGGTCTTGCTGAAAGTCCAGCATTTGAAGGCAAATACGTTTATCTCAATCAATATGAGAATGAGCTCAATGTCCAGGCTCACTATGAATCTACAGGTCCTGAAATCTGGAATCAATACAACGGTGAAATTGACATGTTTTTCGCTGGATTTGGTACAGGAGCAACAATTTCCGGTGTGGGAAAATACCTGAAGGAAAAAAATCCTGACATCAAAATCATTGGGGTAGAACCTACAACCACCAACCATTCACTTTCAGGTCTTAAGCGCATCACCGATCTGGCAGATGAGTATGTCCCGGAGATTCTCAACCTTTCCCTGATTGATGATATAATCAGTGTGGATGAAGAAGATGCGTTTCAAATGGGTGTTGATTTAGCACGCAAGACAGGATTGTTAGTGGGTCCAACCTCAGGTGCTATCATTACTGCTGCCATCAATTATGGAAAAACACACCCTGGTGTGGCTGTAGCCATATCACCTGATGATGCTTTCAAATACACCAGTGCCTATCACAAGTTTTTACAACAAAAATCAGGATCGGAGTAATTTAATGAAAACCAACAAACGGCTTGCTATCATTGCATCCAAAGGGACTCTGGATTGGGCTTATCCGCCATTTATCCTGGCATCGACGGCGGCAGCCATGAACATGGAGGTGGGTGTCTTTTTTACATTCTATGGACTCACCTTATTGAATAAAAAGATTGAGGCAAAAGTAGCACCCCAGACCAATCCAGCCATGCCTATGAAAATGCCATTGGATCCCCAGGGTTTTCAAAATGCGGAGTGGCCCATCCCCAACATTCTTGCAAACAATATTCCCGGATATGAAAGTGTAGCCACATCTCTGATGAAAAAGACTTTTGCCAATAAAGGTGTCGCAACCATAGAGGAGTTGAGAGAAATGTGTGTGGAGTCAGGGGTCAAGCTCATTGGATGTCAGATGACTATGGATGTGTTTGGATTTGAGGCTGACCAGTTTATTGAAGGGGTTGAAATTGGCGGCGCTGCCACTTTTTTAGAGTTTGCCAGCGACGCAGATATATCACTTTTTGTTTAAACCTAAAGCAGGACTTACCATGAATGAAAATACCTACAATGAAACCTTGGACTGTAAAGGGATGAATTGCCCTTTGCCAGTGTTAAAGACTAATAAGCAAATGAATACTCTGGAAGCAGGTCAAATCCTCAGAATTGAGACTACAGATGTTGGGTCCATCAATGATCTCCAGGCCTGGAGCACCCAAACTGAGAACGAGTTTATTTCTTACACGGAGGAAAACGGTGCATACACCTTCTTTATAAGAAAAACTTAATAATGATTACTACCTTCCCCTGTGGTACTGATTTTCATTGATTTATGACGATATTGGTCGTATTTATCCTCTGCCAGTTAAATCTCAATTTATGGAGTATTCAAAATGTCACAATACATGATCACCTACCTGGGGGGAGACCAACCCTCAAGTCCTGAAGCAGGCAAAGCACATTTCGCCAAATACCAATCCTGGTTAGCCTCCCTGGGAGATGCGGTAGTGAGCCCGATGAATCCCTTTAAAGAGACAAGTACGGTAGGACCTGATGGGAGTGTTACATCAGGTAGCTCAACTAAAATGTCTGGGTATACCGTTATTGAAGCCAGCTCCATTGAGTCTGCAGTTGAAATAACTCAAGCCTGCCCTTTTCTTGATATCGGTGGTACTCTTGAAGTATCAGAGCTTATGCAGATGCCTGGTTAACTCAGGCACATAAGCATACCAGAGTTATGAAGAACGTTGGTTTTATAGACCGGACATTGAGATTTCTTTTGGGTTTATTCCTGCTGTGGTTTGGGTTTATCGCCAGGGATGGAATTCAAGGTGATATTCCAGGGATTTTGATTGGCCTCACTGCCCTTCTACCATTTTACATGACCTTAACTGCTTCCTGTTTTGTCTTTCGTTGGTTTAACATCCACTCATTAACCAAGGTGGAAGTCGCCAGGTTTGGGGATCCCAGATCCAATAACGGGAATTAAGGAGAAAAAACACGTATGTCTGAGGATAAAAACGTTGGTCAAATTGATAGCATAGTAAGAATAATGCTGGGATTTGCATGTGTGGGATTAGTTGCTATTCATTTCATTGGAGATGGGATTCTTCCCCTATATGGCCTTATACCGGTTATTATTCTAATCCCCTTTTTTCTAAAAACAGGATTTACCAAAATTTGCCCGGTAATGAAAGCGCTGAATATTTCCACCACTAATAAGGTGGATAGGTAAATGTCAATCGATTATGACTTTTCCTAATTCATCGCACAAAAACTGTTTGCACGCACCCTAGCTGTTCAGATTTAATCCGCGTATACTGGTCAGAAGCTGAGCACCGGTCCAGGGTTTGGAGATAAAGCCATCGACTCCGCTTTCCTTATAACTTTCCTTCAAATCCGGATCAAGGATACCACTTGAGAGGATCACAGGTACACGATGTCCTTTTGCACGAATGGATGCTACCATTTCAATACCAGTCATACCTGGCATGGTGAAGTCTGTAATAATAAGATCGAAGGCAGACCAATCCTCACTCAATATCTTTAGAGCTTCTTTCCCGCTTGAAGCTACGGCAACTGAAAAACCTTTACCCTGTAACAATGAGCTACTTGCCTTTCTGATGTCTGCCTCATCATCTACGAGCAGGATATTTAATTTACCTTCCTGAGGAGTGTCAGAATCTTCATCTTGCTTGTTGTTTAAATCAACGGATCTATCAACAGTGGGAAAAAGCATCCTAAAACTGGTTCCAACTTCAAGCTCACTCTCAACACTAATCAAACCTTTCATTTGTTTGACAATACCATAGACCACTGACAAACCCAACCCGGTTCCCTCACCAACATTTCTCGTTGTATAGAATGGATCAAAAATCTTTTCTTGTGTTTCTGCATCCATGCCCTGACCGTTATCTCGAATCATCAACTCAACCAATTGCTCCTTTGTACCACCCGATAACTCATCACTTTCAAGGTCATTCAATTGAATCGTTAAAACGCCCCCTGAATCTTTCATCGCAATGGCGGCATTGTTTGATAGATTCAGAATGAGTTGATGAATCTGGGTAATATCGCAATTAACTGGTTTACATGATTTATCGATTTCTGACTCAATGGAAATGTTTGTGGGAATTGAAGCCCTCACAAAGGATACTGCTTCTGGCAAGATATCCTGTAGCAAATTAGGCTGGGAATTGATGTCCGTTTTACGACTAAATGCCAGAATTTGCTTTACCAGTTCCCCAGCTCGTTTGATACCTTTTTCAACCATAGAAAAGTTGTATTTAATTTCAGGTTGGTGAGCCACATCCTCCTTTATGAGATCAACATAAACGAACAAACTTTGTAAAATGTTATTAAATTCATGAGCAATTCCACCTATCATTGTGCCCATGGATTCAAGTTTTCTTGATTGCTGTAATTGCTTTTCTAGAAATTGTCGCTGTATTTCTGCCTGTTTTCGTTCAGTAATATCCCGGATCACTGCAAAGGTTGCATCTTGACCATTATATTTGATAATTGTTACATTGGCTTCTACTTCAATGACCAGTCCGTCTTTTTTCTTAAAGTAAGTTTCATAGCGCTCTGGAGCTACCTTCCCCGATTGCCTGATCCCATCTCGTTTACTGAGGATTTCAAGACCCGCTTCAGCATAAATGTCCCGATAGTCACGGGTTACCATTTCATCATTTGAGTAGCCCAGCATCCTACTGAATTGAGAGTTGAAATAGATAAATTTGTCGTTCTGACTAATGACAATGGCATCATTAACATTTTCCACAAGACGGCGATATTTTTCTTCACTGGCACCAATGAATTCATTGGCTTTTTTGAGGTTCCTGGAAGTCCTGACTAGAATCAGAAGTAGAATCAGTACAACCCCAGTGGTTATCCCTGAGAGAGTCAGAATAAATGTACGCTTGGCAATCACCAATCTTTGTTCTTCATGCAACTGCAAGAGTTGGCGGTTTTCTTTTTCCTTCTCTGCCGTATCATATTGAATTCTCAGCGCGCTCAAGTGATCCCTGACGCGCTCGGAAACAAGTGAATCCTTAAGTGTGGTGAAAAGTCGAAAATATTCTAACGCGTGATATGTATCCCCTATTTGATCATACAGCGATGAAATTTTTCCATAATCCTCCTGAAGCTGGATGCGCAGGGAATGGGCGCTTGAAATCTCCACTGAAGCCATATAATTGGAGAGCGCCTGCTCGTATAATGCCTGTTGCAATGAAATATCACCCAACACACTTAAAGACTTTGTATAGCCGGAGTAGTTCTTTAACGAGTCAGAGAGAGCTTTGGCTTTTTGTACGTACTGCGTCGCTGGATCAAGTTGGTTCAAGGCAAGGTAAATGCTTCCCATATTGTTCATTGTGTTGATCATCCCGCCTGAATGACCGATCTTTGTGTAATTCTCTAGAGCTGCATCAACAAAAACCTGAGCGGAGTCGAGCTTCCCAAGAGAAAGGAAAAGCTCACCCATATTATTTTGAGCATAGCCAATGGCTGATTGGTTGCCACTCCGTTTACCATAATCGAGAGCTTCTCTATATTTTTGCATGGCATCTTCCAAGCCCCCCATACTGACATAGATTTTACCAATGTTTGAGAGTATCTGTGAGATTGCATAATGATTTTCCAGCTCTTTCTGCAATTTCAGAGCCTGGATATAATGACTCAACCCGACATCAAAATTTCCCATTTTATAATGAATGGCTCCGATATTGTTAATCAGTCTTGCCTTCATTGAAACACGATCCGTATCCCGAATTAGCTCAAGTGAGCCAGCTAGATAAACCAGGGCGCTGTCAAATTTATCTAAGGACCAATAGCGGTAACCGATTTCATTCATCACCTGACTTCGTGAAGAATCCATTTTTAATTCAGTGAATATTTTTAGTGCATGTTGTGATTTTTCAATAGCTTCAGTAGGTCTTGACAGCGCTGCCGTACTGCGACCTATTTCCGCGTATGCTCTGGCAACTTCATCATGATGTAGCTCATGATTCAGAGTATTCAATGCTTTCTTAAAAAACTGGAGCGCAGCCTGATGATCTCCGGCTCTTCTCTCGTTCTGACCCAGACGTCTTAGGGCTACGGATTTCCCAACCAGGTACATGGTAGAGTCAGACAGAGCGAGGGCTCTCTGTGCATAAGTCCTCGAACTATCCCTATCCCGTTTGAGTGTTTGGAGTGATAGCTGATTGAGCAAATCAATTTTGATAATTGTAGAATTTGAGTTTGCAAGATTCGTTTCCAGGTCCGTAAGTATGTTTTGACCGAGACACAGACTAAAAATCAGTGTCAGAGATAAAAACTTGACTATTCTCTTGAGCGGATTGATCCCATTTGAAAATTTCATCCTGGCTATACCTTCACTTCTTGAGAATTTACCCTAACTCAAGTAAGCTAACAGCTTAACCGTCTAGATGAAGAAAAATGATCCAGGGATTATTCCACTTCAAAACACATTTCAATTTTCAGGGTAGAGATATTCTGGCACGATGAACAAGTGAGAAGTGAGATTTCTTGCACCTTCATTAACTCTGGTAATTCCAGTCCACAATGGATCTGTTGACTATATGTTTTCGCTTTCTGTTTCAAGGGGAAATCCTGCTATCAATTTGCGAATCATCCATTCAAAACTCTCATCTGGATTGATATCAATCCCAAAACCTTGTTCTTGTTCCAGGACGGCAAAGCCATGGGTCGCACAACGCAATGCTCTCAGTCCATGAACCCTCTCAGTATCACTCAATTTGAATCCTGACATGATGGCTATCCCCATTGCCATAAAATCCTTGTCTATGGTCATATGCTCTTCATTTGCTCTATCTGGTGCCACTGCAATTGCCGGCAATAATCCAGGATTTGCTCTGGCGAATTCAAGGTAGGCAAACGCCATCCCAAGGCAGGCATTGACACCACTCTTGCCAATGGTGGCATTTTTAATTTGCTCAACAAGGGCTCGACTCGATTGAATAGCCAGACCATGTTTCAAATCTGCCAGTCCTTTAATATGGTTATAGAGAGACGGTGGTTTGATCCCTAACTCTGCGGCCAGAGTATGTAGGTTCAGGTTATCCCAGCCCTTCACATTGGCGAGACGGGCTGCCTTTGTAAGCACCTTCTCTCTGGTAAGCTTAGCTCTTGGTGCCATCCATAACCCCGTTTATATATTTCACCATTATTTCTCCTGTTTGAGAAGGGAATTCAACATGTGGATAATGTCCTGCCCCTTCGATCATGCTTCCATCTCCTTTAAACATTTCTTTTAGTTTGTTCATCTCTGCTTCTGGATTCTTGAAATCTGGATCCCTACTCCCAATGATCACTTTCACAGGTGCCTTAACCTCATCGATACGGGTAGCAGCCCTGGCATGAGATGACCAAAGGGTCTGATTAAAAGCCCCATAGCCACCTGGGCGAGATAACATAGCATCCAGGGTTGCCAGGTGCTCATCGAAATCATCAGGTCGTCTTGTGGGATAGTTCTTCTCATAAAATTTCATCCAGGTTCCCTTTCCCCAGGGTCTGGCAAAGGCGGCTCGATAGAGTGTCTTTTCATACCATTTGAGCTTGGCATCCTCAACAAATGGGTTGATCATCACGATTCCTTTGACTGCATCAGGACGTTCTGCCGCTACCCATACAGATGCAGCGCCGCCAATTGAATTTCCCACCAACACAACGGCTTCTGCCCCCAGTTCATCGATGAGGGCTACTATATCCTCTCCATTGGCTGCTGAAGAATAATCAGGCCAATTCAAACTGGATTCTCCATGACCTCTTAGATCAACAGTTGCAACCTGATAACCTGCGCTGACCAGTAAAGGTATCATGAAGCGATATTGATCCTGATTTTCACCAATCCCAGGGATGGCGATAACCAGGGTTGAGCCCTCACCATGAAGGGTATAAGCGATTTTACCGGTGGGCCGTTCAAGCATTGAAGCCTGACCCACTAAAAAAGCCGGGATGATTAATGCTAAAGCGATATGGTTGAGATTCATCATAATATTATCTTCTTTCTGTTAAGCAATTTATTCATGTTAGCATTTTAACTAATAATATTAGTTTTTGCAAACATTTAATTACAGTTTTTGTCACACATGCCGTTTGTAGACCGTGTCACCAGTATTGGTAGAGCATGAATATCAGATTCGAGGGACTATATATCCAGGACTGATCTAAGTTTTATGCTTTGGGATGAGGGGATCACTGAACTCCCGGTTTAGAGGACCACACCCGGGTTTTCGAATTCAGACAACTCATACTTTGTGCTTCTCCAAATCTTCACTTTGGACAGAAAGATAAGTTCAACCTATGGGATTGAAATTTCCAGATTACGTATGAATGATTTTGCATCAGAAAGGTTGGTATGGACGGATTCTATATCATTCTCCTCCGGGTATTGGTCGAATACACTAAACCCCTTTTTATAGAATGCTACGGCGCTTGAGGTATCTTTGCACATGAGCAACGCAAAGGCATAGCTGTCATAGGTATTATATGATCTCGGATATTCCTCCATGTTTATCCTGAATACCTCTGCAGCCTGATAGGGACTGTTGTACTTGAACAGTAATTCAATCCCCAGCTTATTCAATTCTGATTCATCAAATTTTAAATGTTGTCGTTCCTGTAATTTCAAATTGGTATATGACTCATCAATATCTAGTCCCTCTCCAATTTTTCTTGCCAGCGTCATAGCCACTGATTTCCTGGGGAGCTCAACCAGATCTTCATAGTAACAAGAGAGTAATTGCTTCCCAATACTGGAAGCATATATCGGTTGCAGATAATTGTTTGACCTGAAATTCTTTAATACAATCACAGTGAGTTGGTCTTCTGGCACATAAAGCATAAATGAGCCAAATCCATTGATGCTACCACTATGCTCAAGGACTTCAATCGTGTCTGCATTAACGCCTGTAACGATCTTATTATTAAACCAGCCCCAGGTTGTTACTGAAGATATTGAATCATCCTCGGTAGCCGGGAGCCTGTAACTCTTTTGGTACCTGATCCATTTCCAGAGATCATGGGTAGTTGACGTGATATCCCCGTATCCCCGTGCATAACTCAGATCTATGGGGTTTGCGTTTTTATATCCTTCTAAAAGGTCATATTCATATCCCAGGGATGCATTTTTCAAGTAGCTATCCATGTCAGCCCCCTGCGTATGGTTAAGACCACCGGGAATGAGTAAATATTGCTTTAACACATCTGAATATGCCTGTCCGGTCACTTTCTCTGCCACCTTCGCCAACACAGCATAGCCGTAGTTACTATATTGAAATGCAGTACCCGGGACAAATCCAAGGGGTGCCGATTCTGCATAACTGACTAATTCATCAAGTGTATGATGGTTTTGCTCAATAACTGACTCCGTTTCATCAGATAGGTGAGCAATTATTCCGGATGTGTGCTGGATGAGTTCTCGGACTGTAATCTGATCCCTACCCTCTCCCCTATATGTAGGAAATACAGTTCCTAAAGTATCATCCAACCTGAGATATCCTTCAGTGATGAGTCTTTGAATAACATGTGCAGTAAAGGGCTTGGTCAATGAGCCAATTCTGAAACCAGTGTTTACTCCACTTGGAATGGAATCACTGCGGTCAGCCCAGCCAGAAGCAGACTGATAGAGTAGTTCATCACCTTTAGCGACCAGCACGGTTCCGCTAAAAAGGTCCTGATCTGCATAAGCTTTCATCAACGCATCCATGTTGTCCACGCGATCTGTACAAGCGGTCATTAGGTGGCAAACAACACTAATCATCGCCATCATTTTCACAAATTTCATGATCTGAGACACCCCCTGTTTCGTTGAGCCACATCAGTATGCAATATATACGTTCTGCAGGAGGAAGAGATTCCTGATCGATCTGGGGTTTGGTTTTACGATCAAAGGTAAATGCCTTCGACACATGGCAATGCTGACTACTCAGATCTATCCATTCACTTTTACGCAGACAGAGGGTTAGCCTGACATCCAGCTGTTGCTAGAAAACTGTCAGTCCTGAGCAGGTTTCAATTCACACCACCCATTTTGAAAATCAAGAATTAACACTGCACCCCTGGCAACATCAGATCCCAGTATTCCATCGTAGTGAATAAATCCCTCTTCACTATCGCCTCGCATTGATTGAGCATGTATGCTTGAAAAATTGATACGTGTTTTGCTCAGAATGAGACTTTGATCCTTCAGCGTGAGTTGTGTGATTTTTTGAGTACCCCCAGCTCCCCCCACCATTGCTGTGGATGTTTCAGCTGCACTGGTATCAAAAAAAGCAAGGGCTGGATCATAAAAACCCGTAGCATTGGCACCTGTATCAAGGAAGAAATGAAATGGCACGCCCATGGTGTCCAAAACCGTTACAAAGGGTTGGGTAAGGTAGTTGAAGTTTCGTTTCTCGCGATCTTTCTGGACTGGTTTCTGGAACGTGACTTTGTCCTGATGATAATCAAGTTCCACTTTTAGATTCTGAAGCGCGTTCCACCCCAGGATGCCATCAACTTTGAGTAGTTTAATAATTTTGAATAATCGAAACTCCAGATCTTCTTTACTGATGATAAACACGGGATGATTCTCAAAAACCAGCTCGCCGATTTTTAATTCATCAATGACACCTGGCCATAGGTCGACCTTCTTATCGGTGGATGTTCCAACTTTACTTGCTGACTCGACGAGAGGATCAACGCCACAAATCTCAGCAATATCAGATGACAATACGGTGAAATCCGCACCTGTATCTATCCAGAATGTTTGCTGAACGCCATTTACTTCAACCTGGATCATGGGAACACCAGAAATGGATTTTTCACTATCCAGCGTCAGAGGCACTTCTGGATAATGGATTACTTCATCCTTTTGGAGGTTCCAGGCTTTCACCATCGCAATGGTATTAAGGTCGTCAATGCCTCCAGGTAATTGGGCATCTAGTCGAAGGAGTGCATCCCAATCAAATAGCAAGGTATAGATTCCTGTTAACAAGACACCTGAGAATTTTACCATATTGGTATCCTGGCTGGTTTCTATGAGGTGTTCCAGTGGCTTAACTGCGAGCTCATATTCACCCATCAAGGCTGATTTCAGACCTGCAGAAAATTGGTGTTCTTCACTGGAATCAGGAAACTGAGCTGCAAATTGAAAGTCAAGCTGCTGCATGGCTTCCCAAAAACCTGCACTTTCCCTGGCTGCAATTTTTTGGGTGATGCTCTGATCCAACGTTTGGAGCTGAAGGTTATCAGATGAAATTTTGATGCATGATGTAAACACAAGAACGATCAGTATTGATAGATATCTCATTTAGGATTGCTCCTCATTTTCATTGAATTTATCCAGTAGGTCGAAATAGCCTGGTACTTTGAGGTTAAAAAAGTGGTCCATGTCTGCGACCATCTCCCGCACGACTTCAATATCACTTTCATCATTCAACCTGGTTTTTAGTTCTGACAATTGCTGTTCAGCGAGCAGGGCGGAGTGGTAAACCCAAGAGATGTACTGGCTGTTGCTCCAAACGGCTTGATAAACTCCTGAGAGATCCTTCGAGAGATAAGCCATTACAAATGCCCTACTATCAACAATAATGTTTATCCACTGTCCAGACCATTTCTGGTGGATTGTCTGACCCGCTGAATTGTTAAACACTCTTACGCCAGGGATGTCGATAGATTCATACCCATGTAATGCAATCTTTACACCTCTTTTTGTGGCTGCTATTAAATCTTCCATGATTGGGTCCAAGGCAGGTCCAAAGGCATCAACCAGAACCATCTCCTTTGACTGGCGTAACATGTTACGACACTTTTCAAACACTTGCTCGGGCTGTTTTAGACGATAAACCTTATCACTGGATTCCGTGGTTTGTATCTGACTGAGAAATTGACTCGCCCGTTCCTTTTGAGTCATGAAAGAATGTTGCAAGGCATTCAACAATTCGGTGGCTGGTACGGGAATACACAAACGGGTATCACCCTCGTCAACGAGGATGGCTCCTTTTTTCTCAAGTGTGTTTATTGCCTTATATACATTCGCTGTGGGCTTAGCGATGGCTTGAGAGATTGCATAGCCACTCGACGCCTTTGCACCAAGCAAATGTAGATAGATTTCTGCTTCCAGATGCGTGAAGCCCAGGGCTTTGAACTCATTTATTCCATTCTCAACTTTAATTTGCATAGCCATTTCCTTATTGCTAGTAGCATATACTACTATTATTTTAATAATGCAATTAAAATCATTCCTACAACTGGTGGTTTTTTCCATGACAGCCCCTCGAGGGAGCACAAGTTCTCCTGCAACGACTTGAATCATGTATAAAAAAATTATTGCTGTTAATGATGTTGGAAAAAATGCAGGTTGTCAGGCTCTTGGATAAAGACCTCCAGGGTATGACCTGGATATAGGATAGAAAGATTTTATGCTACACGCCTTAAAAAACAGATGGAGCTCAGAATTTGGATATCGTCATATCCTTATTGTGGCAATTCCCCTCATTTTGAGTACAGGATCTTGGTCCATCCAACAATTTGTGGATCGTATGTTTCTCAGTTGGTATTCAGAGGAAGCTCTGGCTTCAGCCATGCCTGCTGGGATTCTCAACTTTGCCTTTATCTGTCTTTTTATTGGAACCGTCAGTTATGCCGGCACCTTTGTTTCCCAATACGTCGGTGCGAAGGAAGATCATAGGGTTGGGGCTGTACTCTGGCATAGTTTATACCTCTCTATTTTTGGCGCCATTATTCTGCTGGCAGTAGCCCCCTTTTCCTCAGACCTGTTTAGACTTATCGGACATAACAGTCAATTGCAGGTTTTGGAGAGCACCTATTTCAGGATCCTCTGTTTTGGAGGTCTGGGTCCCATCCTGTCTGCAGCATTTGCAGGGTTTTTCACTGGTCGAGGGCACAATTGGCCAGTCATGTGGGTCAATCTATTTACCACAACAACGAACTTGATCCTTGATTATCTTTTAATTTTTGGCATTGGAATCTTCCCTGAAATGGGAATTGCCGGTGCAGCTCTGGCGACAATCATTGCAGGTTTTTCATCTGTGGTCGTCTATATCGTTCTTATTTTCAGACCAAAACATGAAGCCCGCTTCCACGTATTTTCTGGTCGTTCCTGGAACCTGTCATTTATGAAGCGATTCTTGAAGTACGGACTTCCAAGTGGTGGTCACTTCTTTCTCGAGATCATGGGTTTTACAGCCTTCATTTTAATTCTGGGTCGAATTGGTCAAATGGAACTGGCTGCCACCAATATTGCCATCAACATCAACAGCCTGGCATTCATGCCAATGTTTGGATTGGGTATTGCCATGTCCATGAGTGTAGGTCAAAATATTGGTGCTGGAAAACCTGAGATGGCTGCCTATGCAACGGGATCTGCAATTCAATTGGGGATGATGTATATGATACCCTGTACCGCTATGTATATAGGCATCCCTCATGTCTTTATTGCTCCATTCAACGCTGCACCAGAGACCGTAAGGGTTGCCATTATTCTCCTGCGCTTTGTAGCGGTTTATGCCATTTTTGACACCCTGAGTATTCTCTATTCCTCTGCCATCAAAGGAGCAGGTGATACTCATTTTGTCATGCGGGTCACAACTGCCCTATCCATTTTTGTATTGATCATTCCTACCTGGATTGCTGTAGATGTTTTTCATTCCAGTCTGTATCTGCCCTGGGCATTCTGTGCCATGTTTATTGTGGGAATGGGCCTGACCTTCTGGTGGCGTTTTCGTGGTGGTAAATGGAAAGAAATGAGTGTCATTGAAACCCCAGAAATCCTCCCGTCACAATTTCCTGCGAACCCCATGACGCCTGAGGCTTAGCACCCCTCCCGGACATTGAGCTTGCCTGTGACGTCGAAGCTCGCAGAGCGTAGGCTTACCGAAATGTCTTTTGGCTTCAGTTCGTATCAACACCCTTCGAGAACCTCAGGGAGACGAGGGAAGGTGATGGATTGGATGATTATCCTTCTAAATGTCTAAGAACTTCGCGTTGGTAAGAGGGTCCAATGGGTAGCTGGCGACCTTTGACTTCTACCTCAGTTGCATCAAATGATTTTACTGCTTGAATCGGGATGATGTAAGAACGGTGAATTCTGATAAATCTATTTTGTGGCAATCGATTCAGGATGTTTTGCATGGTTTCCCTGACTAGCAGAGATCCTTCAACCGTATGGATTTTAAGATAGTCTTTTAGACTTTCAATATACATGATCTCCTTCAAGGCCAGACGATGAACCCGGCGATCTACATGTAAGTCTATATGGGCATCATCGATGCTGGTAGATTCAGATGACGTCACCCCGGATACCCTGTATGTATGCCGATATTTATCAAGGGCTTTGAGCAGACGTGGAAATCCAACTGGCTTAACCAGGTAATCCAACACATCAAGGTCAAACCCATCTGCCGCATATTCTCGGTGGGCAGTAACCAGAATAATTGGAGGTGGATTCTGCAAACTTTGGATAAGTTCCAGACCATCCATTCCAGGCATTCTGATATCTAGAAAAAGGAGGTCAATTCCACCCTTACCCAGAACTTCAAAAGCCGTCAACGCATTCTCACATCGATCAACGACAATGACATCCTCAACCTGGCTCAGCAGGTTATCCAAGACATCCATGGCCAAAGGTTCATCATCTACCAGGAGGCATCGTATTGACATGTTATATTTCCCCCATATTTATCCGAAGTTTGACACGGTAACTTTCCGTCTCATCGCTGATTATAAGCTCATGCTGATCAGAATAAATAAGTTTTAAACGTTGTTGAAGATTTTTTAATCCAATTCCACCTGACTGATCCTCTGATCTCTTGATAATGTCAGGTTTATTATTCCTGATCTGAAATTCAAGTAAACCTGCTTTGAAGTTCAAATCGATGTTAATACTCGCTTTCCCTGAGACTTTTCCAGCTCCATGCTTAAATGCATTTTCAACCAGAGGCAGGAGCAACAAGGGGGCGATCATCTCGTCATCTTTTTCCAGGGATATATTGAAGTCTATTGAAAGTCTATCTCCATAACGCTTCTGTTCCAGCTGGATATAATTTTCAAGGATCTTGACCTCGTCCTGGATGGTGATTGCGCTTTTTTGAGATTCGTAAAGCGTGTAGTCAAGGAGTTCTGATAGTTTGACGATCAGATCAGGAGTTTCAGATGATTTTTTCAGAGCCAGCGCGTATATCGAGTTAAGCGTATTAAACAGGAAGTGTGGGTGGAGTTGGCCTTTCAACATCTGCATTTCTGCTTCAAGGTTAGATTTCTCCAGCGCTGACACACGCTTTGCCTCAACATCCCTCAATTTATAAAGCCGGGCGGATGAAACCAAAAAAGCGATAAAAAAGACACCAACCAAATGAGAGAAAACATCCAGACTTTCTGGTTGAGGCGTGATATCAAGATTCAACCCTGGTACGGGCATCATTATGATAGCAATACTCAATAAAATATAGAAAAATGTGGTTGACAGGATGAGGTAAATCCCATGGGTTAACGCTCTGATGTACTGCTTACTGATCAATAACCGGGGAACAATGAAATAACTCAGATAATAGGTGGGAGCCATATACACAGGCAGTGTAATGACTGTGTGTAAAAAGGCAGGCAGCCATTCGCCGATGATACGACTATAAATAAAAGTAAAGATAAAAAGCACCAGCGCCCACCCCAGCAGGTGGAATAAAAAAGTTTTTAGCTTTGATGGCTCCTGCAACAGCTCAGAGAAATTCATGGGTGGAATCTAATCCCAATACTTCATTGAGTTTTGAAATATCGACCAATCCCAGTTCAATGTCGATGAATATCCCCTGAGATTGGTCAAATTGCTTTGGTCGTTGATATCGCCCTCTCTTGACCGACTTGATCGATCCTGGTCTCAATGATTTAAAACCCCGATTTGATTGATTTACTTTCCGGTGAAATGATGAGAAAGCCCGGGAGGGCGTAAAGAGAAAAGGAGTATTACTATGAATTGGTTTATGTCAGGCGGTCCTTTTATGTGGCCCATTTTATTGATCGCGATTTATCTGATCCTTCTAAATCTACGAGCATGGATGGATGTGAGAAAAGGTCAGGATTTGTATCAAGGTCTCACCACCATTCTTGTGTTGGGTATAGTCTGTCCATTGATTGGATCTATTGGTCAGGTCATGGGACTTACCCATGCCATGGCGGCTATTATCACCGCATCTGATATTAGTCCCGAAATTGTAACCAAGGGTTTCCAGATGGCAATGATTCCCACAGAATTTGGTCTCTTCATATTCTTTATCACCCTGATCAATTGGTTGGTTTTAAATGAATTGAATCGTAGCAATAAAAAGAGTTAAGTACCAGGGTCGGAGAGACCACTTCCAAATCCGATGTGGTCTCTCCGTTGATATACCCTTTTTAGTTCTAACGAAATAGTTCAATCGCTATACAAAATCCAATCTGCCTCTTCCTCTATTCGATCCATAGACAGGTGTTTCTTAACACAAATATAGGGTTTCCCCCATATTCTGAAATTGAGATTTCATTCATATTATGACAGCCACTCGGAGTAATTGGTGAAATCCAATAAAGGTTACCCGCCTCATGCCGAGAATGAGTGAGCACAGCTCAAGATGGCATCACCTCACTTGACGAAAGTGTTGGCAAATAAATGCAAGGGGAAACAAATGAGACACACTAGAAAAATCAATCACGGAATATCTGACCTTCGCTTGGAGACCCTCATCGTGGGCTTATTAATCAGCGGGTTTTCCCTCTTATACACAGACACACCCATTCAAGTACTGATCCATAAGTTCATCAAAGCGATTGGAAGCAATTATAATCTGATAAAACACACCATTGTCTCCTCACTTCAGTCGATAATCTACAATATGGAGTTCTCAGATCTGGTTGGAACGATTTTGATAGTAATATCCCTAAGCCTCATGTTGAACAGGGTTCGGAATCGGATTATTGCCCACTCACCCGACTCCAATCTTTGCCCGTCCTGTAACCATAAACTATACCGAATTCATCGAAGCCGAGGGCAGCGCATGGTGAGTAAGCTCTTATATTTGAGTTCTGGGAATTATCACTGTATTGAGTGTGGTGAATCCAGTCTGCATTTCTACAAACGCTCAATACCTTTAAGCCAGGGGTAATGATCATCACATTTTCTCCCCACTGCATTTAAACCGATAACATGGGTGGCTTGTCCGTCAGTAATTACTGGTTTGCTTGCCCATCCAAGCCTCAAAAGCATATTTATCATCTGCACCCAGATAAATGATCACCCTCCTGTCTGCGGTATAAACTGCAAGAAGAGAGAATTACTCACTTTTTGAATCTTGTAACTATGTGATTAATAACTATACTCGCTTCATCAGGAAATCCTGAGATTTGTTCTAGAGTTCAGGACATTCATGGATGGAGAGAAACCTTGAGTTAAAAAAGTTTTAAGGCTTTGCGTTTTATCAATGAAATTTGAAAGTAATAACGAGAAATCAAGTAAACTAATGTATTCAAAGCAGAACCATAGCGTCACTGACACCTATGATATCCAATCCTTAACTGAGCTTACAGATTTTCTCCAAACCGTAAACCTTCAGATTAATCAGAATGAGTCCGTTGAAAACATCCTACAATATCTGGTAGATGGGATCAAAAACATTTATGATTTTGCAATTGTTACCTGCTTTATTCTAGACACTAAAGTTAATGAATTAACAATGACTAATATCTCCCTTGAAAAAGCCAAGCTTAAAGAAATTGAGCGAGTTATTGGGTTCAATATTTCAAAGATGACAATTCCACTTTTCGAGGGGAGTCAATTCGCCGAAGTAATCGAATCAAGAAAGAGTATGGTTATTGAAGATTCACAATCTTCAATGAATGATTACACACCACAGGAAGACCTGAGAAATTTGTCTGCAATCGTTAACAAGATCCTAGGTCCAGTAATCACATATCGGGTTCCCTTGGTTTTTGGCGATGAGGTAATTGGCATTTTCGGTGCGTCCAGAAGTGTCGGGAACGATAGGGCCTGTATTGGCTCAGATCTTAAAATTCTTGAACACGTTGCACCCAAGGTTGCACTTATTGTAAACAAGGCTCAATCAGAACAGATTTTGCAGGAAAGTGAAAAAAGCTACCGCACACTCATGGAGTTATCGCCAGATCCTATCATCATTGTGGACACAGCTGGCAACATTTTAGATGCGAACTCTGCCCTCTTGAAAATCTCAGGATTTACTACTGAAGAGATAGTCGATAAGCACTTTAGTGAAGCACCCTTTCTTCCCAGCGGTACGTCGACTGATTCGATGAAACGATTCCGCTCACTTCTTGAGGGAAATTTAGAAAGTCCTTATGAAGTGGTTTGGAGGACAAAAGATGGCGGTAGTTTTGTCCTTGAGATCAGAATCTCTGCTATTAAAAAGAATGGTCAAACGGTTGCCTTCCAATCCATTGGAAGGGATATATCCGACCGGAAAGAACTTGAGCAAGAGCTACAGATGAAAAACCAACAGCTGGAGGAGAAGAACATTGCCCTTAAGGTAATGTTAAACCAGCTGGAACATGAAAAATTGACCATTCAAAACCAAATTAGCGAGAATGTGAATCGATTGATCATACCAGTGATGAAAAATTTGAAAGATTCACTCTCGGAGAGGCAATCTGAATCCTGTGATCTGGTTCTTGAGCGTCTGGAAAATATTATTTCTCCATTCGCCTACAACTTGAGTTCCGGGTCATCCAACCTTACCAACAAAGAGCTTGAGATTTGTGATTTAATCAAGCATGGGTATAGTTCCAAAGATATTGGAAAGCATCTCAACATTTCATTCAGAACAGTTGAAACCCATCGAAACAACATCAGGAAAAAGCTCAAGCTTGCAAACAACGATATAAATCTCCAGGCTTATCTAAAGTCCTTATAATTTCCAGAGCACCATGTGTATGTAATGCGTAGAACATATACGCATTATATGCGTATTTAATCCGTAGTGAGACAATTGTGTATGTTAGGATATTGATTCAAAATCTAGAAATTGATTGAGGGGGTTAGGGCTTGGGGGCAAGCATCTATAACATCCCACAATCAATATAAATCCGTAAGAAACTGCCAACTCTATATGCTTTCGCGTTTCGATGAAAATCCTATTTCTGAATCTTGTCATGAATATGGAATCGGAATACTCCTCGTTGAGAATTTGGTTCAGAAGTGTATTGGGGGGATATACAGGATGTCATTGAGTAAGGAGCAGGATTAGCAATCACCCTTATCCTCCCTCAAGCTTAATTAATAATTAAATCGGATTATACAACTTTGAAGCTTTGGAGCTCCTGAGGTGCGAGACACTGGGTCTTGGATTTCAAGTCAGCCAATAGTTTTTTTGCTGTTTCCAGTTTCGCATCTATATCATCATCTGTCTGGTCAGGATCGTGGTGAATCATGTGTAATGCTTGCACCTTTGCCTGGTGAGCCAGTTTGACAACCTGAGAAACTGAAGAATGACCCCAAGTTGCTTTTTGCTTGTACTCTTCATCTGTATAGGTGGTGTCCGTAATCAGGATGTTAGTACCACTTATAAAGTTGGTTAATTTTTCCCAATAGTTTGCATTGTAGTTTCTCGAATCCTCAGGAAAAAGCTCATTGTCAGTGATATAGCAAATGGATCGATCCTTGTACTCTAACCGGTATCCCAGACAGGTACCTGGATGAGAGAGTAACATGGTCATAAGGATGATGTCACCAATCTTCACCTGTTCTTCTTTCAGATCATGGAAATAGGTTCTGGCAGCAAATTCTTTGATGCGTATGGGAAAATAGACGCCATCCATTTGAGCTGAGATCAACTCACGCATCGTCACATGCCCATGAGAAGCTCCAAAAATTTCAAATTCATTACCCGGAATATATAGAGGGACGAAAAAAGGTAAGGCATTGATATGATCCCAGTGGGGATGAGAGATTAACATTTTGGCATGTAGACCCGACACATCTTCCTTTATTAAATGATCAGAAAATTGCTTAATACCTGACCCTGCATCCAAAATAAAAAGATTTTCTTTGGGGAATTGAATAGACAAACAAATCGTATTCCCACCATACCTCAGTGTTTTTTCACCTGGTACAGGCAAGGTTCCACGAACACCCCAGTATTTCAATTCTATCTTTTCTTCGATTATATCTTCAATCTTACCAATGAATTCTTTATCGATAAGGGGCTTGGTCAAATAGCCATCAGCACCAAAAGACAGAGCACGCTGTTTGTCATGCTCATAGGCTTTCCCAGAAAAAATAACAATCTTCATTTCCTGGAGGTCGGATTCTTCGCGCAAGAGGCGACACATATCCAGACCATCCATATCAGGCATCATGAGATCCAGAATAACTAAATCCGGCTTCGCTTCGATGATTTCTGTCAGTGCTATTTTACTGGAATCGTTCGTTTGAACCTTAGCGCCGTATTCTTCCAATAAATATTTAACGACCAATAGAACATCTGGATCATCGTCTACCAGGTAAACATTTCTATTTTTTAAAACGGACATTGAGCCAATCTAATTTTATAGCCAATTAGTAGCCAGCTATTTTTGCCGTAGAACCTTCTTTATAAACATATTTAAGTGGCACGCGCGAAACCCCTTCCCCTACAAAAACACCCTTTACCAGAATAGATGACCCTTAAACGAATCGTTGAGAATTTTTACTTCATAGAAAATATATTTGGTCACTTCGCCACCCAAATTGAGAGAGGGTGTCAAATGAATACACTGCAAGTTCGACCCTTACTGGTTATGCTGTTTTCATTTCTGCTCCTGGGTTGTGAGGAATCGTTACCCATTCCTGAGCAGGAAGTTGCCGGATCTATTTTCAGATCTGAACTTATTTACGAATACAGCCCCACTGAAACCTCCCAAATTCTCGGTAACATCGGGTTACCTGAGACACAGGCAATTCATAGTTCAATCCGGGCAATTAAAATCATCTATTATTCCCCTGGATTGGATGGAGAGTTACAGAAACTTTCAGGTGCTTTGATTTTCCCCGTGGATGCCCTGACTCACCCCATGTTGAGCATTCAACATGGCACTGTGACAAGGCCTACTGAAGTAGCTTCTGTTAATCCCATGAACTCATCGGCAGGCATTGCTGCCATCCTTACTGCCACTCAGGGCTATATCGCTCTGGTGCCAGACTATAGTGGTTATGGTGTTTCTACAATGCTGCATCCCTATCTTCATGCTGAATCTCTTGCTAATTCAGTGATTGACATGATTCGTGCCTCACGAACTTATTGCACTGAACAGAATATCATATTGGATGAGCGCCTATTCTTGACCGGATATTCTGAGGGAGGGTATGCTAGTCTGGCTACCCAAAAACTGATAGAAAGTGAATACTCAGACGAGTTTGTACTCACTGCAGTTGCCCCCATGGCAGGACCCTATGATCTTTATGCAACAGCCCACACTGTTTTGGAGGGTGGTAGCTACCAATGGCCTGCATACATCGGTTTTATGTTTGTTGCCTACAATGAATTGTATGGTTTTAATAATCTGGATGAAGTGTTTGTATCTCCTTTTGATGAGCAGGTCAAAGAGATGTACGATGGGGTCTATTCATTTTTTGAGATTAATAATCAATTGCCCACTGATATAGAAGATTTCATCCGATCGGACTTCAGGGACAGTTTCCTTGCAGGTAACGAACAATCGTACAGCGATGCATTTCGAGAGAATAGTCTTTTAGACTGGAGTCCAACAACTCCGATTCGTCTTTTCCACGGTTTACTTGACCATACCGTACCCTACATCATCGCCGAAGCAGCCTTGGATTCATTGCGGGCTCATGGGGCGGAGGAGGTCAATTTAGTGGGAATTCCAGATGCAAATCATGAATCTGCAGGAATGCCTGCCATTTACAGCATGTTGGATTGGTTTTCAACTTTCGACAGGGGTAGTGAATTATATAATAATTTTATTCAGTAAAATCATACTCAAAGATCTAGAATATAAACTCTCATAAGGCTGCACTTCTGAGACTGACTCACAACTGCCATCAGATTTCATAACCCACCTACATGCTGTATCAAATCCGGTGGCAGTGAAAAGTTCTGACCTTTGTTAGTCTGGATTAATCCAATCTTATGCTAAGTGTCGTTTGTGCTCCACCTTTTACATTAAATGAAACTTCAGAAAATTTTGGGGGACCAAAGCGTCCCTTTTTATTGTTTGAAAAGGCATAGGGCTCGGTGGGATCCCGGTAAAAAGTCCGATTCAACTTTTCGTCACCATTGATATCCTAATAGAGGGCTACTGCATATACACCTGGAGGTATATCATCCAGGATAATAGTGTCCTCGAGGGTTCTCACGGCCTTCTCGACTTGGAATAAAGCTTTCCCTTCAACTGGAAAATTTTCCTGGTCATACAAACCCAACCTTAAAATACCACCCCATTCAGGCGTTAGATTTGAGACGTTTATCTGGACCTGTCCATTCTGTGCATGGAGCATCATTCCCAGAAGCATTAGCGTTATAAATCGAATCATGTTGTACTTCCTTTCTGTGCTGTTTTGACTACAGAAACCTAATGAAAGGGAAGAACATCCACAGCCAATTGGGGTAAACAGGAACTTTTTTGGGGTCAATGTGAAGGGTGTTCAGGTTCAGAGAAGGAGTGTTTTCACCTCAAATGATCTTGAAACAGGTATCTTCTCCTGGATGTTATTTAGTTGCAGATAGTAGGCCCGCGCATTTCCATTGATAGCTGCAACCCTATCCTTATTTATAATATATGAACGATGACACCGAATATACTGGGAACGGGTCTTTAGCTGAGATTCAATATTCTTTAAGGTTACGCGGATTAATTTACTGTTGACATTATTGTCGAGAATAAAATGGATACTGCAATAGTTATCTTCTGACTTAATGAACAATAACTCATCTTCAAATAACTTGAGATAGTCACCCCCAGTACTTCCGGATATTTCAATGCTTTGCCTTTCTCCTGGCGGGCTCACATGCTCTATGGGGTGCATCTGTGCATTTACATCAGCAGCTGTTTTCTCATGTTTACCGGTGAGATACAGCTCTGTAACAAAAATGAGAATTGTTAGCGGAAAGGCACCGATGGCGAGGGTCCCCAGCAGAAAAAACGCAAGGAGTGATGGATCCAGAGCTAAGCCACTCATGTAGCTTGTATAAAAGAAATTTAGTATGGCTATCCAGGACATAATCCAGATTCCAAGTAGGATATTCTTCAGGACTGTCCAATTATCTGGGTGAAACAATGATGGGGATAGTATGGGTAAGAGGGTATAAGTGGTGTACATGACAACAGAAGTTATCATTCCATAACCAAGCGCATAAAGCGCTAGACTTAGCTTAACATCTCTAATACCAAATGGCTGAAACAAGAGAAGAAAAAGGTAGATAAATAACCCGAAGGCAATAGCCACAGTAGTTTTTCGCCGCTGACCTACAATGAGCGGGTAGGGCCTAAAAAGCCAGGGGGTATGTTCTTGCGCTTGTTGCGGGTTAATGGTCACACCTGCTCCTTGAGTCAATCCTATTCCAGAAAGACAGCCGATTCATGTTCAGAAAAATAACTCAGACTGGGAAACGATCAAGACATCATCAGTTCTCTCTATCTCTGGTAATCACAGCAAAGTACGTAAAGCTTGAGTTGATCTGACC
>JAERTJ010000167.1 GCA_016844945.1 Fidelibacterota bacterium | reverse complement strand
CGAAGCCTGGAAAACCTTCACCGTTCTGGAAGCAAAGCGGATTATGAAGCGTCATGGAATTAGGAAAAATTCTGGCCTGGCTGGATTAAAGCGAGCGCTAGGATATCGTCTTTATGCTCGATTGAATAAGCAGGAAATCACAGCTGAAACTGAAAACAGTTTCGTTTTCCGTATGCTGGAGTGTCGTGTTCAGGTCGCCCGTAAGCGTAAAGAACTGGATGAATTCCCCTGTAAATCTGTAGGTGTGGTGGAATATTCAGAGTTTGCCCGAACGATAGATGATAGAATTATCACCGAATGTATTGCCTGTCCGCCCGATCCTCATCCAGACGGTTATTTTTGTGCCTGGAGATTCACTTTACCGGACTAGATTGAGGGAGTAGAAATACTACTTGCAATAAGAGACAAAGATAGTCATCTTTAGGTGTTAGTTAACATGATTGAAATAGGGTAAACAAAATGATTCAAATAACCGAAACAGCAGCCGAGAAGATCAAAGTTCTGATTAACGAACAGGATCTTTCATCCGAGGGTGGATTGCGTATCTATGCAAACTCAGGGTGTTGTTCAAATAGTGCATATGGAATGGCTTTAGAGAATAAGCAGCATCCAGAGGATAATGTGTTTGATTCTCAAGGCGTCCGCGTGCTGGTTGATCCAGTGAGTTTTGCTCAGTTGGAAGGCGCCAGCGTTGAATACTACAAGGATGAGAATGCTGAGGGTTTTACAATTCTAAAACCTCAGGCTAAATCTAATTGTGGCTGCGGTGGTGGTAATTGTGGCTGCGGTGGCAGCTGTAACTGCTAACCCCGTAACTCTCCTCGAACAAAACCCTGGCTCATCACCAGGGTTTTTTTATATCAAGACCACAGGTCTTGATATAATCCCGGCGAAGCTCAACGGCGAAGACGGATAACTAAACTTCAACCTGGCTATATACCGTATTTTCTCTAAGATATTTGAACCGAGTTCTGAAACCCACAGGTCTTGATATAATCCCTTCGAAGCTCAAAGAGCGAAGACGGATACCAACTCTTTAACTAAACCCTTTACCGTCCTTGCGAGGAACGCAGTGACGAAGCAATCCCTCTTTCACGAGCACGCTTAAGGAGATCGCCTGCCTGCGAAGAGCCGCATCAGCATAGGCAGGCTACGCTCATACTTCACTCACGAAGATACACCTCCGGACATTAAGCTCGTCGGAATGTCCATCCCCTTATTCAGGACCTCAATTTCGACAAGCTCAGTCTCCGTCTTACCGTCCTTGCGAGGAACACAATGACGAAGCAATCCCCCTTTCGCAGGCACGATCAGGGTGATCGTCATGTGTGTCCCTCACTCTTGAAGACACTAGCATTGTTATCAGATCGTTATGAAAACTCATTAGCAATGCATATTATTAGCTCAGCTAAGATCAAAATAGCATTTACCCAATAAAAAACTCAATTAGGTAATATAGAAAGCTTTGTTAGTGCGCCTTTTAAATGTATTATATACTGATGCTATACGATGATCAGAATCCCTATGAATTCCCCTGGATGGAGAATTTCAAGAAAAACCCCATCCCGGTGCTCCTTAAATCTGCACCATTGCCCGTTAGATATAGGCTACTGTCTGAGATTCTGGATGACACCACTTCAGATGATTATCTCGCTTTACAAAAAAATTTGAGGAAACATCAACCCAGACGTAAACGATTGGCTGATCAAAAGACAGACGGCACCTGGGCGATTGATGGTAAAATGGCTGGCTTAAGTGAGTCACAAAAGCAAACACTCCAGCTATTAAAACAGCTTGAAGTCCTGAATGAACTCATCGAACTCTCGGTTACTCATAAACAGGAAAAGGCCTTGCTTGGAATGCGTGAAGTCCTGAGAATCCTGGCAGAACAGGATCTACCCTTGAGACTGCATCACAATACTCAGGCTGTTTACCTGGCTGTGTACTATGAGCTTGAAGGCAATCCAATTATCAAGAACCTTATACGAGATCTTATAGGGCAACAAAACCCTGATGGCGGATGGTCCAGCATGAAGACGGACGAAAAGTCGTGCTATTGGAGCAGTCTGTATCTTGTATGGAGCCTGGCACAATCAAAAGGTTTTCAATCCAATCGAGCGTTGACTAAGGGTCTCAAGTACCTACAGGACAGGTTACTTCTAGAGGGCGAAAGTGATCTTCTTCCCGGTATGCAGGTATGGGATACACTCATCTCGGGATCAAGCGGTCTCAGCATTCTTTCAGGTGGTACATTGCGCTATTTAGAAACAGTGAAATTGCTTGATAGTAAGAATAGTGATCGAAAGACCTATAAACTTCTGGATTGGCTCATCGATGCTCAATTAAAAAGTGGGTTATGGCCAAGCATAGTTAGTCGAGACAAACAGGGTGATCATGAAGTTACCCTCCGTGTCCTAAAAGTATTGAAACATTTCCAGACCCAACGGGTTGATGAAACACTCAGATATGAATCAGAAGAATAATTCTATAGTAAAATATATTTGGAGATAAACGATGACTGATATTATCCCTTCAACCGCCTTTCCAGTGATGCCCTTGCGCAACACAGTGTTGTTTCCGCAGCAGGTGATCCCGCTCTATATAGGTAGAGAACGCTCACTGAAACTTCTAAGGGAGCTTCCTTCGGGGAAGAAAACTATTGTTGTGGTAGCCCAGCGCGAAGGATCTGTAGAAAACCCTGAAGTTGGAGACCTCTTTGATGTAGGGACTACTGCCTCAGTGATGAAAATTCTGGATATGCCTGATGGTAGCCAGAGTGCCATCGTTCAGGGCGGCGAGCGTGTTAAAATAAAAGATTACTCCCAGACTGAACCCTACTTCAAAGCCAGCATCGAAGGTATCGAAGAGATCTATGATGCTGATCTTGAGACCGATGCCATGTCAGCAAATATCCGCACCCTTTTCCGCGAACTTTCTAAAGTGGCAGACTATATCACCCAGGAACATATCTCCCTGCTATCCAATATACAGCACCCTGCCAGACTGGTAGATCGTGCGGTCTCAATGATGCAGTTATCCAATGCTGAGAAACAGGATATTCTTGAAGAAACGGATGTTGCTGAACGTCTCAAAAAAGCTACGGTTCTCATAAACCGGGAAATACAACGTCAGGAAATTGGAGAAAAAATCCAGACTGAGGTTCAGGAAGAGATATCCAAAAGCCAGCGCGAGTACTTCCTTAGAGAGCAGATGAAAGCCATTAAAAAGGAACTGGGTGAGGACGACCAGACCCTCGAGATTAAGGAGCTAGAGGAGAAGATTGCCCAGGCAGGCATGCCCGAAGAAGCCCTCAAAGTTGCCAATAAGGAAATTGACCGACTTCAACGCATTCCCCCTTCATCACCTGAGTATACCGTTTCCCGAACCTATTTAGATTGGCTCGTGGAATTACCCTGGAGTAATGAAACCGAAGATAGAGTCGATATCGAAGAGGCATTAACCATCCTGGATCGTGACCACTATGGATTGAAGCGTGTTAAGAATCGCGTACTTGAATTTCTGGCAGTCAGAAAGTTAAAGATGGAGCAGAGTCCTGATGCTCCCATCAAGGGACCCATTCTTTGCTTTCAGGGACCTCCAGGAACTGGAAAAACCTCGTTGGGTAAATCTATTGCAGATGCCCTGGGTAGAGAGTTTATCAGGATATCGCTGGGTGGTGTACGAGATGAAGCTGAAATCAGGGGCCACAGGAGAACCTATATTGGTGCATTGCCTGGTCGTATCATTCAGGGTCTGAAAAAGGCAAAAACACGTAATCCCGTCTTTATGCTGGATGAGGTTGATAAGCTGGGGACAGACTTCCGTGGGGATCCCAGTTCAGCGCTACTCGAAGTATTGGATCCCGAACAAAACCATTCATTTAGTGATCACTATCTAGAGGTGACATTCGATCTTTCAAAGGTCATGTTTATAGCCACAGCCAACTGGCTGGATCCCATTCCTGGCCCGCTCCGAGACAGAATGGAAATGATCGATTTCCCCGGATATATCGAAGAAGAAAAAATTCATATTGCCAAATCCTACCTCATTCCCAAACAGGTAGCTGAGCATGCATTGGAAGAAGAGCAGATCACTTTTATGGATACTGCCATTTCAGAAATCATAAGTAGTTATACCTATGAAGCAGGGGTTCGAAACCTGGAGCGCCAGATTGCCAATGTCAGTCGTAAAGTGGCTCGTGATAGAGCAGAGGGAAATGAAAAACCACGTCGAATCACAAAATCCAGTATCTCTAAATTGCTGGGTCCGCCGAGACGTCATAGTGAAATAGCTGAGCGAATGTCCAATTACGGAATTGTCATTGGTCTGGCTTATACAGCAGTTGGTGGAGATATTCTCTTCATTGAAGCCATGAAAATGCAAGGCAAGGGTGGTTTAAAACTGACAGGTAAACTCGGTGATGTGATGAAAGAATCTGCCCAGGCAGTCTATTCATATATTCGCTCCAATGCAGATCGCTTTGATATCGATCCCGATTTTCACAAGAAGTGGGACATCCACGTTCACATACCAGCAGGAGCTGTACCAAAAGATGGTCCTTCCGCAGGAATCACACTATTTACAGCCATGATCTCATTACTCACAGAACGCCTGGTAAGATCTAATCTCGGGATGACAGGGGAGATCACACTCCGTGGGGCTGTACTGCCCATTGGTGGCATACGCGAAAAAGTCATGGCAGCCAATCGTGCAGGACTTACCACCGTCATCTTACCTAAAAAGAACGAAGCTGATCTGGTTGACTTGCCCGATA
>JAERTJ010000166.1 GCA_016844945.1 Fidelibacterota bacterium | reverse complement strand
TCCCGAGTTTCAATCTGTTTCATCATCAAGGGGATTTGAAGGTGAGCCGGGCAAGCCAATTCGCAGGGTGCAACGCATTCGCCTACATGCTCGGCAAATAGCAATTCCACGGTACTCTTACGAAAATCGATCACAGCTTCGCTCCGGGTCTGAATGTCCATGCCTTCGGAGACACGGGTTGAACAGGATGGCAGCATCCTATCCCCAGATTGAACGCTACAAATCATACATGATGTGGTATTATGAAATTCTGATAAATGGCACATGGTGGGAATAGATATGCCCAAACCCTGGGCAGCCTGTAGGATAGTAGTGCCCTCCTCTACTCTTATGGACTGGTTATCTATTCGTAGATTGATCATGTGATCACCACCGCATCATCCTCACAGACCTGAAGACAGGTATCACATTTGATACACAGGTCCTGTTCAATTTCATGCAACTCATAAGGCTTGAGTGGAATGGCATCAACTGGGCACTCCTGAGCACATTTTGTACAACCCGTGCATTTATCATTGATGGAGTACTGAATCAGCTCCACACACTTGCCAGCCGGGCATTTGCCTTCGATATGAGCCAGGTATTCTGATCGAAAATATTCCAGGGTTGTGAGTACAGGATTGGGTGCAGTCTTTCCCAGACCACAGATTGACCCCATCTTCACCTTGGCTGCCAGATCTTCCAGTTCATCAAGATCATTGAGGATGCCATCTCCGGCACACAATTTTTCAAGGATTTCCAGCATCCGTTTGGTACCTACTCGACAAAAGGTGCATTTACCACAGGATTGATCCTGGGTGAAGCTGAGGAAATATCGGGCGATATCCACCATACAATCCTGATCATCCATGACCAATAAGCCGCCAGAGCCCATCATGGCGCCTACTTCAGTTAAAGATTCATAATCCACTGGAGTATCTGCCAGTGAAGCAGGGATGCACCCGCCTGAGGGTCCTCCAATCTGGACAGCCTTAAACTGTCGTCCTTCCCTAACACCGCCGCCTACATCTTCAATAATTTCTTTAATGGTGATGCCCATGGGGACCTCTATAAGTCCGCCATTTTTCACTTTACCCGCCAGGGCAAATACCTTTGTGCCCGTACTGCTTGGCGTTCCCAGGCTTGAAAAAGCTTCTGCACCATGGTTGATTATCCAGGGGATCAGGCTGAAGGTTTCCACATTATTGACAGAGGTGGGTTGATTCCAGAGTCCTTCTTCTGCTGGAAAGGGTGGCCGAACATTGGGCATACCCCGCTCCCCTTCAATGGATAGAATCAGGGCAGTTTCTTCACCACACACAAATCCGCCCGCCCCCTCACGAATGCTGAGCTCCAGATCAACGCCGCTATGGAGGATGTTTTTCCCCAGAATACCTGCAGAATAACATTGTTTCAATGCCAGGTTGATCCGCTCTACTGCCAGGGGATATTCAGCTCTGATGTATAGAAATCCTTGTGTCGCACCTACGGCTTTTGCAGCTATCACCATCCCCTCGATGACCCTGAAGGGATAAGATTCCAGGAGCATACGATCCATAAAAGCGCCGGGATCTCCTTCATCTCCATTGCATATGATATATTTAGTTTCTGACTCCGTTGCCCGGACCATGGCCATCTTTTTGCCTGTGGGAAATCCACCGCCACCCCGCCCTCTTAGGCCGCTTGAGTCAATGCTATCAATAATGCTGTCCCGACTCATATCCAATAGGGCTGTTCGAAGCGCTTGAAATCCTCCAAGTCGCTCATACTCAGCCATATCCAGTGGACTGAGCACCCCAGAGTGCTCCGTGGCAATGCGAACCTGACGATCCAGAAAATTGGCGACTGGCTCATCACGAACATCCAATGCAAACCGACTTAAGACCTCCTCTCTGGGTGTTGAGAAGGGTGATTCAAGAAGTTTGCGAATTGATCTACGCCAGCGGTCTGTACGTCTGGTTGGCTGGAAGTGGGATTGGACAATATCTTCAGCCACCTCTGAAGTCACATTTGAATAAAACTGGGCTGTTTCACCAGGTTTCTGGACTTCCACCAGGGGCGTATTGTGACACATCCCTACGCAACCCACGTGTTTGACTGGCATATCAAGATTTTCAGCTTTAAGGGCTGCTTCAATTGCCAGTCTTACGTTGTTACTCCCTCCTGCGACACAGCATGACCCCAGTCCTACCCTGATTTCGCCAACTTCATTAGAGCTACCCAGTTCTCTCAGCGCTGCCTCATCGGTTGTCTGACCAATCCTGTCTTGAAAATCTGTAAGTATCTCTGGAATCTGATTGGGTGCGACATGTCCATAGGTCGTGTCATCAATTTGAACCACAGGAGCTAAGGTACAGCATCCCAAACAGGCAACTTTTTGAATGGTAAAGATACCATCCTTATCTGTGTCTTGTTGGGCACTAAGATTTAGATGAGAATGAAGTGTTTGCAGGAGGCGGTCTGAGCCTTTTACGTGGCAGGCGGTTCCCGTGCAGACATTGACAAAATGGTTGCCTGCGGGCTCCAACCTGAAGTGGGTATAAAAACTGGCAATCCCGGTAATGGTTGCAGCGGATATAGGCGTTTTCTCCACAATCCGCCGCATGGCGTATTCTGGGAGATAATTGTACTCTTTTTGCACAGCCAGGAGAATTGGAATCACTGCATCCGGGTTGGTTCCAACCTCTTCAATGATGGTATCCACCTTGTGCAGGTTTAAATCAGAGACCTGCTTCAACCCAACACCTGCATCTTATTCCCGCCCACGTCTTTGCGAGGATTCCACGCTGGCGGAAGACGAAGCAATCCTTCTTGGATGAATACTGTACCCAATGGATCCAGCGACACCTCTACCCTCCGGTCCCTGAGCTTGTCGAAGGGAAAAATTATACCACCTTTGTTTAAAAGTAAGGTGTAGTTCCGAGATTTCTCCCAAGGGATTGCTTCGCCACCCGTCGCGACGTGTGGCTCGCAAAGATGGGCATTACTCATAGTCATATTCTCACTATCAATGATTCGCATATCAGGAACCGGACTCTCCGATACAGTAAAGATGCTTATCTCCCCGGATGTATATCCGGTCATTCACAATGGCAGGTGTTGTGGAGCATCCCTCGCCCAGCTCATTGATGCTGATGGACTCATATGTGGGTCCAAACTTAAAGATGTGCATTTTACCACCCAGATCGATGAGATAGACCCGATCCTCAACAATGACTGCCGATGAGTAGAACCCAACCCCCAGATATTCTTCCCAGACAACCTCTCCTGTCAGCGCGTTCAGCATAGTGACCATCCCACCACTGGTTGCTAGTAGGAGTAATTCGTTCATGGCAACGGGACTTGAGGTGTTAGGCAAGCCATCATAGGATTGCCAGATAAGTTCCACGGGTGGATCAGAATCTGGTGAATTGATCTTCAAACCACTTGAAGTCGCATACTCATTGGAGACAAACACATACCCATCAGCGTAGGCTGGCGAAGGTCCAACTTCCCCTGACAAGCATTCGATGGACCAGTATTCATCACCAGTGAGCGGATTATAGGAAGTAACATATTTACTGTCTGCCAGGATCAATTCAGTCCGAGTGCCAGTATCAACACAGATGGGAGATGACCAGGAGATGGTCTCACGTGATTTTTCCCAGACAATGGCTCCATTTGAAATATCTACGGCGATGAGCCGTGGATTAACAAAGCTATCGTATTGGATGAGACAGAGATTTTCATGGACAATGAGGGATGAGGAATGGGCATAATGATTGTCCAACAATCCCAGGTTCCTACCCCAGACTCTGTCCCCATTGACGGTGTAGCAGACCAGGTCCCCTGTGGCAAATATCGCCATGATACGCTTCCCATCTGTGGCCATAGTAGGAGCTGCAAAGCCAGTTCCAGGGTCCACAAATTCAAAATCAAACTCACTATCTGGTGGCAACATATTGGGTACGATTTGTCGCCATAACAATTCCCCTGTATCAGTATTGTAGCAGAATACTTCACGGGTGGTGGCATCTCCACCAGTGAGGAATAACTGATCTTTTACAATGATGGGTGAGCTGTATCCTTCACGAGGAATAGGCGACTTCCAGATAATGTTTTTGTCTGTCGGTCCATCCCACTCCAGGGGGGCTTTAGTTGTTGTGGCTATTCCTATTCCACCTGGTCCCCTGAAATTTGGCCAGTGCTCCTTGAGATCAATGGGCTGATCCAATTTGAGCATGGAATCCGATTCTTTGTCTGAGGGTATGAGGCTGCTACTCATGAAAGCAACCAGCAGCCCACTGGCGAACAGCACCCCGCCCGTACCCAGAATCATCCCTTGAATCGATTGGGAAAAATTTAAGAACTCAGGTGTTTTAGCATATTGTCTTGGATCAGGGAGTTTTCGCTTAACTGAATTAAATATTTTTAAGGATAGGGTAAATATCGCCAGGCTAATGAGGATAATATATCCACCGGTTCTGACTTGCCACAAACTATTGAAGTAAGCCTTTCTAGCCAGCAGATGAACAGTTCGGACATCATCTCTCAACACCTGATCCTGGGTATTTTCTTTTAGCTGTTCCTTCAGGACACTCAAACCCGAAGCGTTGAGAACATCAGCTTTTTGGATCTGATAATAATTCGCCAGGACAAGCGTGGAAACCACTACACCCACTAGCAGAGAGATGACAATCATTCCCCGACTGAGAGCAAAAAGTAGCTTTACCCTGTTTTGATCATCCGATGGATTCATAGAGATCCCTTTGTGCATCCAACACTTTCTGACGTTCATGTTCATCTGGACAATACGGGAAGCAACGACCGCAGCTGAAACAATCAGTCCTGTTACTTTCATAGTCCTTTGTCGTTTTTTTAAAGAACACGCCAATACCCTTCAAGCCGGTCACTAGCCCCATAAATATTCCCAATAGGACACTTCCTGTTTTGAATTTTGCAATGATGCCCTGAGCATCAGCCAATAGGTCACTGGTCAATTTCCCAGATTCATGAAAGGTCTTGCTTGCCAGGGTTGTACCTTCGACCAGACCCTCATTCTCAGCCAGAACCCGCTCGGTCAATACAATTGTGGGATGAAGTTTGGCAAAACTACTGCTGGTCATATATCCCACACCAGCGCCCACGACAACCAGTATAGCTGTGGTGATGATAAGCATCCCCAGTCGATCACCTGCTTTCTTTTGATCTGGTTGGGAGATTTCAGGTACCGGTTTATCAATTGCATCAAAGGGGCAGGATTCCTCGCAGAGGCGACATTGGGTGCAAACATCTGGTGTAATGGAATGATGCCATTTTGAAAATTTTGATGCCCACCCCAATAACACACCGTAGGGACAAAGGAAACGGCAGTAGGGTCTACCATAGAACATACCCACCAATAAAAAGAGGCTACCAAAGAGGATCATCTTGAACTCGCCGCCCAGACGGAAGAAAGCCACAAATGGATCCAGCCGACAGATGATGAACCCGGCACCCGTGGCAGCAAACATGACCGCAGCACCTAAAAAAGCATAGGGCACCAGACTTAAGATAGCAGCGATTTTTGGATTGACCTTGTGTGGCTTTATGAGGACCAACTCTTGAGCAGCACCCATGGGACAAACAGCGGCACAAAAGGTTCTCCCAAAGAATAGAGCAAAGATCAGCGGGGCAATAAAGAACAGGATCACACTGATGGGGATGAAATACATCGGGTCAAATATTGCCAGGGTGGTATTTTGAATGCTCCCTATGGGGCAGATACACCCCTCTCGATAGAAGCCAAAATAGGCGAGCGAGAACATGGAAAGTAAAAAGATCTGATTCCGTGATCTACGCTTCAACACGAGATAACTAGCCAGACTAAGGGTTACAAACAGAATCAATACATCTAGAGTCTCAACTCCTCCACTCTGAGGTGGTGGTCTATCGAGTTTTGGCTTGGTATAGTCCGACTCAAAATCAGGACGTGGAAATCTATCCTGAGAAAAAAGGCTCGCCCCTAACAATAGAATAATTAGGGAGATGAGAGCATATCTTGAGAACAGCCTCATGAAATGCGTTCCTCTCCTTTGATGAGATAAGCCTGGTTGGCAGGTTGACGTGTTATGGCTCCAGAGGGACAGGATCGGGAGATGGCACATTCATTACAATTCACACAGATATCATGACGTATCTGGAGAAAGAGTGACCCATTTCCAAAAGCGCCACAGCCCTTGACACACTTACCACACCCAATGCACAGTTCTTCATCAATACTGTATTGGAAGTAGGGATCTTCAACAAAGGCACGTTGGATAGCTCCTGTCGGACAAAGTTGATTTTCAGCACCCGTGTTCAGACTCTCAGCATCGGGTGGAAAGTAGCCGCCACATAACTTGCAATAGCCACACATCTCGTAGGCATGCACACATTTAACAGCGGAAAGGTTGAGTACACATTCTGTGGCACAATTCCCACATTGGACACAAACATCCGGGTCAATTTGCCAGACTGATTCACGTTTGACGCCTTTGATGAGAGCTGCTGCACCCAGTCCGCCGAGACAAATGCCGCCTACTGCACGAACACTGCTATTGAGAAAATCCCTACGGCTGACCGATGTTTTTGAACTAGGTTTAGTCATAGTTTATCCTCAGTCCTACTTGTTACCGGATTTTCGGAAATCATTTGCCTGGGGCAATCCACAACCTGAAGATTTGCTACATTGACCGCAGGGACTCACACCTTCAGCCAAATTTGCATTCTGATTATCACAATGATTTCTTTTGTATAAAAATCCGCCCAGCACAATCAGAAAGGTGGCAACGATCAATCGACCTGCACTGTGAAGAAATGTCCTGCGGCTCATGGGCCGGGTCAGAATGTCAGGTAGGATGTTATTGACCATGCGTCAGCTCAGGTAGGGTTGTATAGATGTGAATTGATTTATTTGCAGGTTCAGCAATGATGATTCGTGATTGAGAATCCACACAGATATCCAGACCGGTTGCATGTTTTTCAAACTGATCCGGTCCGGCGACCACTGATTCAAATTGACCTGTGGCACTGTATATTTTTACTCTTACCAAACCCTTTTCGCTGGTGACAATCCTTCCATCTGGCATGAATGCGAAATGGCTGGGATTACAACATCCGCAAAACCCCTGGATTGAAGGTGAATGTTTACCCCAGGTGTTAAGCAGCTCGCCATCAAAACTATAATTCTCAAAAAGATGCATCCCCGGGTTAACCACCCAAAGTGAACGATTCTCATCAATAGCCAGGTCAAAAAATGGGCTTGGTATGACAAAGCCAGTTCTTCCCTTCGCCCTATCCCTTCCACCTATGTGTTGATTGAATTTCCCCAGACTATCAAAATGTGCAACAATTCGGGTACCGGCATCAGCAATAAACACATCATTTCCCTCTATAGCAAGAGAGGTGATAATGGATGAATCGCTGAGTGCAGCAAGAATCCCCTCAAAATAGCCCTCAGGATTGAATACATAGATCCGGTTCACGCTTGAAGTATATATTTGCCCTTTGCTGTTGATAGCAAGGGTTCGCATAGCTTCAGGCACCTCAAAGGAAAAGACCTCACTTCCAAATGGGTTATACTTGATTATTCTTGAATCTGTGGCAGCATAGATGAAATCATCTTTGTCAACTGCTACCCCGTACAACCTTCCACATTGGACACCAATTTCTTGATATAAGTGATGGCTGTACAATGCAGGATCAATCTTGTTAAAACCCTCTACATCAAGGGCATAGGGGTTATCATTTTGCATTTTATGTTCAGTGAGGAGTAGGAATGACAGGATGATCAAGCTTAACAATCCGATAAAGGATGCGATTTGAATCAGGGGATTCTTAGAAACCCTATGGTTGTCTTTTTTCAAAGCGGTGCTCCCTTTCCCCCGAGGTCCAGGCAGATCATACGATGAGAATCACGTGCAAGGAGCTTGCCATCCACTACTGCTAGTGGTGCCCAGGCATCAGGACCTGGTAGGATCTTAAGTTGAGCCAATTCATTATAATGGGTAGCCGAAGCTTCAATAATGGTGAGAATTCCATCATCATCCAGAATCAAAAATTTGTCATCTACCAGAATATATGGTCCTAACCCAAAACGTTTCTCTTTCCCGCTGGACCAGATGACACGACTGATATCATCGGATGCAAAACAGGCGAACTGCCCATTCAGAGTCCCGGCATCCTTTGGCATGATACCATAGATAAAATCAGATGTATATATGGGTGTTTGCTGTTCACTGGCCAGACCTTGATGGGGAAGTACGCTTCTCAATGAGTCTACTGCATATCCATCATGGACTTTTGACACCTGTAGCAGCATCCCCCCTGCGCTGTAACCAGCCGTTACAAATACCTTTCCATCCTTCAGTTCCAGGGGTGAAGGTGCTGTAACTTTGTGATTCCAGAGAGTTGTTTCCCACAGGACTTGCCCAATATCTTCCGGTTCCGCAGAGACACTTAACATCCCCCCATCCGCACAGTACACATATTGCCGTTTGCCATGGAGGGTCATGGGTATGATGGATGAATGAGACATTTTCCATCCCCTGGGATTTTGGGTTTCCCATACAATGTTTCCACTCCTGGCATCAACACCCATCATAATGGTTTCACCCCCTGTGGCAATTACAACAGTCGTTCCATCTATAAGGGGGCATTGCCCTGTATACCAGAGTGGTGTGGTCACGCCATAATTTTTTACGAGATCCAGGCCCCACAGATAATCACCTGACCTGGGATCAACGCCCATAACATGACAACGGGGCCCTATACTCACAACAACTTCATCTGTGACAGCTGGTGTAGTCCGGGATATCCCATGATTTCGCTTTATTTTTACCGTATAAGAACGCTGCCAGAGTTCACGACCATCCGACAGGGCAAAGCAGCGCAGGGCATCAGACTTGCTGGTTTCATCGTAGTCGAGCAAGTATAGACGCCCATCATGAATTGCAGGACCAGCATGCCCCTCTCCTAACTCCAGGGACCAGACAATTTGTCGCTCCAAATCCAGAGGAAGAGTGAGATCTATCGGTTTACGACTGATGTTCTTGAAATCTGCCCCGCGAAAACGTGGCCATGAAGATGATTGTGATACGATACTGCTATCGAACATTTTGAAGTGCTCACCAATCTGTACGGGTTGAGCCCCACTCATCTTTTGAGCAACCGGTTCATTGTCTGCACCGGGTTCAAACACGGCGAATTCTTGACTGGGGTCGTAACTTAACCACCAGACAAGAATACCCAGTGATACCAGACCTAAAAAGATGGCACTCGCTGTACTTATCTGTGAATTCGTCACTTTCAATTACCAGGGGCAAGGTATTTCATGCAAAGTAGATGAACTTATCGGTTCATCAATATTGTATGCTCAGGATTTGATGTCATATGCCATCAAAATTTCCCCATGACGGACATACAATACCCCATCTGCTATGACTGTATGCGCCCAATGCTGATTAGAACCCAGGGTTATATCAAATGAGCTGATGAGTTCAAATGTTTTCGAATTTGGTTTGATCAAGCCAACTTTTCCTCGATCACTATAACAATAAATCAGACCATCCGCTGTAATCACGTTACCCTTGCCTATACCAGGTGAAACATATTGTTCCTTACCTGTCTCCCAATTGAGGCAATGCCATGCAGGTTTTTTGTGACTGGTTCCGTAGATGTAACCATCTATAACCACAAACGCATCCATCTGGCTGTCCAGGGATTTGTTGCGCCAGAGTTCTTTGACTGAATTGCCATCAGGCGATATTTGTAATTGAACCCCACCAGTTCCATATCCACTCACGCAATAGAGTTTACCATCCTCATAATAGGGCGTATTGGGATTTATATCATATTTCGTTTTGTGGGGGTGACTCCAGAGCAATTTTCCATTTTCAGCGTTGAGTCCAAGTATGGATTTTCCAGTCATGGTAACAATGATACGTTTACCACCACGTTCAAATAGCATGGGTGAACAATAGGCTGATTTCTCACCATTACCCTTACTCGTCCAGAGAAGTTCACCATTAAAACGATCGAGCGCGATGACATTTGTTTTTGTACCCCCCGGTGTACAAATCACTTGATCACCATCCAGGAGTAAGGATTCGGTCAAACCCCAGCGGATATCCTGAGCACCGTACATCTCCTTGAGATTTTTTTTCCAGACAATCTCACCTGTGGTGGTACGCATACAGACCACATCACCTGAAGTCCCCTCAATGTACAGAAGGTCATCCATCACCGTAGGTGTTGTTCGTGAACCTTCGTAACTTTTTTGCCATTCTTTCCCATATTCAGTTTTCCAGCGTAATTTTCCATTCTTATCGAAAGCAAACACAAACCCATTGCCATCAATCATGCCTGTGGTGAAGATGCCCTCAGTTGTTACAGCCACGGAGGAGAACCCCTTCCCCAGATAGGCCGCACTCCACAACATTTTTGGACCCTCTTTGGGCCAACTCTTCATCAGGTTTGTATCCTGGTACTTGCCATCCCGATTCAATCCACGCCACTGAGAAAAGTTGCCAACTGGCTTTGCATATAGACTAGATGCAATTAGTCCGATCAATACTGTAGTCATTAATTTTCTAATTACTTGCATTTGGGGTACTCCCGGATTTGAGTTTTAAAGAGAACAAAACATGCTGAATGATGCCTTAGCCTCCCATGCGTTATATCTGAATCAAGGCTGCCAGGGCGGATAAAATATATACGCTATCAACAAACGTGGATAGTACAATCATTCATTCAGAACTCTCTTATGAGTGCAAAAATGAACCCAATTTAGCTGTGTAAACGACAGTAAAATGATGGGTCTGATGCGAGAAGGCGCAATTCTTCCCTATCTGGACCCTTGTTCTATACCTGAAGTGGCCAGAATAACGGCAGAACAAATACAGCAATTAATCCGAAGAGGATGACCAGAGGTATACCTACTTTTGTATAGTCAGTGAATCGATAGCCACCAATACCCATGACGAGGAGATTTACTGGATGACCTACAGGGCTCAAAAATGCACTGGAACTCCCGATGGCAACGACCATCGCCAAGGCATAGGGTGAAAGTCCAAGGTCTCCTGCAGCGACAATCGCCATGGGCGCCATGAGGACGGCGACTGCTGCAGTGGGCATCACCTGAGCAAAGAGGCAGGTGATGAGATACAAGCCAGCAATTATGCCCTGGGGACCGAGGAATGATAATGATTCAAGGGTATAGTGTGCCAGGAGCGTCGTCACCCCACTTTCCTGCATGGCCACCCCCAGGCTCAACATACCGGCAATCAACATGATGGCTTTCCATTCAATGGCCTCATAAGCTTCATCCATAGAAATACATTTTGTGAGCACCATGAGAATTGCACCGGTTAAGGCGGCAATAAATATGGGGAGCCATCCAATGGCTACAGTAAAAAGGACACCCAATTCAATACCTGCAGCTATCATGACCTTATCTTTTTTGTAAATCGGTTGATCCAGACCGCTGACAATGAGAAAATCATCTTCATCCTGCAACATGGCTAAATCTTCTCGAAGACCGTAGACCATAAGGGCATCTCCTGCTTCCAGCGAGAAATCCCGAAGGTTTGTACGAAAGGCTCGGTCTTTCCTCCAGATTGCCAGGACTGTGAGCCCAAACTTTTCACGAAAGTAGAGTTCCCCAATAGTTTTCCCTGTGACAGATGTTCGCGGAGAGAGGGTAATTTCTGCGACGCCAACCTCATCGGATTCGAGGTGATCCAGATCTGCGGAGGTTTGCTCTTCCAGCTCAAGATTCTGGAGGCAGTTCAGCACTCCCAGAATTTCAGGTTCTCCAATGACGATGAGTACATCATCAGTCTGTAATTCTTCATGAGCGGATGGCATAAATATTATATCCTTCCCTCTGCGAATAGCCAGGACATTAATACCCAGGGCTGTTTTCAAATGGCTACGGGCAATACTTCTGGTATTTAAAGTGGAATCATCAGGGATATGAATACCGATTAGATTTCGATGAAGCTTGTACTTTAGAGCAACTCGACGAGCACTCACATAGGTATAGGTACTGAGTTGTTTGCTCTCATTGAGGGCATCCAGCATTTCTGATTGTCCAATAGCAATAAGTGTGTCCTCGGTATTGAAGCGATAATTTCGAAGTTGGGAGACTTTTACCCGGTTGTTTTGAACCACAGCGATAATGTTGATATTGTAAGAGTTCCTAGTCCCTGCCTCCTTGAAAGTTTTACCGATGAACTTGGAATCCGGTGCAATTTTCATCTCAACAAATTTGAGAGCTTCACCTAATTCATGTTCACCTACCAACCAGCCTTGTTCCAGTGAGAGGGTTTTCCAGTCTTGAAGTGTGCCGACTTGATCCCGTTTTCCCCCAACCAGCAATTTATCCTTGGCTCTTAATTGTGTATCAGGACCCGGTGCCAGGAGCGTTTTATCCCTTCGAATAATTGCCAGTACATTAAAACCCAGGGCTGAGCCCAGCCTGCTCTCTGCCAGGTTTTTGTCAGCCAGGGCTGATTTCTCGGGAATGGTAATAGACAATAGACGTTCATGGAGTTCATATTGACCATTCAGGGTATCCGAAATGGATGTTGAACGTCCCAAATCCCTGTCTGGTAGGATATGCCGCCCCCAGAAGACCAGATACAGGATTCCGACCAACATGGCGATAATGCCCACAGGGGTGAAGTCAAAAAGCCCAAAGGGGTTTAGCCCCTCTGATTCAAGTGCACTACTGATGAGAATATTTGGGGCAGTGGCAATCAGGGTGGTCAGACCTCCAAAAAGGGAAGCAAAGGCGAGCGGGATGAGCAATTTCGAGGGGGAACGACCCGTTCTGTGGGCAATTTCCATGACAACAGGAAGCATAAGGGCAGCCACACCGATATTGTTCATCACACCCGATAACGCCCCGACTGTGACCATCATGATGATCATCAATTTAATCTCACTGTTCCCAGATAGCTTTAGAATTTGCCCACCCAATATCTGGGCGACCCCGGTTCGCACCAAACCAGCACTGAGCACCAGGACGGATGCGATAGTAATAATTGCCGTATTACTAAATCCTGCTATGGCTTGTGAATGCGTGATTACACCAAAAATTGACAGGATGAGCATGACAGATAAGGCGACCAGATCAACCCTCAGCCATTCGGTAACAAACAATAGCACCGCTGCGGCTAAAACCGATAGGACGAAAATCATTGAGAGGGTCATTATTTTACCTAGATGTCACCAATTACCGTTTGAATTAAGTGGGTTTGGAGAAACTTAAAGCTCGAGTGAAGATCTTGCAAGCAATGATAACAGGATTGATTGATACTTCTCCCGTGGAAAATGAGATGGACACCTGTAAGCCTCACGCCAGGTGATGTATAGTAGATCTATTCCCAGGTTAGGGTTTGATCCACTCACCCTTACGCCAGATGTCCAATTTGCTCATGGCTTCGAACCATTCGGATCGATCAAACCTGTCAAAAAAATCTTGACCAAATTGCTTGTGATATTGTCCCAGGAAACCATCTGAGACTGACAATCCGACCAGATTCAATTCATGGTCAAAATGATACATGTAACTTCCAATTTCTCTTGATCCTCCCAGAACAGTGGAGACGATAAATCCATCGTCACTATCTGGATGGATATCATTTACATGGGTGCGGGCATTGGTTCCCGTAACATCGTATTTACCCCAGTGGGGAAATTTGATATAGACCAGGTTAGAATCAATGGTTCCCCCTTGCAGCTTCCTCCCCTCACCCCAGACCGGGGTTGAACCGGAATAACCTTGCGAGGGCATAATTGCCAAAAATGCATCGTTGAAGTTGTTATTTGTTCCGGCTAATAACATTTCCACTTTACCATCTTTGTCCAGATCCAGAAGTGCCATGTCATAAATAGCACCGGGGTGGATAAATTCGTCTTGAATCTCCCCTTCAATATTGAAGCGAACGATACGATTTGGAAACCAGGGCATGTGCGAAAACCTGACATAGATGTCATGCGCTTGGCTACCTGAGTGTTTGAAGGGATAAATAAAACCAACTCCATAGTTATCTGAATATGCATTGGACCCAAACACAAGCTCAGGGTGGTCAGAGAACATCCATTTTACCTGCCCATCCGTTTCAATGAAATAAAGCCTTCCATTAAACTCATGAGTTTTAACTGCAGTGCCCAGGATAACCTCATTCTCACCATCCCCATCATAATCATTGATTTGGAGCCGGCGATAAATGGTCTGTTTCCCATAATCGTCTTCCAAAACCTTCGGAATATGTCCAAGCTCGATATCCCACAGAAATCTTCCTTCATTGTTGAAGAGTAAAACTTTTTCACCCTCTACTTTGTAATCGGAGGGGTTTAGGTCAGTGAGAAGGGATATTGTTGTGAGTGTCAGAGCCACAGCCACCAGAATGAGGATGATGATTTGAATAATCTTTGAGCGAGTCAGATGGTTTTTCATCCAGTTCAGGACGGGCATTTTTTCATAGATCAAGACTTCCCGCTTTACCAGGATTTCAGGAATTCCAGCTTCGGAAAGCAGTAAAAAATGTCTCCCTGGATATTTCTCAAGGAGTGGGTCAAGAATCTTCTGGGCAACATCCAAGTTGTCTTGGGGGACAATCAATCCTTTAAGTGGTGAGAAGAATACTGCCTTTACTTTCTCTTCAAGGCTGATTGAGTTCACCGGTCTAATTTTTCCATTAAGGTCTACGCCTCCAGTGAAGGCAAAATCTTTGGAAATTGAGTACTGCCTGCGCAGGTTCGTTTCTCTTTGAAATGCGCACAATGAAAGCAGTGACATGCCTAACCCGAAGCTGGAACCTGCATAAAAATAATCAGTTGAGGGAAATCCGAACATGACGGTGAAACGTGTAGCTTTGTCCTTTTTAAGCAGGTTGTGTTGGTTCCGAGCGGCTCGGAGAGCATCCTGGGCTTGATAGTTTACCAGGTCATCTTGAGCAATGGGGTGATTATTAAATGAAATCAGGTCTCTGTGACGATTTGTTTTCCGCGCCTCAAGATCCAACGACAGAGGGTAGATAGTCCCAACGACAGTTTCTTGTCCAGGGTCATCTTCAAAGTTCTCAACCAGAGGTATCCAAACCTCGCTATTGCTATATCCGCTGCTACTCGCATCCCATTCTCGCTTGATGCGAGTGAATCGTTCGAATAGCTTGCTATTAGGATGATAGTTTTCGATGACTGTGAGGAGATCTTCAAAACTGTTCTGCTCCTCAGGCAGCAATAACTTGAAATCCAGAGTGCTTACTTCGTCAACTGTGTATAAAAGTGCTTGTCTAAATTCACTAAGGTATATGCAAGTTGATACAAGCTGATGCTTCACGCGTTCAATAGATGCAGATAAACTCTGTTCAGATGGAATAGCGTCAGGGTTGCATTGAATGTAGACCAGGGTTTCGTAATAGGCATGAATGATTTCTATAGGCTGAAACTTGAGGTTCTCAGTATCAGCATAACTGATGAGATGAGGTAGCAGCTCCTGATAGTATGAATGATTCAATACCGGGTTGTCACGGATTTGGAGCAAACGACAAAAGTTCCCCAACAGGCGGGTCTTAATACGGTGACTTATTTTTAAGGAAAGGTGGAACTGGATTGTCTGAAAGGCAGCTTCAATCTCTTTAAGGGAAGGTTGACCAGACATAGGATCCCGAGGATTATGCAAATATTTTTACCTGGAGATTGCTGGGATCTTTTATTTCCTGAAACAGTGCAACACCGCTAACTGATTGCACAACTTCAGCCTGGCTATCGTCTTTAACAACCATGACTTTCACATCTGTAGTCCCTGCCCCTTTGTCGAGTTCCAGGAGGGTCACTTTCAGCGTATAATTACTATCCTGAGCGCTAATTTCCATTTTAATACGCCGTTTAGAACCAGGCTCCAGGGAGATTTCACCTTCACCTATGAGTTCGCCATGCCGGGGAAAAATCGTTTTTAAATCATATGTCTCGTTGGTGGTTCTAACCTCAATACCCAATTCATCAGGATCTGGAATGCCATCCTGACTCAGGTGAATGCTACCATTGCTATCACTCACATATTCAGTGTCATTGCCAACGATACGAACCAATACATTTTTGTAGAGCTCAGGGGTATCAGACAACAGGAAAAGAGAATAGCTCATATCCGTTTCCTGCAGGACTCTCACCATTAATCGATCATCTGTGCTTGAAAACACACCAATATTTTGAACTTTTGGTTTTGGTGTGGAAATTTCCCCATCTGCGGCTAAGGTCTTTTGATAGGGTCTAACGAACGACTCTGACTGTACCTTGTGGATCGAATGAAACACATACAAATTTCGATTTTTACCTTCCAGAATTCTATCTATCACCGCAAGGCGTGCATGCACATCAATAGTCGAAAATATTTCCTCGGCGTTCGTGTAATAAACTTGAAAAGCAGTAAAATGCGCTTTACAGGCAGAGCAGGTGTCAATATGGTCTGGAAGTGTGGTCTGGGAGTTGCTCAAAGAGGTGAGCACCAGCGCTTCGATTTGCAATTCTGTGAGACATCTCGTCATATGTTAATTGTATACTCGCATTTTTGGATTCATCGGAAATTGTGTGAGTTCCATTTCTGTTCTCAACCATTTTTTTCCAAGCTTGATCAGGTATTCCAGTCGCCCCCTATGATTCAACCAATCTCCATTCATTAATGGCTCACAACCTGTTAACTCAAGATATTGCTGCAATTTTTCAACATAACCATCTGATAATAAATCAGAAAAATAGAGTTCAAGGATTTGGGTGTATTTTGCCTCCAGATCTGATTCAATCTTGCCTTTCAACAGATATCGGACTGACAATTCATGATGAATAAAGCTTTTCAACCTCGAAAGCGTGTCAGCAGTAACTGGATGAACATCAAAGTCATCATTTTCAGATGTTGATCCGCCTATACTTTCCATGGTTTCAACATCTGTGTAGGATATGTTTAAATGATTTTTCAGGTGGTGGTAAATCTGACTTCTGGAGATAAACTGCTGGTATTCATCGTGGGCGGCAAGTTTTATGAACAGGGTAGCCATTGATTGAGGTAAACCGTAGTGTTCCTTAAGAGATTGTCTGATCCACTCATCCAGGATCTCATCTGGTATGGTATCACCATTTGGGTTCAAGCCCTGTGGCGTTGACCGTTCCTTATCAAATTCATCAAAATAGAAGTAACAATTAGTGAGATACGTGAACTCATGTATGTGGGGATGACGTTTGGTGACCAGGCTCAAATTGCGCCAGATTTTCCACCCCCCTTTGTCCACTCGACTGAAGAGAGAGATCAAAGACTGGTGTACCCTGGAGCAGATCAACTTTCGCAGGGTTGGGACCACCTTCCCTGTGTTGAAGTCAGGTGTATCGATCATTGATGCAAAAACGCGTCTGATAAGGAATAGGTCCCCCCTATCATCCCTGGCGAATAAATCTGCTATACAATCCAGGGCGAAATCATCAATCTGGTTTTGACCGAGGAGTGATTGATCAAGATTTAGACGGCCGTGTTGAATCTCATGAATGAGACTCGCTTTAGAGAGTGACTGACAATAGGCGATAAACAGATTTAACTCGGAAGTATTAATCTCTCCAGCCATGATCTTCTGAATCAGAGTTAATATTTTTTCAGCACGAAATTCGATATTTCAGACCTTTTCTATTTTGTTATTCGTGGCAAAATAGACGATCTATTTGAAATGTGAACACAAATATGCGGGAGCACAAATTCTTCCCCACTATGAAGAATATTGTCGTTGTGTTGGTTGTGAAGCCTCTGCTAGCGCAGGAGCGTGACCTTATAGATATTTCCCTCTGAAGCAGTTTGGGGAACGATAAAATAAATACCGCTGGGAACCGGGAGAGAATTCTGTGTTTTGCCATCCCAGTTAATAGACACTCTACCATCTGAATCAGGGCTCACGTCCATTTCCTGGATCTGTCTACCCTTGATATCAAATATTGCGATCTGTGAGTATTGGCTATCCCTGAGCTGGAAGTTGATGGTTTGGGAAGGATTGAAGGGGTTAGGATAAGCTGCTTCAATAAAAGGCTTTTGGGGGACCTCCACCTTGATATCCAGAGTTTGCTGATCCATCCAGAGTACACGGGTGTGTATCCAATTCTCAAGATATTGCAGCTCATTCGCATAGCTACCACCGATGTATTCATTGGGCCAGACCCAGGTTGAAAGAATGGGCCAGGTCTCAAAATTTCTGTCGATAGCTGGTCCCATCTCAGCCACAAGAGAGTCTACTGTTGTCCAGATATTATCCAGACTCAGTACATTTTCTCTGAGCTCGTTCCAGCGTGCGTTAAAGGCATAACGAAAATTCACATCATCCCAGATCATATACCACCAGAACGGGATTCTCCAGGGATCAGTACCAAAGTCAGTATCAAAATACCAGCTAAAAGGACTTGAACCCTCGTAGTAATTGGCATTCCCAAACGCCAGATTGAAATCCCATACAGGACCTGTGTGCAGGCGTGGATCCTCACTATCCTTGTCTTTGTACAAAAATGAACTCAACCTGAATCCATCGACATTTTTTGCAAATTCCTGCATGATTGCGTAGTCCACAAATTGATCCCAATCGATCTTGTCATAGTATCCATCCACAGGATCGAGATAGGTCCCATCTTCAAACATCTGTTCAAATTCATCGATATAATTTTGAATATAGGCGGCTTGTTCAGGGGCAATATCTCCAGGTTTAGGGTAATGGTATTGATAGTAGACGCCACCATATTGTGGGAGACTGGGTTCAGAGAACCAGCGTTCTGTATCCTCCCCAGCCCACTTGTCAACTTTGATGATATACCCACCGGTGAGATCATCTCCTGAAATCTCATCGGGATTTAATTTGGAGATATCGATGCGATTGTTGTCCCGTTTAACTTTTTCCATGAGGATATACACACCCTGGTATACATCATTGAGAAACAGTTCAAAATATTTGGTTCTCGAGGCATAGTTGCCGGTTTGATTGGCCAGGGTATAGACCAGGTTGTTTCTGAGTAATGTTTTGTCAGAATACGGGGCGTGGAGGATCCAGTCATTCTCAGAAGGAAAGCCCAATAACTCGACATTGAGGTTTTCACCCAGACTATCTCTGGTTTCCATGGCGTATTGTTTTTTGGGATACATCTGGGAGGATGCACCACGGATTTCGATGCCGATGTGTCCGTTGTATCCTATGGCGGGATCGGTAAAATCGTTCTCAACCCCTGGTCCGTTATCGATGACACGCATCATCCCATGAATTTTGGGTTCATCGGGAATGGGTTGACCCTGGGTATCAATAATAATGAGTGGTAGCATTGAGCTGAAGGGTTCTGGCGAGAAAAACCAGTCAGGAACATCTCCGAACATGACAGATTCATCTGCCATACCAAATGACAGCCAGAAACGACTTGAGAGGTCCGATGATCCGGCTGAAATATTCTGAACCTGGATTGCCAGGACATTCTCACCAATCTGAAAAAGGGATGCTATTTGCTCTGAGTTAAAGAGTTTCATCTCTGGCAATTGATCTCGGTACATATAGGCTTCATGTCCGTTGGTCATAGCATCATTGTAGGCAAAGTATGTCCCAGGTGCGCCCATATTGGGGCTTCTGAATAATTCCTGTCCATTGAGATAGGCAATAAACCCATCGTCATAGTCATAGTGGAGCAGGCAGGACTCAAGTTGATCCACGGAGATGATATAAAAGGTTGTTCGCATATAAAGCGCATGAACGCGGTCAATGACAGTGGCATCATCATTGTCCCCAAAGCCAATCCCACCGGGTCCCTGGGCCCATTCTGATTCATCAAACTCAGGAGTCATCCAGTCTGCAGGTGGTTCGGCAGTAGCTGCGAGATAGTTCCAGATATCCCCCTCATAGACAGCGGTTTCCCAATGGTCCACAGCGAGAGCGAGGTTTGTGAGGATGAGGAGTATGAGGAGTTTTTTCATTTGGGGTGGGTGTCCAGAGGTGTCTTTGTCTTTTTGTTGTGCTTCTATTGCCTTATTGTTTAGTGGGTGGAAGATAAGGTTTTATTGGGTGGGGGGCGTATGAATATTGTATTGAGGATGATAGATATATTTGTTTAGAAGAACTGTTTACCAACTTGCTCGCATACGCATTGTGAAATCTCCAATATTCTGCACTCACCGTCTGCTTACGCGAAACCCTAAGAAGCTATAGCTACCTGAAGGACTTCCATAGCCACGATATGAGCAAAGCACCACGCTTACAGGATAATTCCAGCTACCCCCTCGTATAACACGATTACGGCTGGTATCTGCACCAACAGGGTTGATTTGATTGTTTGAGTCATATCCTCCCATAGGATCCCAACACCATTCCCATACATTGCCAGTCATATCATACAAGCCTAATCCATTTGAGGACTTTTGTCCAACAGCGTGTGTTTGTGTATTAGAATTCTCTAAATACCATGCAAAATTTTTAACCTCACTCTCAATATTTGTCCCCGACCATTTACGATCTTCTCTTCCCCCGCCTCTCGCAGCAAACTCCCATTCTGCTTCCGTGGGCAAGCGATAACCCCGACCAGCCCAGTCACATATAACCGTACCGTCTGCCTTGAACAGGTAGACAGGCTTAAGACCTGCCTCTTTAGACAACCAATTGCAATATTCAACAGCACCCCACCAAGTTACCTCTATCATTGGACAATTTATTGATTTTGCGGTTTTGCTCCCCGAGAAATAAAAGTTGTTTCTGTACTTAATTGCGAGATCCCCACTCAGCATATTAATCATCTCGTGACCTGAAAGAATACCCTCCGGGGAAGCATCGACACTATTGAGAAACTCTATATACTCCATGTGTGTGACTTCAAACGGGCTAATATAAAAACTATCTATTTCTACAGAATGAACAGGAAGGGCCATGGGATTGATTCCTTCGAGATCGCCCATATTGAAAGTTCCACCTGGAATTAGTATAAGATTATCAGAAATGGGTACTTTGACCTGTACCTCCTTCACTTGAGGTTTCACAGGGTTTGTCTTAACAGTAACCTGACTACTGTTCGAGCTTTGAAGGTATCCGGAGTCCTGAATCTCCATTTTCACGATATATGTACCCGCCTTCAGGAATTGATGTTTTGCTGTTTTTGCATACTGAAAGTCTGTATCCCAAATGGAGTCATTTTCCCAGTCCCATCTTACTTGAAGCATATCACTGGGATCCTCAGTGTCGTGGCTCTCACCTGCATCGAAAATGAATGTTGTATCTGTCGTCCCTGTTGGAGGATTTACTGCAAAGATTGCTGTAGGTGGTGAATTACTTACTCGCACGATGACAGAGCTTTCCCATTGACTCACTAATCCAATCCTATCCCTTACCTCCATTCTTATTCTGTGGATACCAGGTTTTGAAAATTGATGTTCCCTTATCAGCATCTCGCTATATGGCGTATCCCACCTACCATCGTAATCCCAATCCCATCTTACGCTGGGTTGATATTCACCATCGCCAGAGATGTAGCTACCACTGGCATCAAAATGAAAAATCGTCGTGATCTCACCAAATTCTGGTCGCAGAGTAAAGAATGCTGAAGGACCTGCGGTTGATGAGATTTTCACCAATGAAGCGTACCCATAAGAGGATCCCTTCTCATCATAGGCTTTGACGAAAACACTGTGTTGATTCTCATCCTGAATACCCTTCGTGTCCCAGGTGTATTCCCAGGGTTGTTGAGTATCTGTGTGGACGAGCAAGCCGTCAATCATAAATTCAACGCGGTCGACATTTCCGTGGCCAGTTATTCCCACTCGAACGGGGACGTGCCCTGAAACTGTTGAACCGGATACAGGACTCAGCACCAGAACAGTAAGCGATTCTTCTTGCTGTTCCATCTGTTTCCCACATCCCTGAAAGACGAGGAGTAACAGTATGACTACCGTGAGATAGATAGCCATTGCAAAGGAATATTTATTCTTCATACTCAATATCTACTCGGTTCATGTATTGAAATAACCCCCACAAATTGAAATGAATCTATCTAATTATCAGCATCCCATTCGTATATATCAAAATAATAATGATAGTGACTAGTGTTACGTTCATCCTTAGTGAGGTTGTGCTAATCTTTAATGCAGTCCCCAATGACTTTTTGGGGATGAAGGGGATTCCAGAAAGGTTTACAATTGAGTTTAGCTCATCCAGGATTAGATGACTCAGATACCCGATCCCAATTACGACTGAAACCAGGACAGCATCGAACAAGGGTATGTTCTGTAACAGGAGTAAACTGTTCGTGGTGAGAACTAATATTACCAACGCTGCCAATGAATGGAATATGCCCCGATGGTGAGAAAATTTCATAAATATTCGCTTCAGGAGTGGATTAACTACGATGAAGCTTAAGAATATACCGACCAGAACATATGGAATTTCTATTTCAAGAATAAACAAAAGATAATTACCCGTTAGAGCTGTGGAAATCAACGCCAGGGTCATAAAAAGTAGTTGAACCGGGCGACCAGAATCACTATCCACATCAGGCAGAAATGAACCAATTACAGTAGCTAGAAATATGATTGGAGCATAAATCGCAGCAAGGGAGCCAACCAGGTAAGCCCATATTCCACCAGCTATCCCTAGTCCCATCCCTGTGGCTAAATGAGCTTTATATCCTGCCATTAAAAACCTATACGTTTAAATAAAAACAAAGGTACGGTCAGACTATGATTTCGATTGGTCTTCCCACTTAAGTGTTAGGTGAACTACTTACTGTTTTGTGCGAGCTGGTCCGAGATTTGGTTAGCAAGTTCTCCCACCACATTGATAAAAGCATCTTCTGCAGCTTTTTCGTATGATCGACCCTCAGCTACTTTTCGAAGGGTGTATTCATATTTATTGTCAGCATTCGTGTCAGGATAAAAGGTCACTGATGCATTTGCCTCTGTATAGTAGACACCATAGGTAGTAGAGGAAGGAGCCATGGTAATCTTGCCCTTAAGTCTACCATGCGGTTGTCCATCCACAATAGAGACATTCCTTTTCTCAAAAACAGCAGGTAACTCTGACTCAAAATCGTCTGAGCTCAGACGTATATTCTTTGCATTAATTTCAATATCGGTATTCAGCATATACTTGAAAGTCAGTTTTAATTCAACTGAGGGAAGATCAATCAGATCTAGAGAGGGGATATCTGGTACAATCTTGTAGACAATTTCCTCGCCTGGTACCCAACTATTTTGCCTTTCGATTACTACCATACCTCGATCATTTGTCTTCGTACTACTCTCAAGCCTGGCGTGCCTATGGACCGCAATAGGGAACGCATTCAAAGTAGCTCCACTCTTCAATCTTGAGTGTATTTTAGTGTCAATACCAAAATTGCTAAATGGATTACAGACAAGACTTTGGTTACGTGGTGCTAATTCAACTTTTCCGAGCTGCTCAAGTGTAAGTTCTCTAAATCGCTCGTTCATCCCAGCCAGGTCGCTCGTTGTGTTCATTGCCCCAGCAGCATCCATAACAGCCTTTAACGCAGATCCTGTAACCTTAATTTTCTGAAATAATGCAGTCGTCTTTTTGTCATTGGGCTGAACGTTAAGCTTCTGTACATCTGCTTGAAGGTCACCCAGTAAGCTTTCTAGAATTGTTGATTGCTCCATTAAGTAGAGTCGATATTTCGCATAGTTAAAAGCCATGAGCGTGTAACATCTATAAATAAGCTCTTGGCCCGCAAAATCCTGTTCTACATATGATTTGAGCGTCGTACCTTGAACATACCCCTCAACAGAAAGTTTTGACATTTGTTGATATGTCTCGCTAACACCCTCATCCCCTTCTTTCAGATCCAACTCAGTTAGCGAAAAAACATGACCACCATGAACAGAGAATCGAATTTGGGATAGACCATCAGCCCTCGACTTGCTCCTGGCTTCTTCTTCTGATGGAGCTTCGGCAACCCCCAGAAACTCACCTCTCTGATGTGATTGAATCCAACCTGGTTTTTCAGGTTCTAGCATTTCTGTTTGTGTGGATGAACAGGCTACAATAATGAGCCCAAGAGAAACCGATATAAATTTTATCCATAAATTTCTCACTATCAGATTACCTCATCAGTTCCAGGGTTGTAATTTGCTGATCAAAATACTTCTCATTTAAGTAGGTGATTTCCAATTTTAACTTGAAATCATTCATTACACCCATTTGAATACCACCACTCACACCCCACCGTTCCTGTGTGTAATACCCTAAATCAGAATCGCTAATTTCATTCTCAAAAAGCAGCAAGCTGGGAGTTCGGACATTCGCATAAGCAAAAATACTCTTAGTAAATGGATATTGCAGATGTGTCCCTATAACGCCCGTGGTCCAATGCCCATATTCGGTTTGTGTGCTCAGTGAGATCTGAAAAGCGGCACCCTGCGCTTTTTTTATAAAGGGTAAATCCAATTCGATGGAAGACCGAAGTCTGGGAAGACTACGCTCCCCTTCATTCATCTTAAATGCTGATTGCGTGCTCATGCTCAAGAGGAACCAGTCGTTTTGCTGGAACACGAAACCATAGTCCATGGCATATGCCATTTCATCTATGGGATCATCCCCGCTTATAGATTGGTTTGCAGCACGAATATTAAACCCGATATGGAAAGGAGAGATGATACTCGTTGCAAATCCCAGGACATACAAATTCTCACTTAAATTCAACATTCCAGTAAACTGTGCATCATTATTGTAAGCTTCGATGTCATCCACCAGATAGGTCACACCTCCTACTCCCATGCTGATTGATTCTCCAAATCTGTATGTTGCAGCATAGGACATATGACGCTGATCAAGTGTTGGTTTTAATTTCAAGTAAGTGAAAGCGACTTGGGACTTTTCCAGAAATTGCATACCTGCTGGATTCAAGAAGAGGATTGTGGATGAACCAGAGGCGAGGAGGCTGGTTCCCATAGCAGCCTGGCTACCACTGTTATATCTATTGAAGGCTGCAAACAGCCCATATGTGTCCTCTGCATGACTAATATTTATCATAATCAGGCATATGAGGACGGGAAGAAGCACAATTTTTTTAAGGGTTAGGCTCATCTGTTCACCACCAATGTCTTTGCATATACCTGTGGTTCATCCGCTACATCCAATATGGTAAAGTACACACCGGTAGCGCAGAGTTCACCCCACATATTTCGACCATCCCATTCTATCTCATGCCTTCCGGCTGGAAGGTCTTGCTGGGAGAATCTTCTCACCATGCTGCCACCAGCATCCAGGATAATCATACTCACTTCTGCACTTTCCTCTTTTAGTAAAAAGCTGAAATGGGTTGACTCACCTGATCTTGGATTCAACGGGTTAGGGTAATTGAAGAAATGATCGTAGACCGGACCACCATCAGCCTGAATGATTGGAAATACCAATGTATCCTGATAGACATTTCCAGCCATGTCTTCCAGGGACGTCACAAGCGTTATGCTCTCAGCAACATCATCTGTTAGGTCGAGGATGTTAAGCATTGAGTCTATGGATACCAGGTTCCCAGCTCTGAGTCGATCCATGGTTTCACCCAGGATGATTTCCAATTCTGCCACGGAGACCAGTTCAGATCGAGTTGTTGTGTCTTCCTCCGCGCCCACACTGTAAGATCGCAGAATATTGTTTTTGGACCAGGCGCTATGTTCAAACCCATCAATCAGAACAAGTGTATCAGCAGAAAGATCGCCAATTGAATCCCAATAAAATAATTCATTGGTTTTATCGATGGAGGTAATCAGGTTCTCGAAATACTGGGCGTATAAGACTTCCTCAGTTGAGATAGGATGTGGTTGAATACCTGGGTCCGTTGATGTATCACCAGGCAATGGCCACCGTGAAGTTGTCACGGGTGGTATGCTATCAACTAAGATCGGCAGTGTGTACTTAAGACCTGAACCACCTGTATCACCAGGCGCGTATTCAAGGTAATATATCATTCCCTCTTTGGCGGAAAAGTTGGGGAAAATTAATGAATCCACAATCCCGGTCGCCAGTTCAATAATGGAATCTTGAACTGTATAGAGACTCCATCGTACACTGTCAAGAGATTGGGCAGCCAGCAATTCACCTGCAGGCCAGCGTTGGAATACATGTTGCTGAATTGCGCTGTCAAATGAACTAAACGGGTAGGTATTGACCGGGATGGTAAAAGGTCTATCTCCCTCTCTTGTAACCGTTGAGCCAACAATTCCGGTCACAATGACGCTATCACCCCTTGACATTTGATCTGAGATCCAGTTAAAGCTTGGAGGATCCAGTTTTATCATTGCAGCACCTGGGTATGTGATACTATCAATATTCTGACTGCCGAGAAGTTCTGTCTCGAATTGATCATGCATGACAGCTGATGCGGCAAGATCTATTCGGAAGGTGTCCAGACTATTTGCATTTACTAGAAATGCATGTGACAATACTTCTCCCTGATACAGGGGCAAAAGCAAACTATCACCTGTGAAATGAGGTTGAGCAGGCACATCTGGATATTCTATTCTACATATTATTGTATCCAGTATGCCCTGTTCCAAGTCAGGTAAACTCACTTCAATCATAATCTGAGGGAGTGAAGATTCGATAGCCTCTGTGTGATCAACCTTCATATGTTGCAGTAGATTTAGTGAATCACCTGGATTAATGCTTTCAAGTCGTGTGTAAATACTTTGATTACTGTTTTCTGCCCAAACAATATCCAAACTGGAAAGTATCTTCAACTTGATACTATTGCTGGATAAGTATTGAGAAATATTCACCGAATCATCTTCGATAAAAACAAATCCCGGAAAATCCATGAGTTGATCATAAGCACCATTCATCACGGTATCCAGTGCTTCTATTATCGGATCACCAACTATGAATCTATTTTCTAAATCAATTTTGCTATCTCTGACATTCAGAAAAGGATTTTTTCTGCGTTCAATAAAGGTTGAACGCGGAGTGAGTGTGACCCCACTTATGGAAAAAACACTATCAGCATTCGGTGTGATGGATAAATGCCAGATCGAGGAATCTGAGGCATCGATATTTAAACCACTTCCCACGGGTGTACCGGACCATTCAAAATGGGAATTCCAGTCTAATGAAAAACTATCTATACTCCCCGTTCCGGCATCACTAAAAATAGGATACTCCTCATCGTCCTCTATAATCAAAGTCACATTTTCAATTGGGCGATCCACAAGCCGGAGCTCATAGTTTTCGATGGCATCTGAGCCCTCAATACGAAAGCTAGGTGCAGCGATCCTCAGGTAGATCCCATCGGTTAAAATCACACCTTCATCATTTTTCCGATGCAGCCTCATTCTGATGGGAAATTGTCCCTTTACCGGAAAGTGTTCGTTCTCGGAGGGGTTACCAATTTGAATGCTTGAATCATTGTAAGTATAGCTGTTTACCTGTGTATAAACCTTCTTACCCAGGATTGTGCTGGAATTTATTCCGAAATACGCTTGAAGATTCTGTGGCAATATGAATTCTATACTGTCCACATCCATATCAATTGGCCAGGTAACATTCAGACTATCAATGCTCAACATCCTGGTGGAATTCTTGATATGAGAGAGTTGACTACCTGCAGAACCATCTATATAGGCCAGGGCAGAAATGCTGCCGAAGAATATTTCCTGTGTATCCTCGTAAAAGCCAACCAGACTGCCGTTGGCACCTACCCGCGGATTATAGAGTCCATTTTCCAATCCAAACCGCAACCTAAATGTTGTATCTTCAGAATCTCCAATTCTTTGAATCGGAATATTTGACAAAGTTAAGACATCGTTACTGGAAAGCGTATCTACAATGGGAAAAATGAGTTCTTTCCTGTCCACACTTGTAGTCCAGGCAGGCATAATCTTGGTTGGATTAGAACTATGTGCGCCACCGAAATAAACTGGGAAATTGAAATTCACTTCATCAGGAATTATTAAATGGAGGGCATTTCTTCGACTGGGGCAGAGTGTCGCCAGGTCATCACCATGAACCTCTATGGACTCAAGCCAGTGATACTCCCCAATATTGTCTACTGAAATGAACTGATTTTCACGCGATTGAATCTGTGGTTTCCCCACTGCATATTCCCAATCTATCAGCAAGTTGTGATCTCCCTGATAAGCCGTAGGAATCTGTAGAGTAGCGTGAGCCATTCCAGAAGTATCCAGAACACTGATGGGTGTCATGACTCGATATTGACTGATATCGGTGAGCAAGATTGAATCTATTTCAATCCCGGTTTGAGATGATTCTACCTGCCATACTTCACCAGGCTGATCAAACAACGGAATAGCCTCAAGGTTTGAATCATATGAGAAATTTAACTCAAGTGTGTCTATTTCAGGATCACCCATTACGAATATTGATGTATCAATGGATGATTCACCTGCAACATATCCCACATCGAGATTTATAACAGTCAGACCTGCGGTTGTGTCAACTAGATGAAAGAGTAGTTCACCTGCAGTTCGTCTTGGTGGTAAAAGACTAACGCGAATTGAGTCAGGCTCTAAATACCCCTCACCAATATTCACTTTTAGACCTTCAATCTGGACTGCCTCACCCAGATTTGATGGAGTATTTGCAGTAAGTGATAAAATGGTACTATTCGTATCCAGGATTACAGCTTCCCACTCTGATAAATCACTGTTATCTGCCCATTCTATAACCTCGGATTCAGGAAGTTTTATGTAAAGCGTGGGATTCGATTCGACGAGTCCTGGAAAATTTGTTTGGTCAACCAGAACAGTTGGTAGCACCGTTGCTCCAGAATCTGCCTCAGCAACTCCAGCTCTCTGATCAAAATAGATATGATACCCATTTGTAGCATGATCATCAGAGGATGTCATAAGGGCATCAGTTACAAATATTTGTTCAGATGATTCTCGAATTGGCATTCCATTCAGTGATAAGGTCATCCGATATTCACCGAAGCTTTGATTGTTGAAGGTGATCTCAGGAAAGAATACATCAGTAGATAGTGTATCCCAGCCAAAATCCTCTTCAAAAAATTCTGCCACGGATAGAGTTACAGTATCTGTCTGATTAAACAACTGATCAGCCTCTGCTGGCTCATCAAACCGGACACTATCAAGCCTCATCGGGTGGTTGGGAATCAAGACCTGATCCCTCCATCCTTCATCATAAAAGGAGAATCGAGGATCAGCTATGCTGATGGGTTGTGGTATACTGCTCGAATAACTGTACGGACCCTGGTTATGGGCATACTCATCATATGATACCGGTATATAATCCGTTGCGGTTGTTTCACTGAAATCCTGGAACTCTAACCCACTCAGTATGATTTGAGAAGGAGGGTTGATCCCACCAAAATGAACTGAGAGGACGCTATCTTCTATAGAAGCAGTAATACTATCATTCATTGGGTGTATTTGTGGTGGGATATCTGAATAACTCAAGGGTAACTCAGACACGCTCAACCTGATAGTTGAATTCGGTCTCCAGCCCCGGATTGAGCCTGTATCGCTGAGAACAATTTCTGGAATTGCCCAACTATGCTCATGGTTTTCATTACTGTCATCAAGTGGGAATGTCAACCTGCCGGCACTTTCCGCATTAAATGCAACTGTTGGAGCACCGATAGATGCTATTGAATCAAGTGTCCAGGTAAATTCGTCGGTCTCACTGAATTGGAGTGATACATCAACCCAGGAGACGGAATCAAGTTGTGGATCTATCGTAGCATAGCCTTCAATTAAAATTGAATCGCGTGTTGCGCCAAATTGTTTTCCATGTGTACCGGTGCTATCCCACAACAAATGATCAAAAGTCAGAGATATGGAATCCGATGGTGCAGTCAGTCGGTGAACATCTCGTAAGACAAAGCTGGGAAGGCTGGATTCTTTAGTGCTCCCCAAAACAAATCTCCGATTGGCTTCTGCCAGCGAATCTTCTTCTGCCAGAGCAAATTCGATTTGGTCCAGATACAGTTTTGGTGTTCCATCATTGACCCAGGTTCGGCCTCCATCAAAACTCATCTGGAGTGAATCGATCTGGTCTGAACTGTGATCGAGATTGGAGAGATAAAAACGAAACTCAAAAGACGGGAGATGAATGGTATCCTGCTCTAGCACATTGAATGTCACTGTATTACCAGATACGCCACCTTCTATAAAATCTTCATCCCCATTTGCTTCAATAAAGGCTGAATCGATTGTTCCGATTGCTGCAGGGATGGAAATTTTTATGTCTTCATCAATATCCGTGGTCCGTGTTCCACCAGTCTCTTCCATCACATAGTTAAAGACAGTTTGATGAGGCTGATCATTCACCACAAAAACATTCGTAGTATCAGTATTCAGGAAGATAGGTGAACCGACTTGAACCGTGGTTTCAGTCATTGAGTTTGGTGGGTGGTTTGGGAATTCCAACGGATCAAAAGCCCGTAACTCTATGACACTGGGGAGAAGCGTTTCGCCTGCAATGGGGTTCAGTTCGATCAAACCTTCTATTTCGACTGTTTCATTCAGGTCGGTTAACCTGACAAAGCGTTTTCCTTGGGCATCCACATAACTATTGTCATCAGGTGTTCGATGGCTCAGATAAGTCGAATCATACACCCCTTCCAGTGAGATGTAAAAGGGTCTCCCCCCATTTAGATCCGCAAGATCTATGGAGCTGTTAATGTTGATGCTCAAAGAATCGGTATGATTCTGTCTATTCCACATTCTAATAGACTGGGCTAAATCAAGTTCTAACGCTTCAATTCTGATTGCACCCGTTGAGTCATGCCAGCTCCCTCCCCGACAGCTCAGGGAAATTTCATCACCCTCAACATTCACACCGGTCATACCATATAGCCCAATACGGAAGGGAATATTCTCACTCTCAGCAAAACCTGGTACAGGAGCTGTAACTTGAAATGAAATTATCGTTGAATCCGATGAAAAAGAAGGATCAGCTAGCCATTCTACTTTTGAATTAGTCTCTGCATTCCAATCAGCCCATCGTAGCCCAAGGGATTCAGGAATTTGAAGGCGAATAGAATCATTCTCATCGAAATTCTGGATACTACTGGCGTTATCCTGGAATAGGGTGAAGTCCGTATAAATCGTGTCTGGATTTCCACTTATGAGAATCCCGTTGAATTCGGGACCTGGCATACTATAGGATAATCGCAGATCTCCGACCTGGATTGTCGAATCGGTTGTATCGATATTTCGACGTGTATCTTCAGCAGAGTAGAATCCATAATTGGATGGGGTAGGTTCAAGGACCGTAGTTATGTCATCCAGAAATACTTGAAATGATATATCGGATCCCTGGGATGTTGAATTTAAAAAATATAGCGTGTCACCCGATATACTATCCTGACTATCTCCAATTTCTGTGCTTGCTGTCAGCACATTGGGTAACTCCATAAAGTAGAGGGTAGAATCACCATCAAAGATACCCTTATTATCAATATCCCTGAACGTTACATCAAGTATTTCCGTATTCTGTCCAATAATCAAGCGCTCTTCAGAAATATCTACCGCAAAACGACCCGCACTGAGATAAGCACCTGGATTCACCGTTGCTCCGTTGACCTCAATCAGGATGGGTATGGAGTCTACTGCAGTTGTTATTTCACTTAAATCGACAGTGAGTTGTGTAGAATCTTCATCATCAAAATTGATTAATTCAATTCTGGGAGTTTGATTTTCAGCCCAGTAAAGATTACTTCCGCCCAGTAACAACCTAACAGTTTCAGTTCCATCCAACGCCTGAAATTCCCCACCATAGTCTAAAGAGATGGTAATATCTTCTTCTGAATTTTCACATATTAATACCGGATTTTTAACAATTCTAAGTCCTGGTTCACCAATTGAGAGTTCTGAACCCTCAATATATCCTGTACCACTTAAGCCCATTTTCCAATTAGATATGACCCGATCCTGAGATGAAGTGGGTCTGACTACAATATTTCCATCTGAAATAAAGAGAGGTGATCTTGGATCCAGACCTGAATCTATGGTAAAAATACCGGTATTGACATCAAAATGAATTCCAGATGGGGAGGCGGAGGTATCAAATTCAAGTCCAACTGAATCTTCAAGGGCGGAAAGACTGAAAGTTCGACCACCTGTGAATAGTCCCACCTGATTCGAATCTCTAAGGGTTAGATAAATACCATCATAATCTGTCTGACCCACGACCATGCGTTCTTCAGAGATCTCAAAACCTAAATGACCTGCTTTCAGGATGACACCTGTCTCTATGGGGTTAGCTGCATCATCATTCACCACCACTAACATCTCGATATGACTTGAACTCTCATCCCCTACTGCTGTCAATGAATCCTCAAATGTC
>JAERTJ010000165.1 GCA_016844945.1 Fidelibacterota bacterium | reverse complement strand
AGTGAGGAGGCTTTTTTTGTTTCCACTCGAATTCATTGTCCTGCATGATATAGTCTGAATTTTGATAGCAATCAGGAGGAGTCGCGCATCCCGACACGCGTGTCGGGAGGGCCGGGGGTTCAAATCCCTCCACCTCGACAACGTAGTAACCTACAGTAGAACCCTATAGATATCTAATATTTATAGGGTTCTGTGTTTTATCACCTTTCAATAATGATGCAATCGCGAATACTGGTAATCATGCTATGATGCCATTGATTCGGGGCTTAACTCCCCACGTCGACTTCAGAATTTGTGATGGGGTGAATATCCCAATATCATAAAAGAGACAAAAATAGTCATAAAAACATCTTGTTTCCAAAACCCTCAAATCTAAGTTGCCGCTATCATGCACAATAGCACTTGGGGAACCTGATGGTATCCAAAAATACCTGGTTGGTTAGTATGATAAGATGAAGTGAAGATCTGTAAACAATGTGAGTATCAACACTCTTTGAGGGGGCTCTCCACCCACATGAATGTGTTAAACCTGTGACACTCAGACTGTTACGGATTGCTGTGATCTGCTCGTTTCAGGAGAATGGAGTGAATTCATGTTAAAATTCTTTTTCGGTAATTTTGGTTTACCATTATCAATTGGCTTATTGGCATACTCTGGAGGAAGTGGGGCGGAAGGAGAGCGCTATCAGATTAGTTCACTGGCCGCTCTCACCCGCCTAACGACCAGCTCAAGTGATTGGGACAAATGTTTCATCCAAACTGCTGATACTGGGGCCTCAGCTTCCCAGTACTGGGATGACGCCGATGATGATTCAGATGGAAACCTATATGATGACAGCAATGATGCCACTTCAACCGGTAGCAACGAAGGCTGGTCTCCCATGGTTAATGAATCCACAAGATTTTCGGGTAGCTATGATGGCGATGGTCATACCATCAGCAACTTGCCCATTCATGATTTGAAAGAGCAGCTCATAGCCATTTTGAACAGCCAAAACTTATTGAAGGAGAGTATTCCTTCCGTTGGTATGGAGCCGATTGGCAATGACTTCAGATGCCATCCAGTCTATACTTTTATACGATGAAAACACAAGCGGTTACCCTCATAAACAAAATGCTACTCCAGAAATAATCTGGCTCAAACATAAGGATAAGAAGGAACATGTCAAAAATATTAAAGCATCCATTATTCACACTGCTAATTCTTAGTCAGTTCATACAAAGTCAAACTTTCCACGATTCACTATTGGTACAAATTCCTGCTGGGAGTTTTATCATGGGAGAAGCTGAAGCGGATTACCTCGGCCCACCTGGGTCCTATGATGCTGATCAACATACCGTGAACCTCTCCGCCTTCCGCTTGGGCCGGACTGAGATCACAAACCAGCAATACATGGCCTTCCTGAATGCTGCCCAGGCTGCTGGATTGGTGGAAGTTGCCGTAGACAATAATCCTGGTCCGGATAACGGTTTCACTCTGGTTTATGGCTCAAGCACTGCTCCTGAGTCCTATCAAGGGAATGCCATATTAAATCTTAGTGGTACTCGTGTAATGAAGGACCACAACAATGATGATGGTGACAATAACCCCTTTACCGGAGTAATAGAGCCCGAAAACCCCCTCAATCTTTCTTATATCGGCTACGATGAATCACGGGAAGCAGGGGATTGGTTTTACCTTAAAGATCCAGCAAATCCAGCAGATTTTGACTGGCAGATGCTTACCAATTACTATAACTACACATCCACTGCCTATGAAGAGGATACATCTGAACTATTGAATGATTATTCTGCCTGGCCAGAACTATCTGATTACCCCAACAACCTGCCCACTTTGGAGGAAATTAAAGATTGGCCAGCTTCCTTTATTCGCTGGTACGGAGCAAAGGCCTTTGCCCTTTTCTATAGCTTGGATCTTCCAACAGAAGCTCAGTGGGAGTATGCCGCGCTTGGTGGAGCTGGCTTTGTCTATGCAACTGCAGATGGTGCTATACAGGGAGATGGCAGCAGTGCGATCTGGAATCACCTCGAAGCACATCCCGCCGCAGGTCATGTTCTCAGTGTTTGGAGTAACGAACCTAACCCTTATGGCTTGTACAATATGGCTGGGAATGTATGGGAGTGGATTGAAGATTGGTATGCCTCAGACTACTATGCTTCAACCGCAGATGCCCTTGATCCTGTAAATACAACTGATTCAAATGTGAAAGTCCGCCGGGGTGGCTCATGGAATTATCACCTTTCCACGCTGAAAACCGCAGCTCGGGCCAAGGATGAGAAATTCAAAGGGAATGATCATTTTGGGTTTCGTGTTGTGGACAATCGCAACCTGTCCGGTGCTGACACCCGGCTACGTCTTCCCCAAAATATGACCTTATCCCAAAATTTCCCCAATCCTTTCAATCCTACCACAACAATCAAATATTCATTACCAGAACAAGCTTTAGTCAAACTAACTGTATTTGATATTCGAGGTCAGGAAATTGCATCGCTCCAGAATAGCGTAAAACCTGCGGGAAATTATGAAGTCCAGTGGGACGGGCTTGATCAATCAGGTAATCAAGTGAGCACTGGTGTGTATTTAGCTCGTCTTCAAGCAGGTGGTTCTAATCGGACAATTAAGATGGTTCTCTTGCAGTAAAATGCATTGGTAGGCGGACTCATTCTATCTAGCAATGGAAAAGCCTCTGACTATCAATTAGTTAGAGGCTTATTAAATTTCAGGCTCTATCTACCATGACTGCTTTCAGCTAGCCCCCCGATATACCCTTGCATCACACAACACATTAGGAATGTCATCCGCCAAGTATAGCCTTTGGGCGTAGAATGGTGGAAATACTAGTCTTGATATGGTTAAACTGATAAGCGGTGCAAAGTTTTATTCTGAATCCTGCTCAGAATTGTATGGGGTAAGCGCATAGAGGTGATTCGTGCTCTGGATAAATATTTTTCCAGCTCCCGCTGTGAGTTGCTCCACTGAGGCATTATCCGGACCACGCGTGCTGTGAACCCTTTCACCCGTGCTGGCATCCAATATGTAAAGTGTTCCATAATTCTCAACATAGATATATCCGTCCCAGTATGCCAAAGCAGGGCTCTCATCTATATTTGGAAGGTTACTTTGCCAAATTTGGTCACCGGTAACTTTATTTATGGCACGAATTGAAGCAGCGCTCTCCACGTAGAGAATATCGTTCACAAGCAAGACCTTTATGGCAGAGATATGGTTAAAATTGTTTTCCCAAATTACTTCCCCAGTCAGTGTATTTAATGCAATAACTTTATCATCAGCTCCCCATATCGTACCAATATACATGATACCATCTTCAAATATTGGAAGACATATTGCGAAACTGCCACCGGGTTCTTCATGAACCCAAAGCGTTTCTAAAGTTTCCTCATCATAGCAAACAATACGACCAATTGACCTCGAACTATTCTGAGGTGACCAGCCTTGCGCTCCATACAATTTGTTTTGAGAAAAGGTCAGGGAGCGAAACGGAAATTCGCTATTCATCGTATCTAGAATACTTCCATCAAAGCTGATCTTATAGAATCGGCGTCCATATGGAGAATAATAGGCAGACGGACTCAAACCGCTATATTGATGGTTTCCAAGTGAATCAAACGACCAGATTTTTTCACCATTGTTTAAATCTACGGCATAGACAGAATAGTTATCCTCCCTTTCCCAACCGAATAATAGGTTCTCATTGAAAACAAAATTTGCTATCGAGGAAGGAGAGTATCCAAAGAGAACGTGCTTCCACTTAACCGCCCCGTTTCCAACTCTGAGGCAAGTTATGAAGCTATCGCCCGTCATTAGAACCAAGCTATCGCCAATCAGTGTTGGTGGTGCTTGTCCACCCCAGCCTAAAATTTGATATTCATGTTCCCAGAGGAGCCCTAATGGCTCCTCTGGGGTTGAGTTGTCAGACGGATGTTCGACACATCCAATAGTGCTTATCAAGGCAATGCTAAAGATAAGATGAATAACTTTCAATCTATTCCCCCTGGATAAACTGAGCATTTATCCAGTTAATGTTTCGCGACAACGGTGGTGTCATCGTGCCATCATCTGGTTCATCATAGATTCTGGAATAGCGCATCATTTCAGAATGATTCCATCCACCATTTGATTCTGTGTCTGAGTAATAGAAGTTACGCTGAGAGTGCATATCCTCTAAACTATTTGGTGTCCAATCATCCGTATCTTTCCAAAGCGCCGCATTTGGTTGAATGAGTCCATCATTTTTGCTGGAAGCCAGGACTGCAACCGTTCTACTCTCGAAGTATCCCTCTTCAGTCCAGCAGGAATACCAGCAGTCAACATCTCCTCCTTGAGCTGAAAACAATACCTCAAAGTCAAAGGAGCCATCACTTACTGAGGACATGTCAATACATTGATAGCCACATGTATAGTATGGGGGATGCCATACAGATACTTGGTGATAGCTAAGTGGTTGACCACCACCGATCGCTTGTGACCATTTGGTATCAATATTCTGCCAGGCGGTTACACCTTTTTCCCAGGCATCAGCTTGGATTTTTCGCTCATCGGCTTCATCGCACACATCATCAATTCCTGGAAACCATTCAAACCAGCACAGGTAGTCAAGGTATGCATAATTTGCTCTGTAGGCTGATTCATTCGTGCTATACAGTAACTCAAGATTATCGAAAGCATCCATTACTTCAGTTTCGTTGTAGCTCGAAAAGAAAACATCCATTTCTGAACTCCAACGCATGATAGTAGGTGATCGTTCTGCTCCAATAATTGATCTGTATTCGGAATGGGTGGTAACATTATTCAAGTTGTTTATGGTCGAGCTCATTGGTCCAAGCAAATCGTCTGCATCATATGCATTTGCCAGTTTAACCCAGTCATCCCCCTCTAATTTGGCATCCATTAGGAGGTCAGGTAGGTCGTTAGCTAGCGCTGCATTATCAATGCCATAAAGCTGTAGAACCGCTAACAAGGTATTAACCAGAGCATGATTCCCTGCAGCAGGTCCAGCAGCAACATCATCATGCCAATCAGTTAAAAAACCACTTGCATCATTTGTAGTTACATCTGCAGCAGGTGCACCCTGATGAGGGGTGCCAATTGTTAGAATTCCTACCAAATCAAAATTAGAATTTATTCTAAGTGTCGGCTCAATGGTCCGGGCCAGGATTCCGCCCAGGCTGTGACCAATAATTAACCATTTATCACCTAACGTGTTCCTTGTCAATATCTGACTGGTTAGATTTGAAAGGATTGTATTGAAAGATTGAGTTTTTATATCATAGTTAAAATAGGCTGTATCATCGATTACGGTGTTTAGTAGCAAGTCGGCTCCTGAAAGTTTACTCTCCCAGGATGTTTGATCGCTCTCAAAACCATGAATAAGCATAACTTTATTTACGGCAGAAACTGGAATCGCACAGCACAATACCAGGATTGCCAGCACAAGCATTTTAAATCCCTTATTACTATTTTTCATTACAGACTCCAATCAACGTTGATATTACTCCGGTCAACATGTGTGACGGTTTTTGCCTGCCAGTTGCCATTGACATCGCCAAAATTATAACTGGTCTGATGGTGTCTGACTGGATAACCATTTACACGCCGATACTCATTTAATGAGACTGAATGGAACTGTCCATTATCCTTATAAATCGCTGTTTGCATTGTTAACCCTGTTGTTAGGTCAATTACTTTCTTCGTGCGGGAATACCCTTCAATATCAAGCAAATTCTCTAACAGCAACACGTTTCCAGAAACGGCAAAATCTGACGCGCTCTCTTCTAAAGATGCCAGTATCTCCTCTCGATTTCCTGCGACGCAGGTATCACAATTCATCAATTCCCGATATGCCTCCAGAGTTTCTGGATCAACCTTGTACTCTTCAGGGTCGAATGCACCTGTGTGGGCAATTTCGCCATTAGTGTATATGCTCTGGAACATGCCATTCGAAAAAGTCACCTCATTAATGGCCCTATGGTTTGGTGCTCGTGCAGGGGCATCATTCTTGACTTCTGCCCAGATCGACTGAGGCAATCTAATGCTCTGATCACCTTCAACATTTGTTGTGGAATAATGAAAGTACCCTTGATCATCAAAAGCAATGGTTTTGTTTGTAAACTGATAGTCAATCATGTACAAGACATCTTCATCTCCAGCAGGTTTATCCAAGGTGTTTTCATGCAGTACATTGCCAGGCCAATGGTAGGCGTAGGTTGTTGTTTTTTCATCATAGTTTACTTTAAATAAAGGGGTGCTCAAATTGCGTTCGGCTGATGTACTATTTCCACTAGACATCGGTTCATCAAACTCACACCCGCTCATAAGGATAATCGCCCCCAAAATTACAGTGGAGATTACTCTCATTAGGAATTTCCTTTCCATATTTCCTCCTTTAAGTTAGAGGGCGATCTGAAAGGAGGGTGGGGATGTCATTCGGCGTTCGCATTCTGATTGACACCCTGCCCGGATCGCTCTCATTGGTTATTTTATCAGTAACAGTTTGACCACATCATGCTCAATATTACGCGTATTATTGCTTCGATATTCGACACGGCAAAAATAGACGCCACTAGGGTATCCACTCAGGTTCAACTCCACCTTATGTGCACCAGGCTGAGCATGTTCAACGGAAATAGTTCTCTGTTCCCGCCCTAAAATATCAAACACTTGGACCTTTACATCACCAGGCTTTAATATGATATATGGTAAGGTCGTACTTCTGTTAAATGGGTTGGGAAAATTCTGGATAAGCTCAAAACTACCTGCTAGCGGAAGTGCCCAGGTTAGTAGCGTATCAATAGCAAATTCCTGATCATCTTTTACCAAATGAACATGAGTGGTGTATACATCTCCAACCTCCAGGGGCATGGAAACGGCCAGAGTTCCCTGATGATAAACAGGATGCGCTTCGATAAAGGCTCCGGAGGGTAGAATCGAAACTATGCCCGACGCGAGAGTATCAATTGAAAAAGGCAGGGATAATTCCAAGTTAAGCGTTGCATGATCGTGACTAAACACTGGTGAAAGCGAATTGTCCTCTACATAACTCGTGGGGGATACCACCGAAACCCGACACATTGCATTCCAACCAGACATGGTGCTACCACTAATTGATGCGGTTTCCATGGCTTGCCAGTTAGTTTCTTGTGAATTGTTCTGAGTAAAGTTTGTGTAAGTCTCGGAAACGGTCATCATGCTATCCATACCGATTCCAAAATAATTTGAATCAATATTGTCATTACTTACCACAACGAAAAATGGCTCCCGCAGTTCAATTTCACCCTGGTGATAGTCATGAAAAACAATGGTCTCCTGCTTCAAATTCCCAAAGGAGCGCTGAAACTGATGCAGAAAATTCTCCACGATCGGCGTACCAGGCATACCATTGACATCAGTGGTGAGACTAATTATCACATTTCGAGGTTCATTCTGGGATAACCCTGTGGAGACAATTTCGTTTAAGAAAATCGTCCGAAGGGAAAGACTCTCGAGCCACACAGCAGATTCTGGAACAAATCGGATAGCAATTTCGTCACCGCCAGAGATCAGCAAATAGGAAGCGCTGTTGATGAAGATGTCTGGAAGGCCATCGTCATAAGATAATTACTGATTTATACCAGTTTTCTTGCCTGATAGTACATACTGAGTAACAATGTGCTCCAGATTACCCTCTGAATTAGGAGGGGACAGGTTGCATGCTAGAAGAATGGCACTTCCGTTTTGAAAATCATCTAGCGAAACATAAAAAGAAGTTGAAGGTTGTGGCAAAATTTCGATTAAACCATTAGGGTATTCAGCAATAACGGTTGTAAACAGGTGGGAGGAACTGGAAGCAAAAGAAAATTCATTTACATGCGGGATGTTGACTGGGATTCCACAAAAATTGCCTATTCTGAGCTCATTGACCACAGGGAGTTTGGGCTCGATGAGTTCACACGAAACTTTGAAATCCTTTCTCATAGGGTGATTGTAGCCATAACGCGAATCGATATTGCCATTATTCACAAGATTGGTCACAGACCAGTCAACGAAAAGCTCGGGGAATGTGCGCTCTGAGTACCGGTGACAAAGCTGACTTAAATCAGCTGGGCCTGTGAGGCTTGACTGCACGAGTTTAGAAATATAGTCATATCCAATTTGCTCAAACAGGTAGTGGGTCCAAAGTGAAGCCCTGGAGTAGTCTGACAAAGGGTCAGTCTGGTTCCATTCGAACAGGGGCTGAAAAGGGTCCTCAAGAAATTTGGATTCAGAGCGCGGGGTAAAACCGCAAACGATTTCAGCGAGCTCTGAAAGTCCCTCATTTATGAATATGTACTCTCGTTCAGGACCTTCGTAGTTGATATGAATGAGGTGTTGATATTCATGAGCAAGGGTGGGAATTGACCTTTCGACACTAAGCTCCCCCTCAAATACAATTGAAGGATATAGGTCTATGTATATGATGTCCCGCCGATTTGATGTTGGGGAGTTTGTCAGATCATTGGGATCAAAGAATCCAGCAATATAACTGCCGCTTGATGCAAAATTATCATCGATATCAAGAAGTAGGATATCAAGCTTTCCATCCCCGTCAATATCTGGGGGAGAGCCAAAATATTCTCCCATGATATTGAGAATTCCTTCAGAGGTATCCACAGAATACGGACCTGATTTATCGAATAAATACGAAGTGAATTTTTCAATGATTAAGGCAAGCTCAAGAGTTGTAAGCAAATTATTGATTGATTCGGATTCAACCCAAATGGAGAGTCCTGTTGTATCGAAAACCAGTACAGAATTGATATTATTCCACTTGGTTTGATCATAGAAATTTCGAACGGAGAACGACAATGTATCTCCAATTTGTTGAGAGGTTTTTCGATAGATATGCGCTCTGGTTTTATGATTCTTGACAAAAGACCTGTAAATCTCTGACTCTATTAAGGAGGTAGAAAAATCGATACACTTCATATCTGTCAAAGTGTTTTCGAAATCGCTTCCATCAGCTTCGGGATGAATTATAGATGCAGGCAATGATTCCGCTGTACCAATAGCAACAAATACTAGATATAGTAATACAATTCTAATCATGAAGACCACTTTTGCTTAAAAAAGGTGCCAAATTTCATATACATTTACAAAATGAAAAAAATATTGCTAAAGCTTAACCGAATTTATTCCAGTTGTCAAGCCTGATCTAGCGAGTGAGAGGGATAAATGGTCTTTGAATCTCGTTTAATTGTATTTCTTATACCTCTCTAGGCATTTCCAGGGGGGATTCCCCAGCAATAGGAAAGTTTGCCCTCCTTCCTGAAGTTGATAGAACTGGCGTAAGTATTATGACAAATCGCAACTCATGAATCATCCCTCAGAAACCTGATAAGACTTTCAGCTTTCTGAAACATCGACTAGCTTAAGTCTGCTTGTGTAGAATTGCCTGACCGCCTCCCAGCGCTTATTGGTAAACAATCATCTGGTTTGCTGGCACTTCATACCTTAATATTCTGAACTGAAAAACCAGCTGGCATATGATTTGACCTTTTGAGGACCATTCAAAAAGGAGC
>JAERTJ010000164.1 GCA_016844945.1 Fidelibacterota bacterium | reverse complement strand
GTCGATATTGCGAATCACTTCATTGAGAAGTTGTTCGTCTTCCTGAACCAGTACGAACTCCAGCAAGGCTGTAGCCTGAATCAATTCTCTGGCTTGTGCTTGATTGGAGATACCGGCAAGTTCAACAACAATTCTCCAGGCCCCCTGCCGCTGGATGGTTGGTTCAGAGACACCAAACTGATCCACTCGATTGCGAATAATTTCTTCAGCACGATCAACAGCATCCTTAGCATCGGATTCAAGGGCATCTAAAACATCTGAATTGGGCCCTTTTTCATAGATAGGGAAATAGCGAGCCAGGCGGATGTTGGAGGCATCTACATTTTTTGCGAAGGTTGGGAAGAAATCCAGTTCGTTTTCCTGGGCTTCTGTGAGACTATTGGAGATGATTGCATTTATATCAGCATCCCCGTCCTCAACGCGTGTTTTGATTAGTTCTTCTAAATCCACTTCAAGGACAACGTGCATACCGCCCTGGAGATCCAATCCTTGGTGGATGATATTTTTTCGGATATCGTCCAACTCACCGCTCTCAATGAGGGCTTCTTTTGTGGTCTCATCCATCGTGTAATAGCTAATGGTATCTCTCAGCATATAGGCAGCGCTTCCGATAAGGAGGACAACCAGAAAGACACGCATCCGCAAGGTTCCAGACATAAGGATCAATCCTTTTTCATTTGTTCATATTTCCCACAATGACATGGGAATAAATTCTTTATCACAGGCTGTACAATTAATCGGTTCGAGAATTCCATCTCTGCGTCTTCCTGAGCCCGTCGAAGGAGACACCAGTGCCCGATTTAGCGCGGCAATATAAAGGTGGGTATATGTTCTCCAAAGTATTATTGCTGTGCAGTTCGGAACCGCAAAGGGCGCTGAGGACGCGAAGCAAAACCTTTTCATTACAGTGCTCAGATATTGAAGTCCACTCCACCTGGCACTGTACCTTCTCACCACTTTTCGAGAGAGCCGCTGGCGAACGAGAAAACCCAGTATCCAAACCAGGAACGAGCCCTTCAATAATGAAAATGATGTGATTTACCCACGAGCCACTAGACTCGGCTAGGTCACAGGGGATACCTCAGGAATTCCTGTCTCAGAATTGGACAAATAGGATTGCAGAAAAGTATCTTAGATTCAAAGGGGCCATCTTAATTTATCCGCTAAACTAGTGGAGATTCAATTGCAGACAAATAAGCACAAACACAAAATTATAATTATAGCTGGGGCTCGCCCAAACTTCATGAAGATAGCTCCGCTTATGCACGCACTCAAAGACCATCCCACCATTGAACCTATCCTGGTCCACACCGGCCAACACTATGATGAGAAGATGTCCCATTCTTTTTTTGATCAGTTGGACATTCCCAAACCCCACATCAACCTAGGAGTCGGCTCTGGTAGTCATGCAGTACAAACTGCTAGGATCATGGAACGTTTCGAAGCTGTTTGTTTCAGTGAAAAACCTGAGATGGTGATGGTCGTTGGGGATGTAAACTCGACGGCTGCCTGCAGCCTTGTAGCTGCCAAGCTAAATATAACAGTCGCTCATTACGAAGCTGGGTTGCGGAGTCGGGACCGTGAAATGCCAGAAGAGATCAATCGCCTGGTGACCGATGCGATAACAGATCTTTATATCACCACATCTGAGGATGCTTCAGAAAACCTATTTTCTGAAGGTGTCCCAAATGAAAAAGTGCACATGCTAGGAAACCTCATGATCGACAGTCTGGTTAGTCATCTAGAGCAAGCTTCTGCTATTGATCTGGATTTGATAGGCCTAAATGGAGGACACCTGGATTTGGATTTTGGCAATTCACTCACCAAATATGGTGTTATGACCTTTCATCGTCCCTCGAATGTTGATGATAAGAAAGTATTATCAGTCCTGGTTGACCAATGGATCAAAACTTCTGAGACGATTCCCCTCATCTTTCCCATTCACCCGCGGACAAAACAGATGCTGGTGAAATTCGAGCTACTGGAGCGGTTAGAATGTTCCGCTAACATGCATCTTACTGGACCACTCTCCTACCTTGAATTTCTGAAGTTGGTCAACAATAGTTCACTTGTTATAACTGATTCAGGAGGCATTCAAGAGGAGACGACCTACCTTAAAATTCCCTGCCTGACGGTTCGCCCTAGTACGGAAAGACCAATCACGATTTGGGAAGGTAGCAATCAGCTAATTAGGGCAGATGAAATTTTCTGCAGATCAGTAAAAAGTCTGGAAAAATCCAACTTCCAGGATAAAGTTCCTGCACTTTGGGAAGGAAAGAGCGCTGCTAGGATTGTCAGTGTTCTTGAGACGCACTTTTCCTCCTAGCTAAAATACTGAGTTGATTTTTTTAGACAGATTTTAAAGTGTGAGCACTAATTTTAAAAAACCTTCTTGAACCTAGTATTGAACGTTGCTTTTGGCCATGCCAAAGTGTATTATTTACGCGTTATCGAGAAATATATGACCTCGATTTGGGGTGTTTCGAGATCAATTTAAAAAATGGGTCATCCTGACCTTAAGACATTGGAAAACTTTGGAGGAAACATGAAACGTTTTTCTTTACTATTTATTTTAGTTATAGCTGTAGCTGCATTCGGTCAGGAAGGCATGGAAGCACCCGCTGAAATGGCAGCCGATACGATGGCAGTTGGAATGGTTGCAGATTCTGCCGCTGTCGATACTATGGGTATGGACGAAATGCTAATGACCGATACAACAGCCGTAGAAGAAATGCCTATGGAAGATGCTGGCGATGCCATGGAAGCCATGCTGGCTGAAGAGGGTACACTAGAGTCGGAAGTTACAAGTGGATCTGCTTTGATTGGATACACCGCAGGTATAATGGGTGGTTATCCTGTTTACATGAGTTCAGGACTGGGTGATGGAAAAGCGGCTCCCGTTTTTGGTCTCATTGCAGCAACACCCTTTGGGTTCGCAGTTGGGCCACTTGAATTTGGAGTTGGTGTGGAACTCGGCATGTATGACTTTTCTGACCTTCAAGACTACAAAGGTGTTGTGGCCATTGCTACACTGAACACAGCTTTGGTTGAAACGTCGAAGGGTCCAATCTCTGTTGAGGTTGGAGGTGGGTATTATGGTGCAAGTGTAGGTATGACTGCTGGAGCACTGTACAGCTTTGCGGTGCCAAATATTCCTCTCGTGATAAAACCATATGCACGGGCTAATATGACGCTTGCTTCCGGTGACAATGATATTGGGAGTGTAGCATGGATAAATGCAGGATTATATCTAGCATACGACATTAGCACCTTGTTCTAAATTTTCAGTAAAAACATTCCTAAAGCCCCGCCAAATGGTGGGGCTTTTTTGTTTTCCATCGCCCCACAAAAGAACGATAGAAATCAAAGTTTAATATTCTAGGCTACCTATTATCCTAGAATGCCTTTGGGCCCCATTAATTTGTACATTGAAGCAACTGAATGGGGTGTGCAGTCGTTCATACTAAACGAATTACGTACACCCAAATTACACGGTACAGTGTTGATATTATAGCGATTGACCCTGCACTGGAATATCCGGACAACTTCTGACATCGATTCCGGAAAGTTTCGGACACTTTCACGGAGTTGACTGGAATAATATTTAAAACCCCCTTGGCGAACTAATCCTAGTTGCCACACTCCTGTTCAAGGTGAACATGTCCTCATTTAACGAAGAGGATATAAATGCGCCGAAAACACCATAGGAACAGCCCGCCTCATCGGTGGGCAGGGAGACTAAAAATGAAATACATCCGCAAGATTATAGAGTTGAAGGAGCTGACTGATCTGTCTATCCGTGCGATCAGGAATGCTCTGGATTTGCCACGGTCAACAGTAAACGACTACCTCACAGCCTACAAAGCCAGTGACCTCACTCTTGCTCTGATCCAGACCTTAAATGATGACCAGATATACACCGCTCTCTTTGGTGAGAAGCCGAAGGGTTCAACTCGACCACTTCCAGACTTTACCAAAATGAATACTGAGTTGAAAAAGAAACATGTGACCCGGTCCCTGCTGTGGGAAGAGTACCGTGAGCAACATCCAGAAGGCTTGGGCTATTCCCAGTTCTGTGAGCACTATCGGCTCTGGTCAAAAAAGGTGAGCATTAGTATGCGTCAACTGCACAAAGCCGGTGAGAAGATGTTCGTT
>JAERTJ010000163.1 GCA_016844945.1 Fidelibacterota bacterium | reverse complement strand
ATATTTGAATTTTTTATTGGCTCAAACCCAATAGACGTAGTCAGTCGGGGAGGTGCTTACTTAACACCAGGTATCCATGATACAACCATGACCTCCTTGACCTATCCTAATAATGTAGCTGGTCACATTTTCGTGTCCTGGTTACACCCTTTTAAAGAGCATCGTATGGTTATGATTGGCTCCAAGGGTATGATTTCCTTTGAGGATAGTTCGGCTGATAAAGATATTCTCTTCTACGAAAAGGGTATTGATTGGGTGCAGGGTGAACCCATCAAACGTGAGGGGCCAACCGAAGTCATCCCCTACGACAAGGGATTTCCCCTAACTAATGAAATTCAGTATTTTATCGATCATCTAGATGGATCAAAACTTGAGATCGCAGACGGCCAGAATGCTTATGATGTGTTGGAGGTTTTGGAAAGAGCTACCGAATCACTAATGGGGACGGCTGATGCAGCCAATAATGAACCAGCTCCGCAAAATCAAGATTTTTTCGTCCACCCCACCAGTGAAGTAGATGCCGGAGTTACGGTGGGGAAGGGAACCAAAATCTGGCATTATTCCCACGTCCAAGGTGGTTCTAGCCTTGGCGAAAAGGTCTCCATTGGTCAGAATGTGAATGTTGGCAACAATGTTAAAATCGGAAATGGCGTAAAAATTCAGAACAATGTCTCAGTTTATGAGGGGGTTGAATTGGAGGATTATGTCTTCTGCGGTCCCTCTATGGTTTTTACCAATATCCAAAGACCCAGATCCGAATTCCCACAACGTGGCACCGAGTTCTACGCAAAAACGTTGGTGAAGAAGAGTGCCTCTATTGGTGCAAATGCAACCATCGTTTGTGGTTCAACTATTGGTGAGTATGCCTTCATTGGAGCTGGTGCTGTGGTTACCAAAGATGTGCCTGCATTCGCGCTTGTTGTTGGAAATCCAGGAAAGATCATTGGCTGGGTGGACAAACATGGACACAAGCTGGAATTTGATGATTCAGGTGTGAGCGCTTGCGGCAACTATAAGTTTACCGACGATTCTGTTGTGTATCTAGGAGACTAACCCCTACTGGACCTTAGCCGTCACACTAGGTAGAGCATGTGCTGAGCATAAAAACGTCATTCCAAGGAAGCCTTTCCTGGGCCTGACCACCGTACTACGTACTTGAGGAGGGCGGGCGAAGCTGAAGGGTCGAAGCTCACTTCGTGCTATTGGCTCTAAGAAGTGATCTATCAATTTAATAATCTAACAACCCTAACAAGATGTTCAGGTCAAGTAGATTATTATCAGCATCTGAAATTAAAAATGGCCTGATATCATCCCGAATATGATCCCAATTCAACCCCCTCGCATAATCGCCAATGACACCTTTCCAGGTATTCTGATTTATTGGCTCTCCAGAATAGTTCGTTTGTTTTAAGGCATTTTGTAAATATGGAATGTTGGGTTGAAGATCTTTCCAGCGTGATAACAGAAAAACGATATCATAGAAATCGCGACCTTTAGTGTAGGGCCTTTGCAGAAGCGCGTGGAATTTCCCTGAAAGAAAGCTTGGGATGTCATGGTGAATGAGACTAAACGGGAAGTATTCATTGATAAGATTTTGCTCAAAATGCCATCCGGCAGGAGGATTTGCATCAACCTCTAGTTTGATACTGAGTTTCTCTCTTTCATTGGGTGATAAGCCGCATTCAAAAAGCAATCCTTCAAACTTTATAAAAGTTGATCGAACCGTTTTTTCTTTAACCATGGGTTCGCTCGTTAGATATCCTTGCAACCCCAGATTTTTTCTCAGCCTCGTTATTACAGGAGTGAAGGGAAAATCATTACTGGGAATTTTTAAGTGAAAATCAAGATCTTCAGAAAACCGATTAAGATTGTGGATTATGCGTAAAGCGGTTCCCCGATGAAAAATTAAGTTATGTAGATCCTTCTGCTCAAAAAGCACCCTCAGTATGGCATGCTGCAAGTATTCCCGTAATTTGAGATATGCAACTGTAGGTGATCCAGCTTCAGTTGCGATTCTTATCGCTTCACTTTTCATCTGATCTCTCCAAATGTTGAAGGAGCGCCGTAACTCCACGGGTAAGTTTCTTGCTATGAATCCACTTTATATTTTCAATAAGAATATCTGAGTTCAAAATTTCAATGTTCTGTAATCTTAAACTGCGCCAACGTTCTACGTCCCATTCACCGCTATTAAGGAGACAAATATCAATCAATGCTTTTTCAGGGGTTGCAATAAATGCATTTTGCTGTGAGAAACTTCCCAATCGGTGAATCTCATAACCCCTAAAGCGATCTATTTTTAAACTGTGGTACTGATAATTGCCATATGAGGTTTGCCAACGTCTCGTATCCCGTGTAGTAACCGCTTGAATGAGTGGTGTATGTTCTGGAATGAGTTTGTGATGTGCTAAAGCGGTATAAAGTGAAATGTATGAAGGTGAGTATAAAAAATTCGAAATATAAAAGGGGTGCGGGGTTTGTTTCTGATAATGCTCAGGAAGAAGATATTTACTCCGACGTAATTGAAGCAGCTTACCCTGGCTAACCCATCTGGATAGGCGTGGTAAAACTTGTTGCTCGCTTTCGTTAAACAAAGTGAGCAAATCAGCGGTCTCAAAAAAAGGTCGCTCAGAAAAAGTCAGTAATAATTGATCATAATTCATATTGATATATTACCAATATATGCAATATATGTAAATAAAATATATTTATTTTTACTATATTTCCTCCAGATGAAATATGTAATCAATCTGGAAAATATCCCCCTTTTTTAGCGATATGTAGTGTGAAGGATATTCACACATAATCGCATGAAGAAGCCCTGAGAGAAGTATGATATTATCCATAAGCTTAATAGCCTATGGCTGGGGTTGTTTCTGCAAAAGCCGGAGGGAAATGATCTATGGAATAAGATCTGGACCAGATGAGTGATGATCTCATCAAGGAAGAATTCATCAAACGCTTTACCCTGGAAGCAGGTCAAAGACTCGGGAATGCCAGCTCTGCCGCTGATCATCTACGGGCCATGTTTACAAACTCAAAATATCGCGAAAGTTTTGCCATGATCTACCTGAATACCCAGCATGAGGTGATCGACACCAAAATTCTGTTTACCGGTAGTCTGGATACTGCAGCAATATACCCGAGGGAATTGATTCGTTCCATCATGGTTGATTATCCAGCCACCAAGGCAGTGATAATCGCACACAACCATCCAAGCGGATGCAATACACCCAGTCAGTCCGATCAAAAGATTACCAAAAAGTTGAAAACAGCACTCGATTCAATTGATATCCAGCTGCTGGACCATCTCATTATTGCGAATGAATTCTATTCATTTGCCGATCATCGTATGCTGTAATCCTTAGTCAAGAAATTTCGCTCAACTAAAATTTAACAAACAACCAGAGGAGGTCAATTATGACACTCATGCTACACAGTGGGGCCGAAAGCGCTACCATGAACGAACTTACTACCATTCCACTTCCAGCGAAAACCAGAACCTATCAACCCGTTCCCCATGAACAACTCGCAACCATGCTTTTACAAATGACCAGCAGCATATTTCCGGATTTCTCATATGAAAAGAGTCATTTTGGGCTGGCCGCTGATGGCAATAAAATGTTTGGCGTCCACACCTTTCGCTCTCTGGATCCCAGCCTGGGTTTATCGATTGGATTTCGCAACAGCTATGATCGCAGCATGTCAGTGGGTATCGCTGTAGGTGCATCCGTCTTTGTATGTGACAATATGGCAATTTCTGGGGACATTACAGTTTTGCGCAAGCACACCAGCAATGTCATACGAGATATGGAATCTCTGGCACTCGCAGCCATCTACAGGTCTCAGCAGACCTATTCAGAAATTTTGGATGATGTTGGAGCCATGCAAGATATTCCGCTCCAGGATGATCAGGCCTACCGCATGTTGGGTCTGGTTTATGGAAGAGGCATCATGACACCAAGACAGATACCTGTTGCCCACCGTGAATGGGAATCTCCACAATACGAGGATTTCTCTCCGCGGACCGTCTGGAGTTTGTACAACGCAATTACCGAAGCCTTGAAAAGTGCTCCTCCGCAATCCATTCTAGAGAAACATCTATCCCTTCATCGATTGTTTAACGATCAGTTCAAATTCAAGCGATTCGAGGGACGAGCATGAATGGCAAAGGCATTCAAATTCTGATTGAAGCGGTTCTGGTCCTGATTGCAGAAGTAATGAGTTGGTCTAGTGCCAAATCAACCAAACGGGGAAAAAAGCCTGGTACGAAAGATGACGGGGATTATGTATCGGAAAGTTGAAATCTTGGATAGAATAGAGCTGCGCCAGTCCACCATCAAGGACTGGCTCAGTTGTCCGCTCATGTTTCGATTTCGTCATGTATTAAAACTTGACCCCAGCTATCGCAGTCTGGCTGCCATTCACGGGAGTGCTCTGCATTTATGTATTCATAGACTGCACACCAATGGTTTTACCCAGGATATCCCTTCTCTGTATGAGAATGCCCTTGAGGAGCTTATGGGTGAAGAAACTCACATTCCTATCAATTGGAAAAATGAGCCAGGAAAGGATGTGTTAATCCTGAAAACTCATGGGGAAGAACTTTTGAAGGGATATGTAAATCATAAGCGGAATCTGACGGACCACATCCTGTATTCTGAAGTAAAGTTCAGGGTTGGTTTGAAGGGGATGATTCTAACTGGAACCATTGATCAGCTGCGGCAACACCCAGATGGAGGTTTGGAGCTGGTAGATATAAAATCGGGAATGCAACGTCCCATTAAAAGAGCTCTGAATCGAGACTGGCAATTGAACCTGTACGCTTATGCGCTTCGACATGGTGAATTGCTTATCAATGGATCCTGGGTGAGAATCAGGATGAAGGTGATGCGTACATCGATCTACTTCTTGAGAGCGCACGAAATTTATAAACGGGACGGAAAGTATGGCAAGAAAGGCTGTCAGAAGGGTGGGCCATGGATTTCTTGCGAGAAACCCTCCTGGGAGTTCATCCAATTCAGGGCAGAATTATTGAACATCATCAAGATGATGACCAAAGATTGGCCGTTCCCTAATACTGCATCATGCGGTTTTTGCGCCTATAGAGAACCTTGTGATCAACGGCCAAGTATCCATTTGTCGCATGGATATAGAAGGATTAGTCACCTCATCCCGCAGCCAGAAATCAAGGCGTTTCGGAAAGGAGAGTAATGATAAAAGTATCAAAATTAAAGTTGGATAGTGCGTTAGCGACCTTGAGTGAAATAGACTGGGATATTGACCAGGAACTTCAACGACTGGAGTCGCATCTTGAGCAGCATGATATTCCAAGGCTAAGGATTGATCATAATGAAGCAGGCAAGCATCGTTTCTTTATTGATCGTGGTGAATCCTATCTTTCGGAAGACAAACAGTTCATCTTCTTAAAGCACCAGACCATACCCGTTATGTTCTTGCAGAGCAAAATGTGAGAGCACTCTGGTTGGAGGGGGAGGAGCAATCAAGGTGTGCTGCTGTTGATGAGGTTATCTTCTGTAAAGAACCCATAGCTCCAGTCTGTGATCAATGTCCCGAATCAATCCCTGGTACAGGAAACTGTAAACCAGGCATCAGGCTTTATGTATTGCCTCTCATCAAGCGGACATCCAGGCCTATGGTTTTCACTATTTCACCCAGTAGTATCGGTTTGTGGAAAAATCATAAACTGCGTCTGATGCGCAGTGGTATCCCACAGATCGCGGTAATCACAACTCTGGAGTTGATGGATACACAAACTGAGGATTATCGTTGGGCCAGAGTGGAGGTGGGAATTCGAGAGATTGTATCAAAGCCACAACTACGGAAAGCGCTGGACGCCCGGGATCAACTTCCTGGTTGAGTTAAAATCTTATCCATCAGTAAGTGAATTGAACAATTAAATTGCTGATGATTTGGTGTAGAATTGTCCCTGTTGACTGGTTGCCCCAAATCGGTCAGCAGGGCTAGATGTTATCTCTGGAGCGATCACCCTGTTCTGAAATAGTGATCTTCAGAATGTGAATAGTGACCTGAGAGTGATCTGATTTATGCGGGGAGCAAGAATCCCCCTAAATGTACCAAGTCCCTCACAGTATAGGGCGTTCCTGTGCTCCATCGATAACCTCAAATGATATTTTGTTTCCATATTATCCTGAGCTCGTCCAGGATGGGGGTATAAGGTTTATAGGTGCAAAGGGTAGGCGCACCTGCATCCGGGATTAAAGATGCATAATGAAGCTCGAATGCACCTTTTTGTAGCTGGGAGCGGTAATAAAAACCAATCAAATGATTTTCAATAAATTAGACAAACCGTTGTAATTGTTTCTAAGAACTCAAACAGGTATCTATAGCCAAGCTATGCATGGCTCTCAGCTAACTGTGATGCTTCCTGAGTCAATTCCATGGTGTCCGGTTGTTAACACTTTATGTATAATTGGGTTATATTGATAACTCAAGAATGTTACTTTTGTACATAGGAGTTAGAGGAATTTCAGGGTACTGATCTTTAAAGTGTTGATACTTAGAAACGTCATATCCCTTTTGATCATATTTGATCTCATATGCATTCTTTTCAGCAATAATGAAATCAACCTCCTGTCCTTTTTGTGTTCTCCAGAACTTAATATCATCTAGTGGATAGTGATCTAAGAACAGTCGAAACGCATAGTTTTCCAGAAGATCACCCCGATCCTCTCGACTTGCGATGGGTGAGAAGTTGTTCATGAAATAATTCCTGAGACCCAGGTCATTCAAGTAGAGCTTGGGCATTTTCCGCAACTCCTTTGATAAATTGCGTGAATATGGTTTGACTATTGAGACATGGAATGATTTACGCATGACCTTGAGATAGGCTTCAACGGTCATTCTATCTATCTTAAGATTGTTTCCCACTTCCCGCGAATTAAACAAGCCTGACTGACTGGCAATGATAGTCAATAGTTTCATATAAACATCAGGAAACTTGAGATTTGCTTCTAAGGCATCCTTCTTAACATAGGAGTCTGAGATTTCTTTCAAGGCTGCTTGCTTTTCACCCAAGTTTGATTCCAGAACTACTTCAGGATATCCTCCATAAATCAGATATTCATTTAGCTTTCTTTCCATTTCACTTTTGTGAACCAAGGGGAGTGAGCCTGAATTAACAAATTGAATCAGCTCTTTTCGGTTTTGGAATTGTAAAAACTCTGAGAGGGATAATGTCGGAAGCGTGAAAATCCTCTTTCTGCCTGCTAAAGAATCCTTAAACTTATCATCTATGTAGAATGCTGAAGACCCAGTTACAACCATCTTGAGTAGATTCTGATGCTCATCGTAATGATATTTCAAGAAGTTTGATGGATCATTGAGGTATTGAATTTCATCTATGAATAGAACCATTCTTTTTTCATCATTAACAGGTGGAATAATTTCAAAGAGTTTATCCGGGTGCTCATTGAGTAGTTCTAAATATTGAGGATTTTCCAGGGTGATGTAATGAGTGTTCTTGCCGAGTCGCTGCACTTCGGTTTGCAACTGTTTGAGCAGAGTTGTTTTACCCACTTGCCTTGCACCAATTAGTAGTGTAATTTGCTTCTTTGAAATGTGTGCATTCAATTTATCGAAAAGCGACCTTTTTTCCACAGTATCCTCCCACAGACATCTCTTCTTATCCAACTTGCTTGAAATGTATTCGCATATTATCCCCAAAAAAAGACATTTCCATTCGCATATTATCCCAATAATCGAATGTTTCATTCGCATATTATCCCCAATTAGTCAGAAATTCCAAGCTTGTCCATCGGTTTTCATTTCACCCGCGATTCTATTTATCACAAAAAACATTCTCCTATTATCAATGAGTTTTTTACAGATACAATTATTGTGTATTCTCGAGTTTATGGATGCGCTTTGTTGAGGACTACGACTCAGAGCGGAAACGGTTCTGTCTTGCCCGCAGCGGGATAACGGTCACAACTTTTAAGTTGATGGACACTCAGACCGAGGATTATCGCTGGGCCAGGGGGGAGGTTGGAATCAGAGAGATTGTTACAAAGTTCAAATTGAAGAATGCATCTAGATGCTCGCCTCCAGATTCCCAGTCGAGTTTAACGAAAACGATTAGATCGAATTGCTGAAAATCAGCCCATAAATCCAACATAACGTTAAAAAGTCGGGTCTGTAATCCTGAAAAATTGAGTGAATAACAGACCCATATACGACATAAGATTATAATTTACAAATAGTAAGATTTGTAATTACATTATCTCGAAACTATCCTCCAACTCTCCCAGTATTATTTTTTAAAAAAAGTAGATTTATAGTGAAATTGCCGATTGTTGTTAGTGTCTTATAGCTGCGCCTGGAAAACCGGGGATATGAAATTCTAAAACTCAGAGGAGTACTGATGAAAAAGCATCAGTAGAGTTGATTAAAAAAAGAGCGCTGAAACCGGATGTGGGTACGGTTTTTAGAACGCGATACAGAACGAGTGTGATGATGAAAAAGAAAACAGTTTTACCCCATGCAATATTCGATTTAAGTCCACGGTCAATATGGAAAACATTGCCCTTTAGGAAATTTTTTGAGCTATGTCTTCTTATGCATGCTGGACTTCCCGTCAGACCAGGTACCCAGCCTTATCCACGATTAAAAGCCGGTGCTAAGGACTACATCAAGAGAATCATTGATCGATTACCTCCTACTCGAGAAAAAGAGTTTATGCTAGCTGTGCTACCCAGGTTAAAAGCGCCGGGGATTATTTTCTTGCGCTATGTAACCATTGAAGAGTCTGTTCTTGAAATATTTCAGAACCATGAATTGTCCAACCTTATTCAGATTCTCTCTTTACTCTATATCGATGATAAAATGATTCACGAGTATTCAAAAAACATCATTCTCCTATCAAAATACAAATCCATTGACCTAAAGAAATTCAAACATTGGTTCTGTAATACCAACAGCAAAGATGAGTGGACAGTAGAGGACAAGTATAATCTCAAAGTGTTGTTGGAGTCAATTCCTGGCACAAGAGAAGCTTACTCACAATTTATTGAAAATGTATACAACCTGGAAAGTCGATCAAAACTAATTACACAACTCAGACTCCCTCTACGCCCATCAGATCGCCAAAATCTGTTTACCCAGGCTGTGGATAGTGAAGTAAGTCAGTTGAATTATAGCCAGCAGACTGAAAATCGCAAAGATGTAAGGGATTGCTCATTAAATCTAAAAAGTTTAATGGGTGTTGTAGAACAAGCTAAGGTCAGTTACTCAGTTCCTTCGGACCGTGATAGCAACGACCAATTTAATGTTAAACCTACCTATGAGTCATCTATCGGTGGCTCCTGAGAACAACAGATTATCGAATCAAAAGGAAAACAATCATGCCGCGAGCTGTATTGAATTTGCATGAGGAAACTGTACAACCAAAAAAAGAAAAAACCCGCTCACTCAGAACGGATGTAGTCACAAAGTATTTTAAAACAGATCATGGTGATAAATTCTCATTTGATGGTCGAGAATATCTGAAGTCGATTTATAATCATGAATACCATAACTTGACATTATTGACCAGTAGACAGGCTGAGAAAACCACATTCAACTGCAATGATATTTTACTTTCTACAGCATTTTTCAAACATGAAAAAATTCTGTATACGGTAGCGAATCAAGATCAGGTTAATAATTTTGTTGATAAAATTACAAGTCAAATCAGTATGAATTCTGATTTAAAGAAACACTGTTTTGGAAAAAATTCCATCAGTAATAAAAAGGAAATAAGATTCAATAATGGATCAAGAATTTCATTCAGGGCAGTTGGACTCAGTCCAAGTTCTGCAAGGAGTTCTTCTGTACGTAAAATTTACTTTGACGAAGTTCAGTCCATAGAGGAGAATAGCATTCCAGTAGTCTCTGAATGTGCGAGTCACTTCTCAGGTGAAGCCTCCTACTTTTATACCGGTACTCCTTTAAGTTCAAGAAACATTTTAAGTAGAAAATATAATGAGTCATGTCAGAATGAATGGATTATCACTTGCCACCATTGCCAGAAAAAGAATCCTCCTCTTGGTATGGAGCATATTGATCCCGCCAAGCCATTCCTGTTCTGTATTCATTGTGGCACAGATATGGATGCAAGGCAGGGTAAATGGATTCCGCAAAACCTGGATTCTGATATACAGGGATTTCGTATCTGCAGATTGATGACACCGACCTGTACCTGGCGCACAAAGGGACTTGATGGTGTATTGAATAGATATTATCAATATTCAGAAGCCCAATTTCATCAGGAGGTTTTGGGAATACCCTTTGATCACGGTTCAATGCCTGTCACTGAGAAGGAAATCTATTCAAATTGTGAGGATTATGATTTTGTAGATATCGAGAACATTTCAGATTACATAAGGTCTGAGATGACTTTCGGTGCCATTGACTGGGCATGGTCCAACAAGGAAGGGGGGCAAGCATTCACTATATATTCGGTCTCACAACTGCTGCACGGCAGAATCAAAGTCCTTTTTGTTAAACGATTCCATGGCCCGAAATACAACAATAATCCGGATAAAGTTATTGAGGAAATAGCCTATATCTCGGCCAGGATTAATGTGAAAGGGATTGCCACTGATTATGGACTGGGTCACAATGAAAATCTGAGGTTGCGTGATAGAGTGAGTGCTCCGGTTTTTGAGATGCAGTATGGTAATGTTAAAGGGGATTGGAAGTGGGATAAGGATGGGTCAAGGTTTATTGTTTCAAGAACCCGGACACTGGATTTGGCTTTTAATAGAATAAAAAAGAAACTGTATATGTTTCCTCGCCATCCGGTTATCAAACAATTTGCGGGCTTATCCAAAAATCTGTGTAAATGGCATTGTTAGTTAATCATCCTGTCTTCAAAAAGTATGGCAAAATGATTCATCGCCTGTTTCCAATGTTGAATGGGCATACTCCATTTCTTGGTAATATTCATTAGAGCTAAAT